>CAIMEY010000096.1 GCA_903840165.1 uncultured Myxococcales bacterium | reverse complement strand
TTGCACCGTGGGCGACGCCTGCGACAAGGGCGCTTGCCTTGCCGGCATGGTACTGACGTGTGACGACGGAAACCCTTGCACAGACGACAGTTGCAACAGCAAGACCGGCTGCCAGCACGCCAATAACGCCGTGGGCTGCGACGACGGCAACGCCTGCACATTGGGCGACCAATGCACGGCCGGATTCTGCGGGCCCGGCGGTGCCCTCAACTGCAATGACGCAAACCCCTGCACGGACGATAGTTGCAGCACCAAGCTCGGCTGTCAGCACGCCAACAACACGGCGGTCTGCGACGACGGTACCGCCTGCACCGTTGGCGACAAGTGCGGCGCCGGCAAATGCGTGTCGGGCGCGCCTAGTTCCTGCGATGACGGTAATCCGTGTACTACCGATGTATGCGATTCCATTGTCGGATGCCTGCACACCAACAACACCGCAGCCTGTGATGACGGCAACGGCTGCACGCTGGGCGATACCTGTGCCAGTGGTGTCTGCAAACCGGGCACCGCGCCTGGGGATTGCGATGACGGCAAGTCGTGCACCGATGACGCTTGCGTCTCGACCGGCGCGAGCACGCACTCCTGCACGCACACCAACAAGGCGGGATCGTGCTTGGTCAACGGCGTCTGCATCGACCCAAGCGCCGGCTATCTCAGTTGCAATCAGGCACTTACGTGCACTGCCGGAGCCAAGAGCGGCGTCTACACGCTTGACCCCGACGGCCCCGGCGGCGCGGCGGCCTTTAGCGCCTACTGCGACATGAGCCAAGACGGCGGCGGGTGGACGCTGGTCATGAACCTCAACACCGACGACGCGACGATCTCGACGCTCAACGCCGGAATTTGGAGCGCAAGCACGGAGTTCGGTGCATTCGCTCAGCGTTGGGCCACCGATTACAAGAGCCTCGCCGCACAGAGCCTGACCGGGACACAACTGCTCTTGGTGATTCGCAATACCACGGACGCCGAGGGAGCGGCGGTGGTCGGCTGGCGTTCTTGGAATCTGGCAAGTAGCAAGAATTTCAACAGCTTCTTCACCGTAGCCATGGGCGATGGCACGGCCAACGCAACGGGCGGCTGCAACGGTGGCTCTTCTGGCGCCGGGCATCAACAGACTGCTGGCGTAAAAAGCGCTGGACTTGCAGCACCTTATGACACATTTACCGGCTTTGCGGCTGAAGTTTACTCCAACTCCTACTACGGCAACTGCGGCAGCACGCAGGACGGATTTCGCCTGTCGTCCTATTACCGATGGGCCAATAACTCCAATGTTGGCCTGGGCTTGTACATGGACGACAGTGACAGCAACGGGTACGCCATGGAGGCCGGATCGCACATGAAGATCGAGACCTACACAGATCCTCAGCGATTCTGCAGCTGTGGCTGCGGATCGTGCACGGCGTACCTTGATGGCAGTCAGAACGGCACGTCGACACGGGCGTCCATCGGCAATAATCATAATAGTTCCCAGTACACCGTAGGCGTGTCCTACCGCTACGAGTGGTACGTGCGCTAGTACACGTAACCCTAAGTCCTTTGCGGGTTACCGGTAAGGATTCGGCGTTGTGGACTTTGCAGCCGCGGGCCCCCCTGAAACTAGAAGCAAACACTGTACCTCGAATCCGCAAGGAACTTCGGGTTTGAGGTACTCGTCCCGGCCAGGACTGCGGACACGTGTTCCGGGCGACTATGTCCACGCTGCCAACTGCTGTGCGTCCATGGCCTCAGAGGCCCCGTTTGCGCGGCCCTCGACAGTCAGGGCGACGCAGAAGCTTTCCCCTGCCGCCTCTACAAATTCCCTAACGATGCCAGCAAATTTGGCTTCGTCCCTGCCTGAGGAGCGACCATGGGTCACACGTCACGACGCGAATTCGTAAAGATTATGTGCATTTCTGGCGCTGCCAGCTCCATGGCCATGACCGGCTGCATGGGCAACTCCGGGGCCGACGTCAACTGCGGCAACGTTAGTGCGATTCCCGTCGGCACGCTACGGGGAATTGGCAGTGATTCTGTGATCATCGGGCGCGACAGTGCAGGCCTTTATGGCATGAGCGCACTGTGCACGCACGCGCAATGCGACATGACCTCGCAAGGTAGCGTGGCGCCAGGGAATATCTACTGCCAATGCCATGGCAGCAGCTTTGACAACAACGGCAATCCGACCGCCGGGCCAGCGCGTTCCCAGCTTCAGCACTACGCGGTGACGGTCAGCACGACCGGTGTGGTGACGATTCATCAATCACAACAAGTAGATGCGGCTGCTCGGACGACGGTGACCGTGGCCTAGGGCGCGTTGACAAAGCGCTGGCAGGCGAGTAGACACCAATGCGGAGGCAAGTCTATGGAACGCTTGGTAGGTCGCACGCCGCTCATTGATGTCGAGGGCGTCTACGCCAAGCTCGAATGTACCAACCCGTGCGGCAGCATCAAGGACCGGATTGGCCTGTACATCCTAGAACAAAGCGAACGCTTGGGGCTTTTGCGGCCTGGCCAACGCATTGTTGAGGCAACCAGCGGCAATACCGGCATCGCTTTGGCCTGGGTCGCCCGCGCCAAGGGCTACCCGATCACCATCGTCATGCCTGAAAACATGACGGAAGAGCGCAAGCAGGCCATTCGCAGTCTTGGGGCCGAATTGGTCCTGTGCTCGGCCGAGGGCAGCTTTGCCGAAGCTGCGGCGATTCGCGACGAATTGGGCCGCAAGAACGGCTGGTTCAACCCGGATCAGTTTTCCAACCCGCTCAATGCCGAATGCCACGAGCGGACGACGGGTGAAGAAATCGTTGCCAGTCTAAGTACTTTAGGCATCACCCACGTCGACGCTTTCGTCGCAGGCGTGGGCACCGGCGGCACCCTGATCGGCGTAGGGCGCCGGCTCCGGGCGGCGTTTCCCCGCATCGTCATCGCCGCGGTAGAACCCAGTGAATCCGCGGTGATGAGTGGAAGGGCCCCAGGCAGTCACGGCATCGGCGGCATCGGCGACGGCTTTATTCCCGCGCTGGCCGGCGACGGGCAGGGCGGCCTGCACCCGCTCATTGATGAGGTTGTTTGCGTGTCCACCGAGGAGGCGCGCACGTCCGCTCAGCGCCTTGCTTCTGAATATGGCTATTGTATTGGCATTTCAGCCGGTGCCAACTTTGCCGCTGCACGACAACTGCAGCACCGTTATCCTGTAGTGGTCACAGTCTTTTCCGATAGTTACGTGAAGTATCAGTCCGTAGGCCTGCGCCATTGCCTAGCGGGCCGCTGTCCCTACGAGCATGACCCCGTCCTAACGGCAGCAATGCTGAGCTCCGCCGCCTAGTTCTGGCATTTCCTTTTTATTTCACATGGTTTGCCGATGTCCTTTCACCGTGAATACGATGTCGACTCGTCCGCTGGCCCGCGCAAACGGCCTTCACCGACGCTGACCTCGGTGCGGTTGCGGCAGTTGGCGGAAGACTATGTCGGACGATTTGGCGGTCCTTCTAGCAACTTGCGACGCGTTCTGCTCCGCCACGTGGACAAGGCTCAGCGTGCCGAGCAGTTTGGTGCCGAAGATGTCCCCGGTTGGCTGGGTCAAATCCAAGGCATCATTGATGAATTTGTTCAAGCCGGTGCCTTGGATGATGGGCGCTATGCCCAGCACGCCGCCCGAATCTGGACAGACCGCGGCTTGGCACCCCGAGCTACCGCGTTTCGGCTCATGCAAAAAGGCATTACTTCCGAGGATATCCGCGGCGCTATCGCTGAGCTGGGCGACGCGCGGGAGGTCGAGTGGCAAGCCGCCCTGCAACTGGCCAAGCGCCGACGGCTTGGGCCTTTTCGCTCGCCAGAACAACGGCTTGAGCGGCGCCAAAAGGACGCAGCCGCCCTAGCCCGTGCAGGATTCTCCGGCGCTGTGGTGTGGAAACTCGTCGGCCTGGACCCGGATCAACTCGATGAGCTGTGAAGCTCGGGACCGCCTTGGGTTCTCGCTAAGATCTTGAGTTGGCTGTAGATCGCTACGCTTCTGGCCCACGAAGCGGAATCAGTGCCCGCACCCGACTATCGCGGGCGAACAGACCTCCCCAGACCAGAATGCCCAGGATGATCGGAGCAAAAACCGGTTCCCCGGCGCGTAGATGCGTGACAACCGCACCGCCAAGATATCCGGTCAGCAAGATGGCACCGAGCGCAGCCGTCCTTGGAATCAAGTACAGAATTGTGCACAGCAATTCGACAACCGCAATCGGCGTCAGAAGCCCCGGGGCAAAGCCGAACTTCTGAAAATTCGCAACCATTTCAGGCTTCTGGCTGAGCTTCATACCGGCGCTGGCCAGCATGCCCAACGCGGGGAGGCCGGTGAGCACACGACCTGCCCAGGGATGCCAATTCGAATTGCTAGCCATAACAAGCTCCTGCAGTGGAAATTTGGGTTCGGGCGAGGCCAAAGGGCCTACTCGTGCCAAGACGGTACGGAGCATGGTCAGTGTCGTCAAGTTGATTTCGGAAAGACTTCATCTTATCAACGACTTGACCCTAAGGGCTCCTCTCTCGGCTCTGCCCCGAATAGCCCGCCTGAACGCCGGATCACTGCTAAACGCCAAGCGACTCATCCATGCCAAACGCTTGGGGATTATCCACCAGCCAGGCCTGAATCTCGGCGGTGTCCACACACACGGCGTCGGCCTGCTCGTCGACCGTCGCGGCAAATCGCTGCAGCATTTCGCCCGGAATACGGGTGCTTATCCCAGTATCCAGCGAAAAGTCCCAGCCGTGCGCTGAGCAAAGCAGTCGGTCGCCATCGACACAGCCCAAGGACATAGCAGCGCCTCGGTGCGGGCATCGACCGTAGAGTACAAAGATATCCCGGTCTTTCTTGACGATCACTAGGTCGATTCCCGCGGCCCGCCCGGCCCGTGGTTGCCGGTCGACCAATTCGCTCAACTTAGCAATCTCACACAGGGAACGCGCGTTCGTGGTCACGATTCCTCCTCGGCAGCCGACAGCCACTCACCGCACGATGACTCAGTGCCTATCGTCCAATTTGCTTTTTAGTTCAATGCGTTTTCTTCGCCTTGATGCCCCGCTCACGACGGCGTCTGGAGGGCCGTCGGCTAGTCCGATGGGCTACGCAATAATTCCATCAGGATGCGGGCGTAGCTGCGTTGCGCATCCTCGGTCATATCACGAAGTTGGGCTTCAATCAACGGAATCTGTAACATTTGCGCCATCTTGGCGTTCGTTTCGGTCACGCGATGGTAGAGGGCTGGGCGAGGCCGAGGTGCATTGCGCACAAAATCAAAGACTTCGGCGGAATCTACAACCCGCGTCTGCGTATCGCGGCCTTCATACAGCTGGGCCAGACCTTCGAGGCGAGCCCACTGCAGCGTCGGGTCCGGCGCGCGGCGAAACAGCGGCACCATTGCAAAGGGATTCTCAGTACCATAGCGCAGTTGCGGGTGCAGGGCGGCAAAGGCCAGTACGGGCGCACCGCCGCGTTGGGCATGGCCTAGGGCGGTTAACTCCTGGCAAAACTGCAGCCACCGATCGGCTTGGACCTCAAGCAGCGGAAAAATCACCTGGGCAACGACTTGCTGAGGATCATCAGCTACTTGCTGCATCAACGCTAGAAGGGGCGCCAAGTCTGTCGAGTCGGCGTAGTAGACATAGCGCGACGTTTGACCAGCCTCCCGCCCGCTCTTGGCGAAGGGACAAAATGCATATTCTTCAATAAACTCATAAAGATAACGCGAATTGACGCGGAGCGCCTCGCCTTCGATCGCTGCGCGCACGGGTGCGGGCAGAGAGGCCAGAGCCGAAAAGGGCACTGCACACGTCGGTTCGGCTGTTGGTTGCAAGAGACGCATTCGGGGAAACCTACTAGAATCAACGGTTATGGGCTGGCGGCTCTTACTATGTGCGAGAATCAGGCCAGCGTGTCAAGGCCGATCTTGGCAGAATCCCGCCCGGTAGCAAGGAGACGCCGGTGGCGCCCAGTGCGGCAGAAATACGTTGAAACTACGACGCTTCCTGAGGTTCGGACGGATCCGGCGTCTTGGCGCGGTCACGAACGCGTCGGTTTCCGCTCGGATCGCGCACGGTGACGCGTGCAGCGTCAAGATATTCTGCGAATGGAATTAGGTATTTGCGAGACAGTCCTACCAGTTCTTTGAGCTCGCTGGTGCTAAAGGCATCGTTGCGCCCAAACGTATCGATTACAAGAGAAACGGATTGCTTTAAGATAGTTGCAGAGACGTAGTGGTCCTCACCCAGTCGCACCGCCACACCTTGGGCCGTGGCTGCCTGCAGCAGGTGCGTGGCGATGCGGGCGTCCAGGCCCGTGTGCTCCGCCAACTGCGCCTGCGTCAAGCCTTGCAGGCCTAGGGGCAGCAGCCTTTCCTCAAGCCGCGCCAGCGCTTCTGGATCAGCGGCGACAACAGCCCGATGCTCCGGCAGCGCTAAGACGAGGCCGTGCTGGACGAGCGCGCCGCGCTTACATAGGCCAGTCAGCACGGCCTGGGTAGCCGTCTCGTCGAGCCACGCACCCAAATCGCGGTGGGCCTGCTGCGGCAGCAGCCCCGGCAGCGCAGGGTGGGTCCGGTGATATTGAGCTACAATAGCAAGCAGTTGCTGCTCCAGCAGCACCATCGCTGCGGGACTGTAGTGCCGAGTCGGCTGACCGGCGCGGCGCAGCTTGCCGCTCGCCAACAACAGCCGTAGCGCTTTGGCGACATGGTCCGGCGGGACGGCAAGAATCCGCTGCAATTCCAGTTCTGTACAGCCGCGCGCGTCCGCCATCGCACAGGCGGCAACGATCTGATCTTCCAGCCGCCCCTGCGCTAGTGTGGCAAGAAACTCCAGTAATTCTAAGCTATTGATCCGGTGCCGGCGCGGTGTCGGATGCAACACCCGGCCGCCGCCGAGCGTCTGCCCCAAGCGCGGGTCAACCTGCGATCCACGCAGCACAAATCCCTCCGAAGCTGCGATCGGGACAGGCCGATCAAGGTGCAGTTGAACCAGCGCGTCGGTGCCTGGTTCTTGTTGATTTCCGCTCAGTTGTGTGACCACGGCTTCGACCTGCGTGGTCCCAACGTGCAGCATCAGGCGGCATCGCGGTGGCAGGGAGGCTTGCTTGGGCAGCAGTTGCAGGATCGCGTCCACTCGCGCCGTCATGTCCAAGCTGCTTGGCGTACAAATCACTGATCCGATGGGACAATCCTCCAGAGTCGCCGCAGCCAGATTGATAGCGACGCGCGCAGGGGCGTGGGCGGTTGCGACGGCTTGTCCCTGCTGCTGTAACCCTCTGATACGAAAAGACGTTTTCTGAGGGAGCACGCTCACGTGGTCCTCAACGGCCAAGCTCCCGGTCACCAAGGTTCCCGCCGCAACAGTTCCCCGTCCCGGCAACGAGAATCGCCGATCAACAGCCAGACGCGCCGGGCGAGCCCTCAGTGTCTGCACGCGAATCTGTTGATCTTGATGTAGATTCTCTGCCCAAGTAGCCAAGAGTTGCCGCAGCGCGGCGACGCTATCCGGCTCCCGCACGGACACCGACCAGCAGGGCGCCGTCTCCAAAAACATATTTTTTACAAGGGCTTGCACGTCGTCCTGCGCCATCGCCAACATGTCGGCATCGACGAGGTCGGTCTTGGTCAAGACCACAGCCCCTTGCGTGATACCCAGCAACTGGCAAATCGCAACATGCTCGCGCCCTTGGGGCATCACGCCTTCGTCGGCGGCTACGACCAGCAAGACGGCGTCGACGCCAGAGGCTCCCGCGATCATGCGCCGCACGAAGCGTTCGTGACCGGGCATGTCGACCAAAGCCAACCGCAGCGAACTGCCGTCAATCAGCGGTAAGTCCATGTGTGCAAAGCCTAATTCGATGCTGATGCCGCGCCGCTTCTCTTCGGCAAGCCGATCGGTCTCTTGCCCGGTCAGGGCCCGAACCAGCGCCGTTTTCCCGTGGTCTACATGACCCGCCACGCCGATCGTCAGCACCGCGAACTCCTGCTGCGGCAAACTTGCCCGCGGGCGGCATTGTGCAGAACGGCCCGCGAGCGAGCAATGGCTCTGCCGCTGTCGATCGCGCGCGCAGGCGGGGCCGGCACCTCGGCAAGGGCCTAGGTGTCTCAACGCGGCGCTTCATCCATAACTATCCTGAATGAATAGAATATTAGCCCACGCACGCGCCAATGGCGATCGGTGCGGGGCTCATCGGCGGCACCCGCGCGCGATCATGGCCGAGCGGCCGCGCATCGGCCGTCCAGCCGCGGCGGCTTAGCTCATTGAGACTAAAGGGGGAATAGTGAATTCGTCTGGTCGATCGCGACACTGTCGACTGTAAGCAATCGTATTTATTTATAAATGTATATTAGTGTTCTGGTTTCAACGGTTTAACTCATAGGGCTCCTGGCGCTAACCCCTTGAAAATACGCAAAAGCCCCTCTTCGCCCATGCCCCCCACGCCATCAATGTCACACGCCGAGCCGAACTGTGCCTGCCGGCCGATCGTCACAATTGTGCGACCGCCCTTGAAAAAATCGCACACGTTGCAAAAAGATATGCTACGCTGCTGCTGCGCCTTCATGAGCAATTTGTGATGCGTGACAACCGCGCCGGAAAATCGGCGCTTCGGGAACAGGTATAGTCAATGGGAAACAAGCTTTTTGTCGGTGGCCTGAGTTGGGACACCAATGACGCTGGATTGCGTTCAGCCTTCAGCGCCTGCGGCGAAGTCACAGACGCCAAGGTGATTACCGACCGTGAGACCGGTCGCTCGCGTGGCTTCGGCTTCGTGACGATGGCCAATGACGCCGCTGCCAAAGCGGCCGTCAGCCAGATGGACGGCCAGACCGTCGACGGCCGTGCAGTTAAGGTCAGCGAGGCGCAAGAGCGCGCGCCCCGTAGCGGTGGCGGTGGCGGCGGCGGCGGCGGCTACGGCGGCGGCGGCGGCGGCGGCGGCGGCGGTGGTTACGGCGGCGGCGGTCGTGGTCGTGATGACTTCGGCGGCGGCGGCGGCGGCGGCTACGGCGGCGGACGTCGTTAAGACCCCGCGAGCGGCTTGAAACAATTGCTGATTTGACGATTCGTATCCCGAAAAAGCATGGCAGCTGACGATTGCGGGCTTGGCCTGCGAGCCCTCGGCACCGGTTCCAAAACGCATCAACTTTGCCCGTAATACTCTAGGGTATTGCGGGCATTGTTGTTTTTGCGCTCAGAGCTCCGCGTTGGTAGGGGCAGTGGTCGCGCCAGACCCGGCTATGGGTGTCGCCGCAGGGGCCGCGACACGAGCTCCTTCATCGAGCCCTGATGACACTAGGAACAGTCCAGGTGATGAGCAAATTCCCTAGCAAAGAAGCGATAATCCGAGCTGTCGTCGAAGATTTGCAGA
The DNA here is from genome assembly GCA_903840165.1 of uncultured Myxococcales bacterium. Taxonomy (GTDB): domain Bacteria; phylum Myxococcota_A; class UBA9042; order UBA9042; family UBA9042; genus CAIMEY01. The sequence continues at coordinate 37,540 of CAIMEY010000096.1, read as the reverse complement.
CTCAGCTACGTCAAGCGGCCGCAGCCCTTGACCATGCGCAGACGGCGGCGACTGAAGATGAGGCTAGGCCGGAAAATCGATATGATACAAGAGCTTTAGAGATGTCGTATCTCGCTGCCGCCCACACCGAGCGTACCGAGGCCGTACGCCGCTGCCTGACGCACCTGCATTTTTGGCAGCCGCCGCTGCTGCTCGATGCGGTGGCACCGGGAGCCTTGGTTCAGCTTAGCGGCGATCGTGTGCCAGAACTGGTCTTTATCGTTCCGGTTGGTGTGGGGCAGACGCTGAAATTGCCGGGTGCCGTCGTTCACGTGCTGAGCGCGCAGTCGCCCTTGGCTGTGGCCCTTCTAGGTAAGCAAGCGGGCGATGATGTAGAGTTTTTCGCTGGAGGACAGCGCCGCGAGTTGCAGATTGTCGCGGTCGATCCGGCGTAGCCATCCCTGCGTGCAGTGGCCTACCCGATGATGCATGCCTAACTACCCGACAGTGTTGCGATTGCAAGCCGCTAGGCGGGCCGGCATACTGACGCTTACCAACGAGGAGCCCTTGAGCCTATGTTAATAAAATCATTGCTATTTCGCCTGATACTATCGCTGCCACTCCTGCTACTCGCAGCTGCGCCAGCCGGCGCGGAGTCGACTCAGACGCCGGCCCAATGGACGACGGCGCAAGTCCTTGAACGCAATGAACAAGCTCGCGGTGGCGCTGCGGCGTGGCAGGCCATTCACACGCTGCGCACGTTTGGCAAAGCGCAGTTTGGCGATGGGGATTTCCACGTCGACGCCGTGACCGCATCGCTGGTAGACCGCGGCGGTTCATCGGCTCAAGCGCGCATTCGCACGGAGGTGACGCTGCAAGGGCTGACAGCCGTTCAGGCTTTTGACGGTCAGCAAGGCTGGAGCGTGGAGCCTTTTGGCGGGCGCCGGGATCCCCAACGCCTGTCGGCTGATGGCGGCCGCTCTTTGGCCCGCGACGCGCAATGGGAAGGCCCCCTCTTGGGGTGGCAGGAAAAAGGCCACAAAATAAGCTACTTAGGTCTTGATGACTTGGACGGGACACCGGCGCTCAAGCTGCAGGTGCAGCGCAAAGACGGCGATACGCAATGGGTTTACCTGGATCCTGACACGTTTCTGGAAGTCCGCGTTGTCACGCAAAGCAAGATTCGCGGCACTGAGCGTTGGACGGAAACCGATCTGGGCGGTTACGCACGGGTATCGGGTGTGTGGCTGCCAATGACGGCTGATGCTGGCCTCAAGGGCGGGCCGCGTACCGACCACTGGACCACTGAGCGTATTGAAATCAATGGGCAATTGCCCGACGGCGCCTTTGCCTACCCGCAACCAGGGCAGCCGGTGTTGCGCCAACTGCTCCCCGCCGCTGGGCCAGGGGCTCCGCTTGATACGACCCCGCCAGCGGTGCCGACTGCGGCTGTTTCCTTAGATTCCGGTATTTTGGATGGCCTTGGCGCCCGCAACATCGGCTCGGCGGCGATGAGCGGTCGGGTCTCGACCCTGGCGGCCGTTAGTGAAGGGGGCAAAACTCTTCTGTATGTTGGTGCCGCCTCCGGTGGCGTGTGGAAATCGCCCGACGGTGGCACGACCTTCACACCGGTGTTTGACAAGCAACCCGTGCAATCCATTGGCGCGATCGCCATCGACCCGCACAATTCGCAAGTAGTTTGGGTCGGTACGGGCGAGGCGTGGACGCGTAACTCGGCTTCTGTGGGCGACGGCGTCTACAAGAGCAGCGACGGCGGCAAGAACTGGATCCACGTCGGCTTGGCGGATTCGGAGCGAATCGTCCGCATCATCGTTCATCCCAAGCACAGTGACGTGGTATTCGCCTGTGTTACCGGAAAGTTGTGGAGCGATAGCGGCGAGCGCGGCGTCTACAAGACCCAAGATGGCGGAAAGCATTGGCAGCAGGTGCTCAAGGGCGCTAACGCTTCGACCGGTTGCAGCAGTCTGAGTCTAGATCCGCAGAATTCCGATGTAATCTTGGCTGGCCTCTGGGATTTTCGCCGCCAAGGTTGGACGTTTCGCTCCGGCGGTGCGGGGCCCGATGCGCCGAGCAGCAGTGGCCTATTTCGCTCCAGCGACGGCGGTAGCACCTGGATAGACGTCAGTAAGAACAAGGGATTACCTGCTGCTCCTTGGGGACGCGTCGAGGCGACTTTCGCCCCTTCCAACCCGAAGATCGTCTACGCGCTGGTGGAATCCACGCAATCTGGCCTCTTTCGCTCCGAGGACGGCGGCCAAACCTGGCAGGCCCGTGACCGCAGCATGGGCATGGTCTGGCGGCCATTTTACTTTGCGCGGCTGGTAGTTGACCCGCATCAGCCCGACCGGATATTCAAGCCAGACATGAACCTCATCGTCAGCGAGGACGGCGGTCAGAGCTTTGCCGGCAGTGGCGGCAGGGCCCATGGCGATTGGCACGACGTCTGGATTGATCCCAGCAATACCCAGCACTTAATCGGTGGTGACGACGGAGGCCTGTGGGTTAGCCACGACGGCGGAAGTCACTGGCTCAAGAACGGGAATTTGCCAATTTCGCAGTTTTATCATGTCAGTGTCGACGACCGCGACCCGTACCAAATCTACGGCGGCCTTCAGGACAACAGTTCTTGGGCCGGCCCTTCTGCCTATCCCGGAGGGATTACCAATCAAACTTGGGAAAATCTATATAATTCAGACGGTTTTTGGGTTCTAGTTGACCCGACCGATGCCAATGCCGTCTATGCCGAGGGGCAGGGCGGTTACGTCGCGCGCATCGACCGAAAAACCCATGCAGCACGCGACATTCAGCCCAAGGCCGGCCCGCACGAGAAGCTGCGCTTTAACTGGAACACGCCCCTGCACCTGAGCCCGACGCATCAGGGAACCCTTTATATTGGCGCGCAATTCCTGTTTCGCTCGGCCGACCATGGCGATTCGTGGCAGCGGATTTCGCCTGACTTAACGACCAATGACCCAAGCAAGCAGAAACAGGAGCAGTCTGGCGGCATTACGGTGGACAACTCCTCGGCTGAAATGCACACGACGATTTACAGTATCAGCGAATCGCCCAAGGATTCCAAGGTGATCTGGGTCGGCACGGACGATGGCAACCTGCAGGTCACGCGCGACGACGGCAAGAACTGGCGCAATGTTGTGGGGCAAATTCCAGATTTGCCAAAGAATTCATGGGTTAGCTGGGTGGCGGCAAGTCGTTTTGCGGCAGGAACAGCCTATGCTGCCTTTGACCGACACACCTTTGGCGATATGCAGCCTTGGGTGTACAGAACGGCGGACTTTGGTCAGACTTGGCAGCGAATTGTTGCACCGTCTCAAGGTGTTCGGGGCTATGCGCATTGCATTGTCGAAGACACCCAAGATCCCGCGCTCCTCTTTGTTGGCACGGAGTTCGGTCTTTGGATCTCGGCAGATAGCGGCGGCCATTGGGCAGCCTTTCACGGCAATGGTTTTCCCAGCGTTGCGGTGCGTGACATCCAAGTCCATGGCCGAGAACACGATCTCGTCATTGCGACCCACGGGCGAGGTATTTGGATCATCGACGACCTGACGCCGTTGCGGGCGCTCAAGCCAGAAATCCTCGAAAAAACAGCAGCTTTTCTACCTTCACGCCGGGTCCAACAGCGCCTGTACGCGCAAGGCGGCTGGTCTGAGGGCGATGGCAACTTTTCCGGCGAAAACCCGCCTTCTGGCGCGGTGTTTGCCTATTACCAGCGCGCCCGCCACCTGTTTGGTCCGCTTAAGCTTGAGGTGATCGATTCTGATGGCCAAGTTCTCGATACGATCCCAGCCCAGCAACATCGCGGTATCAATCGTGTTTCGTGGACCATGCAAGGCCGGCCCCCACGGGTGCCCAAGGCCGCGCAGGTGGCGTTTAGCGCTTCGCAGGGGATTCGCGTTCTGCCGGGCGCCTATCGGCTGCGCCTGACCAAGGGCATGGAAGTGCTTGAACAGAATCTGCAAATCGATCTCGACCGGCGCGCGCCCTTTGGCCTGCCCGAGCGCCAAGCCCAACACGCCACCGCAACGCGTGTCCACCGCCTGTTTGGGCAGATGAGCGACCTCGTCGACCGCATGGACCTCCTGACGCGGCGTGTGGAGGCTGCTAGCGCCCTGCTGCCGGCGACCGCGACCACTGAGCGGGCGACAGCGGCGAGTTTTGTTCAGCAAGTGGTTGAACTTAAGCGTGAAATTGTGGCCACTAAGGAAGGTGGCGCAATTACCGGCGAAGAGCGGATTCGCGAACAGCTCGACATCCTCTACGGGGCTCTGCTCGGCTGGGAAGGCCGGCCGGCCCAGTACCAGGTGGAGAGGGTCGATGCCTTGACCCAGGAACTGCAGGAGGTCGACAAGCGGTTTGCGGCGGTGCTGGAGAAGGGGCTGCCGGCAGTCAATGGGATATTAAAAATCCATAAATTACAAGAGATTAGCTTGGAGGGCTCCACTCCTCCTTCTGCGGAAACGGTCGCAATTTCCGACCGGGATTTGCGCTGCATGGCCAGTCGCGGCCGTCAGTGCACGCCGCCTCCGACAGGTTCAGCGCGCGGTGCGGCTCAGCGGACGCGGTGATAGGGCAGGTTCCTGATCGCATTGAAATAGTGCGCCAATTTCCGCGCCGATAGTCCGATCTGTGGCCACGTGGCGCGCGCCTTCGTCCGGCCGAGGACGGCGGGGCGTGGGGGGGATGAATTGAGTGAAAAACGTTTGAAATCAATGAGATCACTCCTGGGGCCCCTAACGCCTAACCCCGCATTATTCCTAGATCGCCCCCAACCCGGCCAAGCTGGACTTGCGTTCAATTCCCAGGCACCCTGACATCAGGTCGCCTTGACGCGCCCACAACTGGCCGATGAGCGAACCCCTTTTGACGACCCGTGACCTGACGACCGCTGTGGGTGGTCCCTTTGAACTGGATGTATTTGCAGGTCAATGCCTGACAATCATGGGCCCTTCAGGTGTGGGCAAGTCGCTGCTGCTCCGGGCCCTGGCCGACTTGGACCCGCACGGCGGCGAGGTCTGGCTGCAGGGGGCCCGGCAAAGCCAGACGCCACCGGCACTTTGGCGGCGCCGCGTGCTGTACGTGCCGGCTGCGGCGGGGTGGTGGGCAGACACGGTTTCCGAACACGTGGCCGAGATTGGCAAGCATATTAATGATTTGCGCGCTCTTGGCCTGCCCCTGGATTGCGGCGATTGGCCCGTAACTCGGCTTTCGAGCGGTGAAAAGCAGCGTTTGGCCCTGCTGCGAGCTGTGACATTGACGCCCCAAGTCTTGCTGCTGGATGAGCCGACCGCCAACCTAGACGCCGATTCGGGTTTGGCAATCGAAGCTTGGCTCGCAGCCTGCAAGAATCGCGGCACCGCGCTGGTTTGGGTGACGCACGACGCCGTCCAAGCGGAGCGTGTGGCCGACGTCCGTTGGGGGCTGGATGCGCACGGTCTGAAGCGGATATAGCTCATACAAACAACAACGTATCCTGAAGGGCTCCTTGTGAACGAAAGCAACCCAACCGTGACCTATGGGGCCCTGGCCCTGGCAAGCCTTCTGCTGCTTGTGCACGCGGGTTTGAGTACGGCGTTTGGCCTGAAGTTGGCGCGGCCGCTGTTGATTGCGGCTGTTCGCATGTTCGTCCAACTGAGCCTTTTGGCCGTTGTGCTGCAGTGGCTCTTTGCCACCGAATCGGCGTTGGCCACGGTACTGACTATCCTGATTATGCTTGGTTTTGCCTCCTGGGAGACATGGCGGCGCATTGGTCGGCCCTTGGCGGGGCGTCGTGGCGTTCTGGTTCCCGGGGGCGCGATCGCCGCGGCGGGCTTGGCGACGCTGGGCTACGCGCTGCTGACTCAGGTTTCGCCGCAGCCGTGGTACGCACCGCGCTATTCCGTGCCGATTTTGGGCATGATTCTAGGCAGCGTCATGAATGCGGTCGCTCTGGGGATCGATTCCCTGACGCAGAATGCTTGGCGCGAACGTTTGAATATTGAAGCGCAATTGGCGCAAGGTGTGCCCTTCACAGCGGCGACGCGCCGGTTGGTGCAGCGCGCGATGAAGACAGCTCTCATGCCGACGATGAACCTGATGGCGGCAACGGGTCTAGTGATGATGCCGGGCATGATGACTGGGCAGATTCTCACCGGAACTTCGCCCCACGAGGCCATCAAGTACCAGATGATGATCATCTTGCTGGTGGCGGGTGCGACGGCGCTGGCCGTCTTTCTTGCGGTCGTGGGCACCCAGCGGGATCTGACCGACGATCGGCAGCGGTTGCGGCTGGATCGGCTCGGGGCTGAGCGCAATTAGCCGATTTTGGGCGGCCATTCGCTAGGAGCCCTCTAGGTTAACCCGTTGTTTTGCAAGCAAAGCCGACTGTCCGCCCTCCCCGTCCACGCCGTCCCCAACCGTCAGCGCCAGCGCGTTCGGCTACGAGGTCGTCCCGGCCGGCAGGCAGGTACCCGATGGTCAGAACTGTAAGGAGCCCTTAGAGTTAACCTGATGAAAGGATTAGCACCCCAGCGCCTACTGCCCGACCAACGCCCACCAAGCCTGCAGGTACTGCGGGTTGCCTGGATCGCCCGGCGTCGACCCGTCTAGGATCAGCTCCTCAGCCGTCGCAGCCGTCATCGTCTTGGCCGTCAGCTGATGGGCGTTCCAGTACGGGGCCGGCACCGCATCGACATCCACGCGGTCTTTGCTGCCCCCGAGTCCAAGGGCCGTCCAGGCCTGAGAAATCCAGTCCCAGTGCGCGTCATTTGTCGATGAAAAACCAATAATATCGGCGCTTTGTGTCTCGTGAGTCGCCAGCCAAGCAGCAGCCCCCTGGCTATCATGGTCTCCCGGCCCGGCGACAAGCGCTACCCGGGCCACGGTGTGCTTGGCTCCGACCATCATCGCCGTGCCTGCGCTATCGCCATGACCGACGATGACCAGTTGAGCCCAGTCCGGCTGGCCGCCACTCAGAAAGCCGCCAAATCCTTGGGTTGTAGCGTTGTCCTGCAGCCAGAGCAGGGCGTGCTGCAGTCGTTGCTCGAGGCCGTCCGCGGTCTTGAACTGCAGCTTGGGCGAGTGGTCCTGGCCATCGACCAGTTCCTGCCTCATAAATTCCATGCAATTTCCGTCCTCTTTGCACGTGGACACCACGTCCGGATTGCCGGCTGCCAGCACCAGCACGCGGTGGCCCATCCGACAGACATTCTTGGCAAAGACGCTGTAATCGGTCGATTTTTTCCCCGGCCCCGGTACCACGACGACCAGTCGTCCGCTGCTCGGCGCCTGGGCGCTAAAGTAGGCGCGATGACTGTCCTGCAGCGGGCTCGCCTGTGGGTCAGCAACCGCCGGGTCAATCGGCGTTTCTGTAACAGAAACTTGCGGATAGGTGGGCACTGGCAGGTCGGCCAGCCCGCCAGCATCGTTTGAGGTGCCATCACCACCGGGCGTGCCAGCCGCATCGGTGCCCGCGCTTCCACCGGTGTTGTCCTTGGTCGAACCGGCGTCCGTACCGGTCGCTGGGTTGGCGGTACTGGCCGATGATCCGGGCGTTGGTACCGGATTGACAATACATCCAGCTAGTTGCAAGGCAAATGCAACCAACAGAGCCGTCCACTTCGTCACAGCCAACGCGCAGTTTGTCCAAGGTCGATGCATCACTGGTCTCCCGCTTGCCCAATCAGCATGGCATTTCCACTCGGCAATACGCAAATATACGCAAAAACAACTATTTGCGGTGGAATGCGAAGCCGTTCGCCGTCTGGCTCACGGGCATGATTTCCAAGTGGTTGATGTTGACGTGGGCCGGCTGGCAGGCGCAAAACCATATGCTGTCAGCGATATTCTGGGCCGTAAGCGGTTGGAAGCCTTCATAGACTTTGTCCGCCCGCGCTTGGTCGCCGCCAAAGCGCACCACGGAAAATTCCGTTTCAACGGCGCCCGGTTCAATGCTGGTCACTCGGACCGGCGTTCCACCTAGGTCAACGCGTAGGTGATCGCTGAATTTGCTGACAAAAGCCTTCGAACCGCCATACGCGCTGCCGCCGCCGTACGGATAGGTGCCGGCCACGGAGCCGAGCTGCAGCACGTGGCCTCGTCCGCGCGCCAACATCCCCGGCAGGACCGCCCGCGTCACGTGCAAAAGAGCTGTAATATTGGTGTCAATCATCTGCTGCCAGTGCTGGTCGTCGCTGAGCCAGAACTTGTCCAGGCCCAGGGCCAAGCCAGCGCTGTTCACCAAGCAGTCAATCGCCTGAAATTTTGACGGTAATTCTTCAAACGCTGGCCGAATCCGCGCCAAATCGCGGACGTCCAAGGTCATCGGCCACAGCCGATCGCCGAGCTCCTCTTTCAGCGCGTCCAACCGTTCCTGCCGCCTACCCACGGCAATAACACGCGAACCTGCGGCAATCGCTGTTCGGGCGACGGCCTGGCCAATACCGGCAGTAGCCCCCGTGATGAGCACGATGTCTGGACGCATCTTGCTGATTCTCCTTGATAAAGTTGACGGATCCGTGGTCGTCGAATCGCGAGTCGGTCGCCACCCGCACGATCCTAGCATGGCTCCGCCCATCGGCAGAAGACCGGGCAGATTCCACACCTTACCCGGGCCTTAGAACGTTGAATATGTGCATAAATCTCCATCAGCGGCATTGAATCTGCATCCAAATTGCTTCGACTGCCAAAGAATACCGTTTGTAATCAGCAAGTTGTGTGCCTTATGTTGCTGGTGGACGGCGATCAGGTATAAATACCCCATGAACAATCAAACGCTTCTTGTAGGTTTCCTGGTGATTTCAACCCTTTGGACTTCGTTGGCTTCAGCTGCACCGGTGCACAAGGCTGTGTCCTACGAGGTCGGCAACACGTCCTTTGAGGGTGTGATCGTCTATGACGACGCCGTCAAGACGCCTCGGCCCGGCTTGGTCATGGTGCCCAACTGGCTCGGCGTTACTGAGGCTAGCGTCAAGCAAGCTTCTGAAATTGCTGGGCAAAAGTACGTGGTCTTTGTCGCCGATGTCTATGGCAAAGACGTTCGCCCCAAGAACTTCGACCAAGCCGCCGCGGCTGCCACGGCCGTCAAGAGCGACCGTCCGCTCATGCGCGCGCGTGTCGCCAAGGCTGTGGAAGTGCTAAAGGCGCAAGCTAAATCGGCACCTATTGATGTGCACCATCTGGGCGCCATCGGATTTTGCTTTGGCGGGACGACCGTGCTTGAGCTGGCACGTAGCGGTGCTCAACTTGCCGGATTTGTTTCGTTTCATGGTGGTCTGGACACGCCGACGCCCCAGGATGCAGCCCAGATCAAGGGGCGCATTTTGGCGCTGCACGGTGCCGACGATCCATCGGTGCCAGAGAAGGATGTACTTGCATTTCAAGCAGAAATGCGTGCCGGCAAGGCCGATTGGCAGTTGGTCGCCTTTGGCGGCGCCGTGCACAGCTTCACGGACCCGGACGCCAATATGCCAGGGCGCGCGCAATACCATCCGGCCGTGGCCAAGCGCGCATTTGCGTTGATGGATGCTTTCTTTGCCGAACTGTTTGCACCCGCGACCCGCTGAACCCTGGCCATCGCCACAGCTGCAATCTACACGCATTCCGATTGAAACTACCCGAATGTAAACCAGAATCGCCGTCGATCTTGACATGGGCGGTGGATTTCGCATTTGCTCTCTACGTCGCAACTGGGTTGATGGGCGTAGACGGAGGTACGGGTGGAGACAAGTGCGTCGGGCGGTTGTAAAAAAGTCCATCATAGCAAGACTTTAGCTGCGAGGGCCCCTTCAGTTCTGGCGTTCGCCCTGGCTGCTTTGGCGCTAGCTGCGTGCGGCCAAGCCTCGCCGTCCAGTGGCTCAGCCGCGGCTGACACCAGCTATTGGTCGCCCGGCGACGCAACTACAAGTAAAGACAGCATTGTTGCTCTTGATGTCGACGCCGGACCAGCCGACACGTCCGCGGTAGATGGAGATGTGGGCGACACCACCGGTGGGGCGGACTCAAGCGAATTGGCCGATGTAGCTGATGCGCAAGCCGATATCGCCGTAATCACCACCTGTCCTGGGGCTGCGGGCTGCAGTTGCGCGAGCGGCAAAGATTGTCAGAATTCGCTCTGTTTGGACACGCCCGACGGCCTGCGCTGCGCCACGCCCTGTGGCAACGGCTGCGGCGATGGCCAAAGTTGCGCCACACTAAGCCAAGCCAATGGAACTGAAGCGAAAGTGTGCGTTCAGACTTGGGGCAAGCTCTGCTATCCATGCACGGCAACCAAGGACTGCCAAGAGCCCGGCGTCAGTGGCAGTTTGTGCATGGATCAAGGGGCTTTGGGGCGATTCTGTGGGGCCGCCTGCCAGACCGTCGCTGACTGCCCAAATGGCTACGATTGCCAGGTCGGCCAATCGCCAGAAGGCCCCAAGACCTTGCAGTGCGTCCGGGTCACCAGTGACGGAAAGTCCATCGGTACCTGTGCTTGCACGCCAGCAGCCAAGGCCGCAGCCCTCTCGACGCCCTGCTACGCGGAACAAAAGAACCTCGCAGGCAAGGTGGTTGGCCAATGTCCCGGCGTACGGATGTGCGCACCCACAGGTCTTGGCGCGTGCACGTTGGTCGCCGTCAAGGCCGAAGTCTGTGATGGAATTGACAACGATTGCAATGGGTTGATCGACGAAGATGCATCGGGCTGCGGCGATGGCCAGGCCTGCGTGGCCGGCAAATGCGAAGCCAACTGCGTACCCGTAGACGGCGGTTGGTCACCTTGGGTCGCCGGCAGTTGCTCGGCGGCGTGCGGTGGGGGAACGCTTGTATCTACAAGAACTTGCACCAGTCCTGCTGCCACGTGTGGCGGCGCGCCTTGTGCGGGCGACGCGCAAAAATCCGAAGTCTGCAATACCCAGGCGTGCATTGGCGACCAGTTACCGATTGGTTCAACCAGCTACACCGTCGGCGGTCAAGTGGTTAAAGGCCTTGTTCCTGCAGGAAAAACGAGCCTGATGCTCTTGATTTGGGGCGGCGGCGGTGGCGGTGGCTACCCGGGCAATGGCGGTGGTGCGGGCTTTGGGCAACTCAGCGTGCCGGTCAGCGCGGGCGATGCCATTGAACTACGCGTGGCTGAAGGCGGCAGCAAATATGCTGGCGGCGGAGCAAGTTACGTGTTGCGCAATGGCAACGCCGTCGTCGTGATTGGCGGCGGCGGCGGCGCTGGCGTGGATGGCTGTTCGGGCTGCAACGGCGGGCCAGGTGCAGGCGCGGGCGGCGTCGGCGGTGCCATTGGCGCCTCGGCCGGGGCTGGGACGGCCAACAACTATGTCAACACCAACAGCGGCGGCGGCTTGGGCGGCACTCAGTCCGCCGGTGGCTTGGGCGGCAAGCAGGCCAACGCCTCCTCCTACGAGGGCTGCACCGAGGACGGCGTGGCCGGCAATGCAAACACAGGCGGCGCCGGCATTGGCGGCAATCTTTGCCCACCTGCCAGTGGCAAGTGCTTAGCATCCTTTGAAAAAGCGGGCAGCGCCTGCCCAGGCAACGGCGGTAGCGGCGGCGGTGGCGCGGGCTGGTTCGGCGGCGGCAGCGGCGCGGCCATGTACACCTACACAGGCGGTGGCGGTGGAGGCGGGTCCTCGTGGGCAGCTGCGGATGTCACCGTCATCAAAAGCGAAACGGGCAGCGGCACCAATCCGGGCGGCGTCTTTGCGGCCAGTTGGCAGGGACAGGCGGGCAGCGGCGGCCTCGGTCTGCAGCAAGCCTTTGCGGGCGATCCGAAGTCGGGTCGCCCCGGCCAGATCAACCTGACGTTGTGACGCAAGGGCCGTTTCTCGGGCCTGTTTGGCAAGGACCGATGTCAACAGAGAGTGTCATGTTTTGTCGGCATGGGTACCGCGGGTGCAGTGCGCGACTTTCCAGGCAAAAGGCCCTGGGAGCCCTTTGGGGTAAGTACTTGTTCTTGCTCTATCTTGTTGCAGCATGCGCCACGCCCGCGCCCGTTGCTTTAGACAGTTCAGCGACAACAAAGGATGTTGAATCCGGGGCTGACGTCGCCGCGTCCTTGGGGCCCAAGCCGACGACCGCCTTGCTGAGTCACCAGCACGTAGCCTACACCGATGGTTTACACAACGAAAACACGGACTTGATCCAGTGGAACAAGGCCGTCTGGCTGGTCTTTCGCGGCGGCGAGACGTCACAGATTGGCTCGGCTGATGCTCGCCTAAAAGTCTTTCGTTCCGATGATTTGGGAGATTCCTGGACCATGACGGCGGAGATCTTTATGCCCTCTCGCGATATTCGCGACCCGAAATTCATGGTTCAAGATGGGGTTCTAGCGATCCAGGCGATCTCTCGCGTGCCAGGCGGACATATGCGCGACGCGGGCGGCTTTGCCCAGACCGTCCGCAGCGAAACGGCCGACGGAATTCATTGGAGCCCTCCGACCCAAGTCGCTGATGAGACGTGGGGTTTGTGGCGCTACGTCGAGCACGACGGCCAGTGGTACGCCACCGGCTACAACGACGGCGATACCCAAGTTGGGCTGTTTCAGTCGGCCGATGGCAAGCAGTGGAAACGCATTGCTTTAATTATGGATTCGAGCGCGAACGTCCCCAGTGAGGCTGAGCTGCGCTTCTTTGGCCAGACCGCCGTCGCCCTGGTGCGCGAAGACAACGGCCTGACGCTGATAGATGAAGGCCACACAGCGGTTTGCGTCGCCCAATCGCCCTGGGTGTCGTGGTCTTGTGGGCGTCAGTTCGATAAGCGCCTGGACGGCCCCTACTGGTTTACGTGGAATAATCGCCAGTTCATCGCCGCGCGCAAGCATCTGGTCGGTGGGCGTAAACGCGCAGCGCTCTATGAAATTACGGGCGATCTAACCAACCCAGCCGCCACGGTGGCATTGACCGAACTCAGCGAGTTCCAGAGTGCTGGCGACACGTCCTACGTCGGCATTTTGCCCTTGGGCGGCGCGCAGTTCTTGGCCTCCTGGTATTCCAGCGATGTGGCCCTGGATCCGGTCTGGACCCTGGGCATGTTTAGCCCTTCGGACATCTGGCTGGGCTGCATTGACCTCAGCTACCTGCCCAAGACCTGAAGGCAGTACGGCACTGCTTGCATTGCCGCCCGACGTTGCGACCATAGCGGAGCGCCTTACGTTCAACGCTCAGTGCCGTTCAGCCTGCGAGTTGGCAGCCTGCAAGTCTGGGCAAAATAGGCGGTTAGACCGACATGGTTCCGCCGCCCGTGTGGGGGAGAAGTGGGAAGGAACCCAGTTATCGGTTTCATTTTGGGTGCTATTGCTTGTTCGTGCAGCAATTCAGCGTCCACCGGGGTTGGCGGCAGCGGGGCCGACGGGTTGTCCACCGCTGATGTTGCGGAACTCGGCGACGATAAGGGGCAAGATCTTGTGCTCGGGGCGGATCTGGGCACGACGGCGGACGTGGGGCCCTCTGACCTAACAATTGGAAATGATGGGCAAGTCGCGCCAGCCGACGCCACCGCCCCCTCCGACGCCACGGCCCCCGCCGACGCCACGGCCCCCTCCGATGCCACGGCCCCTGCCGACATCGAGGCCGATGCGCAGGCAGACCTTGGTTCGCAAGGGCTGGATACGCAGACGGATCTCGGTCCAACCAAGGCGGATTGCGGCGTCTGCCCGATTGGCCAAGCGCCCACAGGTCCTCAACCTGGAAGCAGTTTCTACGGGTATGAGGTGGACATCGTTGAGACCGTGTTCGGTCCGGCCAAGCGCAACGTGCTGATGTACACGCCCAAGGGCCCCGGGCCATTTCCGGTCATCGGCTTTGTGCACGGCAAGCTACTGTACGAAGGCGCGGCAACCATTGGCCAAAACCAGCTGGGCCGGTCCTACCGCCCCCTGCTCGAACACGTGGCGCGCAAGGGCTACATTGTGGTCTTTGTTCGCGTAGAAAATGATCTTTTTGACTCCGATCACGTGCGCATGGCCGATGACTTCCTCGGTGCCTTCGAAGCCGCCATCGTCTCGAGTCCGACCGCCGATCCGACTCGGGTCGCGTACGCCGGGCATTCCATGGGCGGCAAAGTCGTGCTCATTGCCGCAGCCAAGGCGACGGCGCTAGACACGCAAAAGGCCTTTCATGACCCGACGTTGGTGATGGCCATGGCACCTGACAACTCAGCGCCGCCGATGGGAACCTATGTCGATGCACGGAACTTTATTAAGCAATATCCAATGGATACGCTTTGGGTGACCTACTTGGCGGGCAACCAAGACACCATTGCGCCTTGGAATGACCCCAAACTGCCCGATAGCAAGGCCATGTACGATGTGACGCCGGCAAAAGGTAAGCAACTCGTGCTCTTGCATGGCAGCGGGCCTGACGATGCGCTCAACCCGCCGACGACGCCCAAACTCGTGGCGGACCACATGTTCCCCGGGGCGATCGAAGGACTCAACGGCGGCCTTTCGGATGCTGCGACGCCGGCCTCGCACCTCGACGCCCTCGATTGGTACGGCGTGTGGAAAATGCTTGTAGGCGCGGCCGATTATCACTTCAAGGCCGGCGACCCGGTGTGGGCGTACGGGGCCCTGCGCACCCACGGCGGCACCTTGCCCGATGGCAGTGTTTTCGCGCATACCGTTGAAGCGCAAGCGTTGCCGCCCGAACTGGGTACGCCCTAGGCGGTTGGGTCTAGAAAGCGTCGCTCCGGTCAAGCAGTCCTTCACGTCGCGCGACCGTGGCCGAGAATTGCCATTGAACACTGGTGACTTGCCCGCCCTTGGCCAGGGTCGCCTGCGGGAACTCGACCAACACGCCGCGATCGGTATGGCGCAGTTCATCGCCCGCCCGGCCGGGGTGCAAGCTGATGCCGCGCACTTGGACCAGAGGCAGCCCACGTCCCGGCCGACTGCCATTGCGCAGGACAAAATCATCCAACGGAACATACAGTTGGCATAAGCGATAGGGGCGAGGCAACGTGCACGCGCGTTCGACCGCCACTGGGATGGCCGTTCGCTCATAACGTCGCAGGGTTCGTCGGCGAATCGAGCCGTTGCGGTCCTTCCACCACAGGGCCAAAGTCCCCGCGGTCATGGCGTGCAAGACCGGTTCATGATCGGCCAAAGCCGCGAGTCCTAAGATAAAACCACTTGGCGCCTTGACCAGTTGCGCCAGGACATGCCCGCGCAGCAAGGCGTGCACCTCTGCCGTCGACGTCCGCGGCCCCGGTGGCACGAGGCCCAAATGCAAAAGGGCCTGGAAGGTAGGAAACGGCAGGTGTGGACGGAGGTTGTCGAGCAGTGTCGTTTGCGCCGCCTCGGCCTCCTGCGCAGAAGCCTCAAGACGCGGTAGCGGCAGCGGCGGGTTGAAATTATCCAGAGAAAACAGGTTATTGGCGGATGGCTGCGGTCGAACGATATGCATTGCTGGCTCCTGCAATGGGGAAGAGGACGGCGCCGAAGCGCACAGTAGCGGATTTGCACCGCTTGACTACAGTGATCGCTGCAAATTCGCTTTTCGGTCGTTACGCTGCAGGCACCTGGGGTCTGGTAGCCCCAGGCGCTGGGCCTCGGCAGCCCCCACCTTCGCTTGGGTGGACTGGCGCACAGCCCACGGCTTCGCTGGACACAGACCGGCAAAGCGGGCATCGTGCCCCACCTGCCACGGGGAGACGTCATGTTGCCCAGTCCAATGCACGTTGCCGAGCGTCTTTCCGAAGATCCCCTTTGTAAAAGCCACTATGGCGCTCAGTTCACTTGGTTGGCGCTGGGCCTGAGCCTGTTGGCCCAGGTTGGCTGTCAAGCGCCGCCGCCGGCATCGCTTCCGGCGCCGGGCGTGGCCGGGATTCGCGGTGCGCTCAGCGAAGGTGCGACGGGCCCTCTGACGGTTTCGCAGCCAAGGAGCCCACAGGCTAAACCCCCTAATCAGACGGCAGTATTCTTGCAGACCCAGGCCTCATGGACCCTGCCCAGCGACCTCAAGCGCCGCGTCGATCCCCTCATCGCCCGCCACGCCCACGTGCGCGCGCAGTGGATGAGCGAAAATCTAGTCGCAACAACGGCTTACCTTCAAGGGCTCCTGACGGCCTTGCCCGCCCAAGCGCTGCCCTCGCCCTCAAGCCCCTGGGCCCATCGCCTCAGTCAACTAGGCCTATCGCCACGACATCCCGCCGCTGAGAGTTGCGCCGTCTATGTGCGGGACCGTCTATCGCCCCAGGCCGTGGCGGAGTGGACGGCGCTTGGCGTCTTCGTCAATCCGGACGTCTGGGTGCCCCCGGTGCCAAGCCATGGCCATGCCTACGGTTTTCAGCAGATGATTGTGCCGTACCACGTCTTGGCGGCGGTGGCGCGCCGGCCCGAAGTGGTGCGCATCCTCAGCCTCGAGACGCCCCTGCGACCTAAAAACGACTTGGGCCGCGCTAGCTTGCATGTCGATGACGTGCACAACGGCCAGGGCGTCACAGCCACCACGGGCGTCGGCGTCAAGGTGTGCATTGCCGATAGTGGCTTGGACCTCACCCACCCAGACATGCCCAAACCCGTTGAAGCGTATGATATTACCAGCGGCGATAGCCTGAGCCAGTGGTCGACCAACGTCGTCGACACCGTTTCCGGCCATGGCACGCACGTGGTCGGAACGGCCCTCGGCAGTGGCGCGGCGTCGGCGGGCAAGTACAAAGGGATGGCGCCCGGAGCCTCCTTGTACTTCTACAAAATTGGCAATAATGTCGATGGGTCATCGTCTGCCCAAGGCGAGTTGATGGCGCTGCAGCGGGCGGTCGATGTCGGTTGCCAGATTTTCTCGATGAGCTACGGCCTGATGGGCATGGATGTCGACGGGTCCGATCCGATGTCCCAAGCCATTGATGCGGCAGTACAAAGTGGCGTCAACGTCTTTATTGCGGCGGGCAATGAGGCCGATGCCAAGGGGCACGCCTACGTGGACCTTGGGCCCGGCGAAAGCACCGTCATTGAAGTCACGGTCAGCGGGGAGTACTCCGACAAGGCATTGGTTCAGAACACGATTTTGCGGGCCAACTGGCGCGATGCGGTCCCGGCCGATGGCAACATCAGCATTGGCAGCGTCGATTTCAGTGACACGGGCGAATCCTTTTACGCATTCGATAGTTTCACCACCAGCAGGAACACAGAGTTTCGCGATACCGAGTTCACCGCATCGGTCGGCGCCGGAAGCAAAAAGACCTATCAATTCACAGTTTCCAATGCTGCAGCGGCAGCCAAGACGCGGGTTCACCTGTACTTGATTGGCGGCGAGTATTGGGTCAACTACTTCGTGCAGGCCGATCCCAGCCAAACCATTGGTTCGCCTGCGATTGCGGACAGCGCGATCGCCGTGGCGGCCTGGACCGATCGGGTGAAGTGGTACAATTACCAAGGGAAAAAGTCAGACGCCGGTGGTGACAAGGTCGGGGCCATCGCGAGCTTCTCCAGCCTAGGACCGCGCATTGACGGAAGGCAGAAGCCGGAGCTGGCTGCTATCGGTCAAGCTGTTATCTCTACTCGGGATTCTGCGGCAAATATGGACGTGATGTCGATTATTGATGACGACGGACTCAACCTCGACGGTTCAGGGCCCGCCCACTACGTGGTGATGCAAGGTACCAGCATGGCGACGCCGATGGCTGCGGGCGCAGCGGCCTTGGTCCTCGGGGCCCATCCGAACCTGACGCCCGCACAACTGCGCGCCCGGCTTGAGCAAACGGCGTCTTTGGCGACCAAACCGGACAGCACCATTGGCTACGGTTTGCTCGATGCCAAGGCGGCGATCAATTTGCCTTGTCAAGCAAGCACTTGCGTCGGCGATTTCCCGGGTCAATGTACGACCAGCCAGGCCGATGGTTGCGGCGGCACCATTGATTGCAGCAACGCCTGCTCGTGGAGCCCCTGCGTCGCCGGTAGCTGCGCGCCGCCCAGCTCTGTGTGCACAATTTGCAAGACAAATCTGGACTGTGCAGCCAACCAAGACTGTGGTACGGCCGACGCCAATGCCGAATACGGCGTCTGCCTGCCAAGCTGCGCCGATGGACAGGCCTGCCCTGGTGGTACGACTTGTCAAGGAAATCCAGGCACTTGTGCCTTTGACAAGAGCAAGACCACGGGGACTTGCGCCGTCAATGTCGCCGTCACCCACCACGGCTGCGGCGTCACCACCGAGGTGCAGTGCGGCGGCAATGAGGCGTGCAAAGACGGCACGTGCGTCTGTATACCTAGCTGTTTTGCAAAGGTTTGTGGTAATGACGGCTGCGGCGGCAGTTGTGGCAGTTGCCCAACGGGACAGGCCTGCGAGCAGAATCAGTGCGTGCCTGCTATCTGTAAATCATTAAAAACATTGACTTGTGCTTCTGACATCACCTGGGATGCCGCAAACCTCGTCACCACCGACCGCATTGACGCCTGGGCCTGTGCCGCCACGGGTTCAGTCAACGCCGTTGGGGCTGAATTCGCCTTTGATGTCTTGGACGTATGTCCGGGAACGGTCGAAGTCAATCTGCAGCACACGGGCAATTCGATCCCCTTGCACTTACTGGCAATTGATGCCGCCCAGCCCTGCACCGACAGCGCGTGCACCGATAGCGTCGATGTCAAGAAGCAGACGGCAACCCTCACGCGTGACGGTCAGACCGGCCAAACCCTTAGATACGTTGTGGATTCTGACAAAGGGCACAGTGGCAGCTACCACCTGACCGTGGCGTGCGTATGCTCGGCCGAAGGCTCCTGCAGCAACCACCAAGACGAAGATCAGGATGGCTTAACCGATTGTAATGACAGCGATTGTGACACAGCGGCGATCTGCGCCGTCTGTGGCGATGGTCGCTGCACGGGCGCCGAGGCGACGGCCCAATGCTGCGGCGACTGTGGCTGTAGCGGCGGCTTGGTCTGCGCGGCCGATGGCATGTGTATCCCGCCCGTGGTTGCACCGGCAGCCAGTTCTTCTGCTAAAAATTCAAGTGGTTGTGCCGCATCGCCGCATTGTTCGACTGTACTGCCTTGGGCTGTCTGGGCGCTGGCCCTGGGCGGGCTGTGGTGGCAGAAGCGTCGCAGGGCGCGCACCTAGCCTAACAGTTGTGGTAATCGCAATTATATCAGGCGTTTGGGCTTGCTGCGCTGGGCGTCCCTCAGGTCTCGCCGGGCCAAATGACATCGGCGGCCGGCCAAGAGGCGATCTTGCCTTGTGCTGTGCGAACGCGGACTTCCTCGACGCCCCCGATCATGGCTTGCACCACCACCGTGCCCGTGTCTCCCGTTGGCAGCAGCACGGCCTGTCCGGTCCGCGCATAGTCAAGGGCGCAGAACGAATAGGGTTCCTGCAACGCCTCAGGCCACACGCGCAGCCAAACTTCAGGGAATTGGCGTGAAGGCACCTGCCAAGTCCACTGCCCGGGCTGATCGGCGCGGCTGCCGGTCACGACCAAGCTGACGTCCTGATCGACGCGCAACGTGAGAACAACCCCTTGCCAAGCGCTGAGTTCCATCGCTTCGAGGCGCAAATGGCCGCCCTGATCTTGGCACCAAGCGACGATACGCCGCACCAGCAACCGGTCGCGCGGTCCTGCCGGCAAGGCCAGCCAATCCACCAATTCAGCTAGGGAGAAACGCTCTAGATTCAATAGATTCCTCGCCAAATGTCACCGCTGAACCAGCGCGTACCCGCTCTAGCACTGCTGCTGCGCGCCAGTAACGTGCTGCAGCGCTCGACATCGGCTGACGCACCGCCGTAGGAGGCTGGATTGGCCAGGGCCAGCGCCAAGAGCATGTCCCTTTCCTGTTCCGGCTTGCTGACTTGCAGGACAGGTTTGCCGTCCAGGGTCATGGCCAATAGGGCTTGGCGCCACTGTTCGCGCGATAGGACAACCGGCTGATTACTGCCGAGGATGGCATCATAAATCCGCAATCCTCCAGGGAATTGCTCGCAAAGCAAACGCTGGTGCGCCGGGTTGGGACTGACGACCAGGGCCAGCCCGCTGGGACGCAGTCGCTTTGCAATAATCTGAGCAAAATCGGGAGCTTCCGTGAATTGCGGTAGCCACGCGGGCACGACAATGGCGTCCAACGATGCCGGCGCTTGGTTCTGCAACCACGCCAAGGGCTCAGCCGTACGCCACTGAACCTTGGTCTGTTGGGTCAGCGATGCCACAGTTGGTTGCTGCTGCGCCAGAAGCACGGCAGCCGGTTCCCCTTCCACTACAGTGAGTTGCTGCGTCGTACTGAAATTGGCCAAGACCTGAGCGAAGCCGGCGGCGCCCAGACCCAGCATCGTGAAATTGGCTGGTGGCGCCGTCACAGCGGCCAGGACATAGGCCCGCGCCATCTTATCATGGTCCGGGCCAATACTCGCCGTGTACAGGCCTTGCCGTTGCCCATTGCGGGCCAATTCGCCCTGGGCGGTGACCGTCAGGACGTCGACGGCCCCCTCCACCACTTGGCTCAACTGCACCTGGGCCTTGCCGTTGCGGGTCAGGAGCTTCTGCCAAAAACTGTTGTAAGAATCCGCTTGTAAGACCAAGGGCCCCACGGCTAGGGCCAGCACCAAGACCACGCCGACCAGGCGCTCGGGGCCTCGGCCCCCATGCCGCCACAGCAGCCACAGTAGCGAAAGTGCCCCCAGTTCGGTCGCCAGTGTGGTCAACAAAGCCAGGGGGGCGCGGCCCAGGCCTAGGTGACGCACCAAGCCCCAACCACCCAAGATGCCAAGCACTTGGACGATAAAGACTTCGGCGCTTCTGACCGTGCGCACCGGTGTTGACGCTTTATCCGCGGCAGCTGCCGTAACCACTCGCGGCGGCAGGGCAATGGCACACACCAGCGTGGTCAGAAGGGCTGTCAGGGCAATGGGCCCGGCGATAGCCAGCAGCGGCCCGCGACCGACGAGCCAGGCCAGCAGGACCGGCACGCTCCAGGCGACGCTATGCCCCACGACACCGAGGGTAATGACCAACAGTAAGTTCTTGAAAATACGCGGAAAGTGCTTGCGCGCTATTGGCGCCGCTGCCCAGCCCAGGCCGACGCCAATCCCCGTCGCCACGACCAACAAGGCCAACGTACTGCGCAGATCTTGGCTAGCGACGCCAATGGCGCGGAACCACAGCATTTCGCCGGCGCCCAGGGCCGCGGTGGCGATGCAGGCAAAGACGATAACATCTAATGATTTCCAGCCCATGGGATGCGAACCTCCGGCGGCAAGAACGCTCGGTAGGGTCGGGGAGGGTGCTGAAGCGGCGGGTCGGCTCACGGTGCGGGCACTTGCAAGAGCGCGGCACGGGGCGCAAGGCCAACAGTTTGAGGCGCATGGCCGGCGTCGCGTAGGTCGAGCAGGGCCGCGCGGTCGGCTTCAGCGGGCGGTTCCTTTAGGCGCAGGTGGAAATGGTCATCGTGGCCCTTGGCCAGCACGATGATGTCGCGCCACAACTCCGTTTCACGAATCGTTTTACCGAGTTTGTGTAGCAGCATCTTGCGCATCCGCGGGCCAACCAAGATTTTCTCCACCGGCGTGCCCAGGGCATCACCGGCCGAAGCCATCAGTTCCAGCAGACGCCACGTGGCCGGCGCATCGAGTTCCCGGGGCGCCACCTTGTGCAATTTCCGATTGTCTTTCATGACAAAGGCGATATCGGCATCACGTCCGGTCATGTGCGAGAGGTGGTCAGCTTCAATCAGAATCCGCCAACGCTGCCAAACGACTGCATCTTCCTGACGGTGGGCCACAAGGCGCAGTTCGCCGCGAAAACTGTCGGGCTTATGGGCTTCCCAGCGGGCGTAATGCAACTCATCAAGTGTATTGGGGTTTAGCCCCTGGGGACGTTCGGCCGCCACGGCAAGAATCTGCCGGCCCCGCCGCGTATCGACGCGTTGCACTACCCATCGCTGGGCGACACTACCATCGTCCAGCGTGGTCCAAACCCGTTCAGATCGAACCAGTTGGCCAGCATCCCACACCTTGTGCACGTCCTTCCACAACCGGGCCATAGCCCGCTTTTGCGCCTTGGGCTTCTTGGCCGGCGGCATCAACTCGTAGCGACGGGTGGCCAGCCGCACGACTTGGCCCCCTTGCGCATCGACGCCGTGGCCCACCAAGTATTGCTCTGCGCGTACGTGTTCCTGTCCCGAGTGAAATCGGTCTTTTTCCAAGGGATAATCAGAGCCTATGTGGTTTTCGATCACGGCCGGCGCGCCAAGCAGGGGCTGGGCCTTGGTCAGGAGCGCGCTCGCCTGGCCGGGCTGCCCCGGCAAGTCCACGGCCATTCGAACCAGCGTTCCGTAAGCAATTTGCCCACATCCCGGCTGGGCCAGATCTCCCAGAGACACGATGGCCTCCGGGTGTTCGCTGTGAAACTGCCCGACAGCACGCAGGAAAAGCCGCGCCAGTGCAGGCCGGACCTGACTGCGCCCGCGATACTGGTCGCGCCAGGCAAACAGCGGCGCCGCCACGGTGCTGCGCAGATCGACCAAGTCAGGACAGGCAGCTCGGCGCAGGGTGGAGTGGCGTAAGGCCCACTGTTGATTGGCTAAATCACCGCGGCTGAGCAGTTCATGCCACGCGCGCTCGACATCATTTGCCGGCATCCAGGCCAGTTCAGGTATGATTACATCGCTGGGCGAGCCCGTCCGTGGCAGGTCCGTGCCCGTCGTGGCCCCATCGGCCGGCGTTGCCATGGCGCCCGTTGCGGCTTGGCCATTGGCGCCTTCGGTGGCCGGTGTAGAGACAGCTGCGGCCAGGGATTCTGTTGCAATTGCAGGTAATTGCACCTCAGCGCCGAAGGCCAGGAGTAGCGCTGTTGCAATGGCGGACAGAAGCGTCATGTCCCGGACGATAGCGGTGCCCGGCCTTGGGTGCCAGAAACTGTGCCGGTGTCCTCGCCGTTTTGTCGGGACTGATACGTAAATTCAAGAAGTTAGTTTGTGCTTTTGGCTGGTTTGCCACGGTCGTAACCGCGATCGCGTCGGGCTGTCAGCGGTACTCGCATCTGCAACATTCTGAAATAAATGCTATTTCTGCTTTGTCTAGCTCAACTGGGCGATCGACGACGATGTCGGACCCTTGGCCCTTGCGATCATTGCGGATTTTAGCTCAACCTGAGATGTCGTGTCTGGCTCACGGTCCGGCAAAGGGCACCGCGATGGCTGAGAACGTGCCGCCATGTCCCGTGTAGCAATCAGCAGTTGCGTAGTGGCCGCTCAGGGAGTCCGTCGCCTGCTGTTCCACCACGACAAGGCCCGAGCAGCCGCAGCTCCCCACGCAATGGGTCCACAATTGGGGCTGGCCGTTGACCTTCTGCAGGTCGTCGACGACGCCTCCGCACGCCAGGAATACGCACTGGTTCAAGGCCTTGAATTTGCCCGAGAAAAAGGCGCCGCTGCTGTCGTAGCAGAGGTCCAAGTTGCTTTGGGTTTGGCTTTGCAGTTCAGTGACTTGCCAGCGCTGCCGGTCGATGCCGCCCTTGGTGAATTTGCGCATGCCGACAAAGGTGGAATGAACCAAGGTCAGGATATCGCCTTGAACACTGATTCCTAACCCTTTTTGTAGCCAGATGGGGGCAGGGCAGGCCCCGTCTGTCGCTGTCAAGTCGAGCAGCTGTCCGGTCCAAACGGCGGTGCCTTGGCGACTGCAGCCTTGATCGATCGAGAGCCAAGTCCATGTACCGTCAGGAGAAATCGTCCAATCACCAGTGCAGTCCTGCCACGTTCCACTGAGCCAGGCCGGCCAAAGCGGAGAGGCGGTCGTCTCGGAGCTATCCCCAGGCTCGTCGGCGGCCGCCAAGGCTCCTGGGTCGCTGACATCACCCGCGGCTCCAGGGTCAGATTGCTCAGCAATATCTGCGATTTCCGCAGCCCCATCAGGGGATTGGCTGACGTCGCCATCCTTGACACCGGCATCCGCGCCGGCTTGGGCGTTGGCAGCCAATGTCGCGGCGTCATCCCCACACGCTTGCGCCAAGCCTAGAGCGAACAGCCACGGTGCAAGACGACCTAGCCAACCGATTCGTTTCATCAGTCTTTCCAGGTGCGCAGCAGACGGTCGGCGACCACTTCTTCCTCCAGCGTCTGCCCTTGCATCTGGAAACGCCGCAACATCGAGCGACCGACCACCATCGGCGCATCGGACTCGAACAGCCCGTCCGGCATGGGAATTGCGCAGGCGTGGCTGCCCGAGCGCTTCCAGCCGTCGATGGAAAGGGCGACGTACACGCCGCGGGCCTTGCAGCGGTCGATGGTCTGGAAAAGTCGTTCTAAAGTAAAAGCTTGCGCGCCATACAGGGTCGCTTCACTGTCGGCATAGGGCGGGTCGCAATAGACCAAATCGCCGGCCTTGGCTGCGTCCAGGGTCTCAGCAAAGTCTGCGTGAATAAAGGTGGTTCCCGCCGTCCGCTGCTGCCAATCGGCGGCTCTCTTGGCAAAGGCTTCGGGCGGGATCGGCTTGTGCGGGCCACAAGGCGTGTTCATCGCCCCATCCTTGGTAAAGCGAATGACGCCACCGTAGCAAGCACGCGACAACATGAGCAAATCGCCGCCATTGGGCTCGACATTGTAGCGGTCGCGTAAAATGCGGTACTGCGCCACCTTGTCGGGCCCTTGGAGGGTCTGCCAGCGTTGTGCATACCATTGGCACAGTAAAGGCAGGTCGTTTCCAAGGGTTTGCCAAATCTCGATGAGGGGCCTTAGCCGGTCGGAAGCGACCGCACGCTTCGGTTTCAGCAGGCCCAACACAGCACCGCCGCCGAGAAATGGCTCGTGATACGTATTGAAATGACGGGGAAATGCCAGGACAATTGCCGCAGCAGACCGCCTCTTGCTGCCGATCCACTTGAGCAACTGCGCCGGCGGTTTGCCGGGCGGCTCAAGGTCGGGCGCCGCGGGGGCAAACAACTGACCTTGCATTGGAAAACTCCTGTGGCCACGGGCCGCAAATCGTCGCGCTCCTGGGGCTACTTGGTGTCGTTTTCATCCAGGCGGCGGCTGCGATCGATGACGCGGGCCTGCACGGGGCGGCGACTGCCATCGGACTGCCTTTCGGCCAAGGGGCCCGAGAGGTCACGGTCCTGCAATTCCGGTCGATCTCGCAAAATGCCAGGATTGGCACGGAGTTCCGCTTCGCCTAAGGGGCGAGCCAGTCGGCTGGGATCCGCAGAGGGTCGCAGCGTTGCAGGTTCAGGGGATTTACTGCGACGCACCGGTTCCGGACTGCTGCGCAAGGCCGCTTCTCCGTTGAGTTCTCGGCCACTCACCACGTCCAGCGCCATCGTCAGCGGAGCTCCTTGGCTGCGCGCGCCAAAGTGCTGTTCCGCTTCTTGCAACCACTGCGCCGGATCATCGCGGCGGCTGCGGACGGCTTCGGTATCGAGGACGTCCGTGCGCGCATCATAGAACCCAGATCGCTTGGCCGGCCCAGACACCGGCACGAGGGGTTCATCGCTCAGCGGTTGTCGCGGCCGTGGCGCAAGCGTTTCTCTAGGGAGGTCAGGCCGTTGAGGGCGGGTGGGCACCGGCGGTGGCTGATCGGCGGTTCGGACCGTGATGCCCGGACTCGAGGAGCGAGTGGCACTGGGCCCGATTTCCCGCATCGACGGCGGTGGCCTGCTGCTGAGCTCTGGGTCGGAAAGCGGCGGCCTTTCTGCAATCAATCTAGCATGTTGCTGTAACTGCGCCTGGCGCATGATCTGCTGCAACGAGCCAATCTCGGTGGGCGGCACCTGCTGGGCATCGTGCTCTGGCTCACTGACTACCGCAGCAATTTCAGCATTCTGCTGGTGCAAGGGGCGGATGAATCCCCCCTGAACCGGCCGTGCATCCGCCTGCCGTCGTCGCGGGCCCTGCGCCGAAGGGTCAAGCCGTTTGCCGGGCGATCGATCCATCGGACTAGGCGCCGCCAGGGGTACTTTGGGCTGGTCGCTCAGGGCTTCGGCCAACAGCAGGCCGTGGGCATCCGTAGGCAATACATGAATTCGCAAGCCGATTCTGCCGATTTGCAGGGTGGCGCCATCCCGGAGCTGGACGCGATCGATGATCTTTTTGCCGCCGAGCAGGGTGCCCGTGGCCACGCCCAAGTCCTGAACATAGATGCCATCTGGGCTGTAACACTCGAGCATCAAATGCTTATCGCCGACCGCAGGGTCATTGATGCACAAGTCCGTGTCGCGCCGGCCAATTCGCGTGCGGGTGCGGCGAAACGTTTCGGCATGGGCCACAACGCCGTCCACCAGCACCGTCAGGCCAAGGGCACATTCGGCGGGCGTATCATCGCGTGCGTAAAGGAATTCCCGGTCGGCGATGCCCAAACGGTCACCGCTGTACAGACGGTGCATGCCCGTGACCGGCACCCCGTTGAGCAGCACCTTGGCGCCGTCGTACACTTTGATGCAATAGTGCTCTTCTTTGAGGTAGATCAGCAGCGTATGGGCGCGCACAGACGGGTGGTCCACCCAGATGTCGTTGCTCTCCTCACGGCCGATGCGAATCCGTTCGGTTTGCATGACATAACGCAGGACCTGCCCTTCGTCGTCGACAAAAAGGTAGGCGCCAGGCGGTGGTAGCGGGGGCGCAGCGATCTCGATGGGGCACCTGGTCGGCCGCAACCGGGCGGCCTGCTGCTGGGACGATACCGGCAGTGCTTCCCGGCGTCAAAGGCCCCCTACGGCCAGGCGCAACTGCCGTTTTGGCAGGTCATGCCCATGCCGCAGGTGGTCACGTAGGCGGGCGCGATCTGTGGATTAGCCTTGACTTGCGCGGTGTTGTAGCCAGCCGTGCAGGCGCTGCCGACACCGCCGCGGGCGTTGCAGGTGCCCGTCACGGCCAAAGGGCCGTCGATGTAGCTTAATTCACTGCTACAATATGCCGAACCTTCCTGGCATGCTCCAGTGCTGCCATTGCCCAACGCGCCGCAGGGCTGGCCGATGCCTGCTGCAACAACTGTGCCGGCTGATTGACAAATTCCCGTCGGCTTGGCGCCGCTGCAGGTCGCCG
The DNA here is from genome assembly GCA_903840165.1 of uncultured Myxococcales bacterium. Lineage (GTDB taxonomy): Bacteria > Myxococcota_A > UBA9042 > UBA9042 > UBA9042 > CAIMEY01. The sequence goes on along the minus strand of CAIMEY010000096.1, from coordinate 10,608 downwards.
AGGCGCTGTCGCACAGGTCTAAGGCCCCGCAATCCCAAGGTGCGCCGCAGCCTTGCCCGGTGGTGGGGACAAGGGCGCAAGTGCCCGAACAGGGCTCGCAACGGTACGGGCTTTGGCAGGTGGCGACGCCGACGCCGCACGCTTGGCCGGCACCTACCACCGCGACGCATTTGCCACTCCAGCAGACCTGCAATCCGGCGCATTCTCCAGCGCTTCCGCTCACTGTGGCACACGCTTCGCCGGCCTTGGTGATTGGCAAGCAACTGCCCTTGCTGCTACAGCCAAGGCTCTGGCACTGCATGGCGCTGACACACGTTGCCCCTGTGGCCCGGGTTCCGGCCGGGAGGGAACAGGCTGAAATCGTTGTTTCCCAAAGCGAAAATGACTTGCAGTCGGCGGTGGCTAGGGCCTGACCGCAGGCCATTCGCTCGTCGGCGGTCCAAGTGACGCCGGGCAGCAGATCCTGATAGGCGCACCAGGGCGTAAAGGCAGCGACACAGGCGGCATCATTAGCGAATTGCGTCTTGGCGACCACGTCCTGCTGGCTGTCGCAACTGCGCATCCGCTCGCACCAGGCAGCGTAATAGGTTTGGCATGCTTGCAGGCGATCCGTTTTGGCTTGGTCGGTGGCGTCGATACCAGCCAAAACGGCAATGTCTACAGTGATTTGTCCGTCCAAGGATCCGCCGTCGGCGTCGGCCTTGCTCGAACTGGCTTTGGTGTCGCCGTCGCCGCAGCCGCCCAGACACGCCAAGGCACTCCAGGCAGCTAGAGTGCTACAGAAAGAAACATATTTGATATTCATGGGTTGTCCTTTAGGGCTCCTAGTCCACCGCACAGAATTCCGGTTACCGCGCGCCTCCTAGACGCAACAGGGTGCACTTCGATTCGCAGCGACCCAAATTGCCGGGCACATGCCTGTATAACCGTAAGGAACTATTGGCATATTTGGCAGGTGGACCCAGTGCATGTAGCGCCCATGGAGCCGTCTGCTTGACAGCACGTGCCCATGAGCTTGCACAGCATGTCGCAGCCGCAGCCAGTGGGGCCCACGGCGTTAACTCCGCAGGCTGCCGCACTATTACAGGGGTTGGTCTTGACGCCGCCGCAGTCGGTTGGGCAGTTCTTGGCCGTCTCGCCGGTTTCGCAGATGCCATTGCCGCAGACCGATGGATTGCAAGTCCCCGCGCCATCACAGGTTCCGCCGGTGCATACGGTGCCTAGGCTCAAGTTGGTGTGACTGCAACTGCCACCGCTGCAGGTGTCTTGGGTGCAGGCGTTTTTGTCGTCGCAATCGCTGTTTTGGCTGCATTGGCAACTCAGGCTGCCGCTGGCACTGAGGCGTAGGAGCCAGCCGTCGCCCACGTAACTAAACATGTTGTATTGCAAATCGCGGTAGCCGACGATGAGTAGGCCGGCTGCGTCGGCCAGGCCCCCGTGTAAGTGGTCGGTCAACGCATGGCTGATCGTAGTCAGCAGGGCGAACTGGCCGCTGGCGTCGACGCGGGCGATCAAGCCGTCATCGGTGCCGTTGTTCAACTGCGAGTAGCCGCTAATCACGGTGTAGCCATTGGCCTGGGCGATCAGGTTGAGGGGGATGGCGCCCGAAGAGCCAGGCAACTGCTTGGAACCAGAGGCAAAGATCGAACCTTGGGCGTTGATGCGGGCCACCGTCAGGATGTTGCTGGTCCCCGCCGCGTAGGCCAGGGTGAAGGCCCCGTCGCTGCCGAGGATAGGGCCCGCGACCCAATCAGTCTGGCTGCTGGCGAGCAGGGAAGTGGTTGATTTGACAACGCCATCTGGGCCGATTTGTCCCCAAACGACGTCGGTGCCTGTTTGCGCGCCCTTGGTGGTGGCGCTGAACAACACGTTTTGACCGCCGGCCATCGCGGCAACGCCCATAAACGCTGTGAATTGAGGGTATTGCAGGGACCACACGGCGCTACCGTCATTGCCCAGCCGCGCGCCCCAACCACTTGACACGGCGCCGGAAACGGAGCTGCCGAGGGTAACAACGCCATTGGGCACCGCGGTGAGGCAGTGGGCATTGTCGACGGCGGGCAGGGTGCCAAAAGTCTTGCTTACCAACTGGTTGCCAGCCGAATCGAAAGTGATGAACCAGGCATCGGTGCCGCCACTACTCGGGGTGGATGCGGCGCCGACCACGGCGAAAATACCGTTGCCGATCGCGAGGATATCGTCAAAGTGATCGTCGCCACTGCTGCCGAGGACCTTGTTCCAGGCTGCACTGCCGTCGACATTGATGCGGGTCAGCCAGGCGTCATTGCCGTTGCCATTGGCGTTGTTAGCTGTGTAACCGACTGCCAGAATTGCGCCACTCGGGTCCTCGGCCACGCCGTTGAGGTTGTCGAGGGCAGCGCCGAGCGAAAGCACCTTGTCAAATCCAGCACTTCCAGCGGTACAGGAGCCTGCGCTGCACTGATTGCATCCGCCGACTGCACCACAACTGTTTGTATTATTTGTAAAAACGCAGAAACCGCCGGCGCAACTGTCGTCGGTGCAGAGGTTGCCATCGCTGCAAACGATCGCTTTTCCCAGGCAAATGCCATTGTTTTGGCAGGTATCGCCGCTGGTGCAGGGATCGCCGTCACTGCATCCTTGGCCAACAAGCGCAGAGAAACTGCAGCCTTGGGCGACGCATACATCGGACGTGCAGGGGTTGTTGTCATTGCACACCTTGGCGGTTCCGGCGCATTTGCCTTTGGTGCACAGGTCGTTGTCGGTGCAGGCCAGGCCGTCGTCGCAGGGGCCGGCTTGGGCGACGAATACGCAGTTACCGCCCCCACAACTATCTGTAGTGCAAGGGTTATTGTCGTTGCAGAGGCTGCTGTTGCCGAGGCATTTGCCCTGCACGCAGGTGTCCGACGTCGTGCACGCGTTGCCGTCGTCGCAGGTGGCCGCCACAGGGAGGCCGACGCAGCCCGATAATGGGTCGCAAGCATCTGTTGTGCAAGGGTTTCCATCGTTGCACGTCTGCTTGGGGCCGGCTAGGCAAATCCCGCCTGAACACGTGTCGCCGACAGTGCACACATTGCCATCTGAACACGCAAGGTTACCTACAACAAAGCTGCAAACGCCCGCAGCGCACGTGTCGGCTGTGCACGGGTTATTGTCATTGCAGATTAGCGGTTTGCCTGTGCATATGCCTCCCTGACAGGCGTCCTGCTGGGTGCACGCCAAACCGTCATCGCAGGGGGCGCTATTGGCGCCGTATTTGCAGCCGCTGAGCGCGTTGCAACTATCGGTTGTGCAAAGGTTATTATCGTCGCAGTTCTTGACTGTGCCCGGCTGGCAACTGCCGCCTTTGCAGACGTCGCCGACCGTGCAGATGCTGCCGTCGTCACAGACGCTGGGCACGTTGGCAAAGACGCAGGCACCACCAGAGCAACTGTCCGATGTGCATGGGTTATTGTCGTTGCAGGTGGTTCCGGGTAGGAAGGCCCCGCCATCGGCCGAGCAACCGAACAGGGCGTTGCCGGCGCACACGTTGCCCGAGCAGACGTCAGCTACACACTGAGAATTGCTACAAAACTGGCTGGCGTCGCAGTCTGCCGAGGTCAGGCATTGCACGCACAGTCCCTTGACCTGATCGCAGACGGCCGGGCAATCCTTGCTGGATTTGCAGGCTTTGTTGACTTGGCAAAGGTGGTTGCTGCAGACCTCGCCCACGGCGCAGTCGGTGTCGGCGATGCAATCAGCGCAAATACCAAGGATTTTGTCGCAAACTTGGCCCGTCGCTTTGCAGTCCACGTCAGACTTGCACGCAGGTTTGGCCTGGCAACTATAGGCTTGGCAAAGGGAATTGCTGGGGCACTGGCTGTCCTGGGTACATTGCACGCAACTATGGGTATCGCCCCGGCAGTAGGCAACAGAGCTGGGGCAATCCTTATCAACTACACAGGGTTGTGCGCCCACCAGGCCATCGCCGCCGTCTGTGCTGTCGGCAGCATCGCCCGCGGTGCTATCATCGATCGAATCCGTGACCTCTTTGATATCTTGGCCGGAAGTGTCGGCTGCATCGGCAACGGCGTCAGCCGTCACCGCATCGGCCGGGCCCACGGAATCGTCGGCCGCGTCCCCCGTTGTATTCGTTGAATCACTTGACGATTCAATGTCTTGCGGCGCATTGACGTCCGTGATCGCGTCATCCGCCGTGGCGCTGCCATCGGCAGACGCGTCGGCGCCGCCTTGATCGACGTCGCCTATCGCCAATTCCCCTGCAACATCGGAGTAATTGCCGTTGTCCGCCGCCACCAAGCCGGTGGCCAACTGATCTTGACCACAGGAGGCCAAGAATAGGCAAACCCAGATGAATTTCAGCGTGAACCGTTGATTCCCAGCCATGGCGTCACCTCGCTGGCAGCAGGCTACGGAGAACTTGGGACGGACGCAAGGCTTTGGCTTAGGCCCTTGCCAGCAGGCGCGGAGCAGGCGACAACGTAGCCTGGGCATTGCGCTCGCGCTCGGAGGGTCATGGGCCACTACACCCCGGAAAAAGTCAGCCTTGTGGTGTGCCTAGTTGGTCTTCCAGCCCGCGGCAAGACCTTTATTGGGCGAAAAATTGCTCGTTATTTGACGTGGTTGGGCTATAACACCCGCGTCTTTAACATCGGCGACTATCGGCGCCAGCGCCTGGGCAGCCACCATCGCCACGATTTCTTTGACCCGAGCAATCCCGAAGGCGCGCGCGCCCGCAATGAAGTGGCGCAGGCGGCCCTGATGGACCTGGCCGAGTGGATGCGCTCGGGCGGCGAAGTGGCGATTTACGACGCGACCAATACCACCCGCGCCCGTCGGCATCACGTGTTGGAGTTTTGTAAGGCTCGAAATCTAGAGGTCTTGTTCATCGAGTCGATCTGCGAAGACCCGACCATCATCGAGGCCAATGTCCGCGAGACCAAGCTGTCGTCGCCCGATTATGCCAATGTCGAACCTGACGAAGCTGTTCGCGATTTCCGTGCTAGAATCGACCATTACGCCCGCGCCTATGAGCCCATCCATGAGGAGGGGTACAGCTACATCAAGCTGATCGACGTCGGGCGCATTCTGGTCGCTCACCTAATTGACGGCTATCTGCCCGGTCGGATTGTCTTTTTCTTGATGAATCTGCACATCGTTCGTCGGCCGATCTGGCTGACGCGGCACGGCGAATCCAAGCTCAATACCGAGGGTCGGATCGGTGGCGACGCGGGCCTTAGTCCGCTGGGCGACCAATACGCGCAAAAACTCTCTGAGTTTATGCGGGAACATGCGATTCGCCCGCCGCGCGTCTGGTGTTCGACTCTGCAACGGACCTTGCAGACCTGCCGTTATTTGCCGATGCCGCCTGTGCAATGGAGCGCGCTCAATGAGATCGACGCTGGCGTCTGCGACGGCATGACGTACGACGAGATCCAAGCCCAGATGCCCGATGAGTTTTCGGCCCGGCAAACCGACAAGCTGCACTACCGGTATCCCCGCGGCGAGAGTTACGAAGACGTCATTGTTCGCTTGGAACCGGTCATTATTGAAGCAGAACGGCAGAGGGAGCCGGTGCTCATCGTGGCCCACCAAGCGGTATTGCGGGCGTTGTACGCGTATTTCATGGACAAAGACCCAGATTCCTGTGTGCGCATGGAGATTCCGCTGCACACCGTGCTGGAACTTACGCCGGGTCCTTACGCCTTTGAGGAAAAGCGGTATCATCTCATGTAGTTTGTGGGGGAGGTGCTAGCGCAGGGGTAACTCGCAGCGGACAAAGCGCACGTCGTCGTCGAGACTGCCGACCGCTGCTTGCCAACCGCCTTTGCCGTCAGCCTTTTGTTCGAGACGCAGCCACAGGACCGCACAAGGCCAACGTACCAGGCCGCTCTGCTTGGCGCGCAGTAGGATGGTCGCACGCCGGTCACGCCTCAGCATTTTTCCATGCGATACAAGAGGTTGCCACGCCGGGTCCAAGGCGCGAACCGCCAAGATCTCGCCACGCCTTCCCGGCAAGGGCCCGTCCACGGGCGATTGGGCTTCCAAAACCTGGGCGGCCTGCCGTTCAAACTGGGTGTCGGTGGCTGACTTCGGCAAATCTAGCGTCTTTACGCCATGTTGGATGGCCCGCAACAGGTCACTCCGCGCACGCCAGCCAAAGCGGAATGGTTCGTCGATCACTGGCAAGCCGATCGCCTGAGCCAACGGTGCCAACAGCGCGCGGCGCCTGGTTAATTCCTGGGGCATCCGCTCCATTTCGTCGATTTGGTGCCAGCCGATGCGCCCCTCTTCCCGGTAGCGACGCCCCGCATAACGCATGGTTTCTGGAAAGGAAGCGTGGCTGGCTACGGCCGCGAGGTATTGGCGTTCGACGATATCGCGGGCGCGAACGACCAAAGCGCAGGCCTGTTGCGCCTCGGCCGCGGCCGGTTCATGGCTGTCGCGCAGCAGGGGTGCATCGGCCGAACAGACGGTGGCCACCTGGGCCAACTCCACCAAATGTGGCGCAAATTTAGCGGCTTCCTCAAGCTGTGTGCATGACTTGTCGCCGCAGCCATCCCAGGCAGCCAAGGTTTGCAGGTCCGTCACAGTCCCGGTCAGGGCGGCCACAAGCACCTTGAGCGCGGCCGCGGCAATGGGCTCTGGGACCGAGGCTACGCGATCCTCGGCCCGCGTTGAACGCTCGGCCGGGGACGGTTGCAAAACCGTGGCCGTTGGCGTCGGACAGCGAACGACGGCTGGCGACGCGCACGCGATAAGGACGGCGCCAATTCCGTAGGCAGCGTAGGCCCTTGGCCTTGGTCGTGTCATCGGCGCCACCGCTCAATCCACTTCTTGGTTTCCAGCAGATAGGAAGAGCCGTGCTCCAAAGATGGTTCAATTTCGCTGCCTTCATGCCACTCGTTGAAGCTGGTCAGCACCACCCAGTCAGCCTGGGCGGCAATGGCCCACTGGCCCTCATAAAAATGGCCCTTTTGCCTGTGATCAACCGCACCTGGACTGCGAATGTGCGTGTCATCAAAGCCCGGCATCACGGTGGCGACGCAAAGTTTGTCGCGCAGGCGTGCCATCGTCCTGGTTTGCAAAAGGTTTTGCTGGTACTGGTCCGGCGTATCGGCGCTGACGTATTGGTGCGCGCCGCCGATCGCCTCAAGGGTGGAAGGCTGCAGCAAATCGCCGATGACAAAGACGGGCAAGTCGTGAAAAGCCTTGCGCATGCCGTCATTTCCCAGGGCCTGGACGATGCGGGTGTAGACAAACACCACGATCTTGCCGTCGACCCGCACCCAGGCCGGATGGGTGCCCCACCGCAGGAGAATCTGATCCAACTGGCCACGCAATTCCTCAGGCGTATTACCGCTTTCCAGGTACAGGCTGACCCCAAACGGCGGGTGCTTGGCCGCCTCGTTCAATAGGCCTTGTAATACTGCGATTTCATGGGCATCTCGTTGCCACCAGGACAGGACCAGCGCCTCAATTCCTGCTTGCTGGGCCCAGGCGATATGTTGTGCAATTACATTGGGATCCGTCGAGTCGTACCAGCCGAGCTGCGGCGTATTGGTACTAGCGTGGTCCGGCCGCTGCGGGTCCCAGTGGCGCCATTGCCGCTCCGCACCGGGTAGTTGACTGTCCTGCGGATTGCCGTACCAGCCGTAATAGAAAGCCATGACTTTGCGGCCAAATTCATGCCTTGGCACTGGCTCGCCGCTCAGCAGCGTGGCGACATCGGGGTTCCAAGTCCACGGGGCCCGCACGGGCGCGGCCAGGGTCTTGGACTTTTGCGAACCGGTTGTATGTGCAGGTGTTTGCGCCATTTCCGCGCCGACCACAGTCTGGTCGAGAATCCACCGCGATTTGACACGAATGCGCACGCGGGTTTGGCCAATATCGCCTTGCTTGACAAGCAGTTGTAGCGGTGCGTCGCCTCGTGCAACCAGCAAGTCCACCTGTAAGTGGGCCGGCGTGCGGTCATAGGGCGGCTTGGTGATCGCCAGGCCCTGGGCCGTGCATCCCGGACAATTGCCGTCAAATTGAAAGGTTTGTTGCTGGTCAACCCAGTTGAGGCCCCGCCACGTCAGGTTGGCGAGGTCCGAGGTCGTGTCGATTTCCACGTGCACAGGCAGGACCGTTTGGGCCCAGGCCGGCAGTGGAAGTGCGCAAAATAGGGCAAGAAATATGAATAGTCGCGGCCACATGGCGGGCCATTGTAGCACAACTGCCTGCGCCTGCGGGTCGACGCCGATGAATTTGCGCCGTGCCCGACCCTGCGTCACAGTGCCCACGCGCCCGTGGCTGAACCCGTGGGCGGCGATCCGCCTCTCCCGTGCGGTCGAGTTGCCCATGAACATGCGCCTGATTTCTCTCGTTTTTTCTATTGCGATGATGATCGTTCCGAGCCTGGCGGCGCAAGCGGCGCCCGTGCAACTGGGAATTGACGTACTGCTCGCCGATCGCATTGATCTGATTGCGGGAAAGCGCGTGGGCCTAGTGACCAATGCCTCGGCCGTGGATGGTCAGCTGATGGCGACCCTGGATCGCTTGGCTGCCGACAAACGTGTGAAATTGACGCAGCTTTACGCGCCTGAACATGGATTGCGTGGGGCGTTGCCCAACGGCGCGGGCGGCGATACGGGCATCGATCCCCTGAGCGGCCTGCCCGTGGAGGCGATGTGGGGCAAGAAGGAAAGACCGAGCGAAGAATCGCTGGCGCATGTGGATGTCTTACTCTTTGATATTCAGGACATTGGCTCGCGCACCTACACCTATGCGACCACGCTGGGCCAACTGATGCAGCGGGCTGGGCACCTGCATAAGCCTGTGATCGTCCTGGACCGACCTAACCCCTTGGGCGGCCTACTGTATGAAGGGCCGATCCGCGAGCCGGCGCACAAGAGCCTGATCGGCTGGGGGCCCCTACCCGTGACCCACGGAATGACTTTTGGCGAATTGGCTCGTTTCTATAATGCTGAACTGCACTTAGGCTGCGATTTGACCGTGGTAGAAATGAAAGGCTGGCGCCGCGACATGCAGTGGGAAGACACGGGATTACAGTGGGTTCCGACCTCACCGGGGATTCCTCATCCGCTCAACGCGCACCTGTACGTGGCGACGGGTATGGTTGGAGGCAGTGGTGCCAATGTCAATGAAGGTGGCGGTAATTCCATGCCTTTTGAGCTGATTGGCGCGCCGTTCATTGAGCCCAACAAGCTGTTTGAAGCCCTCAAGGCGGCCCAAGTGCCGGGCGTGCTGTTTCGCGCCATGACCTTTCGGCCCCACCGCGGCCAGTTTGCCAAGAAAGTGGTCCACGGTGTGCAGATCTTCCTGCAAGATCTGCGGCTTTATCGCCCGCTGCGCACAGCGCTCATCTTGCTCACCTCCCTGCGGCATACCCACGCCGATGCCTTCAAAGTCACAGATACGGCACGGTTTGCCCGGGTTTGGGGCAATGACGCCGTCTGGCAACAGGTCCTTGAAGGCAAAACGTGGCAGCAGATCGAAGCGAGTTGGCAAAAGGACCTCGAGGAGTTTGGGCGAAAGCGCGAAAAATACCTGATTTATCATTGAGTTATTGGGTGCGCACTGACTCAGTTCAGCCAGGGGCTTGGGCAGCAGACCGGTGCGCTTGTCCAATCCCCGGGTTGCAGGCTACAGTGCGCCCAACGACCGGCGGCAGGCCGGAGCACTGGAGATGCCCGTGGCACGCATCCTTTATCAAGGCGATGATAATGAATTCCGGGATGTAGAGATCAGTCCCCTCAACCCGGAAGTGGTGATTGGGCGACACAGTTCGTGCCAAATCCAGACCTCGAGCCAGAGCGTTTCCCGCCAGCACGCGCGGGTCTACTGGTCCCAAGGTGCCTATCTGATTGAAGATATGGGTTCATCTAACGGCGTGTGGTTCGGAGCCGAACGCTTGCCTGCAGGCGAGATCTGGCAACTCGACGATGGTGCCCTGTTTCGTTGCGGCACCTTCGAAATGCGTTTAGACTTTGAAGACACGGACTTCGATAGTGCAGGCTGGGCAGTGGACCCGGCATCGATTCCGCCGCCGCCACCGCCGATGCCCCCTCCGCCCGGTGCCATACCGCCGCCGCCCCCAGGAGCAATTCCGCCGCCGCCACCCGGAGCTATCCCGCCGCCGCCACCGCCAGCTGCAATTCCACTTCCGCCGAGCGCAGTTCCGCCGCCGCCTCCTCCTCCTTCGGCCGTCGTACCGCCGCCGCCACCGGTTCCCCTGCCGCCGCCGCCGCCTGTCTCGGCCGTGCCGCCTCCGCCTCCGCCGGGTCACGCGCCTGTGATTCCCCAGGCGCCGGGTGCATTTAGCGGCGATGAAGCAGGTATGCCGCCGCCGCCGCCGAACAAGGCCAAGCTTGACGCCGATCGAATCGCGCGCGAGCAGCAAGACAAGGCCCAGGCCGACGAGGAACGGGCTGAAACCGAGCGTATGGAAAAGGAACGCGCCGATAAGCTGCGTGCTGACAAAGAGCGTGCGGCCAAGGAATTGGCCGACAAAGAGCGTGCAGAGGCGCAACGCATCGAACAGGAGCGTGCTGACAAAGAGCGTGCAGAGGCGCAACGCATCGAACAAGAGCGTGCTGACAAAGAGCGTGCTGACAAAGAGCGTGC
>CAIMEY010000095.1 GCA_903840165.1 uncultured Myxococcales bacterium | reverse complement strand
GGATCCTGGCGAAGTCGTGACTATTGCAGGACTACCTGAAATGATGGAGTTTGTCGACGTCGCCTTCGAGTCGGAGCCTGACTGGGACGATAGCGGTTCAGCCCAGGCCGACGTGGACGATTAGCAACAGGTTAGCGGTGTCAGGCGGGCTCGGAGGGGGACGAATTCTCCTTGCAGGGTAGGGGTTTATCGTGCGTAGCCTACACGGGCCAGATCTCGCTTGACTCGGGCTTGAGCCGGGCGTAGCACGGTCTTGCAGCCGACGGTCGGCGGCGGGTTTGGACGGAACATGGCACGGATTGGCGGGGCATTGGGTGGCAGATGGACAGCCGATGGCGTTTGTATGTCCTACGCGCCGTGCAACTAAGGGCGGATTACCGTCGCCGGCAGTCGTTTGACTTGAGCAGCCTGCCCGACAAGCAGCGAGAAGATAAGGCCTATTGGACAGAGGATCGCCCGACGTTGTCCGATGAACTTCGACCTGACCGGCCCGCTGAAAACGCAGGGAAGGCTCAGGCTTCCGCTGCGTTTTCAGCCAATGGCCGGGCAAAGGAGCCCGCTGGCGCGTGGTTAGTTGGTTGGCTTGCTGATGGTAATCTGAAACAACTGGTACGAATTCACACCATTGACGATGTTGGCCACGATGAGAATCCGCTTTTTGGGCGTGGTTAGATTCAGACCAATCAGATTAAAATCCGCCGTCTCAATTGTTTGCGACGCGCCTGAGAGCGGATCGCGCGACTTGGCCGGCGTATTGTAAGCGGCGTCGACCACGGCATAGGACGGCGTTGGGCCCATGGTGTCGAAATCGACCGAGTAAAACTCTGCAACCACACTACCTTGAGTCAAGACGATGCTACCGGAGGTGGACTTCAAAATGCGGTTGGCATCGACGCTGACTGTGAAGCCGGCCAGCGACAGGGTCGCGTTGGGCGCCGGAACTACGCCAGCTGTAGCCGTCGCCATCGTGACGACGAAGCTAGAGCCCAGGGCGAGGTCTGTTTCGGAAATATTGTCGGAATAGACCATTTGTACAATAAAATCACTATTAAAGGCGAGGTCTGGTTGGATTTGAAAGTTGGCGTAGAATTCGGTTGCGCCAAGTCCGTTGACCATGAATGCGACGCCATTGGTCGCGTAACTTGCCGTCAATAGCATGGGTGTCGCCGGCCTATAAACGACGGGCGTTAGCACTGCGCCTGCCTTGACCTCAGTGACCGACAGTGTGCAGCCGACATCGGCTGTGACGACGGTGAGTTGCGTTTCACCGGCAACAAAGGCGTAACCGTTCAATGCAATTGCCCAGTTGCCGGTGCGCGAAGTACAACCCGCGCCATAGGTGCCCTTGATGGCCATGACACTGGCGGTCGTCAAGGCGCTGGAAACATGGTCAAATAGTGCGGCCTTACCGGCAACACTCGTTGTGGTATTGGTGGCTTCGGTCGCACAACCGCTCAACGCTACCAGTGCCAACGAAAGCCAGGAAACCAGGCGCAATGTCTTATGATTTCGGGTTTTTTTTGCTTGAAACATCGGTAAACTCCACGGCAAATTAGCAAACCTACGCGGCAAGGTGATGCCTGCGCAAGGTGTAGGCCAAAATTGGCCGGCGTATCAGGTGTTTACCCGCACGTCATAAAACATGAACTGTCGGCAGGCTCTGTGGCGCGCACCACACCGCAAGGCATGGAGCGACCACTTGAGAATCAATCTGTGCAACCGGCGTAATTGTTCGCGCACGGTCGGGCGCGTGAGGCAAAGGATTCCTTGTGGGAAAAGGCAGTTCTAGCAGCAACGCCGGCCGAACCGCCATATGGCCAAGATAGGTAACCGTGAGTCGATGTCAAGGCCGCGGACTCACATGGCCTTGGCCGAACGCGTCTCGGTCCTGCACTTGGTGCCGGTCAAGACCGCAGTCACAAGAGATAACGGTTTGATTTTGCTGTGAAAGTGCGCCAAACTTCGCGACGCAGCGCGCTGGCTTGGGCGAGCGCGACACCGTAGCAGTGGTTGGAGCGGAGGTGGACGGTGGGGCTGCAATCGATGGGGCGTTCGACAGGTAATCTCGCATATGGCTGCGTATTCTTGACCGCTTTGCGCTGTTGTCGCCGCCTATTTTGCTGGCCGCTTGCCAGTCGACGCCACCGACGACCAGCGACGCTTCTGGGACGGCTAAACTCGCTTGGGCGACAGGAAATGCCCTGCCAGATCAACTGGTTGCCGGCATATCGGTCCAAATCAGCGTCCAGTTACAGGATTCGGCCAAGCACCCGGCCGTCGGCAAAACCATCCAGATGGCGACCTTGCCAGCCAGCGGTTGGATCGACGCAACCAGCAAAGTGACCGATAGTAAAAGCAATATCGAAGTGACGTGGCAAACATGGCCGATGCCGATTGGCCAAGGGCTGCGCTGGCACAGCGAAGGCGTGGCGGATCTCACGCTCAGTGGCCAAGTGAAACTACCGGCGCCGGCGGAACCTGTGACTTTTGGCAAAGGTGCCGCGTACATGGCGGCTCACCAGCTGGACGGTTCGACCGAAGACTTCGCGATTGGGCTGGACGGCAAAACGGCGGTGATGGGCGTGCCTGGGCATTTGCTGCAAGTCGATGCGGCGGGGGAGGTGACCGAGATCGCCTCGACCGGCGATAAGTTCTTGTATCCACTGGGTATGGCGTATGCACCGGATGGCACGCTGTGGTTCTGTGGCCGCAAAGGCAGTGCGCTGCGCAACATGGCGCCGGACAAGACGATTCACACGGCGACTGCGACCGATGGCAAGCAAGCGCTGATTGCGCCTAATGATTTGTCGGTGGCACCGGACGGCCGCATCTGGTTTACCGATCCCTGCACGGGCCAACTGATGCGCTACGATCCGACAGCGAAAACCACCGAAGTTTTGCCGACTTTTGACTTGAAGAGCCAAGGCGGGCCCAATGGCATTGCGCTCTCTCCCGATGGCAAAGACGTCGCCGTGACGACGGAAAACGTGCTGCTGACCTGTGGCCTGGGCGGCGCGGCGATGGCGGACCAGCTGGGCAGCGTGTGGCGTGCACCGAACAGCGCAAGCCCGCTAGTATTTACCGCACTGGGTGAACACATGGGGCTGTTCGGCGATGGGTGCACCTACGACGCCTTAGGCAATCTTTACGCAGCGTTTGACCAGCTGACCATGTCGCTCAACGCCAAGAAGGTCCTCTACGACGGCACAAAGGTCGCGGCGTGCATGGCTGCGATGAAGGCGGCCTGCTCAATTGATACCAAGGAGCCGCCTGAATGTAAAGCTGTTTTTACCGGAACCATCGCGGACGGTGCCAGTTGCAGCGACAACCGAGCCTGCGTCAGTGGCGTGTGCAGTGGCACGGCAACGGGTTGCGGCAAGTGCATGAAATTGGCAGACTTAGGCGAAGCGTGCACCAGCGACGAAGCCTGCAGTTGCTCGGCGTATTGCGCAGGGGGCAAATGCGTGGTTGCAACGCCACCCACGGCGGGTCAACCTTGCTCTTTCAGTCTGAATTGCGCGGCCGGCTTGTACTGTCCGACGACGCAACCAACGCCGACTTGCGCGGCACTGGCCAAGCTGGGCGAGGCATGTGATGGCTCAACCCTCTGTGATGACACGTCAACTTGCGGCCCACAGGACAACTGCGTTGCCAAATCGCAGAAGACGGAGGCGTGTGTCAGCAGCGGTGATTGCGCAACGGGCCTGGTGTGCGTCGCGGATCCAACTACGCAAAAGGCCACGTGTTTGACACCCGCCAAGACCGGCGAGGCCTGCACCGTCGCTGGCCAATGCGCCTACGCCGACCAGACTTGCGTCAGCGGCAAGTGCGCGTCCTTGCCGGCCAAGGGCCAGCCGTGCCCCAACTACCAATGCGACAAGCGCCTCAATTGCGATACGAGCGATTTGACCAAGCCCGCTGTTTGTGTTGCGCTTTTGGCCAGCGGTGCGACCTGCGCCAGCGATCTTTCCGCCACGCCCTGCGACGATGGCTTGGTGTGCATCGGCGGCAAGTGCACGGCTTCCTTGAGCTGCGACTGAGCCAGTGGCCGTTAGCACAGCGTCAGACTTCGGACCTGCTGAACCGGCATAATTTCATGGGTTAAGCGGCTCTTGGCAGCGAGTCGCCCTCTCGGGCTCGCCAGCCAACCCGATTGCCCGCCGAGGCGCTG
>CAIMEY010000094.1 GCA_903840165.1 uncultured Myxococcales bacterium | reverse complement strand
CTCCAGCGGACCGTCATAGAGAAGCGCAACCGCGGCTGAATTGCCCTTCTGACAAGCGCCATTGCACTGGCATGCGCCGCCTTTTTGGCAGGCATGCTCACGGGACGGCGGCGTCGGCCGGCCGCGGCGAACGCCGGAACGCGGTGGACGCAATTGCTCAACGCGCGCGCCGGGTAGCGTCTGAATCGGAACTTGGATGCGGGCGTCGAGTTGGCGCATGAGCGGTTAGAACTCCAGAATTATTGACAAAATCCGTAGTGGAAGGAACAGGGCCGACCGCCGCAGTCGCCTTTGCAGTCTGCGGCGGTTTGCCAGCACTGGCTGTGGTATGCCGTGCACCGGTTGAATAGCTTGCACTCGAGGGAGGCGGCGCAACCCGCATCGTCGATTGCAACACAGGCCATTCGTTCCTCTGAGTAGTGACATTTCCCTTTATTTATGCACTCATAGGACTGTGTGCAGTCCTGATCCGTCAGGGGCAGGCAAATGCCGTTCACCAAATGGCAGGTGCCGTAGCTCTTGCAGCCGTGATACGCCGCGCAGTCAGCCTCAGTATGGCCTTGCTGAACACAGCCAGACCCCGAGGGAGCGAGGACAAGACCCACGGCGCGACAGTCGGCATCGCTGGTGGCGACGCAACTGCCATCGCCTGCTGGCGTGCTGCTGGCATCGAACGTACACGTTCCGTCTACTTCCCAGCAAACGGCACCCTTTCGGCAGTCGAGTTCGTTTCCAACTACGCAATACCCTCGCGATGCTGTGCACCTACCCCAAATCAAGCACTCATTGCTGCCAAGGCAATCAGCATCTTGACGCGCGAAGTAGTAGCCGCAAGCATCGCGAGCGCAAAGGCCCCAGCCGGGACACGCGTCATCCCATTGCAATTCGGTCGCTGGAACATTACATGCGTCGCCGGCCATGTCGGTTGAGGCCATCATGTCTTGGGCCGCCAATGGCCGGTCTGGCGCGCTGCACCCCAAACTGATCCACGCAGCAACGACCGAAAATTGCGCGCAAATCGTTACTTTCGCGAGAGATTGGGTGGTTCCCCTCCAGATTGCAGTTAACATCCAGTACATGGCCCGCCTTTGGCGTTCGTGCCGCATCCGCCGCCGGAGTAAGTCCCTCCTTCTTTCTTGCAGTTGCACAGCGAGCCAGCATTCTTCTTTTCGCCGTTTGGATACACGCACACTCCACCGCTCCATTGTTCACTGCAACATCCAATCTGCGGCGGTGGCAGCGCGTCGCAATGCCCCGTCTTGTAATTGCACTGCGTGTTTGCGTCGCAGGACTTGTTGCACGGTGGCCCACACCCTTGACATTCAACGCAAAAACCTGACTTGTAGTCGCAGGTCGTCCCGTTCCAGCAGGTGATTCCACAGGGGCCCGCGCAGCCACTTGCCTGCTCCATCTCGTCGGTGCACGCCTGCACGGTTCCGACCACCCACGGACCACCGTCACTGGGCAGGTCACACCAGCTGCCCTTGGGAGCCGGGCAACCGTCGCCACACGTGCCGGGGGCGCAAGAACACGCCCCAGCGAAACACTGCTTGGCGCCTGGGCAGTCAAGCGCGGTCAAACACTCAGGTATCGCCACGCAGCCGTGGTCGATGCACGCAAAGCCGGACTCGCACGCCCCGCACCCATCGCCGCAAGCGCCGCTGGGACAGACGCACTGGTTGGCAAAGCAAATCTTCGGTTTGGTGCACGGAGAGCCGTCGGTGCATTCTATGCCGGTATACTTGTTGTGGGGATCTGTCGGGCTGCACGGGTCTGGTAAGTTGCAGAATACACCGAACTTGTTGCAGGCAAGTTGCTGGCCCAGCTTGGTAGCTAAACACATGTCGCACGCGTCGGGCTTGGAACACGACTGCACATAGCCCGCATCGCACTCGGCTTTCCACAGTGCATTCTGCAACATGCACGCACCCAGTTGCGCGAGCGCGAGAGGCCAGCCCTCCAACTCCTCTTGGCCGGTGGTTCCCGAAAATACGTCCGACGGATCATAACCATGCGGTTGCGGCACCGGAACACCTGGATCCGCCTGGTCAAACCAGTATCCACGCTGCAGGTGGGGCCGTGCGGTCAGCCTTCGCGCATCCGGGCTCAGCGCCAGGTCTGTGGCGGAGGCCGCAGCTAAGCGGTTACTCAAAGTACTAGAATCATTCCGCAATTGCGCCAACTGAGGCGATTGAAAAGCCGCGCCCTTTCCAAGCGCTCGCGGCCCGCCCATTGCCCTCACCCCCTTAACCACCCCCTGCCGCAACGCCCGCACCGCCTGTGACAGGGTTTCACTGGGCCCAGCCAGTACCTGCCGCAGCACCGCATCCGCGCCCAGCCACAGGGAATTCCACTGCGCACTGCCGCCCATCCGCCGCGCTTCATCGGCCAAGGCGCTAGCCGCCAAAGCGTGCTTGGTGATGCAATCCGGACAGTGCCGCGACGCGTCGCCCAAGTGCCCTTCCAGCAAAAGCAATTCCTTGGCCAATAGTACCAAGTTGTGCCGAGGATCGTCCAGGCCAAAGGGATTGGCGCCGGGCGAAGCGCTTGAATGCACTGGTATTTTAGTCGCTTGTGGCGCGCGATATCCTTCAGCCCGTTCCGGCCGCAGCCAGCCGCCCATTTGCATCGAGCGGTACTGCCCGTACAGGTGCCCGCGAATCGCCGGCGGGCGCAGCTGCTGGACCACGGCGTCGAGCAGCGGCGGCGGGCCATGCTCGG
>CAIMEY010000093.1 GCA_903840165.1 uncultured Myxococcales bacterium | reverse complement strand
GCAGGACGGGCACTTCGGCGTCGACGTAATCGTAGGCCAGCAGACTGCGCTTGCCCGGCGATTGTCGCGTTAATCTGCCTACATACTGCACGAGCGTGCCGCGCCAGGACAACGGCGAAGTCAAGAACAGCGTGTCAAGCAGCGGGTCGTCGAAGCCCTCGCCGACATACCGTCCAGTTGCGGGCAGCACTCGGCCAACGCTGCCCTGCACGTCGTGCCACGCAGCGAACGCCTCTTTTCGCGGCCTTGCCTTGAGTTTTCCGTGCAGTGCCTGAAGCGGAACGCCTTGCCGCGCCAAGAATTCCTCAAACCAAGTAAGATGTTCCGTCCGTTCAGTCAGCACGAGCCCCGCCGCGACGGGCTCGTGCTGAAGCGGTAGCGCAATCAGGTTGCCAAAACCACCTTTGGGCATCAGATCTTGGCTCGGAAACAGGCGGTCATGGGACTTGAGCGAAAGCTTTGGACGGCTCGCGCAGGCGTCGGTCAAAGGCCATGCCCCGACCATGCGAGCTGCCAATGCCGGAACTGGTTCCTCAAAGAAAATCTATGCATGAGCCCCATTGCCAGACCGCGATCTTTCGATGGCAAGGTCTATTCCCTTGCATCGACCGGCAGTTGCAAATGCCAACACGTCGCCCTGCCAGTCAGCGTCGTCGAAATCCGCAGCCATCAACGCGCAGGTGTCATCAGGCGACATCGCGTAGACACCTGCAACATATCGTCCCTGCAGGTGATGTTGCAAAACGTTATACGTGACGCCAGCCATAGCTTGGTGTTCAATCAGGTCGATAGCGAACCACTCGGGTGATGGCTGCTCTGGGAAAGCGACGCGTCGCAGCAGGAATTCCTGGTTGCCCAGAGCGAACTTACCGGAACGCTTCTTGTTGTAGACCAAGGTGACCGCGAACATCGCCGTGGCTCCCAGACCAAGCGCATTCCAGGCTGGCGGCCCGGTCACGACAAAGTCGTCGGTTTCCAGGAACCCGCCAAGGAGTTCACCCTGACTTGGCGGCACGACCCCGAAGCGCGTCTTGGTTGGCACGTAGTATAAACCATGTGCAAGTTCATGCAGTTGCCCTTCCTTGACCATGCGATGTACCAACCGCGCGGGATTCTTGCCCCAGCGGGCAAACTGTTTTGTCCGATAGATGCGATTTAGTTCGAGTTGTGGTCGGGCTGGCGCGGGCAGCGCTTTCCATCGTCGGGAACTTCCCGAAGAACAGATGCAATGTGCGGCGCAGAAGTCAAACGTGTCGGGGTCCCGACGCTGGCGCTTGAGCCAGCCGCCGCGCGACGTTTTGCCCAGCAATTTGCCGCGGCATGGACAAGTTTCGCGGCCCCACCGTGGCCCCATGACTTGTGCGAAAGCGTGCGATGCGGAGCGAAGAGCTGCCAAACGGGTCCGCCACAACTACATGATTTGCCACCGTATCCCGCGCACTACGCAGCCTGACCAACGGCAAATCACTGCCATCACGCCCCGAACACGTCGACCAGGCCTAGGCCCATGGCTGCCGCGACCTGCCAGCCTTGAGCGAACCGTTCCCCCGGAGGAAGGACGCCTTCAGCGACGCGGTCGTTGCCGCACTTGAACATTTTCGGCAATGATTGCATCTGCCCGACCCGGATGACCGAGACCAGCTCGCGGCGGCGATTTGGGCGAAAGTGACAACCATCGTCACCCTGAACCTGCAGGATTTCCCTACCGAGGTGCTCGCCAATTGCCGGGATTCTTTTATAATTTCGCAACTTTGTCATGTCGACCCAAGGCTGCCCGGACCTCTGCCATGAAGGCGTTGCACCCCTTTGGTATTCCTGGTGCGCGCCGCCCCACGCCTCCCCCCGCGTCACCCCCTCGACCGCCACGAGCGCCGCTGCCCTGGTCGTTTCACTGAATCGAACGCCAAGCGCGCCTCGCCCAGATCGAAGGCGTCCGGGTGCCACCTTGAGCCCATCCACGCGCGGCGCTCGGCGGCCTCTTCGTCGTCGTCGGCTGGGTCGCTTCGTGCCGTCTTTGCGGCCGCCCAATAGCCTGGAATGCCACCGCAATCCTCGGGCGGAAAGGCAAGGGCCCCGGCAATCAGCCGGCGAAATACCCGCTGCGGTTCATCGACGACCTTGCGCACGGTCAGCGTCACCTGCCAATCGTCGCCGAAGTCATAGTTGTACAAGAGCTTTTTCTGCCCTTCGCCTTCAATCACGGCAGCCAGCTTGGCCGTTGGCTCAAAGCGCGTAGGCGTCGACTCGTCGCAGAATTGGCCGTCCATGCTGATACCGGCAAGGATTTCACCGCGGGTGCTGTGGCCCTCGTGCAATGCCCACAGGTGCGATTGGTTCCACGAGCCGCTACATTGCTGAATCGCCACATGCAGATCCTCCCACGTCGCGTCGGCGCTCAGTAGGAAACGTCGCCACGGCGCGGGCTTGGCCTCCTTGAGCTTGGCGTCGATTTCGTAGTGGCGCTTTAGGCCTGCCGCAACCTTGGTCGGATTGGTCGCAATAGCCTTAGATTTTCGAGGTCTTGTGCTCCCGCCTGCCGCCTCATACTGCAAAACGAGGTCCTCCAGGGGATCCACCGGTGCCCCGAAGGCGCTGAACGATTCTCTTGCGCGTCCAAGGTTTTCTGCCGCCTGTGGATCGACCTCGCCCAGTTTGGCGGCCAGCAACCCATAGGACGTGCTCAGAGATTTGAGCAGCGGATTGGACAGCACCAGGGCCAAGTGCGGACCCACCTCCACGCCGCCGATGATCAGGTCGGTCGCCAGACGCAGGCCCATGGGATCGTCGACATCGACCAGGGTAATCACCCGCAGAATCAGGAGCTTTTTGCAAGCCGAGCTGAAACGCGCGCTCGACATCCAAGGCCCCAAGTGCCCCAACTCGTTCTGCGTCAGCTCCGGCGCTACCAGTCGTTCGGCGAGGGCAACGCCCATCTCGTCGGACCCAAACTCTTCGAATGCTTTAAGGATTGCGGCAGCTGTGCCACTGCGTTTAGCCAGAGCCGCGGTCAGCGCTTGTTCGGCGGTCGAGAACGACGACGTCTGGATGCGAACCATAGGGACTCCCGATTGGGGTTGGGCTCTGTGTTCATGGTACGCAGCCATCTTTGACCTGCGCGGCGTTTGCCGTCAATGCAGGAGCCGTTCGGGTCCAGCAGATTGACCAATGCGGCCGTGGCCTTTCACACCTGCCCCCGACTGGCGATCACGATTTGCCGGCCAAGATGTGTGTGCAAGCTTGGCCGTTGGTCGCATCTGACTCGGCCCACCTCGGTCGCGGCGCGGCGCCCGAGCAAAGTGGTGGCGCGATAATCGAATGAAAATAAAGCTATATTGGGAGATGTCGACGCATCTCGCTAGCCCCCTTGCGCTGTTGACCACGTCCCCATGCCCGGCACGTCGGCGCTCCACGCAAAAAATTTCTATAAAAATCAAATGATTGGCTGGACTGCTGCGGGTCGCTCTGCCAATTCAACTCCCAATGCCGCGGCGTGCCGACTATGAAGGAAGCATGGAGCGCAATCCTAAGTAGTGCAAAGACGAGCCGTGCGGCATCCGCATTTTACTGACTGCCTCACG
>CAIMEY010000092.1 GCA_903840165.1 uncultured Myxococcales bacterium | reverse complement strand
GCCTGTCGCTGGGCCGGCTGTATCGGCGGGCGTGTCGGTCATGGCGGCATCCTGCACGGTCGCGGCGTCGCTGCCGTAGGTGCTTGAGGCCGGGCTTGACGTACACGCGACCGCTGGCAGCAGAGCGGCTCCGGCAAGTAACCATGCGATATGAGAGCTTTGAACCTTGGCCATTGCGAACCCCTCTGTGACGCTACTGACCAGGACCGCCTGACCACCGGGGGCGCAGAGTACGCCGCCATAGCCCACGGAGCAAGCTTTCATTTTTTCAGCAACTTCTGGTCCATTTGGCCCGTCCTGCGCCGAGCAATCGGCCAAGCCCGGCGCTACGTCTGACGCGCCCAAGCCGGGCCGGGCGAGGAGAGGCCTTCAGGCTGCCCTCAGCGCGGGTGGGGCGCGCCAAGTCGGCAAGGCCAAGGTCGGGATGCCGCAACTATTTGAAACTAGTGGAAAATCCAGTCCGTTCGCGGCCAAAAGGAGCGTGGCGCTCACTGGACTACGGCGAGACCAAAATTGGCAGAGGAGCTGCAAAGGCTTCCACTTCCGGCTGGTAGTAATACCAAGCGCGACTGCGTGGCACCTTGACTCGCCGCACGGCCCGGTCTGCAATCAGGGGCAAGTCCAAGTCCAGTTGGCTGTTCCCAGAAAAATCCTCTAAATATAGAAGCATACCGCGTGCCGCCGGCTCGACGCGCGCGATGGGCGGCTCGTGAAGTCGCCGGTCCGCCTCGTCGCTGAGCCTGAAGCCCGGCGGCAGACCGACTTCGACCAGCATCATGCCGCGTGACGAGCCAGCGTCCGTGCGCACCGCATGGAGCCAGAGGTGCACCTTCTCGCCCAAGCGCACGGTGCTTCGATCGAGCCATTGCTGCATAGAAAGGCGGGGTTGCGTGTCATTGGCCGCCAGTGGTGGCTGCAATTGCTTGTTCGCCCACGGCAGCCAATAGCGGGTGGTGAGCCGATAGCCCAAGTCCCCTGTGGCCGCATTCCAGCCCTTGACGCGCAGCTTGATGAGGGCGTGGTTGGCGACTTTTTCACTCAAATCGACGCGCTGCGGCTGTCCCAGGTGTGCGGCATCCAGGGCGACGGTTGCCACTTCCCGGCCGTCGACCAGCACCGCCACTTGACCACCCTCGTTGCCCGTCCCTGCCGCCACGAGCAGGGCACGCAGCGCAAGGAACTCCCCATGGGTACTTTGGAATCCACCGCGGTCATCGCGCAGGGCCAACAGGGCACGCAACGCGTCCTTGGCCAGCGCGGCGTGCTTGGTGCTGCGAAGCGCCGCCGTCGCCACCAAGGCGGTGGTCTCCACTTCCTGGGCCGGCCCATAGGCGTGCGAGAGCGTCGCTGCTTTGGCACCGTAGGACGACCGCGGCCCATCTTCGCCGCTAACGGTGACGGCTCGGCGCTGCAATTCATCCAAGAGAGGCGGGACCTTGTCGGCCCCTAGGGTACCGGCGGCCTGCCAAGCATTGGCGGCAAGGGCCAGCGCGTAGCTGTCCACGCCCTGCGTCACCGAAAAACTGTCGATCATTCGCTGCTGCAACCGCTGGCAGCTGGTGCGGCGGGCGCGGACGTCTTCTGGCCACGGTTGGCCCGGATCCTCTTTGTCCGACCAGTCTTTGTCGGTCTCCCACAACACCCAGGCGGCAAAGGCCGTCTGGGCCGGGCTGCCAAAACCGCCTTGGGCATCCTGTTGCGCCAGAACCGCCTTTTGGGTGCGCGCGATGACGGCCGTATCGACATCGATGAGGCCCGACAGCGTGTTCAAGGCCAGCACGGCGTACATGTTGAGAAAGGTGTCGGCCTCACCGTGGCCAAAATAGGAGAATCCGCCGTCGGGTAGTTCATACGCCAACATGTCTTGGTAGCCCAAACGCAGCAAACGAAGCGTATCTGCGTCCTTCTCCGGCGCAATTCGTTTGAGCGCACGCATCGTTTGCAGGACCAGGGCATCGGCAACGGTAATTGACGTCGTCTGTTCAAAGCAGCCGTGTGGCTCGGCCAAGGTCGCCTCCAGACTTTCGAGCGCATCGGCCATCGGACCTGGCAGCAGCGTCACGGCCACGGTGCGCCCGTAAGGCAAAGCCTCTTGAGGGATGTCCAAGGTGCGCTCCACCTCAGTACTGAGTAAACCGCTGGCCGTCTTGCGAATTTCGCGGCCGTCGGGATATACCGCGATGACACGTTTGATGGCATCGCCCAAGGTGTCCGCTAGGCCCGTCAGCGTCACGCCTTGAGGCCCGGCAAGGGTGGCCGTCAGCGGCAGCGTCAGCCCATTGACGCCGCGTGGGTTCACCGGCAAGGGCGCTTGCAGCCGGGTCTGATCCACCTGAACACCGCCATCCGCTTGGGCGGTCAGTTTGGCCAGGGCGGGCTGCTCACGCTCATTGTGGACCGTCACCTGAATGGCCGCCGCATCGCCCACGGACAAGTCGCGCGGGGTATCCAGCTCAACATAAAAATCTTTACGAACTGGTAGTTGCCCCTGAGCTGTGCCGAGGGCTCCGGCCGCGTCGCTGGCAACCGCATGGAGTTCCCAGGTCGTCAGCGAATCGGCGATGTGGACTTTGACTTCAGCCGTGCCGTCGGGTCCTGTGACTACGCCCGGGTTGAAATAGAGTGTCTCCGGAAAATCCTGGCGCAAAGCCGGCGCCGCAGCACCGTGGCCGGGACCACCGCCCAATTCCTTGGCTGCGACGTCGTCGCCACTGTCACCGGCGGCAAACAGCTTGGAGCTCGCACTAAAGGCGCCAGCAATCGTGTTGCCACGGTACACCTCGCCGAGTGCCTTTTTGTCCGCCGCTGCAAGTGGGACGGCTGCTGGGGCCGGCGGGGCCATGTCCGCTTTGCGCTCCTCCTTTTCTTCGATGGCGATCTCGAAAGTTGAAGTCGACTCGGGCATGGCATTGCTATTGCTATAGAACTTGCCCGTCGAGCGTTCTGATAGCTTACCATTGCTGAACCATGTCGCAATTCCTAGCAATAAGGCAGTCGCAAACGCCGCCTCGCCAATTCGCCTCCTGCGCGGCAGTGTGGCCTGCCCACTGACCAAGTCCGGGCGTCCGCGCCGCCAAACTCCGTAGGCCCCAGCCAATGAGGCACTTAGACACGCCAAGAAGGTGCCCGCCTCGGGATGAAACCCAAAATTGTCAACAACAATCAGCAAAATCAGACCAATGTCCATGGCGCACAATAGGGCAAAGGCAAGGCGCCGCAGCACCGGACTCGCCCACAATGTAAAAACGACAAACGCCAGAATGAACAGCATGATCGCGGCTAGACGGGCAAAATCAGCACGTTGCTCTGCAACAGATCGGGCACGGCGCTGGGTCGCTTGGTCCTCGTCCAGCGAGGTCTGAACGTCCAATTCGGCCTTCGCTGCCTGGGCCAATTTCAAGACCCACCGCGCTTGCGCTTGTTGGGTAAGCGTCCATGGGCCGGTTGCACCGAGGTCAGCCGCGGGCTGCTCCGGGAACGCCAACGCCGCGAGTTCCGCCGTCGTACCGCCGTGAACGAAGAGCGCAGCCAGTACTTCCGCCGGCATTTCACCGCCCATGCGCGCGTACACGGCAGCGTCGACCAGCGCCAGGCCCACAGCCGCCGCACGACCAGCGCCCTTGGCGTCGGTCACCTTGAGTTGCAACGCCAACTCGTCACCCGGCTTATGTGTTTGCAATCCATGGACATTGACACGCAACCCCTCCTTAGGTGCTGCCAAGGCAAAGACACCATCGTCTGGCGGCGCATCATCCATGCTGAGACGCAAAAGGCCCGTCGCTGTGTCAGGCACCTTGAGCGACACACTGGTAATCCCTTGATGTGCAGGCACTTGCGTCATCGCGACGACTTGCCCATCCACCGATGCGTGCAAAAGGCGGGCCTTGTCGGACGGCGCAAATACGTCGCATTGCAAACTGTCCCCCACGCGCAAAAGGGACTTGTCGCACCGCAAGATCAGCGCGCCCTGGCGGACCGGGGGTGCTGCAAACGACTGCCAGTGCACCATATTATCTTTAGGATCGGTCACCTGCACGGCAAGCGGCCGGCCAAAGAACGCAGGGGCGAGGTCCAGGGTCGCCATACCATCGGCCCCGGTTTGACCTTGGGCCACGTTTTCACCCGAGCCAGGAACCTCGAGTTCTCCCTGTCCCGGACTGAAAAGGGAGACCATCGCCTGCACGGGCGTACCGTCCGGCCGGCTTAGGCGCACCAAAATCTTATTGAGTTTTGGTAGGTTGAGGCGCAATGACGGCGCCTCACTGGCGAGTTGAATCTGCAGCGCGTCGCCGGTGAAGGCAAGGCGGCCACTGCCTTGCTCCGCCCTGCGTCCAGGATCGGTCACAGTTGCATGGAGTTGCAGGATCCCACCGCTTGGATGTCGCCGGGTCTTGGGCACAGTGAACCGCGCCAAGCCAGCCTTGAGCGGCAATTCCGCTGAATAAATGACATCGTCCGCCAAGGTGACTTGAAGGTGTGCCTGACCGACGCTCAAGGGGGTGCCGGTCGTATAACTCGCTGTGACTTCGACATCAAATGGCTTGGTGCCATCGGTAGACGCAGCCAGCGGCGTTGCCTTGACCGTGAACGGCGGCAGCACGTAGCGCTCGACCTTGAACGTGGTTTCGGCTTGTACATCATCGACTTTTACGATTGCCTTGTAGGTCCCCAGGGCGGCACCAGGGGATAGTTCGAAATCCATACTCGACACACCCTGGGCGGACACCACCGCTTGCTGCCGCGCCAACCGCGTGCCGCGCGGGTCAAATACCTCAAGTCTCGCGGACTTGGCAGCCAGAGGCAGCCCACTACCGCGATCGAGCGACAGGGCCCGAAGATGCGCCACCTGTCCCGGCTGATAGGTCGGTTTGTCCACGGAAAGGTGCTGTTGGGTCTGGCGAATCAGGGTAACAAGGCGATCGACATGGCGAAGTTCGTGCGGCCACGGCAATTCCGCCACCAGCAGAGCCGGCAGTTTTTGCGCCTGTTGTTGCGGCACTTTAAGCTGCAACGTCGTCGCGCCGGAGGGTCCAATCTCCCCCTGGGCCGTCGCCAGCACGGCGTGCTTGTCGCTGAGCAAGCGCAACGTTACGGGAACATGTTCAGGGAGTTGCCTCTTGCCGGCGATCGCCGGGGCCACCTGCTTAGGCGGCAGAATCGTCAGCGAAACCGAGGTTTGCGAACCGGCCAGCAGTTGAGGACTGACGGCCAAGACCAATTCGTCCACGTCTGGCCGACCCGCCACAAGATGCTGATTCCATTGAGCAACTAGCATCCAAACCGCTGCTAATACGCTGAGTGTCGTCAACGCTAGACGCAGCGGTCTTTGCGACGCGCCAGTGCGCAGACCCAAATGCCGCACGAATTTCGGCCACATGGCATGGTCCGTGCGCCATTTCAAGGCAGCTGCGGTCGCCTGGGACAGCAGTTCGTCGGAGGGTACCTCGACGGCCGCTGGAACTTGGGCCTCGATGCGTACGGCCAGCACTTCCGCGCGGTTACGACAGCTTGCGCACCAAGCCAAGTGTGCTGTCGCGTGGGCGAGGTCGGCAGGCTCGGCGCTTCGTGTCAACACGCCAACCAGCAACTCATTTTGTAGGTGAATCATGGTTGCCCCGCTGGATGTGTCGAACGGGCGATGGCCCGGACGATCGCGACACGCGTCACGGGGACCGAAAGTCCCAGTATTGCCGCGATATCATGAACGTCTTGCCCGGCTTGAACCGCTAACCACAACGCCTCGGCCCCACGGTCTCCCGATGGAACAGGCTCAATGCGCGCTGCAAATCCCAGTAACCACGGGATAAATTGCGCCGACTGCCCGGAATAGGGCTTGTCCACGACCTGCTCCACGGTCGCGACAAACGCCCGCTCTGCAGCGTCGCCCAGGCGCAGGCGCAGGTAGGCCAGAAGCGTAGGTCCGTAATTTTGCAGGAGTTGCACCAGTGCCGCTGAGTCCCCGCTGCGGGCAAAGCGGCGCTGCAAGTCAAAGCCTTCGCCATCGAGTTCGCTCATCGCGTACCTCCCGTCCCCTGAAGCGGATACGGCCGCGGTGTCCGACCGTGCGCTGTCTCGGCAAACGCGGCTGGGCGCCGATTCTGAGGCCCTCTGCTACGCCTGCCTCTTGGTCTTCTTGGGCAAATCCATCGCCGACGGTCGACCGCACGCCGATTCTGAGCGGTCGCCACGGCACCGTCAAGCCGGTTTTGCCGCCGCCGAACCGAACTCGGGCATCGACGGCTTGTGGCTGCAATGGCCGTATCCTGACCTCCGAACCGCCGTACAGCATCGTCTGGACCATGAATTGCCGCCCATTGCCAATCAGGCAGCGTGGCTGGGACTGCAATTGTGGTCATCGGTCTTTTCTGCCGATTTCAATGCAATTTCAGTGGCCGAGGCCATGGCTAAAGTTGCGCCGACGCGACCGGTTTGGGGCCTGGCAGGGAGCCTAGACTGGCTGTTGGGCAATATTTTCCTTAGATCTTCATGGGATACTTGCGGGTCCGCCGGCACTTCGGCTCAAGCCGGCCTCCATCCCCCCGCGGCCTACTGCTCTCCTACAATCACAGCAGCGATCCCTTTGATCTTAAAGCCAATACTCGCAGCATCGAGCTGCCCATCGCCGTTGGTGTCGATATCGTTGCTCACCAAATTGTCGAGCAGGGCCTTGAGACTGTCCTTGGGCAGCGGCAAGCCCTGGTCTGGCAAGGCATCGATCGCCGCCATCAGCGAATCCTTGGGCACGGCCCCGCCGAGAATGGCATCGAGCGTGGTTGGCACGCCCCCGGCCAGCGCCACAGTCCCAACAATCTTCGCGTTGAAGATCGTGATGTTAAGCGACACGCCACCTTGGAGCGGCAAACTAAACGGAAAGGAAGTGCCCTTGCCACCCGCACTCAGGGCATTGCCCGTCAAGGTGCCATTGAGCGCGACCATCGGCTGGCAAGTTTGCGAATTCACCATGCTTTTGCTCACCAAGTACGAGCAAGTCTCGGTCTGCATGGCGCACGCCGGATTGCTCGGGTCCAGGGCCCCCTGGTACAGCGCGAGGCTTATGGGCCCCTGCTTGAAGTCCTTGTATTCCAAGACCAAGACCACGGAGCCCTTGTCGACCGCGGTCAGCAGTTGTGGGTTGACAAGGCCAGCTAAAGACCCGAGTTCGTTGTCAATTCCTGCCGAGCAACCCGCCGGCGCACAAGTAGCTGCGCTGCCATCGACGTCGAGCCCCTCCCCCGGTTTGCCGCCATTGCCGATCTGCAAGCTCGTTAACTTGCTGGCTTGCTTGGCAAAACTCGGCACGCACGCGCAGGCGCCGCTGCCGGCACACACGGCACTCTTGCAAACGTCACCGCTGGTGCAGGCGTTGCCGTCATCGCAAGCAGCCCCATCGGCTGGTGTGTGAACACAGCCCGTGGCGGGGGCGCAAGCATCGGTAGTGCAAGGATTTTTGTCGTCACAGCTGATCACAGTGCCCTTGCAAGCCCCGCTGCTACAGACGTCGCTGCCGGTGCAGGCGTTGCCATCGGCGCAGGGTGCAATGTTGTTGACATGGCTGCAACCGCCTGTTTGTGGGTCACAATCGTCGGTCGTGCACGGCTGATTGTCGTCGCAAATGGACGTAGCACCGATGCAGCACGGACTCTTGGTGGGCAAATGGTAGCAACCCGCTGACTTATCGCAGACTTCCAAGGTGCAGTTGTTGCCGTCATCGCAGTTGGCCGCGGCGCCCGCCACGCAAACCCCGGCGGTGCAGAGGTCGCCGGCGGTGCAAGCATCACCGTCGCTGCATGGCGCGGAATTGTCTGTGTGGGTGCAGCCTTGGGCGGGATCGCAGGCGTCATCAGTGCACGGATTGCTGTCGCTGCAACTGCCAATGGCCAGACCCTGACAGAAAGGTGCCACACCTACGGGCAGTTGGCAGGCGTCCGCGGTGGTGCACGCATTGTCGTCGTTGCAGGAGGTTCCGCCGCTCAACGGTGGGTAAGTACAGCCCTTTTGTGGGTCACAGGCGTCACTGGTGCAAGGATTGCCGTCATCGCAAACCACGGCGTCGCCGACGCAACTGCCATCGGCCGCGCAGTGATTGTTGAAGGTACACGCGGTGGCTGCCGTGCAAGGCGTTGTTTCAGAAGCCAAACTCCATGCTTGCGTCGCCTTTTCCGGCTGGCAGACCGAGCAACCGTTGCCCGCTTTGGCAGCCCCGGCGGCCACACAGACGCCGCCAATAAGACAGGTGTTTGCCTTTAATTTCCATGCGCATACCGCATACGGCTGGGTGCAACTGTCTTCGGTGCAGTCCAGGCCATCGTCACAAGCCGCAAGCTGCGCGGCCGAACACGTGGCAGGGGCCGCATCGACCGCCGCCGTCACGTCGTCAGCCCCAAGGTCGGCCCCTAGGTCAGCGCTGGGAACATCCAGAGAAAGCCCTGTATCCACAGGCGAATCCGCCACAGTCGCATCACCATCGACCGCAGCATCGACGGCCGCAGCATCCACTGTGGCGACCGCTGCCGAGTCTGTGCAGGCTGTCGCACCGAGCAACACAACGGCGCAGCTCAGAGCCGCCCATGGTCCAACCGATAGCATCCAACATCTATGCATCATTGAAGATCTCCGCCAACAATGGAATTGCCGTCCTTGCGCGTGACACCCTTGGGGTTGATGGCAATCACCGCGGTACCAGGGGGCAATTTCGCAGCCGCGCTCAAGTCGATGGCTGGAATCGGGAAGGCCCCCAAGGCCGAACCGCCGAGCTGCGCCACCAAGCCATTGATAAGATTGTCTTTCACCAGTTGACCAAGCACGCCTTCGCTGGAAACCATGTTGTCTTGCTGAACATCTACTTCGAGGTCGGCAGACTTGACATCCGTCAAGCTAATGCCCAGTTGGCCATTGTTGGCCAGCACCGTCACGCCGGCGGTAAACGTCGCATACATCACCACATCCATGGGCTGCCCCAGCAAATTGAGCTTGGCTGTCACCTTGAAATCGCCGATATGGGCCACGAGGTCGCCATTGCCGCAGTCCGACATGGTCGGGGCCAGCATGGCCGATACCGTCATCTGCAAATCGCTGACGCCGTATTTGCTCAGGTCGACGCTGCCAAGCATGGATGCTGGAACG
The DNA here is from genome assembly GCA_903840165.1 of uncultured Myxococcales bacterium. Classification (GTDB taxonomy): domain Bacteria; phylum Myxococcota_A; class UBA9042; order UBA9042; family UBA9042; genus CAIMEY01. The sequence goes on along the minus strand of CAIMEY010000092.1, from coordinate 30,212 downwards.
GGAAACTCAAAGAGTCCGCCATTCCAGGTCGCCCACAGCAGCTCGTTGAAGGCGTCATCAGCCACCACGAGTTCTAGGGGCGACTTCTGCAGAACCACAAGCTTTTGTGCCGCGGCCGCACAGCCCACACGCGCGGGCACGCCCAAGTTATCGTACGGATTGGTCTTTACCGACATCGCCCGGGCCCTTAGGTCGAACTCAGCCCCCGGCGCACTCACCTGTACGGCCGAGAAATCGGTCTGAATCTGCACCATGACCTTGGCCCCCGACCCATCCAACTTGTTGATACCAAAGTTGGTCTGAATGGCCAGTGCGCCCAAGGCATTGGCCAAGGTCGGCTCCAAACTCGCGGCAATTTGGCTGGCAAAGGCGCTCTCTAGCTGGGACTTGAACATCCCGAGCACGGCATTCATCACGCCTCCGAGCAGGAAGTTCACCACCGGATTGGACAGAGTCAACTGCATGTTATTCAAGGCAACTGAGGAGTTCAGCAACTTGACCTGCAGGGTATGGTCCGGCTTGACCGAGGGCACCATGTCCGAGCTGATGACAATGCTCGACATCGTCAGCTTGCCAGTGATGGGCACGTTGAAGCAGCCGATGACGCAGACCTTATAGTTTGCGTTTAAGTCGCCGGTAACATTAGCAATCGTCGCCGTCAGATGCAAGGACCCGGGCTGCGATTTGAGGGTAACCGTCGCCGGGTCGTACTTGAGGTTTGTCAAGTCCACAGTTAGATTATTGGCATTGTAAACCGGATTGGTCAGCAGCGAGCCGATGTTTAGGCTCTTAATGACAATCTCGAAAATCGTAGCCAAATCCTTGGGTTTACTCTGGTCATGAACGCCGCTGTCAATAATCAGTTGGCTCAGCCAGAAGCCAAGGCCCGGATCCACCATGCCCGTGCCGGGTTGCGCTGCATCGGGCTTGTAGAAGCTCGTCGACCACAGGTAGGCCTGGACCCGCTTTTTTGCGGAGCCAAAGCTATCTGTCGCATCGAAAACCAGCGTATTCCCACCGATTTTTGACTGCACATCCTGACTGAAGCTGCCATCCGCGCCCACTGCCAAGGGCTGACCATTGAGGCTCAACTGCGTAATTGGCCCGGCACCGCTCACGACGTGGCCCTTGACCGTAACCAACGGACCTGGTTGGGCAATCGTCGCGGCGCGCGGGGGATAGTCCACCGTAATGACCGGGCGGCAGGCGTTGGACACGATGAGCGCGTGCTTGCAACCTTGCTTGGGATCACACGAATCGGTCGTGCAGTCGTTCTTGTCATTGCAGTCAACGGCCTGACCGACGCAGGCGCCCGCTTGGCAGGTGTCCTGGGCCGTACACGCCGAGCCATCGTCGCAAGGTGTTGTGTTATTTTGGAAAACGCACCCTTGCTTGGGATCACAGCTGTCATCGGTGCACGGATTCTTGTCATCGCAGACCAGAGGCTGGAGCCCGGGCTGGCACTGGGACAGCGCGCATACATCCTGAAGTGTACAGGCATTTCCGTCGTCGCACGGCAGGGCGTTGGCCATGTGCAGCACGCCGACTTTGCTGTCGCAGCTGTCGTCAGTGCACAAGTTGCCGTCTTGCACCGGGACGGCTTGGCCGATGCAGGCCCCTTGGCTGCAGGTGTCAGCGCTGGTGCAGGCGTTGATGTCATCGCAAGGTTTTGTATTGAAAGGAAAAACACAGCCCTGACCGGGATCACAGGCCTCATCGGTGCAGGGATTGCTGTCCTGGCACATCTTGCTGATGTCCTGATGCGCGCAGCCGGTCTTGGCGTCACAACTATCGATTGTGCAAAGGCTTTGATCATCACAGCTGCTGACCATGCCGGGCAGGCAGACCCCGCCCGCGCACTGATCGCCGGCCGTGCAGGCGTTGCCGTCATCGCACGGGGAGGTGAGGCTGCTGTCGACTCGGCAACCCGCGGGCAACCAGACGTCGCCGACTTTGGTGGCTACGGGCAAGCAACTATCGAATGTGCAAGGATTTCCGTCGTCGCAGCTCAGCGTTTGACTGCCCGCGAGGCAAACGCCACCGCCGCAAGCGTCGCCCACTGTGCAGACATTGGCGTCGTCGCAGGTGGCGGCTTTGGGCAAATGAACGCAATTGCCTGAGTTATCACAGCTATCCGTGGTGCAGCCGTTGGCGTCGTCGCACAGGCTGGCGGTGCCGACGCATTGGCCGGCGTCGCAATGGTCTTGGTTGGTGCAGGCGTTGCCGTCGTCGCAAGTGGCGCTATCGGCGGCGGACCATGTCACTTCACTGGCCAGAGGCAAGCAGAACTGGCAGGAATTCAAAGGATTTACGCTACCCTTGGCCAAGCATTGGTCGCCTATGGCGCAGTGGTCGCTGGGGCAGCCGCCGGGGCCGACATCGACCACAGCGATTTCTTCTGTTAGATCAGTTGGCTCAATGACGTCCTGCCAAACATCTGCGCCGGCGTCTTGCTGACCAATGTCTGGCAATGCCGTTGAATCGTTCGAGATATCGCCCAAGACCTCGGAGGTCCCATTGGCATCGGCCACGGCGGGCCCCGCGACGATTTCATCGGTGCCGCATGCCGAAAGCTGTAGCGAAAGAGCCAGCAAATACAGCAAGGTTCGCAGGACCGAAAAGGCGTGAGCGCCTCGGCGGCCGCCAGCGGGTAAAGGGCCAAGGGCGCGGAGAGCAAAAGCAGAGAACGGCATGAAGTACCTCATGGTCAACCCGGCCAGCGTAGCGGATCTTGCGACGTTGTACACCTGCCGTCGCCTGTCCAAGCAGACTCAGCAACTAGTTGGATTTCAATAGTTTTTCGCCATCACCGCTGAGCCACCGAAGTTCGGCCTACCGCAGCAGGCCGCTGGCTTCCGTGAAAAGCGCGATCATCGCCATGCGCGGATTCGGATTGAGGTTGAGCCGATTCTCTAGCGCTTGGCACGCGTCGACCACCGCCACGAGTTGCCGCGGCCCCGCGCGGTCTGCCAGCGCCTGCAGGGCCTTGGCGTGGCGACGATTGGGTAAATCCTCTGTAGAAATACCCGATTGCACCAAGACCACGTCGCGCAACACGGCCCGCATGGTGTCTACGGTCCACAGCAAATCGGCGCGGGTAAAGTCCGCCTTGCCCTTGGTGGCAGTTGCCGGGGAAACCTCATCGCCTTTGCGGACTTGCGCTAGCTCATGGCCCAGTTCCTCGATGAAATCCGCGGCGGCAAACCGAGTCTTTTCGCCCAGGTTCAGGACAAAGCGGGACACGCGATCGACGACCTGCATCTTTGCGGGATGACACAGTTCTCTCGCCTCGCGCAAGGCCCCGCCCGCGACGCCCGCCGCAATGCGCGCCGTGTCGGGATCAATGCCCTCGCGCAGCAGAATCCGCGCCACATCCTTGGGCGATAGGTCGGCAAAGCGCATGATCTGACAGCGAGATCGAATCGTTTCCAACAGCAGCTGCGGCTTGGCAGTAATCAGGATAAACAGCGTGTTGCTCCACGGTTCCTCCAGGGTCTTGAGCAAAGCGTTTGCCGCCTCTTCGCCCAGGGTATCGGCCTCATCGATCAGGATACCCTTGATTTTTCCAAGGATTGGCTCGTACTTCAGGCGCTCGGTCGCCGCGCGAACCTGATCAATCTTGATGCGCGTTCCATCCTTAGTTAGTGTAGTCAGGTCCGGGTGTTCACCGCGCGCCGCTGCCACGCAACTGCGGCATTCTCCACAAGCTTCCGGGTCCTGAGGCTGGGCCTGCAGGCAGCTGAGCCGTTGCAAAACCGCTTGGGCCACGCAGGTCTTGCCTACGGACTCGGGCCCTTCAAACAGGTACGCGTGCCCGGGCTTGCCGCCCGCGATTAGCCGCCCAAAGGCCTGGATTTGGGCCTGATGTCCGACAATTTCACCAAACGTCTGCAGCGCCATGGGTGGCCACCTGCGCCGTGCATAGCGCCACGTGAGCATCGGCGTTGTTGGCCGCAGGGTCAACCGATTTGCCAGCCGCCGCCGTTGCCGCCTCCGCCGGGGTTGCCGGGGCGACGAAATTGGGCGATCCTGCGGCCAGCGTACGGGGTGTCCATGGCCAAGTCCAAGTCGAGTCAAGTCCAGGGTTTTCGCGAGCAAGTCGAGCGTTTACAGCGCCTTGGCACCGCTGCAGCCGGACAGATCGCGGCCTGGACCGAGCCACAGCGGCGAGCCCGCGTCATCGACCGTTTTGTCCATGAATTCAGTGAGGCTGGGTCTGATATCGCCACGATGCTGCTCGACGGTTCGTGGCGCATGCCGCCGGAAGAAGTCGAGCGACGGATGACCGCGCTCAACGCCAACAAAAACCTGAGTGAGTTCGGCACGGATAGCTTCGGTTTCGAGCCTGATTCGATGCGTCCGGTGCTGCCGCTCCTGGAATTCCTGTACCGCGTGTGGTTTCGCGTGGAAGTCCATGGGCTTGACAATGTGCCCGATGGGCGGTGCTTGCTGATTGGCAATCATTCAGGACAGTTGCCTTTCGATGGTGTCGCCGTCGGTGGCGCGCTGATGCTCGACCGCGACCCGCCGCGCATTCCCCGGGCGATGGTCGAGAAGTTCGCGGTTGCCATGCCTTTTTTCAGCGCCTGGTACACGCGCTGGGGTCAAATCGTCGGCCTGCCGGACAACTGCCGGCGCTTGCTGGAAGCTGAAGAAGCCGTCATGGTCTTTCCGGAGGGCGCGCGCGGCATCGCTAAGCCCTTTGTCGATCGCTACAAAATGACGCCGTTTGGCCATGGTTTCATGCGGTTGGCCTTAGAGACAAACTCGCCGATCGTGCCGATCGCGGTCGTTGGCGCTGAAGAACAGACCATCAACCTGTTCAACCTCGCGCCCATTGCTAAGCTCTTGCATTTCCCCAGTTTTCCTGTGACGCCGGGGATGTTGCTGCTTGGTCCTCTAGCCGCGCTGCCGTCGCCGGTGAAGTACCGTTTGTATTTCGGCGAACCTATGTATTTTCAAGGGGATGCCAATGACGATGAAGTGGCCATTGCCGCGAAAGTGGCGCAAGTCCGCGCGGCCATTCAGGTCATGTTGCAACGCGGTCTGCGTGAACGTCGGGGCTTCTTCATTTGACCCGTGCCGCTGGGAGGCCTGACTGTGAACGGTCGCCGCAAGTCACTAACGGTTATCACCGGTGTTTCCGGGCGCTTAGGGCAACTCCTGGCGCGGCGACTGCATCGCCGGACGGACACGCGCGTCATCGGCATTGACCGGCGGGCGTTCTCACGAAAACCTGCGGATATCGAGCACTTACGCATCGATATTCGCCGCAAAGCCTGTGAGGACCTGTTTCGCACCCACCAGGTCGACGCCATTTTCCACTTGGGCCTGATGCACGACCCGCGGCAGGGCAATAGCGAGCATCATACTTGGAACATCCTCGGTACCCAGCAAGTGCTTCAATTGGCTCAGAAATACGAGGTGCCCAAGGTCGTTCTGCTATCTACCTCGGACGTCTATGGCCCTAGGCCCGATAACCCGACTTTCATTACGGAAGATGCGCCACTGATGGGTGCCCAGAACTTCGCCGGCATGCGCGATTTGATCGCTGTGGACATGTTTGCGCAGTCCTATTTCTGGAAATATCCGGAAATTGAAACAGTTGTCCTGCGCCCGGTCCACATTCTCGGTGGCGTGCACAATGCCGTTTCAAACTACCTGCGGCTTGCGCGAATTCCGCTGTTGCTGGGCTATGATCCGATGGTGCAAGTCATCCACGAAGAGGACGCCGTCAGCGCCATCCTCGCGGCGGCAAAACCAGGATTGCGTGGTGTTTTCAACGTAGTAGGCCCGGGTGCCCTGCCCTTGCGCCGCCTAGTGGCGTTGACCGGCAAGCCGACGCTGGAGATTCCGCATATGCTGTTGCCCAGCATCGCCCGGCAGATGTTCCAGTTGCACATCGCTGACTTTCCCGCGGCAGAGATGGATTACATTCGCTTTTCGGCGACGGTGGACGGTTCTCGCGCCCACGATTTGCTGCGTTTTGAGCACCGCTATGGCGTGGTCGAAGCGGTGCGCGCCGCCCTGCGTCAAGACATTTGCGACGGCGAAAGCGAAGCGCGACGCAGCATAAGTATTTGAATATAAAGGAAAATGCCGGAAAACAACCCATGCAGGGAAACCCGAGCTAGGGCCAGCGCAAGGTCGCGAATTGGCCAGTTAGACCAGAATTTCCTTAGCAAATCCGCGCATACAATGGTCGCTGGACATGCTGGCGCCGTAGGCCCCCGTTGGATACAGGGCCAGTAGGTCGCCCTCCTGCATCGTCGGTAGTGGCAGGGACTTTGCAAAGATATCAACAGCTTCATTGATGTTGCCGGCAACGTGGTACAGATGCTCGGGCGCGGCAACCGGCTGGCCAACGGGAACTATTGCCAGTGGAACCGCATAGTTCGCAACGTAGCCGTTGACGTTGTGACCGGCGTCGATCCCCAGCCACAGACCGCTGGGCCGCGGCTCGACCGTGTTAACTTCGGCCAGCAGCACTCCCGACGCCGCCATGATGTAGGTACCTGGTTCACAAACGATTTCGCAGCCTGAAGGTGCCAGATGCCTCTTGAGCAGCGCCGCCCAGCAAGCCACGTCCAAGGGCTGGTCGGTGTCCCGCTGCGGCCAGCACAAGCCACCGCCGACATTGAGACTGCGGACGCTGGGAATGATTTTGGCCATTTCTGCAAGCATTGCATAGGCTTGTCCAAGAGCCTGAGCGTCCTGCATTTGTAGGCCCCACCCCGGATGCATGTGCAACTCGTCGATTTCCAAGCCGAGTTCAGCTGCGAGGTTCACAGCCCCGCCGATGGTGGCCGCGGTGAAACCAAACTTGCTAGAACCATAGGCTAACTTGGGATCTTGCCCCCAGCCGACCCGCACTTCAGGGTCGACGCGCAGTCCCAGGCGCCTCTGCGCCGGCTGACACGCCGCCCAACGTCGCATGGCTGAAGCACTATCGAGGTTGACGTGCACGCCCAGGGCCGCCAGCGTTCGCAAGTCGCGGTTGGACAACATCCCGGCCGTAAAGGAGATTCTCTCCCGACCAAAGCCGCTCTCCAGGGCCCTCTGCACCTCGCGGGGCGAACAGCAGTCGATGCCCACGCGCGGGTCCCCCGCCAGCATCTCCAGCAAAGGCTCGAAACGATTGGCTTTCATCGCGTAGTGCATCCGAAACGGTGCGCCGGTCTGGCGCAGGGCGTCCTGCAGGGCCTGCACCCGTTGGTGAACCAAGGCAGCGCTATAGACGTACAGCGGCGTTCCATGTTGCGCGGCGAGCGGTTGCAGCTGGATCTCGCCCAGTTGCAGGCCCCTCGGCCCCACCTGCAGCCCAGTGCCCAGCCACCAGGGCTCGCCATGGAGTACGTTCTGCAAACTGCCTGAATGTATGGGCAAAGTCTGTTCCATTGGCCCCTACAAATTCTTGAGGTCTTCCATGGTCGGCGCGTTGGGTGCCTGCTTGAGGCCGCGGTTGAGCTCCTTGCGCAAATCCTCGCCCTCTTTGCCCGGCACCATGGACAAGGGGTCGGTCAAAACCTTGGTAAATTGCTCAACAACACCGAATGCAACCCAGATCAGCACGAGCAGGGACAGGCCAAAGCGCACGACCTTGCCGCCGATTTGCAGGTCGCGCGTCCATGCTTTCTGCCACGTATCTGCCTGTTCTTGCAAGGCTTCCGGCAAATTTCCCGTGCGTTGGGCGGCCGCAATGAGGGCCAGGCCCGTTTGGCGCATCCCGGGCAGGGCCACGAGCGCCTGACTGAGCGACTGCCCCTGGGCCAAACCGTGACGGGCCGTCTCCAGAGCAAGCGCTACATCCGCTTCGCCGCTGGATTTTCCCGCCGCGCGCAGGGCTTGAGGCAACGGAATGCCGGCGTCCATCGCCCGGGCCAGGACTGAGAGGACCAGCGCCAACCGCCTGTGCGCCATCGCAATTTTCAGCAAGGGCAACCGCCCAGCCAGCCCGAGCACGCGAGCGCGCGCCGCCGGTTGGGCCAAGTACTGGGGAATGACGCCGAGCACGACGGCCAAAACCACACCAACAATCAGGAGTTGCTGCGCGGCGGCCCAAAAAAAGGGCCCTGTGCCTTGGGTAAAAAGCAGAGGCACCGGCGCCAGCAAACATGATGAAATTAAGACGAATACTGGGTAGGCCAGGGACTGAACAATGCCGTCGCGCACTTCAGCCGCTTGGGTCAACCGGTCGGACAGGGCCAGACAAAGCGTGTGAACGTGACCGCTGCTTTCTGCGGACTCAATCAGCGCAATTTCAACGGGTTCAAATAGCGTCGGTTGTTGGGCCAGACCCGCGGAGAGCGATGCCAGCTGACCTCGTTCCATCTGCTCGGCCAACTGCCCCAAGGAGTCCGCAAAATAGCCTTTGCCGGCAATGTCTTGCACCGAACGGAGCGACTCCGGCAAGGGCACGCCGGCCCCCAGCAGACGGCCGAGGTTCTGCCAGACGCGCGCGCGCAGACGCAGACTCGGGGGCTGCTTGCGCACAAAAGAGCCAAGCATTTCAAGGAGTATGACCAGTGCCGAGGTCTTGGTTTCCGGTGCTGCTTGGGTCGCCTTGCCCTGCTTGGCCTGGCGCGTTGCCGAATGCTCTGAAGATACCTTGCTGGGAAACGCCTTTTCGGACGCGGGCTTGACTGGCGCAGACACGGGCTTTACTGCCACAGGCTCGGCCGGTTCAGAGGCTATTGGCGCCCGCTGGCCGTGGCCCTTGAAGCGCGCGATGACAATGCCGCAGCGCTGACATTCAGCCGCATCTGCTTGATCATGGGCGCAATTGGGACAGATCACCCCCGACCTCGAATGGCAACGGGGGCCCGCGTTTGTGCACCTTGACGGCGGGCATCGGGCCCATCCACGGCCTGCCAGTCGCAAAGATCGTAGAGGCGGGATGCGACGCGATCGGACACGCGATCTTCCAAGGATTCTCCGCGTGTAGCGTCATCTTTGCGCGCCAGCAGATCGCGGGCACTGTTGTAGCTGACCACGCCGCGGTCGGCCTGGCCCACGGCATAGTTGGTCGCGCAAAAGGTGAGCTTCTTGCGGTCGTACCGGCCACAGACGATGGCGTCAAGGACCGAGATTTCCCATTCACTGGCGCGGCCTTTGCCGAGTTCATCGACAAAGAGTACGTCCACTTCCACCAGCGGCGCGATGAGTTGGTCCTCGCCGCGTCCCGTGCCAAAGCCAGCCTTGAGATCCCAGAGAAGGCCTGAAAAATCAGTGTATTTGACTTGCATCCCCAGGTCGAGCAGCAAGCGCCGAGCCAGGGCCGTCAACAGGTGCGTCTTGCCGACGCCTGGGGGCCCCCACAAGCCAATACCGCGGGTGCCCGGCGGCACTTTCCCGTTGGGTTCTAGGTTGTTTTGCAGGTGCTTCCACATCGTCTCGACCCGCTGTTTGGCAGCGGCCTGCGCGTCAGACTCGGGCTTGTAGCGCGCCAGCAAAGCGTCGTGGCAGCGGCTGGGCAGGCCGGCGTGATTGAACAGCTCGATTCTACGACGGATTCCCGCCAATTCGCAGGGCTTGGCGACGCGATAGCCGTCGGCATCCTCCACATAGCGGTAGCCACTGCCCTTACACACCGCGCAACCCTTGAGTGTTGGGCACAATTCTGCGACGGCCTTGCCCTGGCCCGGCTCGGTATGGGCCCCGAGGCCGTGACAATGGTCACAGGAGAAATCGCGCGTCTCAACCAAGCATTGTGCCATGTTCCTCCGTAGTTGCCGAGCAGCCATCGGGCCGTTCCCTGCCAGCATTGCACCGGTCTCAGGGCCCCGCTTGTCCCTTCGGTCCCGTCTGCCCTGCCTCTTGCCAACCACCTGTTGTCGGCCAATGCACGCCTAATTGCGAACTTAGCCAGCATTCGGTCATCGCCTGACGGCGTGCGGCCAAGGTGCGCCGACTCAGTTGGCCCTGCAAGGCCCCCAGAGACGCCTGCAAAAATCCTTGCAAAGCAAGATCTTGCTGTTCATCCAGCGCTGCCAACAGGGTTTTGACCATTTGAGTACGGGTCCGATCGATCAGCGCGTCGGTTTGCTCGGGGTCGAGCTCTTGGGGCGGCTGATCGCTGGCATCCGGCCTCAAGGCGCGGTCGAGTTGGGCCGCGGCATGGGCATAAGCCCTTGTCTTGCCAGGATGTTCTGTCGCTGCAGCGAGGTGCTGACCGGCTAGGACCAGGTCGCACAAGCTCGGCGGTGCCGGCAATGGGCTTCCCGCGGAACCTTCGGGGACTTCTTGCGTTTCTGCGATTTGCTCTAGACACCCGTGACGGCGCAGGTGGCGGCACTGGGCGAAGATGGCGGGCTCATACCAGGACAGGTGCATGGGCAGGCGCGCTTGGTTGCCGTGCTGAAATTGCCAAGCCTGAATGCGGGCTTGCAAGACGCGAATCGCCGCCGTCGCTGGCAGACCGGCACCGTGCCAACTGGCGGCACGTGCTGCATCCGAAGGGGACCACTGCACGCCGCGACCACGGATTTCTACAAAGCAATTTTCGATGGTGCGCACGTACTGCGCTAGGCCGTCCACCGTCCGCTCATAGGCAGGATTCTGGTATTCTGCGCTGTTATCATGCAGGTTTTGCCTTTGCAGGTCCATCGGTTCGTTCCATCGACTCAGTCCACGTGTCTCAAGGCCGCGTCGTTGCGCACCCTTGCTTGGTGTACCATGATTTGGCGGTGGCCGCAGCATTTGCCAGCGGTCCCCAGCAGTGAATCGGATTTACCCCATTGGTTCAATCGATTGTCCGACCAGCCGCTCCGCCGCCCCCTGCCGCACCTGAGACATCTTGACCGAGGCCAAGCCTGCGCAAACTGAGGCCATGAGCGACGATTTTCAAGTCATTTTCAGTGGTCAAGGGCCCCAGCGCTGGTCGATCGTCGGCCCGTCGGCCATCGCTGTAGGCCTGCCCACAGGTGCAGTGCGCGGCAGTTTGACGGCGCAATCCGGCAATCCCCTGACGCCCCAAGAGATTCTTGTGCAGATGCAACGCTGGCACGACCAAGGCCTCGCCGTGGCTGGTTGGCTGAGCTATGAGCTGGGCATGGCCTTGGAAGGTATTGAACTTCCAGATGAAACGCCACCACTGATCGCTGATTTGGTGGCCTTTTCAGCCGCGGATTTGCAACCCATGGCGCTGCCGCAGCCGATGGCGATGCCGGCCCTACCCCTGCCGCGGAAGCTACTGGAACAAAAAGATACGTACTTACATATGGTTGATCAGGCCTTGTTGGCCATTGGTGCTGGCGAGGTCTACCAGGTCAACCTAAGTCTTGCCGCCGAGATTCCGCAGACGGGGGCGCTTTTCTCGATGCCGCTCGCGTGGTTGGCCGGGGCCCAGCAGGCCGCGCAACCGGTGGGCTTTGGCATGGCGTGGCAAGGGGACGCCGCCCGACCCACGGTGATCAGTGGTTCGATGGAGCGGTTCCTCAAGGTGGTTCGCGGCGAAGATCAGAACTTTACTGTGTATTCTCGCCCCATCAAGGGCACGGCTCCCCGGAGGTTGCAGCCTGAAGCGGATCAAGCCCAGGCGGAGGCCCTGCGCAGCTCGGTCAAGGAATGTGCTGAAAATACAATGATTGTCGACATGGTGCGCAATGACCTACGCCGCGCGTGTCGCAGTGGCACCGTGCAAGTGCCGACCTGGCTGGCCCCTTGTGCCTACCAGACCTTGTGGCACCTAGAGAGTGAAGTCCTTGGTATTTTAGACGATCCCCACAATATTGCGGCGCTCATGCGTGCGACTTTGCCGCCAGCGTCGGTGACCGGCTGCCCGAAAGTGCAGGCGATGCGCGTGATTGCGCGGCTTGAACAGCGATTGCGTGGGCCTTACTGCGGTTGCGCTGGCTACTGGCTGCCCGATGGCCAGTGCGAATGGTCCGTGGGCATTCGCCAGGTGCACTTGAGGGCCACTGGGGCAACCCAGCAAGTTGGCGCAGGAATTGTCGCTGATTCGACAGCGGAGGGTGAATGGGCTGAACTCTTGCTCAAAGCGCAGTCGGCCCTGCGCATGTTGGCAACCGCGCGGAGGTACAAGTGAAATCTTGGCTCAATGAGCAACGCGTAGACACCCCCAGCCTGTCGCTCATGCACGGACATGGTATCTACGAAACGCTTCTGTGGCGGGGAGGTCCACCGCCCGCTTTCCTGCATCATATCGAACGTTTGAACAGGGGTGCTGCGTGCTTGCAGATCGCGCCGCCTGCTGATGGTGCTGTGCTGCGATCGGTTCAAGCGACCGGGATTCCAAGTGATTTGCTGGCCAGGGTGCGCATTGTCCTGTGGCAAGGCAAGGTCGGCGGGCCGGGCGTGCATCTGGTGCAGTGGCGGCCTGCGACCGAGGCTGAGTGCCGACCTGCGCCTGCGCGCCTGCTGCTAGGCCCCAAGATTCGCACAATCGAGTCGCCCTTTTTTGGTTGCAAACACCTCGGAATTGCTTCAGATTTGGCCTTGCGCCAGCGTGCCGCACGCCAAGGCTGCGATGAAGTGCTCTTGCGCAGCACCGAGGGATGGCTGAGCGAAGCTGCGACAGCGGCAGTGGTTTTCGGCATGAACGATGGCACCGTCGGTACGCCCGCGCTTGAGGCCGCGCCCCTGCCGAGTACGACCCTTGCGCTGGCCGAAGCCAGGGGGATTGGCCTCGAACCCTTGCTGATTACCGAGGCCGATCTGCCGCGCATTAGCTGGATATTGCTGAGTAATGCTGTGATTGGCGCGCGCGCCGTGGCGCAGGTCCAAGGGCAGGTGCTGCAGGCGCCGCCGGCCCAATGGCTCAGTCGATTGCGGGCGTGTACGGGCCTAGCAGACTGAAGATTCGTCAGCCGCGACGTGCGAAATTTGCGCCGTGCGTATAGGATGGCCGTCGCACGTGGCCGCCGCTGGGCCGCATGGAGCCGCCGATGACCGCAACGCCCGAGTCCAGGCAGCCACCACCGGTCCAAGACGGCAAGGCCGCCGAAAAGCCCGCATTCTTCTTGCGGTTGTTGGGCAAAGTGCTCATGCGATTGCTGGGCTGGCGTACGGCCGGCGTGGTCCCGCAGCAGCGCAAGTGGGTGATGACCGGGTATCCGCACACCAGCAACTGGGACTTCCCGTTTTTCCTGCTGATTGCTTGGTCGATGGGCTTTAAGGCCAGTTGGCTGGGCAAGGAGAGCTTGTTCACCGGGCCCCTGGGCTGGCTCATGCGGGCGCTGGGCGGGGTGCCGGTGGTGCGCGGCCAGGGCAGTCAGCAAACGGAGCAGGTTGCTGCGCATTTTCGAGCAGTTGACAGCCTAGTGCTCGCCATCGCTCCGGAAGGCACGCGCGGGCCCTGCACGGGCTGGCATACCGGCTTTTACCATATCGCCCAAGCGGCAGGAATTCCGATTCAGATCGGATATTTAGACTACAAGAACAAGATCGGCGGTCTGGGCCCTCTGCTCTGGCCCAGCGGCGACATCGATGCGGACTTGGCGACCGTGGCACCCTTTCTTGAGCCATTCACCGGAAAATTTCCACAAAATCGCGGACCTGTGCGTGTGCGCGTCAAGTGACCGCGCCGTAAATGGCCGTGGCAAGGGCTCTTGACCCAGACCAGGGCGCGTGGGCATACTGCGCGGAACATGGCGTTTTTGGACACTCAAGGTCGACCAGGCGCGGCGGGCCTGGGGCCATAGATGTGCAAACCGGGCTCGGTTTCGCCGCCACGTGCGCGATGCTTTGGCGGACGAGGCAACCGCTACACCTCAACTCGCCAAGGAGAAAGGCACCGATGACTACCCAGCAAACCGACGATTATCCTTCAGATCCACCAGCCAAGCGCCGCGGTTTCGGTTGCCTCTGGGCCGCCATTGCCGCAGCCGTCCTGCTGATGGGCACGTGCGCAGTTGGGGCCAAGTATGCGCCGGCCATGGCTACGAAGTTCCTGGCCAAGGAGATGGGCGAAGTCCTGACCTCCGAGACGGACATCGGCCAACTGCTGCAGGCCCAGGCCACAGCCCTGCGCGTAACGCCCGTGGATAACGCAACAGTTTGCAGTGGTTTGAGTGCGTCGTTGCTGGCTACCATGCCGTGCGCCAACTATTTGACATGGCTCCATGACCACGCACCCTATTTTGCCGGCGCTAAGCTGGAAGTAACTACTTTTCATGAGAAATCGACCCTGGGCAGCGGTCCCTCGGCTGGTCTTCACGCCGAAGTGACGGTCCACGCCGTCAGCCCAACCGGTGCGGGCGATCTCAGCTTTGCTTTGGCGCAAACGGCCGGCAAGTGGCAGGTGACCGGCATCAGCCGCAATGATTCGGTCGGGGCGCCGGCGGAATCTGGTGGACGGTGAAGGTGGGGGCCTGGTGCAGCGTGACAGGCTACCGGTTGAAGGAGACAAGATGAACCTCGCTAGAATAGTTGTTTTCCTCTTCCTATCATTGAATTCCACGGCTCGCGCCGCTGAGTACCCGAGCGATGCGAAAGTACAACTTCACGGCACGCTCGTGCAGCCCACTTGCCGGCCCGAGGAGAGCGGCGACGAGAAGGCGCATAAGTTCTATGCAATCAAGCTGCTGGAACCGGTGTCGCTGCGCTGCAATCGGGGTGAGGACGAATGCACGCCCGCAAAGGGCCAGACCGTCTTGCAGTTGGCGCTGAGTGGCAAACAAGGGATTGCGCTGGCCAAGAAGCTGCTGGGCAAGAACGTGACCGTCATCGGCAGCGTTTTTGCACAGTTCAGCGGCCACCATTTTACGAAAATTCTGATTGATGTGAAGGATATACAGGCGCACTGAGCGTGACACAGCAGTGGCGTTCTACAGCCTCAACACCGTCACCGTCCGTCCCGCAGGTGTCGTCGACTCGCTGAATTCACCGCGGTTTTCCCAATCTTCGCCGACTGGCGCCGTCGCGCGGGCGTCAAACAGCATCAGCGTCCCCATAGCAAGCCCGAGGCGTTCCAAGTAGCCATCAATGTGCTCTAAGCCCTTGACCAGAGGGTCTTTTTGCCCGTCACGCCAGACTTTGAGCTCTAGCGCATGGCGGTCCTCGCCCAAAGGCAAACCTGTGGCGTCCACCGACGTAAACCAGCGAATCAACAGGTCTAAACGCTTGCGACCTAGGCGATACTCACGGTCAATGTACCCACGGCCATTGACCAGCGTCTGCAAAAAGGCCATCAGGACAATCTGTTGCGCGGATTCGGGCCAGCTCTGCCCGCGGACAATCCACTCGCCGTTCTCGCGCCAGAACGCCATAGAAGTCTGCAGAACAGCTTGCAAATCCAGCCGACCGTCGGCTAAGCCCCAGCAACGATTCGGAATGTCCAATGGCAATCCGTCCAACGAGCGAAAACCGCGCAAGGCCGTCCTCATCCGGATGACCGCGGCCCACCCTTGCCATGTGCACCTTCGCAATACCAGGCAGAACCATACCCTTGCGTCCGCCACAGCTGCCTGCGCCATCGTGACCCGCCAATTCATCGGTTGGGTGCAGGGTTACGCCACATCTTTGCCCCAACTGGCCGCCCCAACCCCCTAGACATTCGCCACGTTCAACGGCAACATGGCCCCATGAGCCATCTCCTAGACGCCGATGCTACCGAACTCGCCCACCAGGTCCGAACTGGTGAGATTTCCAGCGCTTCTTTGGTCGATGCGGCAATCGACGCCATCGAGCGCGTCAACCCCCAGCTCAACGCCGTCGTTCACCGAATGTACGACAAGGCGCGCGACCAGGCTAGACAGCCACTGCCGGTTGGCCCCTTCGCAGGCGTGCCGATGGCGCTCAAGGACTTCGACGGCTTTGTCAAGGACGAGCCCTTCACAGCTTCGACGCGATTTCTCAATGGTTTCAAACCAGACCATGACGCTGAGGCCATTGCTCGGTTGAGGCGCGCGGGCTTTGTCTTTGTCGCCAAGACCAATCTCCCAGAGCTGGCCATCCTCGGCACCACTGAGTCGCAATGGCGAGGGCCTGCCCATAACCCATGGAACTTAGAGCATACAACCGGCGGTTCCTCCGGCGGGTCGGCAGCCCTGGTCGCTGCTCGAGCCGTGCCGGTCGCCCACGGTGGCGATGGTGGCGGTTCCTTGCGCATACCCGGCAGTGCCTGTGGTGTCGTCGGCTTCAAGAGCAGCCGCGGCCGAATCCCCACTGGCCCGGATTCCGGTGAGGGTTGGGGTGGTTACGTGCAGTATGGCGTCCTGACCCGCAGCGTACGCGACACTGCGGCTTTGCTTGACGTCATGGCCGGCCCCATGCCCGGCGATCCCTATGCTTCTCCGCCACTTACAGGCCCATTGGCGGCCGAAGTAGGGCGAGACCCGGGCAAGCTGCGCATCGCCTTCACCACGCGCTCCTTTTTCGGCAAGCAGACCGATGCAGCCTGCGCCACCGCTGTGCAAGACGCTGCCAAACTCCTAGCGAGCTTGGGGCACGAAGTCACTGAAGCTACACCTGATTTTAACCGAGATGCGCTGGTGCAAGCGTACCTAGTGCAGGTGGGCGTCGGCATCGCCGCGGAAATCGATGACATGGCCCACTGGGTGGGAAAGACGCCGCATTCCAATGACTTTGAGCCCGCGACTTGGTTCCTTCGCCAAGTGGGCCTAGCGATGGGCGGCATCGATTTGCAACACGCCCGTGACGCCATGCACACCGCCAGCCGGCAGATGGCCGCATTTCACCAACGTTTTGATGTGCTTATCAGCCCCACCCTGGCCCATCCGCCGGTGCGTTTGGGTGAGTTGGGTCTCAAGCCGGCTGACCGCGCTGGCCTCGCCCTGTTGCGCGCCCTGCCCTGGCGGCCGGCCATCCGCATGGCGCTCGCGCAGTTGGCGGCCAACAACTTTGAGAAGACGCCAAATACGCAGATTTTCAATCAAACGGGTCAGCCTGCCGTGTCGCTGCCCCTGCACATGAGCCCTGCAGGTCTGCCCATTGGCGTGCAGTTTTCTGCGGCCTATGGCGAAGATGCGTTGTTGATTCGCCTATCTACACAAATTGAGTCAGCGTCACCGTGGATGGACCGTCGCCCCAACGTCTGCGCGACCTAGGCGGGTCGGCGTTCGCCGTCTGGGCCCAAGACCCAGGCACCCGGGAAAAGGGGTGAGGCGGCACTTCTGTTCCGCGCAAATCACTGAGAGGTCACGATGTTTTGCCCCAGCTGTGGTGCGCCCGCGAGTCCAGCCAACCAGCGATTCTGCCTGGGCTGCGGGGGCGACCTGCACGCCCCGTCGACGCCGCCAACCGACCTCACCGTCTTGTTGGAGCCGACACCACGACGCCCGCCGAGTCTGCTGATGCTGCAGCATCTGCCACCCAAGGCATCGTTCTTGCTGCTTTTTGGCACCATCTTCGGCTCGGTCGGTACGCTGCTTGGCGCCGTCTTTGCCGTCGTCGGCTTTGCGAGCGAACTCAAGCTATTCGTGTGGGTTGGCCTCGGCGCCCTGCTGCTTTTTGGCGCTACGGGTTGGGGCTGCGTCGCCGTCGGGATCCGCCAACTCCTTGCAACCCGCAGGGTTTGGCGCGACGGGGCAACAGCACGCGGCGAAATCCTCGAGAGTGGCTGGGACCGCAGCGTGCGGGTCAACGGCCGCTCGCCTGTCAGACTCCGCTATCAATACAAGGATTTGCACGGCACTTACCAAGGCCAAGGGCGCACTTGGTACCTGGGCGCCCTGAATTTGCCACGCGGTTCGTCAGTCACGCTGATTGTGGACCCGCAGGACCCCACGCGGTCCCTGTTGGTGTTGCCCCCCTGGCGGTAATGCCCCCAGAAGTCGTCCGATAACACCTTGATATTATGCTGGATTTCTCCAGAAGTTACGCCCAGACATCACCTACTTACACAGCCCCACCTGACACGTCTTGTCCGCCCCGCAAGGCGCGTCGTCAGCAATGGGCGAAAACACGCAACCCTGTCCAGAATTGCAGATATCGGCGGTACAAGGGTTGTTGTCATTGCACGCCGCCAAAGCCTTGTCGTAACAAGCCCCGGCATCGTCACAGCTCAGGTTGCCCCACTTGTCGCTGCGCATGCTTAGGCCCTTGGTGCTGAGTTCCGGGTTGCCCGTGTAACCCACGCCGAGGGCGCCGCCATCCAATAACTCAACCACAGCAGATAGTTGCCCACCATCAATGCCATCTTTGACCTGTTGCCACACCACATTGTAGTTGCTATCGAGGCGCGCCATCCACGGCGCATCTACGCCCACGGATTTGTAGCCGGACAGCAGCACCGTGCCGTCTTTGCCCAGACGCATGGCGGCCACGGTCGCCAAGGAATCGACTAGAACCGTCGTCGTCACGACCTTGCCATCGGGACCCAGCTCAATGACACGGGGATCGCCCGTCATCGTATCGTCGCCGACCACCAAGTAGCCGCCCCCGGCCGCCAAAGCGCTCACAGCATACACTTGGTCCATACCGGACTTGGTAACCAAGACATTCCACAACTTAACGCCCGCGGAGTTGGTGGCAGCAACCCAGCAATCCGTGCTGTTGTACATGCCGGCCGCTACCGAACCGCCATCGGCCGTCGCAGCAAGGCCATCGAGTTCTGTGTCTTTGCTAGCCGCAACAACGGTCGACCACAACTGTTTTCCTTTGCTATCCAGACCGATAACAGCCACATTTGGACCGTTGCTCGTCGCCGCGAGCAAAGCATCGGACGGCGAGGCCACGGCAAAGTCGAACTTGGTCCAACCGGCCGCAGCGAAGTCTACCTTCCACGCCACAGCGCCGGTATCGTTTAGGGCCGTGCAATCCACGGTGACACCAGACCCCATTTGATTCGAGTGGTTGCTGCACACGACCACGTTGCCGCTGCCCGTTTGCGCCATCGTGGCCACGGGCGTCAGTTCGTCGGTAGGCGAGTCCAAGAGATTGGTCCAGGTCTTGACGCCCGTGGGCGCAAAGCGATTCACCCGAACGGCTGAATTGCCTGTATTGTTCGAGTTCTCTGAATCCGTGACGACAAAGCCGCCGTCATTCAAAGCGGCAGCGCTATGTGCCGTCAGCGAGTTGCCGAGAAACCAAGACACGATTCCGAGCCGCGATTTCCCTTTGCAAGAAGCGGCATTACACGAATCATCGAAGGTGCACGCCAAGCCATCGTCACAGGGCCCCGCGAGATTGGCGTGCTGGCACCCGCCGACCGACTTTGCGTCGCACAGGTCCAGGGTACACACGTTGTTATCATTGCAGTCTTTGGCGCCAGCGCTCTTGCAAAGTCCGGCCACGCACTGGTCGCCCACGGTGCAAATGTTGCCGTCGTCGCAGGCCGTCAATGCGACGGGAAGACTCACGCAACCACTGGATGGTTTGCAGGAATCTGCCGTACACACATTGGCATCATCGCAGACCACAGCCACGCCGGTGCACTGTCCCTTGAGGCATTGGTCCGCCGAAGTGCAGGGACTGCCGTCATCGCATCCCTCCCCGTCGGTCGTCGCGTGCGTGCAGCCCTTGGTAGCGTCACAGGCGTCTGTTGTGCAGGGGTTGGCGTCCTCGCAGCTGAGCGCGCCGCCGGGTTTGCAGACACTAGCCTGACATGCATCGCCTACTGTGCACACATTAGCGTCATCACACGGCGTGCCATCCAGAGGCAAGTGTGCACAACCACTCACCTTATCGCAACTATCGCCGGTGCACAGGTTGTTGTCGTTGCAATCGACAGGGCCGCCGCCGCAGACGCCGCCACCACAAACATCGCCGCTGCTGCAGGCGTTGCCGTCGTCACAAGTGGTGCCGGTGACTTCCGCCGGGTGTTCACAACCCGTTGTACTGTCGCATAAATCCTGGGTGCACGGATTGCCGTCCTGGCAGTTGGGCGCTGGTCCGCCGCCGCAGGTGCCGTCCGCGCAAGCATCGCTGGTCGTGCAGGCGTTGCCGTCGCTGCAGGGCGCAGTGTTGGCTGCGTGCAGACATTTGCCCAGGGCGCTGCAACTGTCGTCCGTGCAAGGATTATCGTCGCCGCACTGCTGCCCTAGCTGGCCTTTGTACTTGGGATTGCATTGCGAAAAAGTACAGTCTTGCGGACAGGTTGCCGTGTTTTCCCCGGCCAACGGATTGGGCGAGCAAACGCCGTCGCCGCAAAATCCGCAGTCCACCGGACAATCGTCATAGCTTTCGCCGGAGTTGCACTGCCAGTCACCGCAGGACGAGGCGCAATCGGCTTTGCAGTTCTCCGGTGTCTCGCCCTTTTCACAGGTGTGGTTGCCGCAGGCCTTCATCAGGCAGTCTTGGGGACAAATCGCAGGCGTTTCACCGGGTTCACACAGGCCATTGCCACAGGGTTGGGCGCAATCGTTGGGGCAGTAGCCGCTGGAGCTGGGGTCGCCTTCGCCGCACGCGTAGCCAATGCACTTGCCATCGCCACAAGTTCCGCAGCAGTCCTCCTTGCAATTGCTCGGGTTTTCGCCGGGCGAGCAAGCGCCATCGCCACATTGGACCGGACAGTCCTTGCTGCAGTTGCCGTACGTTTCGCAGCCGGCGGTGCACTGACCGTCACCACATGTGGCTGTTGCACAAGGGGAAAGCGAGACTTCTTCTACCGCGTCGCTGCTCGTGCTGTCTGGGACTGCCGCCCCATCGGCGTCGCTGGGCTGGGCCGCATCTGGGCCAGTAGCACCGTCCACCGCAACATCCTTACCGCCAATATCTGCTGCAATTTCCGAATCTTCAAGGGCTAGCCCATCGGATGGCCCGCCAACTTCAGTGTCGGTCGCAGCATCAGCGGCAGCATCCGTTGAGGTTGCCGCAGACACGTCGTCTGCTGGCGCCCCCTTGGTACTGCAGGCCACGAGAAAGGCACCAAGAACAAAGGCAACCAACTGATATTTCATGCTATTCCTATATCCAACGGCTGTCTCTGGCCGTTGTGCTGACCGAGCCGCTAAGGAGCCGCAGCGCCCGATGTCCGGCCCTATCGAGGATAAAAACCCTTTATCTTCAAGCGATTCTTCGAAGTATCTAGCACCAATGCGACAGATTGTAGCGCAGGTGCGGGCACAATGCACCACGGGCGATGCACAGGGCGTAAACCCGCACAGTCTTGGCGATTGGGCCTGCCGCGCGGGAAAAGACAGCAGGCGAAAAGTCTGGGAAAGTAAGGGGTTCGGACCCGCGCAGAATCGGTTCGATTTTGCCATCCGCCCATGCGTTGCCCAAAGGGGCGCATACGTTTGTCTTTACAAGCTGATTGGCCCCTGCGCAACGGGTGGGCCTAGCGCGCGCCGAGGGGCTGATTGCTTCAACGTCCTTAGACCATGACCGATCCGCAGCTCAAGTCGATGCCCTGCCCTGTGATGGCATCGCCGCCGGGGCCGACCAGGAACTTGACGTAACTCGCGACTTCTGAAGGCCGAATCAGCCTTTGAATCGGCAGTTGGTTCAGAGCCGCCTGCATCGCCTGCTGCAATGTCACGCCCTGCGCATCAGCATTGCGCTGCAGCGATTCCTGCGCCATCTGCGTGTCGACCCAACCGGGATTGAGGGCGTTGACGCGAATCCCTTGGGGCGCTAGTTCCTGCGCCATCGACCGCACCAGCCCCAGCAGCGCGTGCTTGGAAGCCGAGTACGCCGCCGTGCCAGGAGCGCCCATCCGCGCGAGAACACTGCCGATAAACAGCACGCGTCCTCCCTTGGGCATGTGTTGCACGGCCATTTGCGCCAGCATGTAGGTACCCACTAGGTTGACGTCAATGACGCGACGAAAGCGCTTGCGGCCTTCCTCACTGTAATCCTGCACGGGCGTTGGCAAATTGATGCCCGCATTGCAGATGAGGATGTCGATGGGCCCAAACTTCGATTCGGCAGCGATGACGGCGTCGTCGATGCTGCGCTCGTCGGCCAAGTCGAGCCGCAGCGCCTGTGCCCGCTGGGTCCCGAGGTCCATGCACACGCCCAGCGAACGATTGTAGCTGCGCGAAGCCAGTGTAAAGTTGTGCCTTTCCTCGCCCATCAACCGGGCAATCGCCTCGCCAATGCCGCGCGACGCGCCGGAGATGAAGACGTGCTTAGGCCTTCCCGCGAGCGCCTTTTCCAATTCGCCCTGAGGCAAGCGGACGGTTTGCATGATTCCCTCAATTGTTTCAAGCCGGTAGCAGTCAGCACCCCCGTGCTAACCCTAACGCTGCGGCGCTGCGCTGGGGGCTGGGGTCGTGGGCAACTGCCCGTCGACAGCGTGCAATCCTTGAATCTTTGGCGCTTTTTGCAGTTCCAAGCCAGCAGGTCCCCAAACAGCCTGCCAAACGGAAACGACAATGGACAGGCAAAACCAAACAACAACCGCCATATAGACAACGTACATGCCGCCGCGAAAGAAGCGATATAGGGGCGGTTTGGCCTGCGCCCTTGCCATTTCCGCATCGGTCGGCGCGCGTTCAGGCAGTGCTGGGTCGCCTGGGCCCGGCGTCGCTGGGCCTTCGTCAGGACGGGCGTCGGCGGAATTCATGGCGTGTGCGCGCTCCAAAAGCTGTTGAGTTGTCCAGCCTTCTGGGTCTGGTAGACATCGCACAGACCGGGCACGTTCAGGCCGCAGCGATTCTCCGGGGTCAGGCACTGATAGTTGTTCTGCACATCGGCACAAGTCTGTTCGCTGCCTAGCAATTTGCCTGTCGCAGGGTCGCACGGGGGCGAGCAAAAGGCCGGGCTCGGCAGCGGTGCATCGTAGCGGCCATTGCCATCGGTATCGACCAGAATCGGATTGGCCATCGCCAGGGGATAAACAGGATAGAAATCCGGGTACTGCGCCGGCGCCGGGAAGATGGTGTTGATCAGCGGCAGGTGCGAGAAGGCCATCGATGCCACCTTGGGCAGCTGCAATTCGCCAAACGGAACATCGAGATACACGGGCCGCATCAGGTGTTCCTCTTGCACGCCCAGCACCTTGACGAGGATCCAGGAATCGCCCTTGCGCGTGGCCGTATCCGCTGGAATATCCACGCTATAATCCTTGTCCACATCGACAATCTGGCTGGCCGGCACCGTCAGGTCCTCGCTCGCCGCGAGCAAACCGTTGACGTAAATCTCCACCCGGTCAATGCCGAACCAATCCGGCGTCTGGACGCGCACATGCACGGCCAGGGGACTGCCCTTCTTGCCGCTCACCGTCTCGCCGGGCCCTTTGCCGGCGACCAGCACCGTCAGCATAGGGCCGTAACTGGCCACAGCCTGTCCAGCCCGCAAATTGCGTGCCAATTCAGCAGGATCGACGTGCGCCGGCTCGTCCGTGCTCGAACGGATGAAGGTCCGCGGCGTCCCTGGCTCGATGCTAGCGCCGTGACTGTCCGATCCGCCCAGCGCCGTGTGCACAAACCCATGCTCCAGAAAGCGGAATTCGTCCTCGATGATGCCCTTGCGGTCCGTGCACGGCCGGTCCATGTCGGCCGCTGCAACCACTTGTTCCAGCGGCGTATTGAGCTTGCTCGGGTCAAACTTGCACAGCCCCGACGCGTCGAGCTTGCCCATGGCCGATTCCGCCGCCCCTGGGTCGGTCGAAGTCGGCTCCTGCATCCACGTCTGCGCTTCCTGCGGCGTGCGGACCAGAATGTCGGCGCTGAGGATGCGCGCCAGACTGACGCGGTAGCGGTGCTGACAAGTCAAGAAATCTTCGCCAATTGGACACGTTGCCAGCTTAGCCAAACCGCGCGGTTGCAACTCTGGGCAGGCGGCGTCTAGGTTGCTGCGGGCCGTAGCGTCGTCCGCCTTGTTGTCGGCCGAATGGTCGATGCGATACAAGCACCTGGAATACGTCTGAATTTCGCGAATCGTCGCGGTGTGCAGCATGTCGAACCGCTTGCCATTGAACAGTTCAAAGGCGTCAAAATCGCAGGCCACCGTGCGCAGGACCGGGTTGGCTTCTTCGAGCGACGACAATTTCCGAGTTAAACTATAGGGATTGACGCCCGCCTGACTGAGCCAGCCAAGAAAGCCGTCCCGTGGGTGGGCGATGATGGTGGTCGGCTTGTCGATCAGGGACTCAAAGCCGGAACGCTTAATGATTTCCTGGACAACGTCGTTGGACGGCTTGCAGTACCAATCCACCGACCCGTGAGACGGCAGGTCAGACTGATGATATTGCAGAGGAAAGCCGATGTAGTGGCCGATCTCCAGCGTCGTGACTTCAGCCCCGACCACGGCTTTGAGCCATTGGTCCAGACCCAACTGCCTGATAAAAGGCGTGTAATCGCTAATCACGTCATGGTCCGTCGAGGCGACGTAGTCCACGCCCTCAGCGACGATGCTCTGCACACGCTGACCTAGCGGCATGCCGGAGTCAAAACTCGGCTCGGCGTGCAAGTGGAAATCGCCACTCACCCAGCCAGTAGAGTCAATTTGTCGAGCCAGGACGGCACGTTCATCGACATTGCCCCCCGCCTGCACAGCATAGTTCTTGGCGAAGCGGCCCCATTCAGGCCCGTGCGAGACGACGACTTGATAATTGCCCGCCGGCACAGCGATATCGAACTGGCCAGTCATGGATTGGTTGAGCACCTGTACGCCGCCGCCAAGCCGCCCCTGGCCAAAGTAGGTGCGCCGACCGCCATCGCGCCAGACCGGCTGCCCCTGCGCATCGACCAAGACCACCGTGCATTTGGCGGGCAACGAGGCCCCCGAGGCATCGACCGCGTGCAGGCGAATCCTGGCAGGCGTCGGCAAACTCGGGTTGGCCACAACGGTTTTCCCTGCTTCGATGTGAATCGCCACCGGCGCGCCGACCACGACCTTGGCGCTGTCCATGGCTACCAAGACGTAGTCCCCTGGCGGCAAAGACCCTTGAAATTCGCCATCTTCAATGGGGTCGAGGCCCACATCCGCGTCAATGGCATTGACCACGCCGGGCGAGTTGTCGACCAGGCGGTTGGCCGCAATCACGTCGTCGGCGCTGGTCCAGGCCTTGGTCACGTCGGGATTACGCAGCACAAAGACAGTGGAATTCGGCGCGACACCGCCGGTGCTCTGCCAAGTGACAACGCCCTGGAGCGTGCCGTGGTCCGTGGCCCGTACTTGCACTACGGAGTCGTAGACGCTGCCAATGTCCCCAGAACCAATGGCTAAGTAGCGCTCAAACTCGTAGACCCGTGATTTGCCGCAGGTATCGGCATCGGTGCCGTCCCATTTGCAACCCAAGGTCGCCGTGATGAAAGCCGTGGCGGCCGAGGTAAAGACGGGCACGAGAACGTGCGGGTCTGGGTTGGAATCCGCCGTCTTTTTGCTGAAGTAGCCATAGCTGACTTCCCCACCGGCGGATCCGACAAAGTCAAACGCCAAGGGCTTGGCAAAGGTGTCACGACCGGTAAATAGGGCATCCCAAACGGGTTTTTCTTCATCATAGCCATGGCCCGGCACGAAAATGTCCGTCTGGTTGCCAAAGAACACGAAGTCGCCCGCGCCAACGCCCGCGCGACTGACCTTGGTCGGCGACGCGGCTGAATCGCCAAGAATTACGCCGAACACCGATTCGGTGCCGGTGGTCAAATTCATGTCGGCGACGTTGGAGCACCCGCACACGGGGCAACCGGCCTTGTCGACCACGTGGTGGATGTCGCAAACCTCATCGCCACAGCCTTGATCTTTCAAGCTTTTGCAGCCGCAGGTGCCCGATGTCGTGCCGCTGGCACCGACGCAGACCAAGGCCCCTTCCTTGCACGCGGCGTCGGTCTTGCACGGATCGCCCGGTTTGGCCGCAGCATCATTGCTGGCGCGGTCGCCAAGGATCACCCAAGTCTTCATTTTTACGTAGGATTGTCCCGGAGCGAGGCTGTAATCGGTGCGAAAGGACACCGCAGTCTTGAGGTCTGGGTACAAGCCGGAAAGTAGGTCGCGGTCACGGTCGAGAATGTCAATGCCGGTGAACAGGAATTCGCCTTTGCCTTCAACGCGTACAATGGCCTCGACGCCGTCAGATCCGTCCTTGACGACCGTGACTTGCCCCACCTTGGGCGCCGGCACCAACAAGTTGGCAAAAGGGAAGATTTCTGCAAATTTATCGCGACCTTGACCACTGGGATAGCGAGGATCATTGCGGCGAATGTCGGCGTCGACCAAAGAACCGCCAAAGATGCCCGGCCCCCAAGAGCGTTCAGAGCCGAGGATGGCCACGCGCACCTTGTCATTTTCCAGTACAAAATCGCCTACATCAGCATACGCGACAGGGCCACCTACCAACTGCGAACGCGTGGTGGCCTGTTTGGCGCTCAGCAGATTTTTACTTTGATCACAAGCGGTTAACGCAAGAGCCGTCGCCAGCAACAGGGTAGCCCCGTGCAGCGTTGTCCGCCTCAAGGGCAGGCCCGCCCGTGCAACTGGCACTTCGGCCAGGCAATTCGCAGCCATGACTATGTTTTCCGTGGGCATGGGCAATTCCCTGGCCGGCAAAGGGGGCCGCGGCGGGCAGAGACGGCCGGTGCTGAGCCAGGCCATCACAAGCTTCTATAATTACAGGCGAAACTGAAACTGCGCAAACAGCGTGTCATTGCTGACCGGCTGCAGCGACTCTTGGCGGTGATCGAACTGCAGGTTCAAGCGCACGCGATTGCGCATCACTGCCCAACCCACAGCCCCTGAAATGATTTGCTGATCTTGGTTGTCGACCACGTTCTTGTCCGGGTCGATCTTCTCATAGCGAACCGCGGCGTTGAGCGCGTGCCACGCATAACCCGCTTCCGCAATCACGGCTTGGCGCTTCTTGGCCGTCGGCAGGGCCCCGGGCGTCGTCGGCTGATCCACGGGCGTGGCCGAGTCCATCAGGAACTCCGCCAATAGGTGGAAACCGTGCGATTTCAGTTGCAGATCGGCAGAACCGGCCCAGGACTTGTTGGTGCCGCTGTCGTTGAAATAGCCGCCAGCGCCAACCTCAAAGCGGAACTTGGAGTGGCCATAGTCGGCCACCGAAGGTCCAATCGAACCAAGGGGTTCTGCCTGAACGCGCGCGACCATCGACGCGCCGCCAAAGCGATTGCCACCAAGGCCGCTGTTCTGCGGAATGCCGAGGTAAAAATTATCCAGTCGTTCAAAGGCGTTATAGCCGCCCACGAACCAACGCAAATGGCCAAGCTGCGGATAGTGCCCGGTCACAGTGGCACCGACCTGGTAGAACGGCGCCATCGCATTGGTTGCAAAAGGTTTTTCCGCCATCGCTTGATCGCCCGCGTGCAACATGGCAAAGCGCGAAAACGGCATCTTTTGGGCGCCAAGGATGATTTCGGAGCCATGCCAAGCGCGAATCGCCGCGTAAGCATTGGTCAATGCCGAACTAGCGGGATTGCTGCTGCCGATGTTGGCCAGATCGGTTTCCACGGCCAAGCGAATTCGCGGCGAAACTTGACCTTCTACGCCCAGGCGGGCCGTGCGCAGGCCAAATCCCGGCTTCTCGGCGCGATCGCCGGCAGAAAGCTGATTGTCTTTGCCGGTGTACATGGCGCCCTGCATCTGCAGCAGGGCCGTGGGGCGCGCACCGCCGAACCAACCGGCCAGAGGCGGGGGCGGTCCGAAACCACGCCCCATCCCAGGAATCGGCGGATGTCCCGGGGGCAATTCCCCTTCTATCGCGCCCGCTTCGCCCGGGTGGCCGTGGTGTTCACCAAAGTGGCCGTGGTGTTCCCCGCCTTCGCCATGGCCCTCGACCATTGGGCCCTTGTCCTGTGGACCCGCGCCTTTGGCGTCGCGCCCAGGGCGACCGTGATGTTCTCCAGCCGTTCCACAGGGTTGTGGCCCACAGCAGTCCTCGTCGTCGCCTTCGCAGCAAGGACCTTCGTCGTCTTCGACTTGGCCCTCACACGGTCCAGCCCCGGGGCCGGGGTGGGCGGCGCCATGGCCACGATGGGCAAAAGGTACACGATGTCCAGCCTTTTCGTGCCCTGGGCCGCCCTTGCCCTTGTCGGGACAATCGTCGCAATCGCCCGCACACGGTTTGCCGTCCGCCTTCTTCTTGCCGGCACATTCGGGGCAATCCCCGGGACACGGATCGGCCGCCTGATCTGGAGCAACTACCGGCTCGCTATGCGGTTTTCCGGGTTCAGCCGCTTTGTCTGCCGCGACTTTGTCTGCCGAAGCTTTGTCTGCCGCGACTTTGTCTGCCGAAGCTTTGTCCCCAGCCACCTTGTCAGCAACGCCCTTATCGGCAACGGGTTTCGCCGCTGCTTTGCCGTCTGCCGGGGCCGGCTCGGCCGCCAAGAGGCTACCGCCAGCGGCCACCGAAGCCATCATGGCTAAGCCGATCATGAGGTTACCTGCAAAGAATCCAAACCTTGTCGCGCGCAACATCGGGCCTCCCGGATCAAATCCGCCCGCAGCTTACCACGGCCCATGGCCGACGGAAACCGCCATTGCTGCGCAAGCACCCCGGGACCATCGCAAGAAGAACGTCCCGAACTTGGCCGCCTAGCTTGGCCATGAATCGTATCACGGTGAATAAATTGTTTGGATTCCAGCTACATCGCTGACGTATGCGCGTCATGCTCTGACCGTAGCCAAGCGCGTTCTTGATCACCCCGTGCCCAAATCTTCGTAATCGTGCGAGATTTTCGGCTCCTCGTCGATTGATGATTCGGAGGGCATCTTCACCAAAGGTGACGTCCAGGGTCCAGTGCAGCGTGTTCTCAATTGCCCAGTGATTTCAAATAATTCGCGCAATGTCGTTCGCTGTAGCCTTCGGATTGCCGATGATGAAGTACGCGAGTTCTTTGGATATCTTTCCAGTCGAAATCGTCTCGCGCCCCCGCGCCATCATGACCACGCCGGACAAGCCAGTCCATGCCGTGGCGCTTTCTATCTGACTGAGATCACGCGATAAATAGCATGAAGGTTGCTCAATTCGACCGCGGCCTTTGGCTCGTCGGCGCGTCGCCTACGCAGTGCATCCGCGATCGTATCCGCGATATTCTTTTCTAATGTCGGCTGGTTGCCCTTGACTTGCAGCACGTAATTGGCGCCCGCCTCGATAATGGCGCTCGCGATCCCTGTCTGGCAACCCATTGCATCGATTGTGATTGTCGCGCCTTTGAGATTCAGCGCGCGAATCAAGTCAGCCATGGCTGTGTCGCGCCTCAGGCGCGCAACCAAGCAAAGTCATTAGATTTGTCATCGACCTTGATTGTGCCCAGGGTCAGACCGGCGTCAATCAGATACGCGCCGACCATGTGCACGGCCCTTAAACCGCTTGGGTTATCTAAACTTCCGCGCAGAAACTTGCCGTCAAACGCGACGTGCCGGCCCTCGCTGGTCAACACCCCTGGCGCGCGCATCGCGTGGACCCAGGCACCGATGATCAACTCCAGCTCATCGGGGTCGACCAGTGCGAGCGCCCGCAAGACCATGTCGTGGGCTGCAATTCCGGCGGGTAGGATGACAAACTGGCGAAACCACGGCTTATTTTCCTCGAGGAAAGCGACAACCGCATCCGCATCGTCGCCGCCCGCGAGGACCGTAGCGAAGGTCACGAACAGGACCGGTGCCAAGATGTGCTCACGGCCTTGACGGCCACGTCGGTCGGCGATGGTCGAAAAAAAGCTCGAAAAGTCGCTGATATCCGCACATGTCTTGGTACCGTCGCGCCTCCAGATCACGTTCTGGACGCATGTACTTGATCGAAGTTTGGATTATCTGTCAACTTCTTTGAGGGGGTTGCGGTTCTTGCGATCGGCCTGGGGCAAGTATTCAAAGTCTTGACCTTTCCACCAGCGCCACTACCAGCCCTGGCCGCCGGCGGTCCGGGACCCTGTTGCGACGTGCTGCACCTGTCCGACGTCCGCGCGGCCCGTAGCGTCTTCCTGGTCACGCAGGCGGGTCGACCCCAAGTCGATGTCCTGGATGACGTGGATTTCCATCTGATTGCATCATGGACGCCCGCCCCTATCGCGGGCAAACCCGTCATTGCCATCCGCCAACTCGCCGCCGCCCAATCCACCGGCTGGGTCTGGCTTGTGGCGCAAACCGATGCTGAGCCCAACTACAAGTCCGAGCTGCAGATTTACCGCTACGCCTTGCCGACGTCAGGCGGTGGGCCACAGGTGTATTGAGCACGTTTCCACACAATCTCAGGTACTTAATGGCATGGAACATGCCCCTTCGGTCAGCGCTCCTGCAAGCCGTCATGCGCGGGCTGGCGGCGCACTACCGCCGGTAGGCGCTGGCGCAAGGCGGGCAAGACC
The DNA here is from genome assembly GCA_903840165.1 of uncultured Myxococcales bacterium. GTDB lineage: Bacteria > Myxococcota_A > UBA9042 > UBA9042 > UBA9042 > CAIMEY01. The sequence goes on along the minus strand of CAIMEY010000092.1, from coordinate 84 downwards.
CTAAATATGCGGGCATTTCTGTGATTCAGCGGTCGGATAGTGCCGACAGGCTAAACGTCCATTTCCACGTGCTCTGCAGCGACG
>CAIMEY010000091.1 GCA_903840165.1 uncultured Myxococcales bacterium | reverse complement strand
GGTGCATCATCTGGCGGCGGCGGCGGGCGGCGGCCTGCTCGACGTTGAAGTGTCGGCGGCGACGCAACCCCCTGGACCTGCAAGCCAATGGGCGCCGGGTCACTATGCCGTCCAAGCCAAAGTCGTGGTGGTGGCCTGCAATGCTGTGCAAAGTCCAGCCTTGCTTTTGCGCAGTGGCCTTGGCCGGGACCTGCCGGCGCTTGGGCGCTATTTCACCTGTCAACCTGCGCACATCCTGGTCGGCGAGCATCCGCAGCCCATCAGCAACTACGTCGGCCATCCCAAGTCCTGGCTCTGGGATGAACGCATCGAGCAGGACCATTACTTCCTCGAAGCATGCATGTACTTTCCGTTCGTTACGGCCAAGAACATGACCGGCTTTGGCCCCGAACACGAGCGATTCCTTAAGAATTTTGAGCGGCTACAGATGATCCTGGTCCTAGCCTGCGATGAGGCCTTGCCCGAACACCGTGTCACCATCGACGCCCAAGGACGCGCCCAAGTTCACTACAGTTTGACGCCGCGCACCATCACGTCGATGGTCAAGGCCACGCGGGCCGCAGCGCAAATCTTCTTTGCGGCAGGCGCAGTTGCAGTGCATGCGCCCAGTGCTCGGCCGACCCTGATTGAGGCCAGCGAAGAAGCGCAGCTGGAAAGCCGGATCCACGAAAAGTTCTTTAAGCCCGGCGCTGTATCGGTCTCGGCGGCCCACCTGATGGGGGGATGCCGCCTGGGCACCGACGTGCAGACCTCCGTGTGCCGGCCAGACGGTCAGGTTCACGGGATCCCTTGGCTTTATGTCGCTGATTCTTCACTCTTTCCCACCGCGCTTGAGCTCAATCCGTACCTCACGGTCATGGCCTTGGCGCAGCACGTAGCTGAACACGTCGCCGAAGTGGCCTAACACCCTAAGATTGCGTGAAAGTTTGACACGCCGCCCTGGCGTCAAGGCGAATTGCCGCATCGCCGTTTGCGGGGAACCCCCTGCTGGCAAAGGATTCTCATGTTGCTGGACCTTCACGCGCCCGCCCTGCAAGCCCTGGCCAATCGCGATGCGGGCGCCTGTGCCGGCGGGTCGCTGATCGCTGACACACTGCTTGCCTGCGGGATTCGCTACGCTTTTGGGATTCCTGGCACCCACAACATTGAGCTCTACGACGCCTTGCGCGGCACAGGCCTGCAGACGGTTCTCATCACCGATGAGCAGTCGGCCGGATTCCTCGGTGACGGATATGCGCGTTCTGGCGGCGGAATTGCCTGCGCCAACGTGGTGCCAGGCGCGGGCGTGACCCATGCGCTTTCGGGCATTGCCGAGGCGTACATGGACAACGTGCCCCTGCTGGTCCTGACCTGCGGCATCCGCAATGACGTGCCTTTTCGCTATCAACTCCATGACATCGATCAGCTCGCGATTCTCAAGCCCGTCTGCAAAGGCGTCTTTAAGCCGCAGACCGGGGCCGAAATCGTGCCCATGCTCTTGCAGGCCATTGACCTAGCGCTGAGCGGCTGTCCAGGGCCGGTTGGCGTTGAAATTGCAGCAAATCTCTATCTTTTGCAGCAGCACTACGACCCCCAGCCCGTGCAGGCGTGGCTGGCCCAACGGCTGGCGACTGAGGTGGCGGATGACGCGCCGGACCTAGGGCAAGTGCGCGAAATTGCAGCGATGCTTCAAGGCGCCCAGCAGCCCTTGCTGCATGTTGGGCTCGGTGCGGCCGACCATTCGGATCTGGTGCGGCAGGTGGCAGAGCGCCTTGGAGCCGTTGTATCAACTACGTTTTCTGGCAAGGGCGTCCTTGATGAGCTGCATCCCCAGTGGCTTTGGCCGGGATTTGGCACTGCTTGTCCGCCACCTTTGGCTGCAATTGCCAATCGTTGCGATGCCGTCCTGATTGTGGGCGCGCGTTTGGGGGAAGTGTCGACGGCCAGCTACGGCATTGTCCTGCCGGCGGCCAGTGCCCATGTCGATATCGACCCCAAGGTACCCGGAGCCACCTTTGCTGTGCAGCACAAAGTGGTCGCCGATGCAGGGAAATTCCTCACGGCGCTGCTGAATTGCCTACCCCCGAGCGACCGCGATACGCGATTGTTGCGTCAACAACTGCAGACGGCGCATCGGCAAGTCGGCTACGAGCAGGCGCGGCCAAGTGCGGAAAAGGTGAGTCCAGGCGCGCTGTTTTCGCAGCTTCAGGCCCATTTTCCGGCCCACACGGTCTACACGACCGATTCAGGCAACGGCACCTTTTTAGCCATGGAACACCTGCGGTTGAGGCAGCCCCGGCGATTCTTGGGACCCACCGACTATTCGTGCATGGGCTATTGCATACCGGCCGCTATCGGTGCCGCGCTGGGCAATGCCGGGTCGCCCGTTGTCGCGTTAGCCGGCGATGGTGCCCTGTTGATGACGGGCCTAGAACTGCTGACGGCGGCCCAACTGCCCGTGCCTGTGGCTGTTTTTGTGCTACGCGATGGCGAGTTGGGGCAAATCGCCAGTTTTCAGCGGACCCTGACCAATGACGCCCCGTGTTCGGTGCTGCCAGACTATGACTTGCGGGGCCTGGCGCAGATGGTTCACGTGCCATTCCGCTTGGTTACCTGTGATGCTGAGGTCGAACCAGCGGTTGTGTGGGCGCGGCAGCGGACTCTGGCCGGCCAGCCGAGTCTGGTGGAAGTCCGCATTGATTATAACGAAAAGACGTTCTTTACCCGCGGTGTGGTCAAGGCCAATTTTGGCCGCCTGCCCTGGCGGGAGCGGATGCGCATGATCAGCCGGGCTGCGTGGCGGCGGATGGTGTAGATAGGGCCGTCGACGGCTCAAACTATGCACTTCAGAACGGGAAATCTGCCATGGCACGCGCAAGCCACGCTGGCGTCCCGCGGGCAATCGCTTCCGGCCCGACCTGTCGCTCCCAGCCCGCGATTGCATTTACTCGATTAATCTCTGTAAATGCAATGGCTTACCTGCGTGATGGGATGCTGGACTAGCCAAGGGGGGCCGGTTGCGCGGGCGCACGGGCCGTACCTAGCGCCGCGCTCCGACGCCGCAATCGCCCGACCAGCAAGGCGCCGGCAAGGAGGCCCGCGCACGCCAGAGTCGCCGCTAGGTCTGGGGTTGCGCCGGTAGTACATCCGCCGCTAACGACGGCTTTACCATTGAAACTGCAAGGAATTGCGCCGTCGGCCGATGGGGTTGCTCCGGGGCAATTGGCTGCCTCTTTCTGTAGCGCCAAGACCGCGCGTGGCGCAGCTAGGCCAACGAAGGCCAGGGCGGCTGCGTCGCCCAAGACCGCCGCGTCAAGGACACAATCTGCCATGACTTCAGCGGCTATGCCCAGACCGAGGCATGTTTGTGTCGCGTGGTTGCGGGCTTGGTCGCTGAGGTTCGCAACAGAGAATGGCTCGGTGCCGCACACCACGTCTGCCTCGGCGTCCGGTCCAAGCAAAGACTGTTCGTGGGGGACGCGCCAGCTCTCGCCAAAAGTTGAGTAAAAATGCGCGTAATTGGGACTCGGCGTCAGGGCGATGAATTCTCCAGCGCGCAATTGGAGGTCGTTCGCCGGGTTCCCGTCGGCGTTGCCCAGCAAGCCGCTGAGCGGATGCAGTGCCGGATTGGCCGCGACGCGGACATCGAGGTAGTTGTTGTGGACGCAGGCCGTTACCGATTCGCCTTGCGCGTTGCTGACGATGTACTGCACCAGACACCCGCCGGCAGCAGTTGTGGCTGCGCAATTGCTTGAACTAGCGAGGTGTTGCACCTCGTCGATGCGGTTGCCATCGGCCTGTTGGCTAAAGCGCGCGCATCCTGGGGCAGGGCTGCCGCCCGCGCAGGCAAAGTTCACGGCTTGGCCATCAAACCGGACGCACGCATCAGGCTGGGCCGCGGTCGAATTGCACGCGGTGCCGATGGGGGCAATGACAAGGCTGTGGCCGCCGAGTTTGACGGCGATCATGGCGTTGAAGGCTATGTTTAGATTGGCAGTTCGTGGTTTTTGCCGAACTTGAACCTCGAGTGCGCGGTCCCCGCTGGTGATCAGGATGAAGTCGCCACAGGCCTGGAAATCATAGGCTAATCCATCTAACGTGCGTAGGTGCGGATCGCCGGCGGAGCCGCCGCTGGGATTGACCGTCAAATTGTAATCGGCGCTGCCGGTACAGCCAGCGGCGTCCGTTGCTTTTGCTGTGAATGCAAAGGTATTTGCTACCGTAGGGGTGCCAGCTAGCGTGCCATCGGCGCCAAGCGCAAGCCCAAGGGGTAGGGCGCCCGCTGTGACTGCGAATGTGTAAGGGGCGGTTGCGCCAGTGGCTGTCAGTAGTTGCGAATAGCTGGCCGAGACTTTGGCGGCGGGCAATCCCGCAGGCGACACGACGATGACGCCGCAAACTGCGCAGATCGCAACCGGATTGCTGTCCAGGGTCACGGCTCCATTGAGCGCGAGGACCCGTCCGGCCACCGACGCGCCTGTGGTCACGGTGATGCTGACAAGCGCCAGAATGTTGCCGGCGAACGCTGTGGTTGTGCCCAGAGTAGCAGAGCTGCCAACCTGCCAGAATACGTTGCAATTGGAGCCTCCGCCGATGACCTGAACCGCTGCACCGGCGGCGGTGATGAGGGTCGAACCCGTCCGAAAAATAAAGACGGCGTTGGCATCGCCTTGGGCGTCTAGGGTGAGCGTGCCCGTCAGCGTGGCTGAAGCGGAGAAGCAGTAAACGCCCGCAAACAAATGCATTCCGCCGAGGTCCTGGCCGGTGAGGTTGGCGTCGCATGGTTGGCCGCTCAAGGCCGTGTAGGCGGCCATGGCGTCTTGCTCGGCGTTCTGAGCGGTTACGTTGCCAACGTATTGCAAACCGCTCGATTGGACGGCTGGGGGAAAGCCAGTCAGGGTGGCACCGGGGAAAACGCCTATGTCTCCGCTGATTACGCTCGGGCCCGTGCTGCCGACCGTGGCATTGCCCAGCACCGCGAAGGACCCGGCCTGGCCCAAGGCTGGCGCAACCGCTGCTGCACCTGCAGAGGTGCCTACAAGCAATCCGACACAAAGTATGGCACTCGTTAGACAATGGACAGGGACTGGGCGTTCAAACATAAGTAGCCTCGCAGCAAGGTGTTGAGCATCGACGTGACCGGCGCACTCGCAAAGTCACACCACGCAACGCTGTAAATCCATGGGGTTGGCGGCCTTAGGGCACGTAACCCCAAAGTGCCTTCCGAGTCAGTGGAAAAGCGCACGGCGTCGCGAACTTTCGGCCGGGGCTATGGCCGAGCGCAAGGCCGCACCCTGGCGGCCAAAGCCCCTATAAGGACGGCACCTTCAAGGTCGAGCCGGCGCCCAATGTGGCCGAAGCAGGCGTCAACATCCGGCCATTGACGGTCGCCCCGGCCCCGGCGGACACGGCAGCTTGGGACAGAATATTGCCTTCAAATTGCGCATTTGCGCCAACAGCCACTGCGCCTACGACCACCCAGTACACGTTATTGGCCTGCGCGCCGCCCGTGAGCTTGACTTTGGCGGTTGCGGCAACCGTGAGTGCGCCGCCAACCTGCAGAATCCACACGTCATTGGCGCCTCCATTCAGGGTCACGTCGGTGGTGATAAGGGCCGCGCCGCTCCAGTTGTAAAGGCCCGGAATCAGTTTGAGACCGCCTAGTTGTCCGGCGCCTAGTCCAATGCCGTCCGGCTGGGCGCGGCCGGATCCGTCGGCATAGGCAGCTTGCATAGCCAAGGCGTCGGCGCTCAACGTGGCCGGCGTCGGCGCAGCGTTGTTGGCCGTGTAGACCTTGCCGACGACGACGGGCGACGTCGAGAACGTACCCGAAGTATCTAGAACCAGGCCCAATCCGGTCATGGCGCTCGAGGACCCGGGCGTCAGGCCGACGTTGCCCGTGACTGCGCCGGCCGCGCCGATGGCCACCGTTGTCCCCGCGAGAATCGCATAGTTGGCGACATTCTTGAGGTTCGGTGCCACGGGCCCGCTGCCCGGCGTCGCTGTCGTAAAGGTCCACGTCAGGCTGTTGGCCAAGGCATTGCCCGCCACGTCGGTCAGGCTGGTGCCCAGGGTCGCGGTGTAGACGGTGTTGGCAAGCAGGCTGGCCGTCGGGGTCATGGTGGCCACCAGATTAGCATAGGTCGTTGTACCTAAAACAGAAAAGCCGCCCTGCTTGAGCGTGAAGCTACTGCTCGTCACCGTCAAAGGGTCCAACGCTTCGCTGAACTTGGCGGTCACCGGGGCCGCAATGGCCACGCCCGTTGCTTTGTCCAGGGGCTGCGTGCTGATCACCGTCGGCGGCGTCGTGTCGCCCGCCTGACCAGCAGGGTGCTTGATTGTAATCTGGAAAAGCCGATAGGACCGCACACCATTGGCCGTATGGGCGACGATGAGGTTGCGCTTCTGCGGCAAAGTGAGGTCCACCGTCGCTAGTTTGAACTCGGCCGCCTTGATTGTCTGCGAGACGCCCTGCAGGGTCACTACCTCACTGAGTTTACTGGCATATAGCCCGTCGATGGCCGCATAACCCGGCGCGGCACCCAGCGTGCCCAGATCGATGAGGTAGCCCTCAGCAGGCACAGCGCCCTGGGTCAGTGTGGCGTTGCCCGTACCATTTTTCACAATGTTCTTCGCATCAACGGCGAATTTCAGGCCGGCGAGCGATAGGGCACAGACGGGAGCTGGCGTCGCTCCTGCCGTGGCCGTTGCAGTCGATTCGACGCAGCTGGTCGTCGACGTCAGGTCGGTTTCATTGATGTCGTCTGAATAGACCATTTGCACCACGAAATCCGTTGTGAATTCCAAATCTGGTGTGATGCGAAAGTTGGCATAGAACTGAGTACCTGCGGCATCTTTCATCACAAATGGCACGCCAATCGCCGCGTAATCCGCTGCGAGCGCAAACGGTGCGAGGGGCTGATAGCTTTGGGTCTGACTTGGCGTCCCTCCTTTGATATCCGTTACCGCCAAAGTACAGCCACTGTCGCTGGTTACGACGGTTAGGGCCACCTCGTCGGCGGTCAATTGATAGCCGTTGAGCGCGATGTCCCACGTGCCGCTGCGCTGCGTACAGCCGGCGCCATAGGTACCGCGAATGGACATGGCCGAATTGACGGATAAAGCTGCGGAAATACGGTCAAAAAGCTCGGCATGACCCGTGACCGATGGCGCGGGCGTGGCTGCGGTGTCACTGCAACCGGTGATGGCCAACAATCCGCCAAGCCACGTTGGCCTTGGGCGATATGGAGGATGGTTGTGCTGTAACATACTGTACTTCCTTTGCTAGTCTTGCTGGGGCCCTCATGAGTCTAACGACAAACCGGCTTGACGTGTCGTTTCTGTGGGAGAAACTTGGGGCGCTAGGCAACCGGGTCCGCAGTTGCTTTCGGCTGCGGAGATCGAGTATTTTCTACTAAGTTCAATATGCTGGCGCTATCTTGCCCACGCGTGTGAGTTCGCTCCTGTGTTCGGCTTGGCCGAAGAGCAAAGCACGCCGCCGCTCGCTGGTCCGCCAAGGAGCACGAGTTGTGAGGAAAGAGTGTGGATTGTAGTTTATTTCTAAGGAATTACGGTTCGGCGCCGTGCTGTTGGAGCTGCGCATCCCGGTGGTTGGAGCTGGGCCGAGCCCAAGGTAGGTAGCGGGGCATGGCGACCTCTAGCAGCAGTGTAGCAGCGCTGCGGGCAGGTCGCGACGGGTCAAACTTCCCTCAAATCCGAGAGTTTCCGACCGGCGACTGATTCAGGTTAGGTTGCGCGCCCAGCTTGTCAATGGCCAGGCGGGCAACTGGTTCACCGGCCGGTTGTGCGCCGTCCGCCGCCGCCAACAGCGTCGCGCCAACACCGGGGAAAATGTGTTATTTCCGGGGTATCGATGCATTGCGTGCAGATTGAGCGTTGCGCGTCTCATGGATCGACGGGCTGGCCCATGGTGGCCAATCCCACAGGCCCAAAGCACCGCAACCGACTTCGCCGGGCGTTAGGATGGCCGGCTAAAACCAGAAGAAATATAAATATTTGCGAGCCATTTGCGCAATCTGGGGTCGACCTACTACTCGTTGCCGCCGTTGTGGCCGTGGTTGTTCTCGCCGTGGTTGTCCAAGTTCTCAACGGTTTGCACTAGCAAGGCCAAGGGCTCGCGCAGGGGCATCTCGGTCAGCCGCGCGATCGGCACGGATTTCACCAGCGCCGTCCATTCGGCCAAGGACTTGAGCTGGCCAGCTAAGTCATTGATCGCACTAGCCTGAACGATGGCCGCAAGCGCCTGGGCCGCCTCTGGGTGCGATTCTGCAAGCTGCAAGGCGCGGTCCAGGACTGCGCTCAGGCGGTCGATCGAGAGCTCGGGCGTTGGCCGGGCATCTGCTGCTAAGACATTGACGATTTTGGTTTTCATGCGACTCTCCTGCTCGCCCGTGACAACGATTCGGGCAGCGGTGACAACGGCGGTAACGGGTCGAGTCCCCTTTCCTGCGCGCAACCCTGCGCGCTCGGACG
>CAIMEY010000090.1 GCA_903840165.1 uncultured Myxococcales bacterium | reverse complement strand
TGTTCTAACGTACTTAGCGAAGTGCGCGCGACGGTTTGACTTGGCGCAGGAACAGGAAGATGGCCGATTGGTGGCGGGTTTGGAAGTCGTCATCCGAGGCCCTCAAAATGTTTAGGGAAATCGCTAAAGGAATTGGCTATGTGCGATCCCTGCCCATTGACAAACGATCCGGAGGGGATCGGAATCCGCCGCGGCCGCAATGGCCGGGAGGTGGAGATGGTGGACAGCAAGAAAGTGAAGGCGAAGGCGGGCGAGGCAATCCGGCAGAACTGCGCAGGCCTCAAGACATTGCGGATCTAAAGGAGTTTCTCGCTCGTTCGCAGCGCGGCACGACGGCGAGGAGGTCAAGCGGTTTGGCGCGGTGCTCAGCTACATCGATGGCAACCGTGCGATCGAGACGGCGAAAAAGCTCAAGACTGTCAGGTCTTGCGTGAACAAGTGGATTCGCTGTTACGTGACGGCAGGCTCGGGGGGCTAGTTGACCCAAGCCTGCCCAGGTTCGCCGCCCAAACTGGACGACGCACAACTGCGCGAACTTGCTACGGTCATCGAGGCGGCCGCTGGCAGCCCACCGGAATTCGCGATGCCGTCGACCCTGCTGTGCTGGCTCTGGCCGAACAGTTTGGATGGATGTTGGAGCCGATGCTGCCCTAACCCGGAAAGGACTTAGGGTTACGTGTACTAGTCCAATGGGTTGTGCAACACGCTCCCGCGGCAGTCCGGGTGCAGCAGCTCAGGCCGGAACTCAAAGTGCATCGTATCAAAGTGGTACCACCGGCCTCCCCAGATAAAGCCGTGTCGTTCAAAAACGTCAACAACTTCGCTGGGTATCCGATTGCGCCAAGTCAGCTTGCCGTTGCCATCGGGCGTCTGCCACTGCCAGAAATCACTTTGCGCCACGCCGACATCGATGGCCGTCGCATACGCGTGCGCACTGCGCCTGTTGGTGCCGTGAATGGTACGCCACACAAACGTACCCGCACTGTTGCGGACGGCGGCGGTCAAAGCGGGCGGCAAGTGGGCCAACTCGTCGCGTACGGCGGCCAACTGCTTGGCGATGCCAAATTTCCCTTGTACAAGCAAGACCTTCCCATCCAGCCAACGCACCGGCACCAACGTCTTGCGGACCTGCGTGCGCGACGGGCCGTAGAGCTTGGCAAAGAACGGTTCGTGGCGAATCCGCCCGGGCTCGTCGTCGACGGCCAGCGGCGCTGGCTTAGCAAAGGGCGTGTACTTCTGCGACATTTGGTCAAGCAAGTCGCCGTGTTCCAGTTGCTCCGCGTGATTCTTGGCCCCACTGCCCTGCCGCAGTGGCGTTCGCGTGCCGTCGCACCAGACCAGGTCTGTGGCAGTCATCTCGCACAACGCACCGGGATAGCTATCTAGCAAGCAACGGGCTATGCGTAAAGGCATTTCAGCTGTTGCTACGGGCGTAACTAGGCAGCTGATGCCGCACAAGCCGAACAGCCACGGACGCCAAACCCATCGGCTACCAACGCTTGAGTTGGGCATCGGTAAAGGTCCATTCCGGCGTTCGCAATTGCCCTGAAAATTCAGCCGAATACCAGGGGCTCAGCGCCGGATTGTCCGGATTGCGCAAGACTTGCATGTCCTGGGCCGGCATGTAGCTTTGCACAAGCAAAAACACTTTCTTGCCCGCGGGGTTCTGAGCCACGTCGGCGACGATGACCGCGTGGCCGGGCGAGCCCCCCACGACAAACACGTCCCCCGGCGCTAGGTCACGCAGGGGCGTGGGATGCAAACTTCGGGCCAGGGACAGGGTGCCGGCATAGGTGAAGACAAAGTCCAGGTATCGACGAAACTCCGCGTAATTGTTGGAAGGTTCGGCGCCCTTGTGCCATGCCGTTTGATTGCCTTGCACGGACACGCGTTCGCCCCGCTGCCAACGCGCCCAAGGCACCGCAAAGCCATTGGTGAGGTCAAAGGAAATGCGATCGAACTGCTTACGACTATACAGGTATTCTGCCCTGAGCCGAATCACAGCGTCCGCGCACTGCTGCAGGTCGCGCTTGCCCACGTCAAAATCGAGTACGGCCACGTACACATTATTCGGTTTCACCTTGCCATTAAAGTACTTGACCAGGCTTGCAGCGGGTTTGAGCGGCGCGCGTCGCAGCCACGTCGCGAACGAATCTGCCGGGGCCGGCGCGCGGACAAAGCCCGTAGGGGGTGAAAAACGCTGACTAATCGTGTCGGCCAGCGCGGGCACGCTGAGCGCCATGGTCAGGATCAGCACAGTGGGGACGGCGAGGCCACGCAACCAGACGCAGGGTCGGCTCATGGCGGAGATTAGCTGCATGATCATGGGCTTTCCTTGGATACGCCGGCTGCACGGGGCTCAGTTGGGCAGGCAAACCCGCACGGCCGGTCGGACCGTTTGCAAGAAAATACAGTATATTTAATAAGTTGCTGCATTATTCCGGGTCCTCGTCGCGGTCGATTCTGCGCTTTCGCTCGCGGCGCTTGGACGCGAGATTGGACTCAGCCTCCGACGTATGCCGTATGGTTCCGTCCGCACTAACCCAGGTCGCGGCGGAGTAAGAATCCCACAGACCGACCGTTCCCGAGGGCGTGACGGTGATACACTTCGGGTCAATGACCGGCCCGCCGTCACGCCAATCATTTAGAAAACAAAAGGGTTTCCCGCCTTCGCTGGGAATTTGCCAAACTTGCCGTCGACTGCCCGCAGACGTCTCCACGACCACATAAACGTTGCCCTGCCCGTCCACGCCCGGCCTCTTGCGCTGCACATCCTTGACTTTAACGGACCACAGCCGGCTGCCATCTGCAGCAAATTTACCAATGCAATCAGAACTTCCATCGGTCGAGACCAGGATCAGCGCATCGCCCGTGACTAGGCCAATGACGTCATCATCGTCGACCACCATCGGCCGATTGCTCCAGTAAGAGGCCGCATCGTCACCCGACTGATTCTTCTCGCGCTGGCCCTGCTCGCTCTCATGCAGGTATAACTGCTTAGGTTTTTGGGGAAACCAGCGGTGCCACAGGCTGCTCTGTGGCCAGGTCGGCATCGCCACGCCGGTGGCACTAAAACGCGTCAGCCGGTTGCAGGCGCTGAGCAACAACGTGCCGTCCGCGCAGGCGAGCAAATCCTCAGCGTCGGCAAGGTCTAAGGCCACGATGCCCGGCCCCTCGCGCTGTCCCAGTTTGCCGGTGACGTTGCCCGTGGCGTCGATGACGACGGCGCTGTGGCGGCCGGCTTGCCAGGCCAGGACGCGGCCGTCCGGCAGGGGCGTCAGGCGCGCTTCACTGCTCATGGGCACGATGCAGGACCAGAGCTGGGTGCCGCTGGGGTCAAAGCATAAGACATTCAATTCGTTATCGTGGCTGGCGAGCACGGTTCGACCGTGGGCGTCGATGACTACGTCGGCCAGGCTATCCCAGCCGTATTCGTAGAGGGTCCTGCTCGACATGTCACGCTTCATAGTTCCTCCTGACTTTGCTGGGTTTTCCGGGGTGGTGCTTGGGTCTCGGCTGCGGGGGTTGTTCGGGCGCCTGCTGGTCTGGGCCGTGGCGTCTTGGCTGAGCTTGAATCACCGCTGCGCCGTCGTCAATTCTCGCTGAAGTCAACGAGAAAATAGGCGTCAAGACAGGTATATAGCCCATCTCCCGAATGCTCAAGCGCATCAGGGCGCGTCGCCGATGCGGCGACCGGGCTGGGATTTTCCGCCTCGTCGGCGGAAAACGGCGTCGGACGCCGCTGCTCCGCAGTCCACATCCCTCGCGCACCCAGCATAAGCCATTGAATTGGCAGCAGGCCCGTCCCTTACCGCGGCGTCTTGACCACCACCGGCGCTTGGGTAAAGCTCGACTCCTTGACTATCGCTCGGCCGTTATCCACCCAGCGAAACAGGTACTTGAAGGCGATCGACCCTTCGCATTTGCCGATGTTGCGCTGGTCCGGCCAGTTCTTCTGGACGCCGGTGCCGACGATGTGGACCACCGCGGCGCCCTCGCTATCGCTCGTTGGCGACCAGGAAATGACTTCGGCCTCGGGAAAGCCAGTCAGTGGCGACTCGGCATCCAGACTACCCAATATATCCGCGGGTTTGCCGCAGATCTCAGTGGCAAGCCGGCTGTCGTTGACCGGCCCCGACGCCGCCAGCTGTTCCACGTCGCTGCGCGTAACCACATGAATACACCCGGCGACGGGTAGGCTTAGGGCGATACACAAGGCGACTGGGCGCATCATGGGGCTCCTGGCCGGGCTAGAGGGAACTCGCGATGGACGGCAATCTACCTGCGTTTGGCTGCAAAGGCCAAGGGGCCAGCAACCCTAGCACATCGTGGTCAGCCTGTCGCGCAGGTGGCCGGTAGCACCGGTCCCAGCCAGGGGTCAGCACTACCTTGCCGGCTCGCAGAGTAGCGAATTCCTATTTCTGGGTAAGGGTTTGTCTTGCGTAGGCTGGCACGGCCAGATTTCGCTTGACGCGGGCCTTAGGCCGGGCGCAGGATCGCCCTGCGGTCGACGGTCGGCAGCGGGTTTGGGCGGAAAATGGCAAGGGCTGGCGGGGCGGATGTTTGCGGAAGGACAGTGTTTTCACATCCCAAACGCCCCTTGGATCGGCCGCAGTACTAGCCCGGACGGACACAATGGCTACGGTCCGGCACCGTATGGGGGCAATACCAGTGCACAAGAATCGGGCGGAAACTGACCTAGTACGGCTAAACCCGTTTGCAATCCAGGCTCTTATTGCGCTTCTTGCTGGCTGCAGCGCTGGCCAACCAACCGGGGCGAGCACTTTGGCTGATGCCGAGGGCACCGATACCGCAGTTTCCTTTGAAGTATCCGCTGATACTGCCTCAGCAGACGACTTGGATTCCGGCGCCGCCGCGATAGATGTCGCGGAAATTGCAGGGGTCGACATTGCTGTGGACGTGAGCAAAGCCGACGCCGGTTGCTCGCAGCCAGGATGCGCATGTTCCGGCAATTCAGCTTGTGATTCGCAGTTTTGCATCGAGACGCCTGGAGGCATGCAATGTGCCCAACCCTGCACGGACGCCTGCCCCACCGGCTTTAAATGCAGTCAAGTCAGCGCAGTAGGCGGCGACATCGTCAATTTGTGCGTGCCAGCCCATCCACGCCTGTGCGAACCCTGCGCCGCAGATAGCGATTGCTCAAATGTTGTCGGCGGTTCCGAGTCGCGTTGCCTGCCTTACCATGACGCAGCTGGCTCACTTTCCGGGGCATTTTGCGGTGGCCGTTGCGACGCAGCCTCGCCTTGCCCCAGTGGTTTCAGCTGTGTCAGCACAACCAGCTTGGGCGGCGTTGCCGGCAACCAATGCGTGCGCGACGACCTGACCTGCGCCTGCGATCCCCGCGCCATCGAGTTGCAACTTGCGACGTCGTGCAGCTTGCTCAACTCAGTCGGAACCTGTGCTGGCAAGCGCAGTTGCGGTCCACTCGGCCTGAGCCCCTGCGACGCTGCCATCGCCGTGCCCGAACAATGCAACTTCAAAGATGATAATTGCAACGGCCAAACCGACGAGCCCGGTGGCACCATGTGCGACGACGGCAAAACCTGCACTTATGACAACTGCTTAGGCGGCAATTGCCAGCATCCCCCTGCGACCGGCCCTTGCACGGACGACAGCGCTTGCACCACAGGCGACAAGTGCTCGGACGGCGATTGCGTAGGCATTTCCATCGTGTGCGACGACGGCAATGGCTGCACCAAGGATGGCTGCGACTTGGCCAAAGGCTGCACAATCAGCAATGATGACGGGGCGTTTTGCAACGACGGCACCGTCTGCACGGTCGCGGACACCTGTAAAGGCGGCGTCTGCCTGCCCGGCGCGCTGACCGTTTGCGACGACGGAAACCCTTGCACCACAGATAGTTGCAATGCAAAGACCGGCTGCGTCATGGCGGCCAACAGCTTGCCTTGCAGCGATGGCGACGTGTGTACCCTGGTGGACATCTGCCTGGGCGGCGCATGTACGCCTGGGGCCAACCTAATTTGCGTTGACGGCAACGCTTGTACCGAGGATGGTTGCGACGCCAAGACCGGCTGCACTTTTTCCGTAAAATCAACATCTTGTGACGATGGCAATCAGTGCACAGTCGGCGATTCCTGCAGTGGTGGCGCGTGCATTTCCGGCGCAATCTTGGCCTGCGACGACGGCAACCCCTGCACGTCCGACGTCTGCCTAGCGCAAAAAGGCTGTGTTTCGAGCGCGAATAGCTTGGCTTGCAGCGATGGCAACGCCTGCACGCAGGGCGACATTTGCAGTATCGGCGCCTGTTTACCTGGCCCAATCGCCACCTGCAGCGACGGCAACCCCTGCACCACCGATAGTTGCGACCCCAAGGGCGGATGTGTCTTTGTCGCCAATAGCTTAGCTTGCACCGACAACAATGAGTGCACCGTAGGCGACGCCTGCGCGGGCGGGCAGTGCACGCCTGGAGGCGCCAAGAGCTGCAATGACAATAACCTATGCACGGACGACAGTTGCGACGCAGTCACGGGGTGCGTCAACGGCGGCAACAGCCTGCCCTGCTCGGACAACAACGCCTGTACCGTCGGCGACAATTGCAGCGGCGGTGTCTGCGTTGCGGGCGGCGAGCCGATCTGCGAGGACAACAACGTCTGCACCGACGACAGCTGCAACAAACTGATTGGCTGCCAGCACTTGCCAAACGCCTACAGCTGCAGCGACGGCAACGCTTGCTCGGTCGGCGATGTTTGCAGCAATTTAACGTGTGTTCCCGGCAAGTTCAAAGTCTGCAGCGACGGCAACCCTTGCACCGACGACGGCTGCGACCCGGTCAGCGGCTGCGTCGCGCTAGCCAACAGCGCAGCGTGCAGCGACGGCGATATGTGCACGCAATTCGATACATGTGTGGGCAGCAAGTGCGTCGGTGGCAGCCCCCCCGTCTGCGACGACGGCAATCTTTGTACCGACGACAGCTGCGACAAAGTGAAAGGTTGCGTACACATTGCCAATTCAGCCGGTTGCAATGACGGCAACGCCTGCACGGTGGGCGACGCCTGCAGCGCGGGAACCTGTGCCCCAGGCAATGCCAAGAGTTGCGACGACTTGAACCCATGCACGGTCGATGCGTGTGACCCGGTCAAGGGCTGCCAGAACACCCTTTCCGGCGGCATTGCAGGCGCTTCCAAGACCAATGCGGCAAGCAACGTGACGGCCACCGGCTTTACCGCCAACTGGGACAAGGTCGCTGGCGCCACGACGTACTTGGTCGATGTCTCAGCCGCCAATGATTTCTCAACATTTCTTGCGGGTTTCAAGAGCTTTGACGCGGGCGACAACGGCACTACCAATGTCGGCACCCTGAGTTGCGGCACCACGTACTACTACAGGGTGCGGGCTTCAAACGCTTGCGGCGTCAGCTTAGACTCGAACATCACGACGGTTTTGACCAGCGCTTGCGTATCCAATATCGCAGCCGGCAATTCGCTCTTTGGCACCCCTTGCCCAGGACCCGTCACAGCGATCCCAATCACCAAACCTGCAGGCGTTACAGCCGGTAATGTCCTCATCGTCACGATTACGGCCAGCGGCAGCGACGTCGCCATAACGCCTCCTGCTGGCTGGGTCTTGGTCGCGAGCAATCCAGCTGGGGGCGCCAACTGCGGCAGCATCGTGTACTACAAAGTCGCAGGCGCCGCAGAACCAGCAAGCTATCTGTTTACCTCAGGTTCCGGGACATGGCCAGCTTGGGTCATCACGAACTTTACGGGCACTTTCTCAAACCCACCGCTTGATACCAGTTCCGCCACAGTTACAGGTGCTTATACGGCGCAGGCCATCAACACCAGCGCGGACAATGAAATGGTGGTCATGGTGACCAATAGCGGTAACGGTGCGCAGGCTTGGACTGCGCCGGCTGGCATGACTTCGACCAATCCGGGCAACATCAACTGTACATCTGCGCAGATGTATTATGCAAAGCAGGCGTTGGCGGGTTCGACCGGGGCCAAGACGGCAAAGCCAACGGTGGTCGACACGGGCGCGGCGTATTTGCTGGCCTTGCATTGACCTACGTCGCTGTCGCTGGATCTTCCTACGTCGCTGTGGCCGGATTTTCCTGCGCTCAAACGGGCAGCTCTTGGGCCGATGTTGTGCCTTGAGGCTGAACCGCCCCTGGGGCGTCGCGACACCGGCTGGCAGCGCGACCCTTGCTCGCCAGCGCGGCTACGGCATACTCAGCGGATGCGGCGCAGTGCGTCGCCCAGGGTCACCATGCCGGTTCAAGAAAGTGCCCAGCGCAGCAGCCCAGCAGCCAAGCCCGCGCCAGCGCAACCTGCCGCTCGTGGTGGGGCTCAGGCACCGGCAAACCCTGCTGCAGCAACTGGTTATGCCGATGGTGCAGCGTCGGTTCGTCCGGCGGCAGCGGGTGGCGCGGCCGGCGACAAGCCGCGCGGGCCGGCAGCACCTTTGCTGGGCGCGCGCCGGGTACAGGTGCCGTTGCGACTTCACCGCGAACCCTCCCTGCGCGGGCCGGTCTTGCGCGTGCTGCCCAAGATGGCAGTTGTACAGGCCTTTGACGACACGAGCGAAGCCGACGGCCACAGCTGGGTCTACGTTCGCGTTGGCGGCGCGGGCGGCTACGTCGACGCTAAACTGCTTACAACCATTGACCAAAGCGAGGCGATTACGGCCAAGCCGCGCGAGGGCGGTACCCCAACGCCGCTGCCGGCTTCGCTGGGTACGTGGGTGACCAAGGACCACTCGCGGGTGCACGTAGACGCGGGCCTAGACAGCCCGGTGGTGGCTGTCATGCTGCGCGGCGCGCTGGTAGACGCGTACGCCGACCGCCGCAAGGTAGGCGGTATTCAGTGGATCATGATTAAAGTCGGTGATACGATTGGCTATATCGCCGAGCCACTGCTCACTCCATGGAAGGGACGGCCTGGCGAGAAAGCCCCTGTCAGCGGCGACACGCACGCCGGCGGCGACCAACCCGCCCCGCAGCCGGCCCCTGCGCGCGGCGACAACAAAGATGCCGCGGGCGCCAAGAAGGACGCCGGTGGTGCCAAGGGTGGTCAAGGCGGCGACGCCAAGCCAGCGACTGCCGGCGGCGATCGGCCTCCCGAGCCCGGCGCGGTTCGCGTGGGCAGCGGTGCTGGCCAAAAGATGTTGCTGGGCCAAACGCCGCTGCGCCGCCAGCCCGACGACCACACCAAGACTTCCGTGGTGGTGCCGCGCGGTGCCGCGGTGACCCTGACTGGTGCCACGGCCGACAGACAAGACGGAAGTTGGACAGAAGTCCGCTACACCATCGACGGCGACTCGGGCACGGCCGGCGCCGGCTGGGTGCGGACCGGTGAGTTGGGTGGCGTCGACGCAGCACTGAACAGCCGCTACCGCGACGAGTATGAGAAGGCCCACGTCAAGCAGAGTGGCCCGGTTGAAGTCAAGCTGCTGACCCGCGAAGCCCGCGTGATCATGGCCAACAAGCCGCGCTACCTGCGGGTAGCCTCCCTGACCGGCATGCCGTGGTATGTGATCGGTCTGATCCACATGCGCGAAGCCAGCTTTGACTTCAACACCTGCCTGCACAACGGCGATCCGCTGGGGGTCCCCACGCGTCATGTGCCCAAGGGCCTGCTGTTTCACACCTGGGAAGAGGCCGCCACTGACGCCATTAGCCGCGAACGATCTGATTTTTCAAAGGGAATCCTAGAAGGGATCGAGGCCTACAACGGCCTGGGCTACCGCAAGAAGGGCGTGGCCTCGCCGTACCTGTGGAGCGGCACGGACCAGTACAAATCGGGCAAGTACACGGGCGACGGCGTGTACAATGCGCAGGCCGTGGACCAGCAGGCCGGCGTGGTAGGGGTGCTCAAAGCGCTAGAGCAGTTGGGCGTACAGGTCGACCACGCGACTTTGTAGCTGACACGGCAGCAGCGCCGCTCGCATAACCACAGTTGCTTCTTGCAGTTCTTCTTGGGCGCCTAGGCCGCCTACTTGGGGTCTTCGCTGCCGAGGAACTGAAGTCGACCGCCGCGATTGCCCAAGGGAAAAGGAGACTGGGAGGTACAGTGTTTGCGCCTAGTTTCAAGGGGGCGCCATCTCCACCTTCGCCGTGCCAGACTTGGCACGGCTCATGCGCTGCTCCGCCGTGGAGTCCTCTCCACTTTCGCCGTGCCAGACTTGGCACGGCTCATGCGCTGCGCGCACCGTGGAGTCCTCTCCCCGCCCGCGCGTGCGGGCTCACCCCTGCGTTCAGCCGGGTCCGCGGTGTCTGGCTGGCTCGGTGGTTGGCGGATTCACCTTGCGGGGTAATGGTTTATCTTGCGCTAGCTGCATGGGCCCGATTTCGCTTGACTCGGGCTTGAGGCCCCGGGGCAGGATGGGTTTGGAGCCGACGGTCGGCGGTGGGTTTGGGCGGAAAATGGCACCGACTGGCGGGGCGGATGGCGGCGGATGGCGCTTGCGGATCCTACGCGCCCGAAACAAAAAGGGTGCCGCGGCCCGAATAGGGGGAAATGGTAGGAGGCGGCGGCGTGAAGGGTTTGGCGATGCCGGCGAATCTGCAGCGATTTCGAGACGCCAGTTGCGCTACTTGCCTGCCTGGCAAACGCCCTTTACGCAGGTCTTGCCCGGCTTGCACGGCGTGGCTTCTGCAAAGGGCTCGTGCCAGCAGCCGTTGTGTGCGGCGTCGCATAAATCGTTGGTGCAAGAGTCGTTGTCGTCGCAGTCAGTTGGTGTCTTGCTGGCGCAGGGGCCGGATTCGGCGCAGGTCCCGTTGCCAAAGGGGTCCATGTGGATGACGCGTAGAGGTAGGCCGGGGTCGGAATCGCTGGCGTATCTAGAACCAGCGATGACGAAATCATTCAGGCCTCGGACCAGGATCGCGTAGTCGAACACGGGAAGCGCACGCCGCCAACGCAGAGCGCCGTTCTGGTCCACGCGCCATAGTGCCGGGCGGTCGGCGCCGTCGACAAAGGCGGGGCCCAGCACGATGGTGTCGCCGTTGGCTTGGGCGAGGACTCGGGTATTCTGCCAGTTCAGGTTCGATTTGTTGTCGTCCTGGTGAATCTTGTAGAGTTCCGTAGCGCCCCACGGCAGATCTATGTGCCAGAGGGCATTGCCTCCAGCGGCGAAGCGAGTTAGGGACGGCCGGAGAGCGGCCGCGTCGGTCGCTGCCAAGGCAAGACAGATCGCGTCATCGCTGAACAGATCCACAGTTGGTAGGCCGCCGACCACAATGGCTGGCCAACTGGCAAAGGACGATAATTCGCCTGAAACAATGCCGAGGCCATACGGCTGCGTGAAATAGCTGGGCGGTAGCGGATTCGATCCAATGGGAAGCCCTAGAAGCACCAGTAGCGCGCCATTGGACAGTTTCGCAACAATGCTCCCGTCTTGAACGATATTCGGCATGTCAACATAGGTATCAATAACAGCCGCGTTTGAGTCAATTCGGCGGACCTCCAACAATTTCGTGCCCAAGCAACTGCCGCCAGAGGACAAACATCCAATGTAACTGAGGATTACGGAGTCATCGTCGGCTACAGTTAGGTACGGCGGATACCCTAGGTTGCCGGCCGTCAGCGGAATACTCTTGGTAACGGTGCCTAAGGCATCCAGAAAGTGGAGAGTTTCATCATCCTTGTCGGCTGGCTGCCCTAGTGTAAACGTCACCAGCGCCAAGCCATTTTGGGTTGCAACTAGGTCGGCACTAAGGGCCACGGTATTCTGTGGCCCAACGAACTCAGTATGCCATTGAATTTGACCGGATGTCGATATTGCCCAAAGCTGGTGGAGCCCGGAAGTAATCCGCCAGCCGCCAGAGGTCATCTGCACAGCATTGTTGACCCAGCCGGCCCCATCCCCAACGTCCAAAGTCCATGCGATTGGCTTTCCAACACAGCCACTCGCCGTACACGCATCAGTTTTTGTGCATGGGTCACCGTCGTCACAAGTCACTGAGTTGGGCAGGTGGACGCATTGCCCAAGTGGGTCGCAGCTGTCGTCGGTGCACGGGTTGGCGTCATCACAGCCGTCTGAACATGGCAGCGGCGCTGAAACATCCGTCGTTGCCGTATCCGGCGTTGGCACAATGTTCACGTCGGCGTCGACTCCGGCAAACTGAGCGTCGTTGCAGCCATTCTGTTCCTGGCAGATGTCGTCATCTGCCGCGACCACTGGGACACGAGGTCGCGGATTGGAGCAGGCTGTCGCGCACGCAGCAACTGCTGCCAACACTGCAAATACGCGGAAATTGCGGCGCATGGCTGGGTCCTAGGGGTATGCAGTTGTCCGCGTAGGATCTGCAAACGCCATCCGCCGTCCATCCGCCCCGCCAGTCCGTGCCATTTTCCGTCCAAAACCGCCGCCGACCCTCGGCTGCAAGCCGATAATGGACCTTTGCCAAGGTGCAGTCAAGTCCATCTCAACCGCCCAAATTCCGTCCTAAGCCCCGCGCCATTGCGCTGCACTCGGCTTTCACCCAGCAAAAACCGCTTAGGCGGCTCGTCTACGCCGCGGCGGTGGGAGGCGTGTGTCCAGGCATCGGCGGCGGTCAATTCCAAGACAAACCATGCCCTTAGATCGCGGCGCGCGAGGTTGGATAGAGCAGGTTTTACGAAGAATTCATGGCACTCACCTCCTTTTGGTTTCGATCAGGTCGGGCCTACCCGGTGGCGACCGCGGGCCAGTGCACCGCTGCGAGTTGCCACAGCCGCAGCCGCACCAGCGCGAGCCGGGCGATTCGCTCGGCCGTTGGCGCGATGCGCAGCCAGGTTTGCCGGCCATTGCGTACGATCCGGGCGGCCATCGTGAACAGGACAAAGCGCAGCCGTTTGGGATGCGCGTTGCGCAAGTCCTTGTCCAGCGTCAGCAATTGAATGCCCCGCAGCAGATTGTGCGCCAGCACCAAAAGCCGTTGCCAGGCGGCGTTGGCACCAAAGCGACCGCAGGGCAGCACGCCCAGCGCCAGTCCGTTCTGCAGCACGTTGTGCAATTGCTCAATTGTTCCAGACTTCTGGCGCTGCCAGTGCAGAAGTTCGCCGCCGTTGGTGTCAAAGTCGTTGGTCACCACGGCGAAGTACTTCTCTGTACTGCCATCGGCGAACAACTCGCCCTGGCGATTGCGAATTCGCAGGCCGATGTAGCGGTCGCTCACGCCATCGCGCTTGGTCGAGCCCGCCATCGACACAAAGTTCAGGTCGACCCAGTGTCACTCGATGTCGGCATCGCACGCCCGCACTTCGCCACCCGGACGAACATAGGGTTTCCACTTGTCTTTTGGCTTCTGCTCGCACGCCTGCTTGAGCGCAGCCGACATCGGTGCGCTCACCGCAAAGCGGATCTCCAACTGCTGCAACGGCTCAGAAGGCGACGGCACGAACGCAAGCGTGTTCTGCGGCCTCGCCTCGACGAGCTTAGGGTCATGGAAACGACACAGGAAATTCAGAGCGACATCGGGCGTAGCGAGTTCAAAGCCCGCCGTCGCCGCAAGCACTTGATCCTGGCGCAGCTGGGCCAGATCCTCGAGCCGGTCACCGCCGGCCGCAAACAACAGAAGCAGCGATTCGACGACTTCCGGTACCGCCATGCCGCTTTTCCTTTCTCTTACATGCAGTTCTCGGCCGACGGCAGCAGGGCGTGTAAGGCTGGTAAATGCAATTGAAGTGGACCTTCACTTGGCCTCGTGCCCGGGATGCAAGCAACGCCACCTCCGGCATCTCCTTAGCGGCCTTGGTGCAGCTGGCAGGTAATAATCTTTAAATTTCATAAACATCTTGGCAAGCCGACGTGCCCCGGCGGCTAGCCTTGGAAGCCCGCCCCGCGATCACCGACGGCACCGGATCGGAGCTGACCAAGGTTCAGGACACGAAGAAGCTTAGTAAAATCAAACTAGTAGCGTGCATCAGCAAAACTTACATTTCTTCACAAAATAACCCTTGACACGGAGCCGGGGCAGGGAAATGCTTATCCAAGATCGCCATGGCCAACCCGCCATGGCCAACCCGCCATGGCCAACCTGCTCAACCGGAGTTGTACCATGGCCAACGGACTGATTGCATACCTGACAACCGCCAGCATTCCAGCTGGTTCACTCGATCTGCCAGTGGTGCCTGACCAGGTACTGTCGCAGTCGGGGCCAAGCGGGCTGGTCGCCCCGTGGCCATTGGACATCGTTGGCGCTTACCTTGGACTAGGGGGCGCGACGGGCTATGGTCGCCTCAATTCGCCGACTTTGGCCCAGACGGTCGCGCCGTACATTCGCCCGGCCAGCGGCACCGTGGCGCCGGCTAGCAATCCGCCACTGCAGTTCTTGGGCGGCGGGGCTCTGCGGTTTCCGGCAGGAGAATCCCTGCGCGTTCAGGTGGTTGCGGAATCATCGTTGGCCGGTGCCCTGGCCCTTGTGTTCATCCAAGACCGCCACGAGCCGATTCCTGCAGGGCCCATCTACACGCTGATGTTCAAGTCCCCGGCTTCCGGCGCGACCACGCCTGTCAGCGGCCTGTGGACGTCATCCCTGCTGGAGTGGAGCGATCAGCTTCCCGCAGGAAAATACGCTATTATTGCAATGGAATACGTCCCGGAC
>CAIMEY010000089.1 GCA_903840165.1 uncultured Myxococcales bacterium | reverse complement strand
GTTAGGTCTGGGAATTCCTGAAATACTTCAAGCGTTTCATCGTCATATCCAGGTGCCACCACCACAGCGGGTCGTTGCGCAATGAGGCCCCGCGCCGCCGTTAAGTCCACGGTATGACTCAGGGCCAGCACGCCGCCCTGGGCACTGAGGGGATCGCAGCCGATCGCCCGCATCAGCGCCCCTGCCAGTGATGGCGTGTTCTGGGCGGCACCGCACGGATTGCCACGGTGCGTCACAACAGCATTGAATCCTAGCGGAAAATCGGCGAGCGTCGCACATGCAAGGTCCAGGTCCAACCAGGCATCAAAGCCGAGCGGAGGGCCTTGCAGCACGGAAACTTCAGCAGGATCGAGCAGGCGGCCCGTAGATTCCTCAAGAAGAACGGCCTCTTGGTGCGCATTGCTGCCGTGTGCCAGAGCCTTCGGTGCTAGGCCAGCAACATCAAGCCATCGATCGCCGGGCGCGGCGGGCGTTTGGTGCGGCGTCGCCGCGTCAGCCTCTGTTGCGGCTACCAGGGCTTGTATAGCAACCCCTGAACGCCTTGAACTCAATGGAGATATCTGGGATGCCAGCGGAGAGCCTGGGGCCAGACTAGGCACCGGTGCAAGTGCCGGCTGGAGCTCAAGCGTCGCCAGATCGGGCGCACCACCAGCGAGCCACGCGGCCAACCGCTGATCGTGACGCACAACCGCAGCCATCGCCTTGGCTGCCAGGGCCCGTCTGCGCTCGGGCGTTACGCGATTGCCTTTGAGCTCAGCCAAAACAACTGGATAATCAATGGGATCAGTGACCACGAGCACTTCTTGATGATTCTGCGCGGCCGCTCGCAGCAGGGCCACGGAACCGCCGTCACAGGCATCGAGGTCGCTTTGGGCCGTAGCGTCCGTGGTGGCACCCAGGGGCTGCCAGTCGCTGAGCTGGACGACGACCACATCGATGGGCGCCCACCCTTGATTCCACAATTGTTTTGCTTCCTCGGGCACTGCGCGGTGCGTCAGGACAGGCACCATCACCGCCGGGTGCAAGAAGCGCGCCCTTCCGCTGAGGAGGTCTGGCAAACGTGTTAGATTTTCAAGAAGTTGTACGGGTATATTGGCGGTGCGCAACTGCGCCGCACAGTGACTGCTGGCAACCAACGTATGGCCCACGGTTTGCAGGTAGCGCGCCAGATCGAGAAGGCCCGAAGCGTCAGCCCCCGCGATCACCGCCAGACCACGGCCAAATCCTTGCATCAATGCCTCCAGACCTCAGGGCCCGTGACACAATAGGCCGATTTGACGGACGCCAAGCCAGCTTGTCGCCGAGCGGACAGGGCGCGTGTGCGCGATATGCAGCGATCAGGAGCGGAATACGTCTTCAATATCAAAGGCGATGTCCTGTTCCTTGAGCTTGTCCAGGCCCGACATTTCTACCTGGCGAATGCGCTCGCGGGTCAGATTCATGATCGCGCCGACTTCTTCCAGCGTAATTCCACCGCGTTCCGCGATATCCAGTGCGCAGGACTCGGTCATCTCGGTGACGTCGATGTCCGGGAAGTTGATCTTGATCGAGCCCGTCAGTGGATTGACGTCAAGATACAGGTGGTGCTTGCAGGACACGTAGGGGCAAGGCCGGATGCCCTCACGACATTCCGAGCGCAGCTGCGGCCGGCGGTAGTCCATCACTTCGGCCAGCGCGATGCCTTCCTGCACCTCGGCGCGTGTGAGGCGGCGCATCGGAATGGTGCGCGAACGCGGCCTTTCTCGGTCCCTTTTGCTGTCGTTCATGGTGGCCCTGCCTGCGGTTGAGTCCTGGTCGGCGGTAGAAAAATCGGTGGAATGAATCGTTCGGAGGCGGTCGCTTGGGCGCATCGGAGTGCCTGATAGCGAATTGCTTGATTCAATAAACAAAGAACTGCTGCGAGATGGGGAACTGCGCACAGTGGCCTCCCTAAGGGTCCAAAGGGCTAGCCCGCACCTGAGTACGGCCTCCAACATGAACCACGGTAACTCCGTGAATTCCAAGGCCGATCGGTAGCGCCATTGCAGATCACGGGCGAGTCCCGGTCCACTGCGCCGCTGGGCAGCTTCAACGAGGTCCAAGAATGCGCCGTGCGGCCGAGATTGACAAGTGTCCAGCGAGCAGCGCTGCGCCGATGATCAAGTCCTTGGCGTGGAAAGCCTGTGGATAACTCGTCGAAGCATTGATCAGAATAGCAATTCGTCGTCTTGGCACGAATCGACGATCGTCCAGTGATCGCCTTGCTGACTGGACGATTAGCCATGATCAGGATAGCGCATTGCCGTGAGTCAGACGCAGAAGTAGTCAAACATACTGGGAAAATGCCGGCGATTATTGACAACTGGACGTTTGTTCAGTACCAGATCCCGCAAAACTGACGATCGTCATCTAAGGACGAGTTCGAGCCACTTGTCGATCGTCAGATCAGGGACTAGACAAGCATGCTGGGCGCGCAATGCCTTTTCGCTGCGAGGTTTTTTCAGATTGAGGGGGCCGATCAGCGCTCAGGGCGTGCTGGTCGGGAGGACCTGGGGAGGCGCTTCGGCGTGAACCGCGATGAACTGATCGCCGTTCTTGAGGCTGATGACACCTTCGACCTCGCCGCCCGCATGTCCGGTCGTACGAATATGCGCAACAACTGGCCGGGCTTCCGGATCAAAGCCGAGGTGCAGCCATTCCACGCGCACGGTTGGCGCCTTGAGCAAGGTCAGCTTGGATCGGTTGGCAAAGGTCGCCCACGCCGCCGCCCCATCGCGGGTCAGAGTTCCTTGACGAACAGCAAGGCTGGCGACGCCGGCCGACTCCAGGTCGATCACGGCAAAGCGGCCAGGCCCTCTGGGAACAAGTGCAATTTCAATCGGATCAACACCCGCTGCCGGTACATCGACTTGAGCCGGCACCGCAGGAGGCGCAGCGGGCGCTTCTGGCTTGGCCGTGGGTTCGGCAGCCGGCATCGCGGCGGCTAGCGTTGGCGCAGGTGGCGTCGCTACGGCAGCGGCCACAGCCGGAGCCAGTGGTGCGGCGGTACTCGGCTGCAAGGCGGGCGGCGTCTGTGCCTGTCCCCAGATGAAGTAACCCAGCGTTAGGCCAATCAATTTGCTGATGACGGCCAAGCCTACCATTTGCAGCAACAACTTCATGCACTTCCTTTGGTATCTGCCGATCGGGGCCTCGCTGCGTCGCCGCCGCATGGGCATCCTACGCCTTTGCTGGCACCGCCGTCGACGGTTGGCGCAGCGCGCTAGGTTCCACCGGCAAAGCAGGCCAAGAGCTCAATTTCAACGCAATAACGTGGGGTACGCCAGGCTGGCGGTGAAGGCGCAGGCGGACGCTCTACAGCCCAGGCCGCGTCCACGTTTTGTTTCAAGGCGCGCCAAGGTAGAGTTGCGCCTGACAATCGTGAGGTTTGCCATGCTCCATGCCGTGCTCGTTGCGCCCCTTTTTCAGGCCAATACCCTGCGCTATGTGCGCGCTTTGTGTGACATTCCGGGTGTAACGCCATCGGTTATCACCCAAGATTCGGTGGACCGCCTGCCGGACGATCTGCAGCGCAACTTGGCCCGTTGTGTGCGCGTGGGCAACTGCATGGACACGCCGCAATTGATCAAAGCTTGCAAGCAGTTGGCAACCGATATCGGTCCCGTAGATCGCTTGATTGGGGCGTTGGAACAGTTGCAGGTGCCCTTGGCTGAGGCGCGAGATGCCTGTGATATCTATGGGATGCGCACGCAGACAGCGATCAACTTCCGCGACAAAGACCGGATGAAGACCGTGCTGCGTGAGGCAGGTGTCCCGTGCGCCCGCCACCGCTTGATTGAAAGTGACACCGATGCCTTAGATTTCATTCAGACTATCGGTTTGCCGATCATCCTCAAGCCCACCGATGGCCTGGGCTCGCGGGGCACCTTTCGGATTCGCAACGACGACGACCTCAAGGCGGCCCTCAAGGCCCTCAGGCCGAGCCTGGAACGTCCTTTGCAGGCAGAGGAATTCGTCACGGGGAAGGAAAACACCTTTGAGACAGTGACCATTGACGGCGTGCCCCAGTGGCACTCTGGGACCCATTATCTGCCAGGGCCCTTGGAAGTATTGGAAAATCCGTGGATGCAATACTGTGTCCTGCTGCCGCGCGAGGAAAACCTTCCGGAATTCACAGCGTTTACGGACACCAATACCCGCGCACTGACCGCGCTCGGGATGCAGACGGGCCTGTCCCATATGGAATGGTTCCTGCGCGAAGATGGCTCGGCGTGCGTCTCCGAAGTGGGCGCGCGGCCGCCGGGCGTGCACATCATGCCGATGATGTCCTATGTCAATGACGCTGATTTTGTGCGCCTTTGGCTGCGGCTGATGACCCTTGGCCAATGGCCCAAGCTGCAACGACACTGTGCGGCTGGCGTTGCCTGTCTGCGCGGACAGGGGCGGGGCGGGCGTGTCAAGGCCGTGCATGGCCTGCAACAAGCCCAAGAAGAAGTCGGGCGTTACGTCGTCGATCGCGCCATCCCGCGGGTTGGACAGCCCAAGGCGGACGGCTACGAGGGCGAAGGCTTTGCCATTGTCGTCGCAGAGGACACGGCGACGGTCAAGCAAGCCCTGAAGCGCCTTGTGTCGCTGGTTCGTATAGAACTAGGCTAAATTTAAGCGGATTTTCTCGCCAAATTCCGGTTGCATCGGCCGACATTGCAGCGGACCCCGGGGGGGGAATTACTCGACGTTGACGCCGCGCATGGTCTCTTCCAAGATGAGATCGACCACAGCCGTCAGATCATTGCCTGATTTTTCATAGGCTTCAATCTGCCGATCGGCGCTGGTCCCTTCCTTGACGATGCGCAGAATGTCCTCCACTTCCTTGCGTGAGCCAAGGTCGTCAACAACTTCCTGCACAAATTCAACGAGTTCCTCGGCCAGATGGATAAAGGGCACCTCGGTCTTCTTGCCCCAATCGATCAGGTTGCCGCGCACGCCGTACCGCGCTGCCCGCCACTTGTTCTCTTCGAGCATGGCCGTACGGTATGGATTGAAAGACAAATTCCGCTTTCGCAGCCACACCAACTTGGCGCAGATGGCCTGGATCATGGCGGCCAGGGCGATGACGTCTTCGGCCAAGGGTGGCAGGTCGCAGATTCGGAATTCCAGTGTAGAATACGTCGGATGCGGGCGAATGTCCCACCACACACGGCGGCCATTGTCGATACAGCCGGTGCGGACCAGGGTGTCGATGAAGGACTCAAACTCGGCGTAGGAGAAGAAGCGCTCGGGAATACCGGTGCGGGGCAAGCGCTTAAATATCAATGTGCGCGTGGAGCAAAGGCCCGTCTTGCGGCCGCCCCAGAAGGGAGAGCTGGTGGAAAGAGCCAGCAAATGCGGAAGAAAATAGCGGGCTTGGTTGTACACGTCGATGGCCAAGTCCTTGTCTTCTATGCCGACGTGGACGTGCAGGCCGAAAATCAAGTTGCCACGGGCGGCATCCTGCATTTCCTGAACGCTTTGGACATAGCGCTCTTTGTTGGAGATCGGCTGTTCTTCCCACTGCGCAAACGGGTGCGTAGAGGCCGCGGCGATCTTGACGCCCACACGATCAGCGATCTTGGCGGCCTGACGGCGGTTTTTGATCACGTCGCGGCGAACGGCATGGATATCGGCACAAATGCCCGTCGCCACTTCGACCACGCTCTGGTGCAGCTCAGGTTGCAGGGTGATTTCATCGAGGGGAGTACTTGACTCAATCAGCTGCGTAATCAAGCTCTTAAGCTCGCGCGTCTGTGGGTCGATGATTTGGAATTCTTCCTCAACGCCCAGGGTGAAATTCTCCGCCATCATGCCCCCTACTTGAGTCCAGTTGTCGCCCACGCACCTGAGCTTTGAGCCTAAACGGCTGATGAAAGCGGCGCAAGTTCACGGTTCGTCCAGGCCGGTCGCTTTCCCCTTGCCGCTGTTTCTGGCACACTATTGCCCCCCCGCGCGGCCCCAACCCGCCGTGCGCGCAACGAGGATTCATGCAACGCGTTCGTAACATCGGCATTATCGCTCACGTCGACCACGGCAAGACCACGCTGATCGACCAAATCCTGACCCAAGCGGGGGCCGTGGGCCGTACAGGCCTGTCGCGGGAACGCGTCATGGATTCCAACGACTTGGAGCGCGAGCGCGGCATCACGATCCTAGCCAAGAACACGGCGATTCGCTGGCAAGATGAGGTGATCAACATCGTCGATACGCCCGGCCACGCGGACTTTGGTGGCGAAGTCGAGCGCATTTTGCGCATGGTCGATTGCGTGCTGCTGCTGGTGGACGCCTGCGAAGGGCCCATGCCGCAGACGCGGTTTGTCCTTAAGAAATCGCTGGCTTTGGGACTCAAGCCCATCGTCGTCATCAACAAGATCGATCGGCCCGACCGGCAGATCGACCGCGTGCTCGACGCCGTGTTCGACCTGTTCTGCGCCCTGGACGCCAGCGACGCGCAGTTGGACTTCCCGGTGATTTACGCCAGTGGTCGCGCGGGCTTTGCGGTGATGGATGCCGATGACGTGCTCGACGACGATGCAGCGGTCATGCTCGCCAAGCAAAAGGGCAAGACCCTAGCGCCCCTGCTGGATTTGGTCCTCAAGACCGTGCCGCCCTGTGATTTTCCGGTCAATCAGCCGCTGCAACTGCAGGTGGCGACACTGGATCGCAACGACTTCCTTGGACGTATTGCCATCGGCCGCATCTACCGCGGCAAGATCAAGAAGGGCGATCGCCTGGTGCAAGTGCGGCAGGACGGCAGCCAAGAGACCGTGCGCATTCAGAAACTGATGGGCTTCCTGGGCACCGATCGCATCGATATCGAAGAGGCTTATGCTGGCGATATTGTTGCGCTTTCTGGTTGTGGCGACGTGACCGTGGGCGAGACCTTGTGTCCTGAGGATTGCATCGAGCCATTGCCCGCCATTCCGGTCGACGAGCCGACCTTGGCCATGGATTTCATTGTGAATAACTCGCCGTTTGCCGGGCGGGAAGGCAAGTACGTCACCACGCGCCATATTCGCGATCGGCTGATGAAGGAGCTTGAGCATAATGTGTCGATTCGCGTTGAGGAAACCGACAAACCTGACGTGATGAAGGTCTCTGGGCGCGGCACCTTGTCGCTTTCCATCCTCATCGAGACGATGCGCCGTGAAGGCTATGAGCTGCAGGTCAGTCAGCCCCGCGTGATTACAAAGGAAATTGACGGCAAGCGCTGTGAGCCGTACGAAGAAGTCGTCTGCGAGTGCGGCGAGCCCTACAGCGGCACCGTGATCGATAAATTGTCCCAGCGCGGCGCGGACTTGCGGCATATGCAGGTGGGGGACGACGGCACGGTGCGCCTTGAGTTCCGTTGCCCGAGCCGAGGCCTTATCGGCTACCGCAGCATTTACATGACCGATACCCGCGGTACCGGCGTGATTTATCACAATTTTTCGGAGTACGGCCCCTGGCGTGGCGATCTGCGTCGGCGGCAAAATGGCGTGCTCATCGCCCACGAAACGACGACGACGACGCAGTACGGCATCTTCAACCTGCAGGATCGCGGCGTGTTTTTCGTCGGGCCGACGTTGGACATCTACGAAGGGCAGATCATCGGCATCCACAACCGGGATAACGACCTAACCGTGCATCCTGGCAAGGAAAAGAAGCTCACGAACATTCGCTCTGCCGGAGCTGATGAGAAGTTGCTGCTGGTCCCGGCCCGTCGGTTGTCGCTCGAAGAAGCCCTGGAATTCATTGATGGGGATGAACTTGTCGAGGTTTCGCCCAAGGCGATCCGCTTGCGCAAGCGCTGGTTGACGGAAAGTGAGCGTCGCCGTTGGGAAAAAGGCAGCTCGCAGTAAGACAGGCCGGCGCAGGCAACGCGCAGGCTCATCCGGCCGGGGCAAATCGCGGCGTTGCGCTGGGTGGCGATGCCTACGGCCTGCGATCAGATGCCGTCGCCACCTTCAAAACCCGCTAATTTTACTTGGTTCTGCGTGACCATGCTGCCCGGGGGCACACTGCGCGTGAGCCAGACGTTGCCGCCGACGAAGCTGCCGCGGCCGATCGTGATGCGGCCGAGGATGGTGGCGCCGGAGTAGATGACGACGTCGTCCTCGACCACTGGATGGCGGGGGATCCCCTTGATTGGATTGCCTTGTTGGTCCAAGGGAAAGCTCTTGGCCCCGAGCGTGACGCCCTGATAGAGGCGGACGTTGCGGCCGATGACGGCGGTTTCACCGATGACTACGCCGGTTCCGTGGTCGATAAAGAAGCGTTCGCCAATAGTTGCACCAGGATGGATGTCGACGCCGGTCAGGCTATGCGCGTATTCCGTGATGATGCGCGGGATCAGGGGCGTGCCGAGAACGTGCAGCTCATGGGCCAAGCGATAGTCGATGATGGCGCGTAAACCCGGGTACGAAAAGATGATTTCTTCAGGACCGGTCGCTGCAGGGTCGCCTTCATAACCAGCGAGCACGTCGGCATCGAGCATACGCTGAACCACGGGGAGTCGCCCAACAAAAGCCTGCGTGATTTCAAGGGCTCTGTCGCGACAGCCGTCGGCAGCGGGACGGCCATCAGGACGAGAAAAGCAAAGCGCTCTGCGAACTTGTTCGTACAGGACGTGGGCAATGCGGTCCAGCGTTGCGCCGACATAGAAGCGGACGCTGTCCTGGCTCAGGTCCCAATGGCTGAAGTAGCCGGGAAATAGGACGGCGTGCAAGGACTTGACGGTGTCGATCACCTGATCGCGCGAGGGCAGGTGCATTCGCCGTTCGACGTCCTGTGCTTGGCCAAAGGCCACGGCCCGAGGCTGGCACAGCGCTTCCACCACCGCACCTAGCGCAAGGTGGCCAGCGGCGGTGACGGGGGCTATGTCTGGAATATCCATGGTTTGCGGGCGACTCATGGGCGAACTCCTTGGGGCCAGTTGGCACCCAGCTAAGCCGAGAAGCGAATTAATTTAGGGATCTGACTGCTACACCACCCACCGCTGAGCCAGCCAGAGCAGCACGGCACCCCAGGCTCCGGCGAAGATGTCGTCGAGCATGACGCCCCAGGCCGGGGGCAACTCGCGCTCCGCCTGACGCGCCGGCCAGGGCTTGAACTGATCGCAGAGGCGGAACATCACGAAACCGGCTAGATACCAACGCCAATCGGCAGGAACGACCAGTAAAGTCAGCCACTGCCCGGCGACTTCATCGACGACGATGAACTGCGGATCGTGACCGCCGCGCAGGGCCACAATGCGCTGGGTCGCCCACACGCCGGCGCCTGTCAGCAGCAGCACCAGCAGGGCCATCACGTCGAGCCCCAGGGCACGCATCGGCACAAAGAGCAGGGCTGCGACGGCCGAACCCGCTGTGCCCGGTGCCAAGGGCGTCCAGCCTACGCCAAACCAAGTCGCAATGACGTAGGCGAGGCGATCGAGCGGGTCCGTCACAGGGCTCGGGGGCTGGGCGAGGGCATCGCTCATGGGTGCCACCAGCCACCGTCGGCCATTTCTTGAAAGCCTTCGCGTAGTAAGCGGGCACCGGTGCGGGCCGTATCGGCATCTAGCGTCAAGGGCGGCTGCAAGCGCAGGTGCGGTGAAGTCGCCATCGTGATCAGGCCGCGACGCACCAGGGCGTGGAACAGGCGCATACACACAGCGCGACTCAGCGGCTCCTTGGTCTGGCGGTCCTGCACCAATTCAATGCGTAACATCAGGCCCTTGCCCTGCACCAGGCCGACAAAGGGGAAGGCTTCGGCCAGGTCTTGCAGTTCCTCCAGCAGAATCGCCCCGACTTCGGCGGCATTTTGCGCCAAATGCTCGTCCTCAATAATTTCCAAGGCGCTGTTGGCTGCCGCGCAAGCGAGCGGATTTCCGCCGTAACTCGACGAAGAACCCGAAGGGGCGCTCCACGGCTTGGCCTGGCAAATGTCGTCGCGGGTGATGAGGCCACTGATGGGGAATCCACCGCCAAAAGCCTTGCCAATCGTGACGATATCTGGCCGTGCGCCGCTGTGTTGCACGCCCCACCGTTTGCCGGTGCGACCAAAGCCCGTGATCATTTCGTCGGCGATGAAGAGCGCACCGCTCTCGTGGGCAATCTGCGCCACGGCAGGGATAAAGTCATTGGGCGGCGCGATGTTGCCAGCGGTCCCTTGGATGGGCTCGGCGATCACCGCGGCGACTTCGGGCCCCGACTTGAGGCGTTGGCGCAACTGCTCGGCACAGGCCAATCCGCAGCCGGGATAGGTAGTTCCAAGCGGGCAGCGATAGCAATCGGCATAAGGGCTGTGGTGAACGCCGGACATGAGCGGCCCGAGTCCGCGCGACCAGGGCGAGCCCATCAGCGACAAGGCGCCGACCGTCTTGCCATGAAAAGCGCCCCAAAACGCCATGAAATCCTGACGTCCTGTGTGGGCGCGGGCCAAACGCAGGGCACTCTCCACGGCTTCGGCCCCGCCGGAGTAGAGCTGGGTGCGATGGACGCCTGGGGCCGGAGGCTGCGCGGCGATTCGTTCGAGTAATTCGACCCTTGCCGTGCTGGTGAACGAACCCATGGCGGCCTTGGCGGTCTGATTCTGCAGCGCCTTGACCCAGCGCGGATGGCTGTGGCCAATGGCGCAAACACCGATGCCACCGACGAAATCGAAGAGCGTATTGCCATCGACATCGGTAATCGCCACGTTTTCAGCGTGATCGACGACAACGCCCGCCTGCAACGCGTAGGCTTGGGCACCCGGGGCGAGGTGGGCATCCTCCCGGTCACGCAGCGCCTGGCTTAAGGGGCCTGGCAAAGACGTGCGCAAAACCACTTGCTGATTCTTGGGTTGGCTTGGGTTGATGTTTGTCAAGTCTTGAGATTTGGCTTCCAATGTCGTCACGGGATCCTCGGTACGGCAAAGACAAAATGCCGCTGCATGGGGTAATTCCAAAGCAAACTGACAGCAACCGCCACTGCGGCGCGTGCGATCACGTAGCCAAGCCCTAAGCGTACGGCGAGCAACCACTCACCACCGGCATTGAAGCCCAGACTTGTAGCAGAAACAAGGAGGTAGCGGGCCAACTGCCCACGCTTGCCCTGCTTTTCGGCGCCAAAGATCCAGCGGCGGCCCAGGTAGAAATTGGTGACGGCACCGCAACTTGCTCCGCAAACGGTGCCTAGGACAGGCGATTGCCCCAGCCCCGATACGACCACGGCCATGACCGAGAAGTCCACCGCCGTGGTGACAATGGCACCGAGCTGATGGCGGAGCAGTTGTAAGAACGGAAAATTCTTCACGAAACTCGCTGCGGTCACCTAGGGATGGAGACCAAGACCCGCGCTATTTGCGATGGGCGACTGCCCGCATCAAGGCCCGGGATCGAGTAAAAGTGCTGTAATTACCCAGAACTGCGATAAGGCCAAGCGCCAACAGCATCGGCCAATCGGCGGCGATGCCATGGTCCTGCCAGAAGCCTTCAAAAGGTTTGGCAAAAGCGGTGAAGGAGCCGCCGCAGCTGACCACGACCGCCCGCTCGATGCGCCGCATGGCCCCGCTGGGCACTTCGGTCTGCATCGATTCCGCCTTAGCCGAGGTGTAGCTGACCATCATCGCGCCGGCCAAGGCGGCCAAGGTCAGGACAAGCCGGGGCGTATCTCCGCGATACCATACAGCAACGCCGATGAACCAGAAGAACTCGACGTAGCGATCCATGGCCGCATCGAGCACTTCGCCCGCCAAGGAGCCGGTGCCGTTGAGCCGGGCGACCATGCCGTCGAGACCATCGGCCAGGAAGGAAAGAAAGGCAAGCAGCGAGCCTAACCCCATGCGACCATTGGCTAATGCGATGCCGGCGCCTAGGCCGAACATTCCCGAGCTCCAGGTGACACCGTTGGCCGTGATGCGCAGCGTGAGCAAGATACGGCCAGCGGGCTGCATCGCCCAATACATCATTTCTTTGGCATTCTTGCCGACCAAGGCGCTGCCGCCGAGCTCGTCCGTCCGCTGAAAATGCGGCGTCTTTCCCGCAGCTTTCATCGGGATCCACACCACGATTAGCAGGGCAATGGGCACCCAC
This sequence comes from uncultured Myxococcales bacterium, assembly GCA_903840165.1. Taxonomy (GTDB): domain Bacteria; phylum Myxococcota_A; class UBA9042; order UBA9042; family UBA9042; genus CAIMEY01. The sequence continues at coordinate 81,828 of CAIMEY010000089.1, read as the reverse complement.
GGCAGCAGCGGATAGATCCAGTCAGCCATTAGCGACCTCCTGCCACGGCGCCGCGCACCTGTGCGACGGGGGCCAAGGGCTGAGCGAGGCTGGATGCCTGCGCGGATTTGTACGAAGATTCAATGAGATGCACGCAGGTCCAGGCTTGCTCTAGCTCCGAAGAGACGGCCTGACCGGAGGCGATCGTCGCCTGGAACTTGGCAAACAAGGAGCCAAACCACCCGCAATGACTGGCATCCATCCAATCGGAAGGGCAAGCGATCTTTTCATAGCTCCACGTCACTGTGCCGTTGCCGCCGGCCAAGGCCTCGCCCTTGATGCAGAGCTCCACGTCGTCGTCTTGCACTGTAATTGCGCCCCTTTCGCCGTGAATCGTGTAGTACACGCGGCGGATGCCGGCAGTCCAGGTCAACTGAGCCATCGCAAGGCCGCCATTGGGGAAAGTAGCGGTGCAGCTGTAGGCGTCTTCGGTGTCCCAGTTGCCTTGGGCTGTCATCTGCGCCGTCACGCTGGTCGGCAAGGCGCCAAGCCAGTCAAAAGCCAAGTAAAACGTGTGGCTACCGTGATCCATGGCGATGCCACCGCCCGAATAGCGGAACTCGCGGCGCCAATCGGTGTTCCAGTCGGGGATGCCTTTGGCGTGCGTGTTGCGAAAGGTCTGCAAGGTAACCAAGTGAACCTTGCCAATCCGGTCTTCATCCAACAACTTACGCACAGCGCGGACCACCGGGGCGTGCTTGTACGTGTGGCAAGGAAGGAGTACTTTTCCTGCTTTTTCAGCTGCTTGCAGCATGGCCGTCGCCTGGGCCGTCGAAGTCGCCAGGGGCTTTTCGCACAGGACGTGAAGCCCTTGTTCCAAAGCTGCAATTGCGTATTCGGCGTGCCAGCAGGGCGGCGTGCAAATGTCGACAAAGTCTAGGTCCTTCTCGGCCGCCAACAGACTCGCTGCGTCGTTGTAGCAGCGGATCCCCGGGAAATCATGGGCAGCTTGGGTCCGGCACGCGAGCACCGGGTCGGCCACAGCCACCAGGGTCACCTCGTCCGTCGCTTGGTAATGCGGCACGTGGCCGTGACGGGCAATCCAGCCATAGCCAATGAGGGCGCCACGCAGCTTCGAGTTTGCCATGATTCTAGTCGCCTTGTGCAGGATTGCACTTTGGTGTCAGAGAGTTGAAGGTGGTTGAGCCAAAGCGTCGTTGGCCAAGCGGTTGGCCCTGCGCCGCACCCGTTGGTCGCGCCAGGCCAAAAGCGCGGGTGTCAAGAGAAGCGCGGCAGAAAGACAAGTGATTTCACCAAGAACGGCGCTGATGCCGAAGGACTGCACAGCTCGGTTGTCGGCCGTTATCAGCGTCGCATAGCCGATGATTGTCGTTGCAGAACAAAGCGCTACAGCGCCACCGATCGAGCGCAGGGCCGCTGCCGCATCTTGGACCTGACGATAGCGCTGCACGTAGTTGACGGCGTAGTCGATGCCAATGCCAAAAGTGATTGGCATTACAGCGAAATTGACGAAATTCAACTTGATGCCGAGCCAGCCCAAGGCACCGAACATCCACAGCACGCCCACGGCCAGGGATGTCACCACCCACGCCGCAGCACTCAAAGACCTCAGAATAATAAAGGTAATCAGCGCTACGGCCAAAAGGCTCAGCAGCGTCGCGCCGCGTCCGTCGACCGTGATCGCGCGATTGATGTCTGAAGTCAGCACGATGGTCCCGGCAATGCGGGCACCGGGCACCGAGCTACTGACAGTTTCCCGAAGTAATTGCGCATGTTGCACCTGGCCCTGGCCATTGGAGGCATCGGTGGTCAGCGTCGGATAGACCAAGGCGATGCAGCCTAGACAATGGCCTGTTTTCTCATGGAAAGGGGCTCCCCAGCGCAGTGGCAAATCCGCGGGGGTGACCGGCGTCAGCTGGGTGTCCCTGGCCAATTGCTTTACTGTTTCGCGTAGATCGGGGCGAACACGCTGCAAGAGCTTGGCATCCACTTGGCCCAGCGTGCCATTGGCCGGCTGCAGCAGTGCGAGAATGCGGCCCACCAAGGGCAGACGCGCCTGCTGGTCGGCCGGGAGAAAGTCTTGCAATGTCCGAACCGTATCGATGGTGCCGTGGCTGCCTTCGGCCTTTTTCGCCGTCCTCAACGCTGCCGCAGCTTGCTCGGCCTGAGCGGGGCTATCGGTCAAAATCACCGTCGGCGTCTGGTAACTGCGCATGACGGCGTCAACACGGCGGCCCCAGAAGGCTTCCCCGTCGATTTGGCCCTGGCGCGAACCTAGGTTTTGCAAGTTATGTTCAATAGGTGCCTGGGAAAAATGCAGCGCACCGACCACCGCAAGGGCGGCCAGTAGAGCTGCAAAGGCGGTGGCCCAAGGCGCATGACGCGTGACCAGATTGGCAAAAAAGGAAGTCAACTTCAATGGTTGTGTGAGCTTGCCGTAGTTATTCGGTCGCCACCGCTCCAGCACTGTAGTCACGGCCGGCAGCCACGCGTAGGTAGTTAGCCAGCACGTGATCATGCCGAGAAAGCCGATGAAGCCAAACTGATTAAAGCCCCGAAATTGCACGGTTCCCAAGGCACCGTAGCTCAGCGCCGCGGCGCCACTCGCGGTCAAGGTTGCCAGCCAAGTCGAGGACAGCGCTTGCTGCCAAGCTTGCTCGGCGGCTTGCCCTTGGCGACGCTGCTCGTCGTAGCGGCCCAGCAAGATGATGCCCGCGTTGATGCCATTACCGACAATGATGCTGCCGAGAAAGGCCGTGTTCGGATTGAGGTATTCGATGACCCAGCGCGAAACCGCGAAGGTCGCTGTCGCGCCGATGAACAGAGGAAGGATCAACTGCGGCAAGCTGTGCAAGTGCCCGAAATACAAAAGAAGTACCGCCGAGACAGCGACCAAGACGAGCACCGACGAGGTCAGCATGTCCGCGACCAGATGCTGCTGGGCCTCGATCACACCACGGACTTCGCCACTATAACCAACATGAATCTTTGGGAAAGTTGGGTGAAGTCCCTGGACAATGCCGTCCACGGCCGTGAACAACTTCTTGGCCGAATCGAGGTCCACGGCAGCGCCCAACGGCTTGACCTGCACGATCAGGGTCTTGCCGTCCTCGCTGGCGAAGTAGCCACTCGGGAAGGTATCGGCTTGCTTGGCTTTTTGCCGCAGACGTTCGACGGCGGCATCGAGGTCATCGGCCTTGGGCTCTGTCGCCGTAGGCGCCACCGGCGGCGGATCGTCGTCGATCTCAACATGGAAAGGATTGGCTTTTTTGCGAGCCTCGTCCTTGCGCTTCTGCAAGCCATCGGCAATTGTCTGTAGATCTGAGGTGTCCGCGTACAGCGCGCCGTGGGCGTGCGAAAAGGCTTGTTCCTGTTTGAGGTCGGCATCGACGCGCGAGAGCATTCCGGCCGGTAACTGCCGAATTTGTTTGGCTAAAGCGTCGACAAATGCTTGGCCTTGTTTCGGCTCGTCGGCTTGAACCACCAGGGTCAGGGAAGAGAGCCCGTCGATTCGGTGTTCTAGCTCATCGAGCGCGACAGCAGCAGGGGCGCCTTGGGGCAGCAACTCACGGATATCTGTGTGTAAGTTGCCGTAGAGCTGGGCCGCCCAGGGCAGCGATGCCAATAGCACCGCCACCCCGAGCCCCAGCAGTTTTCCCGCATGTTGGTGGGAAATCCGCGCCCATCCCTGCCACACGCGATCGGTCATTGGCTTAGGCAGCCTGCCAAGCTACCGTTGAGCGAGGAGAGGATTCCGCAATGAACGCGTTGAGTTGGTCACGGGCTTCCGAGTCGCGCATCTGAATCGGCGGGTGCTTCATCGTGTAGGACGACACCGCGTGCAACGGACCACCGATGCCGCGTTCCAAAGCCACCTTGCAGCAGCGAATCGCGTCGACAGCAACGCCTGCCGAATTCGGCGAATCCTCAACGCTCAGGCGAGCTTCGAGGTTCATTGGCACGCCACCAAAGCCGTCCCATTCCACGCGCAAGAAGCAGAGCTTGTTGTCTTTCTGCCATGGAACGTAGTCCGACGGGCCGACGTGGATGTTGTCATCGTCCAGGCGCACATCGAGCTGGGACTGCACCGACTCGGTCTTGGAAATCTTCTTGCTTTCCAAGCGGGTGCGCTCAAGCATGTTGAGGAAGTCCGTATTGCCACCGGTGTTGAGCTGGTAGGTGCGCTGCACTTGCACGCCGCGATCGCCCATCAAGCGAACCAGCATGCGGTGCAAGATGGTCGCGCCGAACTGACTCTTGATGTCGTCGCCGACGATGGGCAGGCCGCGGGCCGCAAACTTGGCCGCGAAGATGGCGTCCGAAGCGATAAACACGGGAACGCAATTGACGAATCCGCAACCAGAATCCAGGGCTGCCTCAGCGTAGTAGCGCACGGCCTGCTCGCTGCCTACCGGCATGTAGCAGACCAGCACGTCGACCTTGCGCTCCTTGAGCACCGCGGTGACATCGACGGGCGTCGCGTCCGAAGCGCGGAAAGCCTGGCGATCCGGGTACTTCGCCATGTGTACGGCAATACCGTCGAGGATCGGTCCCATCTGGACGATCACGCCAGTGGGCGGGATCTCCTTTTGGAACACCGTGGTACAGTTTGGCTGCTCGAACATTGCAATTTCAACAGGTTGGCCCACCTTGCGGCGGTCGATGTCGAATGCCGCCACGACTTCCAAATCACTTGGCTTGTAGCCGCCGATCTCCGAGTGCATCAGGCCTGCAGTCTCATCCAAGTCGCGGTCGCGGTAGTAGGTAATGCCCTGGATAAGCGAACTCGCGCAGTTGCCCAGGCCAGCGATGGCAATCCGAATCGTTTTCATGATACTCCGTGAAAGGCAAGGGGAATTGCCATGTCGACTGCAAATCTACCGATGCAGAGGCCTGGCGATTGGCAATGGGCTCCGCCTGTGCGGGGCCAGAAACAAACAGCAAGCTAGGCGCAATGCTAGCTAGGCACTTGGCGACCGGCACCCGCCGCGCCATGAAGAAATAAATTTACAATCCTTGGGGCCACATCGGACAAAGGCTCAGGGCCTCGATTGCGTAGCCACCGGCGAAACATCGCGTAGGTCAGACCGACCAAGATGTCCGCGGCTTCGTCCGCTGGGACGGCAATGGCTTCTTTGGCACCTGCGTCAAGCAACCACTGGCTCATGGCCTGATGAAACGCCGGAAATCCCGCGTGCTTATCGGCTAGGCTGCCCGAATCAGCATCCGTTCCCGGCGACCGCAGCAGGAAGAATACGACGCAAGCCTGCCACTGATTCTGGACCGATTCCATCTGCCGCAGCAGCAAAAGCTCTAGGCGGTGGGCAAAGTCCACGCCGGTGGGTTGGCGCTCTGCAAATGTGTCCAGAAGAGACTGCTGCATGCGTTGGACAAGACCGCGAAAGATTTGCTCTTTCCCTTCAAAGTACGAGTACAACGCTGCAGGCGTATACCCAGCTTCTTCCGCGATGCGCCGAATCGTCGTACCTTCAAAGCCGTGCGATGCGTACACCTTGGCCGCGGCGTGCAGGATGTCCTCCTGGGTCCGACCGATTTCCCGGCTGCGGCGATCGTCAGAAGTGGCGGCGACTCGAGTCAAAGTGGGGTCCAGCCTAGCGAAAGTTCAGTTCAGGTCGGGCGCAGGGTCAAAGCCATCCTAGCGGGCAGAGGGCCAACCAGTCGTTGCGCGCGGTTGCGGATGGGCAGCCAGAGCGGCCCCGGATGCAAAGCCAGCGATGGGCGCTCGCTTCACCCCGGCTTGATCATTGTTCACCGATTTGAACACGCGTTCAATTCGGCGAAAGCAAGGTAGGGACGGTCGGGCTTTCCGTCAAGGCGCTTAACAATACTTTGTAGCTACGCTCGACGCACCGAGGTCAACCCCGCATTTTTACAGCGGCGCCGGCCCGGGCGGCGGACCTGCTGTGCCTAGTTGAATGATGTGCAAGTGCATCGCGTTGCTTGAGCGGCCCCGATGGCGTACAACCACGCCGGCAACTGGCCCAAGGAAAGCCCCATGCGACTGCAAATCCTCTTGATATTGTTGATGATTTCTCTGGTCCGTCCCCTGAGCGCCGCCGATGCGCCCCTGGTCCGCACCCAGGCTCTGATGCGGACGTTCGAGTCAGTGCAGCACGCTCAACCGGGCCAAACCCGGAGCGATGCGGTGAAAAAGGCCAATCGCGATGTCTACAAGCAGCTCGATGCCTTCTTCGATCGTGACGCCCTCACCGCCGAGGCCATTGCACCGTACAAGGCCCAGTTCGCTGCTCCGCAAATGGCGAAGTATGTTCAGCTTTTTTGGGAGTTGATTCGCCTCGTCGCCTATCCCGATGCCCTGCGTGGCGCGACTTGGACGGCCAAAGCGGGGCCGGCTCAGGCAGATCAGGCCGATGTGATCGTGCACGCCCGCAAGGAAGCGGAGGACCTGGAAACCGACGTGACCTTCCACTGGCAGCAGTCCAAGGGGCAGTGGCTGGTGGCCGATGTGCGCTTTGACGGCGCGTCGCTTGTCGCCGATTACCGTAATCAATTCGGGAAGATTCTCGCCAAGGATGGGGTGGCCGGGCTGCTCAAGAAGCTTCAATCGCGCTTTGACGATGAACGCAAGAAGCGCGGCGAGGCGGCGCCGTGATCGTGACAGCAGATCGAAGGCCTGCGCTCGGTCGCCTGATCGCGGTCTTGCTGACGCTAGCGGGCACGTACGGGTCGGCCAGCACCGCGCACGCTGACGGAGTTGGGGGCCCAACAACACCATTAGATGCCGAAGGTTGTGTGCGATGGGCTTTGTCGCATTCGCCCAAGGTTGCTGAGGCCCAGGCGCGGGTGCGGCAGTGGGAAGCCCGCTTGGCGGAAGTGGAATCGACCTACTGGCCCAAGCTCAATGCCCTCGGCTTTGTAGCTCCGACCTTTGCGGTCAAGGGAACAGGCGCAGAGCCGCGTGTTTCTTATGATTTTGCGCCCAAGGCCTGGGGGCCCTATGCGCGTCTGCAGGCAACCTTGGCCTGGCCGATCTATAGCTTTGGCCGCGTGGAAGCGGGCGAAACTGCAGCCAAACAGCGGGCCCTTGTCGAATCGGCGCGTGTGCGCGAAGCCCGCAATATTTTGGCCTTGGAAATTCGCCGGCTGTACGCAATTCACTTGTACGCACGCAGCCTTGTGCCCACCCTTGAGTTCGCGCGCACCACCGTTGGCGATGCCCTCAACCGCGCTCAGGAACTCTACGCGGAAGGCACTGGCAAGGTGACCCAAGTCGACTTGGATCGCTTGAGTTACGGGCAGTTGGAAGTGGCTCGCCTTCATCGGTTGGCCCAAGACGGCGCAGACCTGGCGCGGCAGGCGCTCAAGCAAGCACTCGATATGCCTGATGAAATGACCCTAACTCTTGCCCAGGCTCGGTTGCCCAACAGTGACGACATCGCCACGCTGCCACCGCGCGAGGCCCTGCTGCAGTGGGCGGCGCAGCAAAGGCCGGAATGGCAGCAGATCGACCATGGTCTGCGGGCGACGGAGGCTCTGGCCAAGGCGGAACTGCGCGCCAATGCTCCGGTTTTGGCCGTGGGTGGTCAGCTAGAGCTCGGTTGGACGCCCAATCGCGACGATGACCCCAATCCGTATCACTACGACCCGTACAACATCATTGCGGGTGGAATTGCCGTTGGATTCTTGTGGAATTTCGACCCGATGGCGGCCATGGCTCGCTCGGCGGCGGCGAAGGCGATGGGGCAGGAAGTGCAGGCCCAGGCGCGGTTTGCTGCGTCGGGAATTCCGCTGCAAGTGCGTAAATCGTTAGCGGATTTCAATCGGCAAATCGAACTGGCCCAAGGCACCACCGCGCAGGTCAAGGCGGCCCAACGGTGGCTGACCTTCGCTGCGGCGGCCTATACGACGGGCACGGGCGAGGCGCGCGACGTCATGGATGGTTTGGTGGCGTTTGTTCAGGCCAAGCGCACGCATTACGAAGGGTTGCGTGATGTGCTGGTGGCTCGGGCTGAAGTCCTATTTGCCGTGGGTTGCGATATCGACCCAGGGGGCAATTGGTCCCTGCCCACGCCCGCTGTGCCCTAATTTGCTATAAAATCAAGGGTTTTTTCGACACAGCCGGAACTCGGCATAGAGGGCCTCGGACGGGCTCTCGGTGTCATCCCCATCGGTGAGGATGGCAATGCCGTACGGAATGCCGATATCTTCGCCAAAACGCAGGATTGCCTCGGTGCGCACGTCGGCTTGCACGGTCTGCCACTGCCCGACATGGCCCGCGCCACTTTCGAGCACGCGAACATGGTAGTGGCCCATCCCGCGGTCGACATGGGTGCCCACGGGTTTTGTGGAACTCCACGTAAACTTCAGACTTTGCACGCGAAAGGGCCAGGACGCTTTCCAAAAGACGTAGACCGATGCCGCGGTATCATTGTGCCCGCTGCGGGTCTCGTCGCCGCCTTTGGGGAGGCGAACGGCCTGCCAGCGCCACTGTAGGATCGGGTATTGCTTGAGATCCCAGTTGGCGATGCTGCGGCCGATGGTCACCGATTTGTCGCCATAGGTGCCGCGTAATGCTTTGAAACCAGAGGCTTGTTCCACGGCGTAGCGGCTGTGCTTGAGGGCTTCTTCGGCCGTGCCGCCGTCGCGCTCTCGCCAGCCTTTGGGCCAAGAACCGGGCGTATTTGTGGAAAAATCATCGATCAAGCGGTCGCAGACCAGGGACTCGGCCCTAGCCACCCTCGGCAGCGCGGGCGCGAACGCCGCGAAAATGCTCAAAACCAGAAGGTGTTTGGCCGACAAGGGCAGCTGCGGTCGCATTGAAGTCCTGTTCAATCGGGCCGCGCGCGCCCGGTAGAGGTGGTGACTGTCAGCGATTGGCTTGGGATGTCAAGGTTTTGGGCGCGGTCGGTGGCTGCCCATCATGCGTCACAGTCGAGGCCTCAAGCCCGATGGCAATCGTGCACGAATGGACGAAAGAGTGGTTGCAAAATAGTCGGTTAGACGTCGCCATGTCTGGACGGAGTTGACCAAGCTGCGCTCAATCGGCAACGTGGTGCGCACGCCTACGCCGGGCTGCGCGTGTCCATGCCCGCGAGGCCCATTGCACGGGGATAGGAAATGCTGAGGTACCTGCTAATTGCGATGCTGGGTGCGATGTTCGGTGCGCTCATTGCCTGCCAATCACCGCCGTCGACTCAAGGGTCTGGGGACGCAACGGACGCGGTCGATATCGTGAACGGTGACGGCAAAGCCTTAGATCCATGTGGCAATTGCCCGATTGCCCAACAGCCCACGGGCAATCAGCCCGGCAGTTCCACCTACGCTGAAACGGTGACCGTGCAAGAGGTGGCTCTCGGTGCGGCGCAGCGGCCCTGCCTCATCTACACGCCGGATGGGCCGGGGCCCTACCCAGTGCTGGCTTTTGTCCATGGAAAACAGCTGTATGAAGGGACCGTGGCGCCGGGGCAGGTGCAACTGGCGCATGTGTACCGCCCCATGCTCGAACATGTGGCGCGCAAGGGCTATGTAGTTGTTTTTGTGCGTGTTGAGCAGGATATCCTCGACGGTGACCATGCGCGAATGGCCGATGATTTCCTGAGCGCCCTGCAAGCGGCCCTGGCGCTGCAGCCCAAGGCCGACCCAACGCGCATTGCCTATGCGGGGCATTCCATGGGGGCCAAAGTCATTGTGATCGCAGGGGCAAAGGCGACAACGCTCGACACAGCCAATGCGTACGCCGACCCGGACCTGCTGCTGCCCATGGCGGTCGAAAACACGCCACCTCCTATCGGTGACTATGTGGATGCCCGCGAATTTGTAAAGCAATGGCCCGGCAATACCTTTTGGGTCACCTACTTGGCCGGGCAGGCGGATACCATCGCGCCGTACGCCGATCCGACCAAGCCGAATACCCAAGCGCTCTTTGACTTATCGCCGGCAAAAGGCAAGCAAATCATCTTGCTACATGGTAGCGGCCCGGCTGACGCCCTCAATCCACCGACGGCGCCGACCTTGACTGCGGACCACATGTTCCCGGGGGCCATCGAAGGAAAGAACGGTGGTATCGCGGACATGGCGACGCCGCTGAGCCATTTGGACGCCCTGGACTGGTACGGCGTGTGGAAGATTGTGGTCGGAGCACTGGATTACCACTTCAAGAAGGGCGATTCAGCTTGGATTTACGGGGATTTACGCACCCACGGCGGGACCTTGCCCGATGGCACGGTGCTGCGCCACGAGGTGCCTGCCGAGGTGTTACCGAGCGGGCTATAGCCTGGCCAGATGCTCCGTCCTTGACCCCCACCCGACTGGCGCAGTGAGGGCACTTACTAGAAAAGCCAATAAGTACAAGGCTCAATGTGCTAGCCAGGCACTTGTCCGCGCGCCCAATCCAGTAGGTTGCGCAGGCTCCCCGGCTCGACAATCCCGGCAACGCCAGAGGGCAGACCGCCGCCGCCTGCCAGCACCAACACCGACTCCGGCACCAGACTTCGCAGTTGGGACAACTGGTTGCGCGAGTGGGTCGCCTCGACGGCCAGAGAGACGCTGACGAGCATCGCCCGAACCTCGCCAATTCGCTGCAGTTCGACAATCGTCCGCGCCAGACCCCGAATCGGCAGATCGGTGCCCAAGTACACGACCCGCAACCCCGCGATCCGCAGGGTTAAAGCCGCCATTTGCAGCCCAAGGCTGTGTTGCTCGCCGGGCAGCGTGGCGCAAACCACCGTCGGGGCCTCGGCATTGGTCGGCCCGGTGACATCGATCAGCTTGGCGCGCAAGTGCTCGGAGGCAAAGTGTTCATGAACCTCGGACAGTTCACCATTAGCCCAAGCCGCACCGACGGCGGTCATGAACGGGCTGGCGACGTCATCGAGAAAAGCGACGGTTCCCGAGTGGTTCCATGCCCGCGTCAGTTCATCGGCCAGGGCAGCGCTGTCAAAGCGGCGGACCAGTTCCAGCCAGTAGTCGATAATCAGTTGGGTGCGCGTCGGCGTGGCGTTCAACCCACGTACGGGATCGCTACGCCGGTCCTCGCGCGTTTCCGCGCCCTCACCACGGTTCGGCAGAGGACGACCTTGCTCGCTTAACGTCTTATTATCAGGCTCTTGACTGTCTGCATTCGGGCGAGGCGGACCCGGCTGAACCAAGCGCATCAACTCGGCCATGGGCAGGGGCAGGACCCGAGCTGGCCTCAGACCCTGCTGTAGGATTTCCTTAATCAGAAGAAGGCGTTGCCGCGTTGGCAGGTCGTAGGTGCGCTGCCCAGAGGCCTCGCGCTCAGCCCGCGGGAATCCGTAGCGCCTTTCCCAGGTTCGCAGGGTCTCGACAGGCACCCCCGTCGCCTTCGACAGCGCGCCGATGCCCAAGGTCGCATGAACCTCTGGCACGTCGTCTCCGGTCGGATCTTGGTCATTATCAAGGCGTTGACTGCGCATCTGGTTGCTATTCACCTCGCAAAGTTCAGAGTAGGCCCAATCACCGCCCTAACAAGTTGGACCATCATGCATCACCCTATTGAACATGGCAATCTATGATTATGCACTGTTCATGGACCGCTTCACGGTCTCGGCTGCGAGGTCCTGCGCAGCCGCATTTCGCCGTGAACTTCAATGTCCCGCCGGGCAGGGTGCACCGCCCAAGGCCCATGGGTTACGCGGCGCAAAGCGGGGCGCGGTCGAGGATTTCCTGGGTTTCCTGCCTCAAATTCGCACGGATGCGAAACAGACGGGCCTTGACAGCCAGCACGGAAAGTCCTGTACGTTCGCCCACTTCTTGTGCAGTATCCCCTTCCACGGCGGCGGACCAGAAGATCGTTCTGTTCAGATCGTCGAGTTTGGCCACTTGGGCGTTCACTTGCCGAGCAACTTGCCGCTGGGCCAAATCGTCATCGACGCCCAGCTCCTGAGGCCGCCACCGTTGCAGCGTCGGCTCGATCTGATCGTCCTGTAGGGGCGTGGGCGTGCGCTTTCGCTTGCGTAGGAGCATCTTGGCGCAGTTCTGCGTCACCCGGAACAGCCAAGAGCTAAACTCGGCATCCCCGCGAAATGCTTCTACTTTGCGAAACACGATCCACACGACGTCTTGAAGCACTTCTTCGGCATCCCACGGCGTGCCGACAACGCGCAGGGCAACAGCATAGATCCGACTGCGATACAGGCGGTAAAACTCATCCACGGCGCGGGGTTCGCGGTTGGCCAGCCGGCTAACCAGCGGCGTTACTGCCGTGCTAGTGGTGCCAAAGTGTGCCTTCGGCGAATGCGCCAGCGGATGAGGAACCGCCGGATGAGGCACCGCCGGATGAGGCGCGGCCGGCTGTTGCGCAGGCGGCCTGTGCGCCAACGGATGATGTTGCTTGGTATTGTGCGTCATATGGTTGAACAGAGGCATCGCTCATTCCTGACCGGTCAACGCGCCGGCAGTTCATAAGCTATTCAATACCTGACCGCGTGTCAAGTCGCATCGAGGAGCAGTCTGACTAGGTCAGGCTGAAGGCCGTGAGTGGAGGATGCTGTGCCAAATAGGCGTCAAGATTCGTCTTCTTCTTGAGGCCGCTCAGCGCCATAGGCCGAATCCAGCCCCAAACGGGCTTGGCCGGTGGCCACGGTCGGTCGTGTTTGCCGCCGATCGACCAAGCAATTCCCGTGTATCCATTGGGATCGCGCCCGTCGAGCAGCCACTTGTCATTCAAACGCTGTGCAAATTTCATCGCCGTCTGCGGGTCGGGCGTCCACAAGAGCAGCTGCTTGGCCCAGTACATGCGCATTCGGTTGTGCATCCAGCCGGTTTGGACCATTTGTCGCTGCGCTGCATTCCAGGCGGGATCGTGGGTTTGAGCACTCTCCAACTGCTCAAATGTATAGGAGAATGGACGGTGATCGAGCGCGTGTTCGGCCAAGGTCTTGCGCGCCCACGGCTCGCAGCCCGCCAGTGTGCGGAATTCGGGATTGCGGGCGACAAAGTGCCAGGCCAGCTCGCGACGAACAATTAACTGTTCCAAATACGCGGCCTTGGCGTCCTCTGGGGCCTGGCTCCGCTCGACAGCCCGAGCCACTTCGGCGGGCCCCAACTGCCCAAAGTGCAGCCAGGGCGATAGGGCACTGGTTCCGTCCTGCGAAGGCTCATCGCGGCTGATCGTGTAACGCGAAAGCCCTTTGTCAATCCAGGATTGGAGTCGCTCCAGGCCGGCTCCTCGGCCCCCTTGCCAGGCCACAGGGCCCGCTTGGCAGGCGATCGGGCCCAATCTCCTGAGAAGGCCTGAAATATCCTGAGGATCCTCGGAAGGCGGTGGCAGGTCGGGCCACGAATGCAGCACCCGCTCGGGAGGCTGGGAGTGCTCCAGCCCAAGGTAGATCGGCAGTAAGGCTGCGATTTTCGGCCTCAAGCTCCGGGCGGCCCAGAACTCCTGGGCCGGCAAGGCGCGCGGCGGCACGATGAGATCTGCAGCCACCGTCCACAGGGAGACCCGCAGCTGTAGTGCCGCCCGTCGCCGCCAATCCTCTGCAAAATCCATGGCATTCTCATCGCCGATCACCAAGCGCGCACCGACTTCCGTGCAGAATTGCGTCAGGGAAGTGTGCGGCGGTGAACGGAGAATGAACGTGGCACCGCGGGCCGTGACGTCCCGGGCAAGCTCTGGAATTCCTTGGGCCAGGAAAGTGAAGTGGCGCAGCTGGGCATCGGGATAGTCGGGGCGGGGCGCGAAGAATACCGCCAGGGGAGAATTGAGTTGGTTGGCCACCGAAATCGCGAGGTCCATGGCTGGGTTGTCGTAGGCCCGTTGCGCCCGCTGCATCCAGAGCACGACCGGACCCTGATCGGGCAGAGGGCGGCGGCTGCGGAATTGAACGCGAAGGTCGGTGAATTGCTGCTCAAGGGCCTGAATCGTCACGGGAGCTCCGCAGGAATTGTGCTGTAAAGTCGCGTCTGTCAATCGGAAACGTTGCGCTCTCTTCCGGCCGTTCATAAGATGTGCATTGTGGTCGGGGGGAGCGGTGGCGGCGACACGCAGTTTTGCGGGTCTGGTGGCCGGTCAACAAGGCCAGAGGATGTAACGGAAGATGCGTGACGGCGCAATTGCCAGTTCGCTAAGGTTGTTCATGAAGTGTATATTTTTACTCGTTATTCCGTTGTTGGTAGCTTGTGGCGTTGATGTTCCTGGCGGGGCAGTGCATGACCCGTCTTGGTTGGCCGATGCCACAGGTTCCGCGGGCGATGCAGCTGACAGTGCTGGGGTCCCGCTGGGCGATGCCAGCACCGATGCCGCCACCGGTGCTGCCAGTGACGCAGCCGGCGCCAGTAGTTGGTACGCATTTTGGCAGCAAACCCGCCGACTTTCGCACAATCCGTCGCCATTTGGTGACGCGTGGCAGGCCAGTCGGACCAGTACTGTTGGGCTGGTCAAGGTCGATTGGCAAGGCAATGACGGCGTCGCCCAGCTCCACACCTGCGCCGTGGTCAACAATCCCATCTTCGACAGTCAGCTCACATATCCGCCCGATTTTATTAATGCTATCGGTGAACAGGTCGTTGTGCTCCACCGGCAAGGGCAGACGATCGCCCAGGACGCCCACACCGAGTGGCTTGGGCTCAAAGCGGGCTATGCCGGGGCGATGCCGGCGGTCGGGCAGGGGCAGGACTCGGCGATCGTCGACGACGATGGCGATGGTCACCCCGGTGTAACTGTCTATATTGACGCGCCTTTTCTGGGTGAACAGGCTTTGTACGTGGTGCAGCGCAGCACGACCAATTGGCAGGGTGCTTTGGGCCAGGACGGCGCAATTACGGCCAGTCCAGAGGCCAAAGTGGAGCAAGTGACCGTGGGCGCTAGCAGTTCGGTCTTGGTGACCGCGGCGGACGACAAACCGCTGCCTGGAGAAGTGCCGGTGCAACTGCGCTGGCAGCCCGTGCCACAGGACCTCAACTGCGCAAAATTGCTCGAGAATGCCAAGCAACTGACACAGATGCCTTGGCCGCCCTGACAGTGTTGGTCGCAAATTCGCTGGAGTGTCGACTGCTTGACGCCGCTGGATGCGGGAGAGGATCCGTGGTCATGACTGGCCTTGGCAACGACGATGCCAGCTGTGGCCGTGCCCACCGGGAGTCCAGCACTAGCACTTAAGTCAATGATTGGCAATGAGATTAGCGAACGTCCGCAGAGTCACGCGTAGGCGGACTTGCATCTGTCAGCGGTGCCCAGGTGACCATCGCAGTAGCCTAGGTCGGGGCTCGGTGAGCCACAACCCGTTCACCGCCCCTCAGCCCATTTGCTCGGTCAAGACCGAACGTGGCAGGCTCGCCCCATGCACGTAATTGCCTTACCAGACCTAAGCCTAGTCCAACCTGCCGCATGGAACGCGTTGGGGGATCCGAATTATCCCTTTACAGACCACGCCTTTCTTTGTGGCCTTGAGGCAACCGGCTGCGTAGGGGGAGACACGGGCTGGTGGCCTCTGCACCTCTTGGCGGTGCAAGGGCCTCAAGGAACAGCGCAAACGCCGCTGCCTCCAGGGGCTCAGGTGCTTGGCGCAGTGCCTCTGTACGTCAAGGCCCACTCCATGGGTGAGTTCATCTTCGACTTCGCCTGGGCGGACTTTTCTGTGCGAAATGGCTGGCCTTACTACCCCAAACTAGTCGCGGCTGTGCCCTTTTCGCCGGTGAGCGGTCCTCGGATTCTCGTGCACCCGCTTGCAGATGCCGCCCTGGTGACTCAAGCGCTTGTACATGCGGCCAAGCAGCTCGCCGGGCAGACAGACGCCCACAGCGTGCACTGGCTGTTTACGCCGGCGGCGACCGCGGAAAAACTCAGTGAGTCTGGATACATTCACCGCGTCGAGTCTCAAGCGGTCTGGCTCAATCCCGGGTATGGCAGCTTTGAAGCCTTTCTGCAGACGCGTCGGCACGCCGCCCGC
The DNA here is from genome assembly GCA_903840165.1 of uncultured Myxococcales bacterium. Classification (GTDB taxonomy): domain Bacteria; phylum Myxococcota_A; class UBA9042; order UBA9042; family UBA9042; genus CAIMEY01. The sequence continues at coordinate 65,938 of CAIMEY010000089.1, read as the reverse complement.
AAGCAGATACGCCGAGAACGAAAGGCGATTATCGACGCCGGCATCACGGTTCAGGTGCTGCGTGGGCCGGACATGGTCGATGCGGACTGGCAGGCGATTCGCGCGTGCTATTTGGCCACATATCGCCGTTACGGATCAGCCCCTTACCTCAATGTGCCCATGTTCGAGTGGCTACGGCGCGAAATGCCAGAACAGGTCGTCGTCGTCTTGGCGTGGCGCAATGGCGAACGCATAGCGGGCACCCTCAATCTGCAAAAAGGCCAGCATTTATATGGCCGTTACTGGGGCGCACTGCAGGAGGTGCCGATGCTGCACTTTGAGCTTGCCTTCTACCGGCTGATGGAGTTGTGCATCGAACAAGGCTGGACGCGGTTTGAAGCCGGCGCGGGCGGCGATCACAAGCTGCGACGCGGACTTGAGCCGACGCTGGTGCACAGCGCCCACTGGTTGGCGCAGCCGGCCCTGCACGCGGCAGTTGCTGCGCATGTTCATGAAATGACCGATGTTATCAATGATGAGCTGGACGAACTGCGCGCAGCGAGCACCCGGCGGCGTGATGGTGCTGGCGTTTGATAACTTCGCGTCGCAACAGGCTTAATCGAGTTTGAAACCATCGCTGGAGCCTGCTGAGCCCGGAGCCGCACCGTTGGCCGGTGCGCTTTTGCCCTTGGGATGGCGCGGGCCAGTGTGAGCAGGTCGTGCAGGACTTTCAGGCGCTTGTCCGTTCGGCGCTGCCTCAACGGCTGCCGTGGCTTGGGCCGGCAGTTCGGCGGCGGGCGGCAAGGTTGGCGGAGCAATTTGCGCCACTGTGGCCGCAGAAGGAATTGGTAAGGCAGGAGATTCAGGCGATCCTGTCGCGAGTGCAGGCGCAGCAACTGGGGACGCAGGGCTAGGGACGGCGGCCGTTGGGGCTGCGACCGTTGCAGCGGCGGGCGGTGTTGACCGACCACGAACCAAGAGAAGGCCGACGGCTGCTATCGCCAGTGTTGCAGCAAAACCAAGCCCAATCAGCAGGTTGTGATTGGATGAAGCGGGCGCGGTTGGCCTAGCCGGCGTCGGGGTCGACACGGGGGCCGCTGGGGCGCGAGCCGCAGGAGACTCAGCCGGGATGGAAGATTCCATTACTGTTACAGCTGGTTGTGCGACCACCTGTGGAGCCGCGGCTGCGGCGGGCTTGGGCGCGAGGCGGTTGGATGGCACAGGGGTTTGGGACATGGGCAAAGTTGGCTGGGCGTCCGTATCGATATTTCGATTGATTTCAAGGATATTTCCGGTCGCCGGCACATCGCTACCAGGGGCGGCAGAGTTCGGCGGGACCGCAAAGCCAACCGAGTCGTCGGACATAGAAACATGGGTCGTAAGCCTAGGCGCATAGGCCGGAATTGCTTCCGGAAGGGTCGCCACATCGCGCAAGGACGCCACCGCCGGCTCGTCGCGCAATTGCTCAAGCGCTTGGCGCATTTCGATGGCCGACCCAAACCGCTGCTGGGGATCCTTGGCCAGCACGCGCTCCAAGACGCGGACGAACCCTTCGGACACCGGCGTGCGCGCAGCTAGGCGAAGATTCGGTGCAGTTTCAGTAACATGAGCGAGGAGGACCTGCATCGCGTCGTCGAATTCGAACGGCGTTCGACCGGCCACGCACTGGTACAGGACCACGCCAAGGGCGTACAAATCGCTGCGGCCATCGATCGCCCAACCGCGCGCGTGTTCGGGGCTCATGTAGTGCGGCGTGCCAAAAGACTGCCCAGTGCTTGTGAATTTCTGCCCAAGTCTCTTGGCAATGCCGAAGTCCAGGACCTTGACGACCGGATCGTCGCCTTTGACCTCATGCAGGAAGATGTTCTGCGGCTTCAGATCGCGATGTACCAGCGCCGCCAGATGCGCTTCACCAAGACTTCTCAGGACTTGTGTACCAATTCGCACGGTCTCGGTCTGACTCAGAACCTGCCCCGCTTTGAGCCGCGCGTCCAGCGTTTCCATCAGCGTCTGGCCTTGGAGCAGTTCCATGGCAATAAACAGAGCACCGCCTTCGGTCTGGCCAAAGTCAAAAACACGAATCGTATTTGGGTGTTGTAGCGACGCCGTGATTTGGGCCTCGGCAAAGAAGCGCTGCACGACTTCGGCGTCATTGCCGTCAAGAGCTACGGAAAGTACTTTGAGCGCAACGTCTTGGCCCGTTGCACGGCTCGTCGCACGGTAGACGGCGCCAAAGCCCCCCTGTCCGATCACGGGACCGATGCGGTAGCGGCCATTGACCTCTTGGCCCACAGAAAAGCGCCATTCCGGGGGGCCCGCGGTCAAAAGCAGCGTCGATGTACCGTCGGTAGGGCAACGCAAATCTTCAATTTTATTGCCACATTGTGGGCACAAGCGCATGACGGCCTCGGTGTCGGCTGCTGGGAAACGGGGGCGACCGAGTTCGGGCCCGGGCCGGCAATCGCTGACTCTAGCGCCCCTTGGTGCGGCCGTCACTTCTGCGAGGTTCAAACGCCTTTTGGCGACCGCGCTGTCAGTGTTTATACTGCAATTACAAGCTAATGCGACCATTTCCAGGGCAGAAATCGGTGGTGACTGCTAGGATTGAATGCTGAGTCCGCGACCTCTGGCCGCACCAGTTGCAGCGCCCCGCCGACCCAAGGCGCCTGACAAGGACGACCTGGCCGATACGCCCTATCATTTTCGGGAGTTTGAGACCATGAGCGCAAGAGGCACCGTCAAACGCCGAGATCTTCTAATGATTTTGAGCGGGGCCGCCCTCACTGCGGCTTGTGCACCAGCGCTCAAGGCCAGCCAGCAGGCACTGCCCGATGCGCAACCTTCTGATTCGGGAGGTAATCTAGGTGCCGACGCTCAGAGCGGCGAAGTGGACAGCTTGGCGGTTGCGCCCTCGCAGACGGCTGACGCTGGCAGTGTCCTGGATTCCGTTGAAATTACAGACACTTCACTGCCTGATATACAACCGATTTCTGCCATCACGCCGGCCAATTTGCACTACGTGACGAGCTGCTGCGGATCCCCGGCCATCGACGCCAGCGCCTGGCAGGTACAAGTACTGGACCGCGGTAAAACACTTGGACAATTCGGTATGGGGCAGCTGCTCAAGTTGCCGGCCAAGACCAAGGAGCACACCCTGGAGTGCATTAGTGCAGGGCCGCTGAACCAAGCGATTTCCAACGCAATTTGGACTGGCGTGCCTCTGCTTGAGGTAATGGCCTCGATCGGCATTGCCGTGCCGCCAAGCGCGCTGTCGCTCAAGTTCACCTGTGCCGATGGCTATACTACGGCAGTACCAGTTTCGGACCTGCAGAAGCCGATGTGGCTGGTATGGCTGATGAATGGGCAGGCAATTCCGCCCGAGCACGGCTTTCCGGTGCGCCTGCTCAATCCGGGCCGCTACGGCATGAAGAATCCGAAGTGGCTGACCAGCATGGAGTTTATCGATACGCCTTACCTCGGGTTCTGGGAAAAGGCGGGCTGGTCGGACACGGCTGTCTACCGCCCCCAGACCCTGATCGCCCGTCCGCTGGCCCTGGGAACGACGCCGCCCGGATCGCTCAAGGTCTACGGAACGGCTTATGCGGGGAGCGATGCGGTTGAGCAGGTTCAGGTTCGCCTGGACCAAGGGCCTTGGCAAAACGCGGTGTTGGACTACGCGCCCGGTGCCGACATTTGGGTGCTGTGGCACCTGGACCTGATCGTTACGACTGGGGCACATACCGTGCAAGCGCGCTGCCAGACAGCGAATTCCGCCCAAAGTTCCGATGACGGCGGGCCGCAGGATTTGGCGGGCTATGGCGGTAGCATGAGCGTCGACTTTGACGTGGCCTAGGCGCTCGAGGACCAAGCGTGCGACCTGTGCCGGCTAGCGAATGTCGATGATGGTATAAACCCGCACGCCGCCAGGGGTTTGCACCTTGACTTCGTCGTCCAACAGTTTGCCCAGCAGCGCGGCACCCAACGGAGAAACGTAGCTGATCTGCCCGGTTTGCGCGTCCACCTCATCCTGACCGACGAGCTGCCACGTCTTGGTTTGGCCTTGGCTGTCCTCAAGATCGACAACGGCACCGAAATACACGCGATCTTTACGCTTTTGTTCAGGCGGGGCGACGACAATGGCCGTGTCGAGGCGCTGCCCCAAGAAGCGTACCCGCCGGTCAATTTCACGCAGACGACGTTTTCCGTAAATATATTCCGCATTTTCCGAGCGGTCGCCCATGGCCGCGGCATCGGCGACCTGATCAACCACCCTAGGCCGCTCGACTTTGACCAACTCGTCGAGTTCTTGGCGCAATCGCGCCGCGCCACCCGGTGTGATGTAATGCAAATTGGTCATCCCGCGCCGACTCCCTGGAGCAAACGTGGCGATTCTACGCAAAACCACTGACATCGTCCAGGGATAGACGTTCCAGCGTCGGGGCTTGTGGAGGGCGGGCGCCAACGCCTTCACACAATGCAACGCATCGCAGTTTGCTGAGAAAGAGTATTTATTTCAAGCCTATATCGCAGCACAGTGCACCAAGGACCTCGGAGCCTAGGTAGGCAGCGCTTGACGGGCCGGGCGGAACTCGCGACTGTGTGGCAGGGCTAGTGTCCTTGTGGCTTGACCCTCCGTTGACTTGGCGCGCTTGAACGACAACAAGCCCGCGAAACAGTGACGATTTCCAAAGGTGTGGGGCGCGCGCGATGGCTAGTGCGGCGCACAATTCAATCGGTGCCGGGGAGACCTGTCCTAATCGCAGGAGGCGATGGCCGCAATTTGCCCGTGCTTTTGTGACGTTTGTCCTCGCTCCCGCGCTGCTTTGGGGCTGTTCGCCCGATGCCCTGGTGACGCTGGGCGATGCGCCGACGGTGGCTGCCGATGCTGGGCCTGCGTCCACCGATGCCCTTGTTTCAGAAGCACAATCGTCCGATGCGGTGTTTGCTGACTTTGCCGGGCCGGACCAAGAACTGGCCACACAGCCGGACGACGTCGACACCCTGGTGGCCACCGATTCGGCTGACGCGCTAGGGCAAGATCTGGAAGATAAAGACGAAATGGACGAGCAGGCTGAGCCGGATGCGCAGGCGGACGGGGACGCGGCGGATGCGACAAAGGCAGATGGCGAGGCTGACGGCGGTGAAGACTGCCAGAATCAAGCGCAATGTCCTGTTGCCAAGCCGTGTTGGCAGTCCATTTGCGCCCAGGGCCAATGTCAGCAGGTGGCCAAAGCGGACGGATCGCCGTGCGAGGATGGCGACGCGTGCAGCTCGGACGACGCCTGCGTGCAGGGCCAATGCCTCGGGACGATCAAGGATTGCACAGACGCCAATCCTTGCACGGAGGACAGCTGCGCTTCTAACCTCGGTTGCTTCCACAGCAATAACGCTGCGCCCTGCAATGACAACAACGCGTGTACGGTGGGCGATGCGTGCAGTGGCGGCAGTTGTCAGGCGGCTGCCGGGCTGTTGGACTGTGACGACGGCAACGAGTGCACCAGCGATACCTGTTTGCCTGTAGGCGGTTGCATCCATCAGCCGACCCTTGGACCCTGCGGCTTGGGCCAGTTGTGCGCGGCCCCCGGGCAATGCAGCCAAGGCGCCTGCATTCAGGGAAATTCAACGAGTTGCGACGATGCCAATCCGTGCACGAGCGATGCCTGCAACCCGAGCACCGGCATTTGCCAGTTTGTGCCCACAGTCGGGCCATGCCAGGACGGAAAGTCCTGTACGATTGGAGACATCTGCGCCAATGGCGTGTGCAAAGCCGGCCCAGCCAAGGTCTGCGCCGACGCCAACCCCTGCAGCCAAGACAGCTGCGACGAGGCCACGGGCGCTTGCCAATTCTTCGCTGTAACAGGGCCTTGCGAGGATGGGTCCAAATGCACGCTCGGCGACTCTTGCAGCCAAGGCGTGTGCTTGCCCGGTGCCGTGACGACCTGCGACGACGGCAATCCATGCACCACCGACGCATGTGTGCCGGCCAGCGGTTGCCAGTATTTGCCCAATCAAAACAAATGCTTACTTGACAAAGTCTGCGAGTTGGGCCAGTGCCAAGCCGGGCAGTGCCAAGGGAGCGGCGTGGCCGGGTGCGACGACAACAACCCCTGCACGCAGGATTGGTGCGTACCTGGGCAAGGTTGCGTGACATCACTGCTACCTGACGGCAGTGGCTGTGGCGATGGCGATGCATGCTCGGATAATTCCACATGCAACAAAGGCAGTTGCGTAGCAGGGACAAAGACCGACTGCAGCGACGACAATCCCTGCACCGACGATGGTTGCAGCCCGCAAACTGGGTGCCAATGGGTTGCAAATACAGCAAGTTGTGAGGACGGTAGCCTTTGTACGACCGGCGACCATTGCAAATCCGGCAAGTGTCTGCCCGGGACCGCCAAGGACTGTAGCGACGCCAATCCATGCACGGACGACGTGTGTTCAGCCAAGGCCGGGTGTAGCCACAAGAATAACGGCAGCGCCTGCGACGACTACAATGCGTGCAGCAGCGGTGACCACTGCAGCGGCGGCGCTTGTCAGGGCGCCGTCAACGCCGCGTGCAATGACGGCAATCCGTGCACCGAGGATTCCTGCGACAGCACTACGGGCCTGTGCGTGGCCAAGGCCCAGGGCGGTACCTGCGACGACGGCAATGCCTGCACCAGCGGCGATAGTTGCGTGGGCGGCAGTTGCGGCGCGGGCAGTCCCAAGAACTGCGAAGATGGCAATGGCTGTACCGTCGACAGTTGTGAAGGAAAATCAGGCCTTTGTCAGCATGTTCCCCAGAGCGCCAATGTGCCCTGCGATGACGGTAACGCCTGCACCAGCGGCGACCACTGCACAGCGGGCAACTGTGGCGGCTCGGCGGCAAACGGGGGCTGCGACGACGGGAACGGGTGCACGACGGATGCTTGCGACGCAGTCACCGGGCTGTGCACGCACGTTGCGAAGATTGGACCTTGTGATGACGCCAATCCGTGCACATTGGGCGATACTTGTGACGCCAAAGGCAGTTGCAACGGTGGCAGCCAGAGCCCTTGCGATGACGGCAATCCGTGCACGGTCGATAATTGCCAGGTAAAATCAGGTGCTTGCACTCACGCCCCGGCGCCGGAGGGCAGTGCGTGTGACGACGGCTTGGCGTGCACCCTCAGCAGTGCTTGCCAAGGTGGACTGTGTACGCCAACCCAGGAAGAATGCACTTGGTATTCAGAGGGTTTTGCCTGTGACGCCGGCGTAAAGGACTGGTCTGTCACCGCTCCGGCTGGCTACAAGGTACTGTGGGCCGTGGACCAGACGCCGGTCACGCCGGATGCCGACAAGCATGGCTGCACGATGAACTACAACAACGGTCTGAACTACTGTGATCAACAGGTCGGTATTTATTGCCTTTTGCCGCCGGTCTTGGTGGCCAAGTCGCCCACCATTGACCTGACAGCCAAGGTAGCCATGCCGCACCTGGCGTTTGCGACCTACTACGCGCTGGATGGCCCCCTGCCTGGTGGAACCGGATTTGGCACTGTGGACCAGGACTTACCCTTGGTCGTCCTGAGGGACGTGGACACCAATGCCGTGCTCGACCAGTTTACCCTGTCCAAATCGACCAGTGCGTGCAGCGGTCCGTGCCAGAGCCTGTGGCGGTCCATCGATTTGGACGTGCCCAAGGTGGCCGGACACCGTTTTCGCATGGAATTTAGCCTGCAAGCTCCGACCAACCAGGGCAATCAAGGCAAAGGCTGGTTCATCGACGATGTGGCGGTCACCTTGCAGTTTGGGCCGGAGATTTGCGGCAACAACCTCGACGACAACGGCAATGGCAAAGTGGATTGTGCTGACCCGGCCTGCGTTGGCAAGGGCGGATGCCCCTAAGAAAACAAGGGGATAGACCTTTGGTGTACAAGGCCCTCTGGCGGCGAATTGGCGCTCGACTCACCGCTCAGGCCCGCGGCGAAGTTACCGACAAGCATCTTGCCGACAGGTCCCTGGGCGGCGACGGGCTGAGGGGTCGCGGGAGGATGTCGGTCGCAGATTCCCGTTTTAGAACACGGTGATAGAGCCTTGCTATACACGCGTGATTGGGTGCCAATTCACCGAGCGGTTGGCCTAGCCCCTCGTACCCGTTGCGTCATCGAGCAGGGCAGTTTGGGCGAGGTGTCAGGGCGTCAGCGTCGCAGATTCGTGTTTCAGAACGAGGCGATAGACCCTTGCTATACATGCCTAATTGGCGGCTAAAACTCGTCGCGCGTCCCCGTCCGGTCACCGATCTTGGCCAGCGCCTGGTAGATCTTTTCCTGGATTTGCCGGTTGATCTTGGGCCACGCAATCAGATAACGGGAAAACTGAACGGGAGTAAGGACTTTACGCACGGCCGTGCTTCGGTCCTCTTCCACCTTGGCGATTTTGGCCTGCACGGCCAGCAGTTGGTCCGTGAGCCGGGTCAGCAACGCGAGGTCTGGGGCTGGCAACTTGAGTTGGCGCGTCAGTTCGGCTTTCGTTTTGCGCAGCTCATCGCCCAATGCCATGGTCTGAATGGCGTGTTGGTCCAAAATATCCTGGATCTTCAAGGCTGTCGGTGCATCGGGTTGCACCACGTCGGCCAGGCGCTGCTTGCGCCACGCGCGAATGCTCTGGTGCATCGTTTCGCGAATCTGCTGAGGCGTCTGTGATTGCCGTTTGGGATCAAGTGGTTTTGCCGGGGCAGGACCGGGGCGAGCTGGCGTCGTCGCGGCGGGAGCGCTGTGGGCGGCCGGTGGTGCAAGCGGTGGAGCCTGGCCAAAGGCCAAGGCCGGCAACCCCAACGTGATCAAGAGGGGCCAGCAAGCTATTGAAATTGAGCGCATGTTCGCAACCTAACCTTCGTGCAGCCCAAGAACCGGGGAGCCATGGGGCTGTTGCCCCGCTTTGTTCCGACGGCGACCGTTCCGACGGTGACCGTTCCGACGGCGAGCGTCCCATCGGCAGCCATCAGACTTGCCTTTGTAAAAAAGCTTAGACTCCATCGTCGGTTAGAACGGCGTCTACGAGTTCCAACTCGTTGTCGTCCAAGTCATCCACGGTACCCATCGGGTCGTCATCGCCAGCCGCAAAATCATCATCAAGAGGTAACACAGGCAATTCATACCAGTTTGCGCCGTGGTCGCCGGTCGCCGCGGTCGCCACCGGTCTCAACTCAGGCGTCCACGGCTTAGCGACCACCAAGGCCAGCGCCGCGGCCGCAGCAACGGCACTACCTGCAACCGCTGACAAATGCCACCAGCGTCGCTGCCGAGCCGCAGTCGCAGCGTTGGACCTCATCACCGGCTGTGAAACAGACCAAGGCGCCTTTGTTTCAGGCGCTTGAGGGACAGCAGCCGTGGCAGCGAGAATGTCCGCCGTCAGCGCTGTCCAATACGCGTCCTCGTGTGCCGGGCCATCCCCTGCGTCGGCGCCAATCTCGGCCAGAAGGGCCGTTATTGCAGACACTTCCGCCTGGCAGGCCGCGCAGGTTGCCACATGACGCTGGACGCGCTCTGCCTCGGCTCCAGCCAAGGAGCTATTGGCCCAAAGCGGCAACAAATCAGCAAGATTAGCGCACGAGTCGGCCGCTAGCTGCCGAGCCTTGGTGCCAAAGAGTGGAATCACGTTGCTGGGCTTGTGTAAGGCAACATCGCTCGTACACAGTGGAATCTCGCCCGTCGGTGGGATAGTCGGCTTCATGGGCCTTGCTCCAAGCGCCCGCCGCGGTTGCCCAGCAGCGAACGCAATCTCTTGATTGCATGTTGAAAGTTGGCCTTGGCGGCATCTTCGCTGCATTGAGCCAGTTGCGCGACGTCGCGAAACGAAAGCTCTTCCTGCACGCGCAGTTCAACCACCAATCGTTGTTTGGGCGGCAATTCCTCAACCGCTAGGCGCAGTTGCTGGGCCGTGTCCGCCTCATCCAGTTGCTCTAGCAGTGCAGGATCGTGCGCAATTTCATCCACTTCCACGCCCGCTTGCTTCCAGCGACCTTGGTCGCGCAGGTGATTGAGGGCCAAGTGGATGCCGATGCGGAATAACCAAGTCTTGAGGCTACTTTCCCCGCGAAACGTGGCAGCGTGCAGCCAAGCCTTGGCAAAGGTGGCCTGGGTCAGGTCGCGCGCGTCTTCTTCGTGGCGGACATAACGCCAAATCGCGTAATACACAGGCTTTTGCCACATCGTCACCAGGTCCGCGAACGCTTGCCGATCGCCCGCGCAAAATCGCTCGGCCAGGCGGGCTTCTTGCTGCGCGGCTGCGGACTCGGGTTCGGGCATGGCTGCGACCGTCTCCATGGCGGCAAAGGCATCCCCTTGTGCCTCAATTTCCAAGCCGTTGTCCAGTGGTAGCGCTGTCAAAGTCAGCGCGGCAACGCAATGCAGATTCCCCCGGCGGCTCGCGGTTGCGGCTGCGATTGGTCGCAGAACTGCCTGGTCTTGGTCGACCTTCATTTGCGAGGATTTGGTCAGGGCAATCAGCATCAGGCGCGCTCCTGTGCGCGATCACAGTGCAAATCTATGGACACCGCATCCGGCAAAAAGGGAAAATCAGGCCTGGGTGGCGCCCGACCGTAGCGCCCATCCTCGTTCGGCGTCGTCGTGGCGCAATGTCGGCAAAATCATGATAATTCCGCCCGTGCACCCCCTGCCTGCCTCTTGCGTCGTTTGCGTCGTGCAGGCGCATGACCACGGATTGCTGATCGTCGGTGGTGTTGTGACCGTGCTAGCCGTGGCTCTCGCCGGGCTCTTTGTCTGGTTGGACCACCGGTATCGGCATCAGCCCTAGAGAATGGTTGAGAAATCAGGCACGCTTGTGGCCTAGACCGCGCAGTCGGCCTCCCCGCCGACCAAGACAGCCGGCTCGCGGACCAAGGAGAGGCATGGAGCGAATCGTCAATTCCGCTGGAGCGATAGGTGCTTGGCTAGGACTGCTGGCTGTGGCGATCGGCGCGTTTGCCGCTCACGCCCTGCGCAGTCGATTGCCGGCTGCGGACCAGGCGATCGTCGAAACCGCCGTGCGCTACCAGATGTACCACGCGCTCGCCTTGGTGGTGGTAGCGCTGCTGCAGCGAACCAATCCGCCCGCTGCGATGCAGCGTTGGCTTGGGCGCGCCGCCTTTACTTTCGCAGTAGGTACTGTGATCTTCAGCGGTTCCCTGTACGCCCTCGTGGGGACCCAGGTGCGCAGCTTGGGCATGGTGACGCCGATTGGCGGCGTGGCCCTTCTTGGCGGCTGGTTGAGCTTGGCCATGGCCTTGAAGCGGCCCAAGTCAGCCTAAAATATCGCTAAGTTGACGCCTCACTATGTCGCGAAACCCAGAATTGCACCGGTTTCAGGGATGTTCTTTGTGTTCTGGCCTTTCACACTTGATGGCGACCCCAGGGCGGACGGGCACTTCGAACCGACGTTCCCGCTTAAGTTCCGCAGGTGTACAGTCGGCGCACGCCTCGGACGGGAATGTGCAAGTCAGCACGTAGCTGCCCGTTTCCAGCTCCGGAGCCAAGAAGCCATCGCCACTGGGTGAAGGCCCAGGACGGTCCAGGCGCCGCACAACCAGGCTTGCGGACGGTGGATTCGAGCCAAGACTGACGCGATAGTGCTGCGATGGCCCGGGCGGATCGGCCAGCTTGGTATCGTGGGGATCATTCTTTACCGGCAAACGCCAGCCAAGAACCCTTGCATTAACAGCGGCTTTGCGCACATCGACGTCCACGCTCGGGCGGACATGCTGGTTGATGGCATTGCCCGCCACGGCAGGTTCCGGCAGCGGCTGGGGAGCGGGCACCTGCGTACCCGTCACGACCTGGGGCAAAGGCTGCGTCGGCCAGCGATTGGTCGTTGCCGCCGGCAGCGCAGGTAGGCTCAGCGGCGCTTTGACCACGGTAACAGGCTGATCACTGGGAACTTCCTGCAATAGCGCCCAGCCAACCCAGGCAATCAGCAACAGACCAGCCGCGACCGCCCCGAGCACGGTCAACCGTCGAAACTGCTTGCGTCGTCGAGAGCGAACCGTCAATTCCCTTAGTGCCAAGCGGGGTTCATCGGCGTCAGCGTCGAGCACCAAGGCGCGATTGAGCGAGTCAATCGCCAAGGCCAACTGATTGGCCTGACCGTAGCGCCGGCCCTCCGCCGTCAAGATTTGCACCAGGGACGGTTTGAGGTCGAACTGGAACACCTCAGGAGCCTTGAGGAAACGCGGCAACAGGGTCGCCACATCGCTCATGCGGAACTGCTTGAGGTACAGGCTCAGGGCGTTTTGCACGGCCGTCATCGTCGGCCAGCGGTCAGCCGGCTGACGCGCCAAACATTGGGCGATTAGGCTGTCAAAGCCGCGATCCACTTGGGGATTATGCTTGCTCGCTGCCTCGTAGCGCCCCTCGAGAATCATCCGGAACAGCGCGTGCGGATTGCTCGCCACAAACGGCAGTTTACGTGTGACCAAGTAGTACAGGACCGTACCAAAGGCAAAGATATCACAGCGATGATCCAGGGGACCACCCTCGATCTGCTCGGGCGCCATGTGAGCGGGCGAGCCGACGATAGCGCCCGTTGCAGTCATCTGCTCAAGGTCCATCGCAGTCGCAATGCCGAAGTCCATCAGCTTGATGTGACCATCCTTAGAAATCATGAGGTTATCGGGTTTGATGTCGCGGTGAACGATACCGACGCCGTGCGCGTGCTCCAGGGCCGACGCCACCGCGTGGCCAATCAACGCAGCCGCTTGGGGCAGAAAGGGCCCGTGGTCCATAACGAATCGCGTCAGCGTGTCACCGTGGACAAACTCTGTGATCAGGTACGCGTTCTCGTCAGTGCCCAGCGAAAAGTCAAATACATCAACGATATTGGTATGATGAAGACGCGCAATCGCCTGAGCTTCGCGGTTGAAGCGTTGCCGCGCATCGGCCCGACCGGCTAGGTGCGGGTGCATGACTTTGATGGCGACGTCACGCTTGAGGACGCGGTCTAAGCCCCGGTAAACCGTGGCCATTCCGCCGTCGCCGACGCGTTCGATGACCTCGTAGCGATTGCCGAAGACTTCGGTCACGCCTTGCCCCAATTCTGTGCGCCGCGCTGTGGTTTGCCGGCACGACTGATTGCCACGCCCCCACGCAGAAAATCAAGACGCGCCCGGAATGGGACCGGTGTCCGAGCACCCGAGTGCGCCATGCCGCCAGCGCGAAGTCAAGAAGGACCGCGAAAACTTTCCAATCTTCTCAAAGACTTCAGTTGGGTAGCGCCGTTCTCAGTGGCTGCCAGCACGACACGCTCGCGGCTTCAAGCCGCCAACATGCGCATATTGTCAAGGACTTGTCGGTCCGCCATCGATATCCGCATGACATTTCTTGTATTTCTTACCGCTCCCGCACCAACACGGATCATTGCGGCCAATCTTGGGCCGATCGCGCCGGTACGTTTCCACTTTGGCCGGCTCGGCTGCTGCAGGGCCCCCATCCGCCGCTTCCGCAGCCAGGGCAAGGGCTTCCAGTTCGGCCAAGTTGGCCGTCGCTGCCGCGCTGGCCGCTGGTGCAGCCGCTGCCGGTCGAGTCGCCGTTCCAGCGGGTTGGGCAACGCCAGGCTTTCTCGCAGCCTGTCGGGCTAACTGCGCCTGTTGGATAGCCATTTCGCGGGCCATCTTTTCTACAGCCGCCGCTTCATCGTGCAGGTTCGTCTGCGTATGGGTCTCAAGCATCTGCTGCTTGGCGCGGGACCGCCGTTGTTCGGCCTCTTTGCGCAATCTATCCAGTTCATCCGCGGACTTGACTTCCACTTGGAACAGCGCTTCGACCAACTGGGCTTCGATTCGCTCGATCATCTGCCCAAAAAGGTCATAGCCTTCCTTCTTGTAGATGAGCTTTGGGTCCTTCTGCGCGTACGCTTCCAAGTAGACGCCTTCCTTGAGACCGTCCATGATCTTGAGGTGTTCGCGCCAGTGCGTGTCAATCCCACGCAGGTATGCCTCGCGCTCAAACTCGGCCCAGCGATCCTCGGCCAGCTCGGCCTTACCGTCTTCGTCCACAGCGTCGTCATCGTCCAGCGAATGCTGCACTTGCTCGACAAGTCGCTGCCGCCGTTCGTCAAATTCGCGCTCAAGGTGAGTGGTCACCGACTCCGCGATGGCCGCGAAGTCCCGATGTACGTCCTCTAAGTCCATGTCTATCTTGGTTAAATCGAAGAGTGCGTCTTCCAGTCCCTCGATGTCCCAGTCCAGTGGATTGCGGTCCGCCACGCAGAACTGTCGCGCTACGGTATAAACGACATCGCCAATGACTTGGCGCACCAATTCCCGTGTATCTTCGCTGCCCAAGACCCGCCGCCTCAGGGCGTAGATGGACTTGCGCTGCAGGTTCATGACGTCGTCGTACTCAAGAACATTCTTTCGCGCGTCAAAGTGTTGACCTTCAACGCGTTTTTGCGCCCCTTCAATGGCCTTGGACACCATCGGGTCGACGATGGGCTCATCCTCAGGAATCCGCAGAAATTCCATGATCTTGCGGACGCGATCGCCGCCAAAGACACGCATCAGGTCGTCGTCGAGGGACAGATAGAACTGACTGGCTCCCGGGTCGCCCTGACGACCGGCACGACCGCGCAACTGATTGTCAATACGCCGACTTTCATGCCGTTCGGTACCGATGATCTTGAGGCCACCGGCGGCGAGCACCTGCTGCTTTTCGGCCGCGGCAATCGCCTTGTATTGCAGCAGTTTCTCTTGAAATTCAGGCGATTTATCGTCGAAGTCTTGGTGAATCAGACCGCCGCCAAAGGTTTCGGAACGGGCCAAAAGCTCAGGATTACCGCCCAGTAAGATGTCCGTGCCACGGCCGGCCATATTGGTCGAAATCGTCACGGCACCGAGCCGACCCGCCTGCGCGACGATATCCGCCTCGCGTGCGTGCTGCTTGGCATTGAGGACGTTGTGCGGAATGCCGTCTTGAGTCAGAAGATCAGAGAGGAATTGGCTCTTCTCCACGCTGATCGTGCCCACCAGGACCGGCTGTCCTTGCTCATGGCTATTGCGGATGTCGCCAATGACGGCCTTGAACTTGCCGTGCTCAGTTTTGTAAATGATATCTTCGCTATCCAGGCGGCTGATGGGCCGGTTGGTTGGAATGACCAGCACGTCCAAATTGTAGATCTTGGCCATTTCCTCGGCTTCGGTTTCGGCCGTACCGGTCATGCCGCACAACTTGCTGTACATGCGAAAGTAATTCTGGAACGTGATCGTCGCAAGAGTCTGGGATTCCTGTTGAATCTTCAGGCCTTCTTTGGCTTCGATGGCCTGGTGAATGCCGTCTGACCAGCGCCGCCCGGGCATCTTGCGGCCCGTATGCTCGTCGATGATGACGATTTTTCCCTCTTCAATCAGATAGTTGACCTCAGTTCGGTACAGAGTGTGCGCCTTGAGCGCCGCGTGAATGTAGTGCACCCAGGTCATGTGCTCGGCATCGTACAAGTTCCCGATTTTTAAGCGGGATTCTACCTTATCGACGCCGGACTCGGTCAGAGAGACGGAATGGCCTTTCTCATCAACAATGTAGTCATATTCGCGCTTTAGAAAGGGAATCACGGCATTTGCGCGTAGGTAGGGCTCCGAACTGTCCTCACCGCGACCGGAAATGATAAGCGGCGTGCGGGCTTCGTCGATCAGGATAGAGTCCACTTCGTCAACGATGGCGTAGGACAGCAGCTTATCGGCCTTGCCATCGACAGCCTCGGCCAGGTAGCGATGGACGTAGTCATCCAGCGAAAACTTCATATTATCGCGAAGATAGTCGAACCCTAGCTCATTGTTCTGGCCGTACGTGATGTCGGAGTTGTAGGCCGCTCGGCGTACGTCCTCCTCGATATCGGTGGTCACGACGCCTGTAGATAAGCCCAGGAAATTATAAACCAAGCTCATCCATTCGCAGTCGCGGCGGGCCAAGTAGTCGTTGACCGTGACGACATGGACGCCTCTTCCGGCCAAGGCATTGAGGTAGGCGGGCAGCGTGGCAACCAGTGTTTTGCCTTCACCGGTGCGCATTTCCGAGATCATGCCCTTGTGCAGCACGTAGCCGCCGATCATCTGCACGTCATAGTGCCGCTGACCCAGGCGTCGCCATGCAGCCTCGCGCACCACCGCGAAGGCTTCCGGCAGCAGATCGTCCAGGCTGGCACCCTGGCTGAGTTTGTTGCGAAATTCGACCGTCTTGCCACGCAATTCGTCGTCGCTCAGGGGGCGAATGCGCGCTTCCAGGCTGTTGATTTGGTCAACGACGGGGCGAATCTTCTTGAGTTCACGGTCGTTTTTGGTGCCAAACGCTTTGGCGAGCAACTTTTGCAGCATGGAGGATCCTGCCGCCAGACGGTCCCGGCGGGTGCGCTAAGGTAGGTGTCCAGGGCCGCGGCGGCAAGGGCATGGCTACCGCGGCCGTGCAAAAAAGCCAACTCTGCCAGCCAAGGCCGGCTGCAATGCGCAGAATCCGTCGTACTTTGCGGATTTCGCTGACCAGGGAGCGATGCTGCTTTCGCGGGTTGGCGTCACCCTCTGGCCGAGCAGAGGGATATCCACTAAGTTCGCTTAACTTAAGATAAAACAGCTAGCTTGGTCAGGCGAGCGCCACGCCCGACTTGGGCACCTTGACGGTGAGGGCGCCCAGCTGGACATGCACGGTATCGCCTTTGATTTCAACGACTACCCCTTCCTTGCCCAGCCAAAGCCCCGCCTGCATGCGCACGCGAGCGCCGGGAGCCAACGTGGTCACGGCTTGGCCCGCCTTTGGATCGGGGCCGAGTTCAAAGGGCCGACCACTGCCACGGCGATCGGGAAAACCGCCCGATTTCGTCTGTGAAGACTGGTAGTTATTCGAACGTCCCTCCTGGGTAGGAGGCTGCGGGCGCGGTCCTCGGTCAGGCGATTGCGGTCGTTGCGGCGCGGCCGGCGGGTAGCTTCGCGCTTGTTGGCGGTCGCGTTCCTCGTGCGCCTGACGCAATTGCCGACCGATATCAGTGGTTTCTGGCCTCCAGGTGGGTGGCACAATGCGCTCGATCGGTGCCCGATCGGCGGGAACGGCCGTGGGACGCGCCGGGGCAAAGGCCGGCCGGTAGGACCCAGGGCGCCGCGGTGGGGCAATTGGGGTGGCTGGACGAAATTCGTCATTCTGATTGGGGGCTTGGCTCGTTGCTATACAAGCCTCTTTTTGGCCGTCGCCGCTCAATTCGGCCATCGCCGATTCAGAAGAATTCGCCGTAGATTCAGAATGTTCCGCGGATTCCCACACAATGGCCGCTGGATCACCGCCGATCACAGCCACCAAGGCGGGCAGCATCTTCTCGACAAATCTACGGACTTCTTCAGCAGTTCCAGATCCTTGCAGGGCCTGATCGAGGGGCAGGATCCACGCCAGGGCTAGGTCGACTGGGGCCTCCGTCTGGGCCAAGGCGTCCAGCCAAACCCCTAAATCTACAGCAGTTTCGCCATGGCGCAGATGTTCACCATCGCTCAGGCTCGGCAGCAGTCCGAGGTGCGAGGGCAGGGACTCGCGGTCGATCGCCGCCTCAGCCGGAACCGAAAGCTGAACAAGAACGCGCTCGTGGTCGACTTCTAGGCCCAGCCAGGCACCAAAGCGGTCCACTTGCGTCGCATCGAGTTGGGACTGCGCGGCTTCCAATTCGGCGCGACGCTCGGAACTACGTGTAATAACAGCGCGAAGTCGAGATACCTTGTGGTTGTTGATCAGACTTGGGTCGGCGCGCGAAGCCCACAGCGTTAGGCCTAGGGCGGGCAAATTGGCTGTCTTTGTGCTCTGTTCGAGCAGGGACAACAATCGATCGCGAACCGCAGACCGAGGACGGTTGAAGCGGTTCGAGCTCCAGTTGGCTGGTGAAAAGGCTTCAAAATCAGAAGCTAACCAGCCTTCAAACCGATCTGCGAACAGTGCCACCTGCATCCTCCCGAATTGGCCAGCCCATCTTACGGTGTACGCTGCGCCCCTCGCTCGCCAAGCCTGTGCCTATGCTGGGTGAGAAAAGCTTGCCCAATCAACCCTTACGGAAGGTCAAAGCGGGTCAGCCACCGCGCGTACCGGCTGTCGCGCCCGCGTACGATGTCGAAGTACCCCTGCTGCAAAAGCTCAGTCATCGGCCCGCGTTGGCCCTGGCCAATGTTGCGCCCATCGACAGCCCGCACCGGCGTCACTTCGGCAGCAGTGCCGGTCAGGAACACCTCGTCTGCGCAGTACAATTCGTCGCGCGCAAAGGGACGTTCCACCACGATGATCCCACGATCGCAGGCCATTTCGATCATGGTCGCGCGGGTGATGCCGGCCAGAATATTCATACCAAGGGGGGGAGTGATCAGCTGATTGTCCTTGACCATAAAGACATTTTCGCCCGTAGCTTCGGTGATGTAGCCCTGCTCATTGAGCAAGATCGCTTCGTCATAACCGTTGCCCACTGCCTCGCGCTTGGCCAAGATCGAGTTGATGTATTGGCCCGTCAGCTTGCCCTTGGTCAACGTCGTGGCGTGGCCGGGGCGCTGAAAGCTACTGATGCAGCAGGCAATTCCGCGGCGCAGGCCTTCATCGCCTAGGTAAGCGCCCCATTTCCAACCGGCGACCAGCGCGTGCACCGGGTTGCTGGTGGCGCCGATGCCCATCGCGCCGGCACCGAGGTAGATGACCGGGCGTAAGTAGCCTTCGCTCAAGCGATTTGCCTGTAATGTGGCGACGCAGGCCTGGGTCAAGTCGGCGTGGCTGAAGGTCAACGCCTTATCCAGGGTGACCAAATGGCAGCTAGCGATCAGGCGACGGATATGATCGTCCAGGCGAAAGACGGCCCCAACGCCGGGTGCAACCTCGTAGGCGCGAATGCCCTCAAAGGCACCAAGACCATAGTGAAATGAATGGGTTAGGTGAGGTAGGCGAGCGCCTTCGGCATCCACGATTTGGCCGTTGACCCACACGCGGACGTCGGTTTGGGCAGCAATGGCCTCAGGGGCCGCAGAAACTGGGGATTGAACCATGAGAATCCTCGCTTGGCGCCGTACCGTATGCAGGGCGTACTTGGTGCGCGGCGCAGTGTAGCCATGCCCAGAACTTCCCTGCAATGCCGGCGCCGGTCAGAGGCCCGACGTGATGACCGTATCTGGGGTGCAATGTACTAGAGAAATCAACATCTAAGCGGGCAGCAGAATCCAGCGTCACCCATGATTCTGCGGTGGCCCAAGCGCAGACGTAACCCCAAGGTTCTGGTCATTCGGGCGGACGGGCTGGCTCAAACCGTCTGGTTGCGCCGGCCGCCGCGACCGTTGACGCTGGGCCGGCCCCAAGGGATTCTTGAGGCGGGGATGCCCAAGGCGTCCGTGGGCTCGCTGCAGCCTGGGCAGCCACAGTTCAGGTGTGGCCTGGTGAAGACCCTGAAATTATAGAGGAATCTAATGTCTGGACTCGTTGTGGTGATCTTGGCGGCCGGCCAAGGCAAGCGCATGCACAGCGCGTTGCCCAAGGTGTTGCACCCTCTGCTGGGGACGCCGATGTTGGGGCACGTACTCAATACAGCCTTGCAATTACAGCCCAAACGCATGGTGGTCGTCACGGGCCACGGTCGCGAGGCGGTGCAGGCCTACGTGGCACAGTGGGCCCAAGTCAACCAGGCTCAAGCGGTTTGTCTCGAGCAGCCCAATCCCAATGGCACCGGGCACGCTGTGCTGTGCGCGCGGGAAGGCTGGCAGGATGCTGAGCAAGTCTTGATTCTTTATGGGGATGTTCCGCTTTTGCGTTGGCAGACTCTGGACGCGTTGCTGGCCGTACGGCAGAAGGCACCATTGGCGCTCCTGGTCGCGCAACTGCCTGATCCTACAGGATATGGCCGAGTCGCGCTGCACCCTGACGGGCAGCACATGCTGGGCGTTGTCGAGCACAAGGACGCCTCCGAGGCGGAGCGGCAACTGCGCATCGTCAACGCCGGAATGATGGCTGTATCCGCGGATTTCTTGGCGAACACGCTGACCCAGCTCCAGCCGAACAATGCCCAGGGCGAGTTGTACCTGACCGATTTGGTCGCCCTGGCTGCGGCGCAGGGGCAAGGCGGTGTGGCGCTTCAAGTTGATGACAATATGGAAGTTTCTGGTGTCAATTCCCGGGCTGAGCTGGCGGCATTGACTACCGTCTTGCGCAATCGGGTGGCCCTGGCGCACCTCCACGCTGGGGTGGGCATGGACGACGCGGACGCCGTCTGGATCGAACCGACCGTGCAGTTGGCGGCCGATTGCTCTCTGGGGATGGATGTGGAACTCCGCGGAAATACGCAGATTGAGGCCGGGGCGCGCATCGATCGTGGCTGTGTCCTGACCGACGTCACCGTGGCGGCGGGGGCCCACGTCCTGCCCTATACCGTGGCAACCGAGGCGTCCATTGGCGCGGGTGCCCATGTCGGACCCTTTGCCCACTTGCGTCCAGGGACTGTGCTGCAAGAGCGCGTTAAGGTTGGGAATTTTGTCGAGACCAAGAAGGCGAACTTGGGGCCGGGGGCCAAGGCCAGCCACTTGTCGTACCTGGGCGACGCCGACATCGGCGCAAACTGCAACATCGGTGCCGGGACAATTACCTGCAATTACGACGGGGTATTCAAGTACCGCACGACCCTAGGGGCCGACGTCTTCATCGGCAGCGATTCGCAACTGGTAGCCCCGGTCACCGTTGGCCAAGGGGCCTACGTCGGCGCGGGCAGCACGATCACGCAGGACGTACCTGCAGGAGCCTTGGCGCTGAGTCGGACACCGCAGCGGGCCATCGAAGGCTGGGTGGCGCGAAAACAGGTGCGCGACGATGAAAAGCGAAAGAAATCAAAAGATTAAGGGCTTGCTATACAAGCCCGCGATGGGCATTTTCCGCCAGCCCGGGCGGCAAGCACCGCAGGAATTGGCATGCCTCAAGCGACTGAACTTCCTCCAGAGTTCGCCGAATACAGCGCCGTCGTCGCCAAGGTGGACGCCAAGTTCGCAGCCATTGCTACGGCCCATGGCGCGCAGATGCAGTGCGTCCTGGGCTGTCACGGATGCTGTCAACCAGGCCTGACAGTTGGCTTTTTGCAGCGCGAAGCGATACGGAGCTGGCTCAGCTACCATCCCGACTTCGTCGATCAGCTGCGGCAGTTGGCCCTTGAACAGCCCCACGGCAGCAGCCGCTGTGGGATGCTGGACGGCGCTGGTGCTTGCCTGATTTATCCTGTACGTCCGCTGATTTGCCGCAGCCACGGTGCCCCCGTTCGCGTCGATGGGGATCTGGACGTGTGCCCGTTCAACTTCAGGGGGCAGCCGCTGGAAGGCCTGCCGCCGGGGGATAGCATCGACGTTCAGACTGTAGATACGCTGCTTTACGTCGTTTCCATGCGCTTTGCGCCCAAGGACCGCGGACAACGCTTTGCCTTGACGCTGCATGGCTTGGGCGTGAACCCTGAGGCGGACAATCGTCCATAGATTCGCGTTCATGCCGAATTGCTGTACCGTGCGCACAGACCACTGGCAGCTGCGGTCATGGACGGCCGTCAGATGCGCCAGAGGGCTACCGCGGGGAGGCACGACTGACCAATGATGAAGCGCATTATACTTGTGATTATAGGTAGTTTCGTAAGTTGCTCTGCCTGGGCACAGGCGGCCACTGAACTGCCTGCGACGGCAACGCCTGATACTGTCTTGGCGGGAATCAACAATGGTTCCATGTATTTGGTGTCGCCCGATCACCAGTATCAGTTCTTTCCCCACGGCCGGCTGCAGACCGATGCGCTGTTTCTCCAGCGGGGCAGCGAGGCGGCCCCCTTTGACACCCTCACCAGCCGGCGGGCGCGCTTGGAAATGGCTGGCCGTGTAGGGAGTTGGGTCGGATTTCACATTGCGGGCGACTTCTCCTCCGCGGCCAACGGGCTGCCGGCAACCGACAACTACGTGTTGCTGGACCCCTGGCGCAACGCTTTGATGTTCCAGCTCGGCCAGTTTGACGCGCCGTTCTCGCTGGAAAACCGCATGGCGGACAAGTACTTCGACTTCATGGAGCGGTCGGCCACCGTCCGCGCCTTTGGCGTGCCGACCAACAAGGAAGTGGGGGCCATGGTCAGCGGCCTGCTGCTTGGAGATCGCCTGTATTATTCGCTTGGTGCCTTCAATGGCGATGGCCGCAACGTCAACAATGTCGACAATCACTTTGACCTCATCGGCCGAGCCTTCGTCGCGCCGTGGGCCGAGGAGGAAGATTCCCCTTTGCACGCAGTGAGTTTAGGTGCATCGCTCTGGACGGGCGTGCGCGGCGATGACATCGCCAAGTCTCAACTGTTCGTCGCCCAGACTACGCAGATGGGGTTTGGCTTTTTCGGCAACAAGTGGTCGGAGACGCCGGCAGGAAAGACTAAGCAGAACATGGAATTGCGCCAGCAAGGCAGCCTCACCCAATGGGCCCTGGAGCTCAACGCGCCCATTCATCACCTCTATGGTTTACGCGCAGAATACATTCATAAAAGCCAAAACTTAGCCGAAATAGACGTGACCGCTGCTGCCAAGGCCGGTCAGGCGCTGCTGCAGGGATCATCGGCGTATGTCCAGGTTTGGTATTGGCTTGTGGGCGACGACACGATCGTGCCCTTTGACACGGCCCAGCGCTTACCGAAATGGCGGCCACGGCCTAGCGTCAGCACGGCAACCGGTCCGCGCACGGGGCTGATGATTGCCTTGCGTTACGAGCACTTGGATGAGACGCTGAGCAACGATGGCTTGACCGTCAATCCTGGCCTAGGCCGCACGCGCATGGACAGTGGCGAACTCGGGATTAACTACTGGTACTCAAAGACATTTCGCGCAACGATCAATGCCCTGGTCCACCACTTTGCCGGCGACAGCGCAGCCGTGCAAAGTGCGATTGGCGGCGTCAATGGCGGCAGCGCTTGGGAGCAAGAACTGGGCCTGCGTCTGGCCATTGCCCTGTAGGAAAAGCATTGAAAGCAAAGATGATTCTCGTGTTGTCTCTGGCACTGGTCGCGTGTCGGCCTGCCCTCGATGACCCCAATGCAACCTTGGCCATTCCAACGTCGGTGCCCACCTACTCGGCGCAGCGGCCCAGTCCGGGGCAGCGTCAACTGGCGGTGGACCTCTCGGCGCAGGCGACCTCTCTTGAGGCAGCGCCGGATCCCGGCAAAGCGATTGGCCTTTTGACCCAGGCCCTCACACAGGACCCGAGCAATCCACAGGCGCGATTGGCGCTGGCGCGGCTGTTCGCCAAAGCGGGGCGATCGTCGGTGGCGCTCAAGCTGCTCCAACCTTGTGGCGAACTGCTCAAGAGCAGCGGCGTCTGTCTTGAGCTTCTGCAAAACGTCAAACGCGACACGGCGTTTGCCCATCTGCGCGACACGGCCCAAGGGCAGGCCCTCCTCGATCCCGTGCCGGCGGCGCCTTTGCCTTACGCGCGCTGGAGTGCACTGTTGGCCAAAGCCTTGCAAAACACGGACATGGTGCAGCTAAACTCATTTGTCGACCCCAAGGTCAGTTTCGATCTCGTCCGCGTTTGCCCGAATTGCGCGAACTTGGCAGCACGCAACGAGACGCGTCGGCCATTGATCGGCCTAGCGCTGGCTGCCAAGGTGGCCGTTCGCTTTGACACGCAGCACTCGGACGCGCATGGTACGCCGCTGCTGGTGCCTGGCGAGCCCACATGTCTTGACCATTGTTGCACTTACGCCGTGCCCGACCCCGTGCCGGAGGGCAAGGCTACGCTGCGACGATTGTGTTTTTGGCCCCAGGAGCCCGGACAAGGGCGCGTGACGGAAATGGCCTTTGTTTATGGGCCGACAGAGACGATTCGGTAGCTATTTTCGCGAGTTGTGTCGGTGTGGGCCTGAGGCATGGTTGCGTCTCGGTCGGGCATTGGCTACAAGGTTGCGGTGTTGTAATGGCGGCCAGTTGGGTGCGGGCCGCGGAGGCGAGACATGAAAAATACTTTGAAATCAGCGACAATACTCTTGACTTGGACCTCCCTTGCGACTCTTCCGCTAGGCTGCGGCGGTGCCACAGGGGGCATCAACGGCGCGCTGGCGGACGCAAAAGTCAGCAAATATACAGCATTATGCGCTGAACATGCGGCCAAGCAGGGCAAGGACCTGGATCAAGGTGCTTACAACCCGGCGGTACTCTACGCGCACAGTTGGCCGGTCGCGGCTGAGACATCCGTTTCAGAATCACGACTTGCAGCAGCTCTGGATAGCTCGGAAGTCAAGCGCCTGCTGATCATTTCCCGCGGTGGCCTGGGCAAATCGCGGATCGGCGATTCCTTGCGTGCGCAGCTTTGCGGAACAATTCCAACGTTTTTTGTCGATCTCAAGGACGTGGCTGCTGGTCTGACGGGCCCCAGTCCGATCCTGACCTTGGTGGGCAAGGAAATGGGGGTGTCCTCGGCGACGCTGACGCAGGCGCTGACCGAACAGCGCGGCATCTTCTTCTTTGATTCCATCGAAGAAGTCGATTTTACTAAGCGCCAAGCCGTGTTGCAGGAGGTCGATGCCCTGCAGGCCCAGTACCCCAAGGTGCAACTGGTGCTGCTGGCGCGGCCGCCCGTACTCGACACAGACTATGGATTTACCAAGGCGGACGCGCTGTTAGAGATTCCGCCCATCGAGTGCAAAGTGGCAGACGCCTTTGTCGCCCGCCAACTGAGTTCTGATGCCGATCGCGCCCGCTTTCAGCAATTCGCCAAGAATTACGGGCTCGATGAGAAGGCCCAGTTCGGCGTGCAGTGCGTCTATCCGTACTTGGCGACGTACCGTGACCTCAACACCTTGGTAAGCTTCGAGAAAGCCAATCCACTGACCGCCTCCAAGACCAGCGATGGCGCCAGTCCCACAGACATCAAGCAGAAGGCGAGTTGGTCGACCGTCTATGAGGCCCTTCTGGCTGCGCGATTGCAAAAGGAATTCGTGTACTTGTCGTGGACTGGCGCTGAGGCGCTGGACATGGTCGATCGCCTGATTCGCGTGCAGATCATCAACAAGAGTGCGTCTTCACAGGCGTTTAGTCTGGATACGTGCCGCCAAGCGATCGACGCCAAATGGGGCGCGGTCGCTGTGGATGCAGGCGTCGGCGGCGATGACGGTCAACGTCGCAAGCAAGTATGCGAAAAAACGTATCAATCGCAGCTGTTTAAGGCCGATGGCAGTTCCGGCAACTGGATCTTTGCCGACCGAAACAGTGCCGACTTGTTCCAAGCGCGGTGGCTGGGCGGCGAGATCGCGCGCACGCCGGCCGGGGACTGCGGTCTCATTACCAAGCACGCAGATTTGCTTGGTAATCAAGGCGTCTTGCGCTTCTTTGCCGGCCAGCCCTTTGGTCAGCGCTGTTTGGCGCAGGCGGCCTCGGTACGCTGCAGCAAGGGAGACGGCGTGGCCGTTCTCTCTGAATTGTTTGATCAAGGCCTGCCCGGCGGTCCGGCGCGTGCCCAAGCCTTGCAGGATGCGCGGGCAGCGGCGACGGGCTTAGCCAATTCGGAAAAGGAGTGCGTCAGTGGCGTCTTGGACAACCTCGACAAGACGCTCGGTCACTGACGGTCCCCGGGGAGAACTGTGCCCAGCCGTTGCTGCGGATGAATGCAAGCAAACGGTGTATTTTCAAAGGGATCCTGCAGTAGCGACCAGCGCTCGCCGCCCCGGACCTGCGGGCCAGGTGGGACCTTGGCCGGCAAGCGACACGGCGTGGACGTTGGCTGATCAGCCACGGACCGCCAAGGGTGCAAGCAATCGGCGGTGCTTTGCCGCACAAAGGGTGGGCTCGTGGCAGACAACCATTTAGAAGGACTAGCCTATTTTGGTCAGTTCGGCATTGACGAGGCACTGATTCGCACTGGCCTGCAGGCAGCGTTGTCGCGCGGTGGCGAGTTTGCGGACCTGTTCTTTCAATATGGGCAGGCCAACTCGCTCGGGCTAGAAGATGGCGAGGTCAATCGCGCCTACACGGGCGTGGAACTTGGCGTAGGTATTCGGGTAGTGCGCGGCGATCAGACGGGCTATGGCTACACCGAAGACTTGTCGCCCCAAGCCGTGCGGCGCGCAGCCCTGACCGCAGCGGCCGTTGCTGACGGACCAGCTCGGGATTTTCCGCAAGCATTTTCAGCAGATATCGTGCCATCCCGCTACCCGATTGCCAGGCCCTGGTCGGACGTCCATCCGGGAGAAAAGTTGCCGGTATTGCAGCGTTTGAGCATCGATACCCTGGCAGCCGACCCGCGAATTCAGAAAGTTTCCGTGCACTTTGCCGATTCGTCGAGCGCCTTTCTCGTCGCCGATAGTCAAGGGCGCATCGCCTTTGACCTGCAACCGATGACGGTGCTGTCGCTGTCCTGCGTGGCCGAGCAGGACGGTCGCCGCGAATCTAATGGCTTTAACCTCGCGGGACGACAAGGCTTTGACTGGTACACGGCCGAGCGCCTGCAGTACATGGTCGGTCAAGCCGTGGCCCGGACGATGCAACTGTTTGACGCGGTGCCAGCGCCTGTGGGTGAAATGCCGGTCGTCTTAGCCGCTGGATCTTCAGGGATTTTGCTGCACGAAGCCATCGGCCATGGCCTCGAGGCGGATTTTAACCGCAAGAAGGTCAGCATCTACTCGGACAAGATGGGTAAAGCTATTGCCAGTGATTTGGTAACCATCGTCGATGACGCGACCTTGGATCACGCACGCGGCTCGATCGACGTCGATGATGAAGGCAATGCCGCGGGATGCACCACGCTCGTGGAAAAAGGCATACTTCAGAGCTACTTGCATGATAGCATGAGCGCCCGGCATTACGGCGTGCAGCCCACAGGCAACGGTCGGCGCGAGAGCTTTCGCCACGTGCCGATGCCGCGGATGCGGGCGACGTACATGCTGGCAGGTCCGCATAAACACGATGAAATCATTGCGTCGGTGAAGAAGGGCATTTACTGCACCAACTTTGCCAACGGCCAAGTGCAGATTGGCGCTGGCGATTTCTCGTTTTATGTCAAGAACGGTTGGCTCATCGAGGACGGCAAGCTGACGCGGCCGGTCAAGGACGTGAACCTAATCGGTAATGGCCCAAAAGTACTGGAAAAAGTAGACATGGTGGCCGACGATTTGGTGATCGACCAGGGAGGCTGGACCTGTGGCAAGGATGGACAATCCGTGCCCGTGTCCCAAGGCATGCCGACTGTGCGTGTTGCCGCCATGACGGTGGGTGGACGCGGTTAAGCGCCGCCGATTTTTCCTGGAGTATCAATATGTTGCAAATCGCTGCCCGTGCCGTTGAACGCGCTCGCCAACTCGGGGCTCAGCAAGCCGCCGCCGGGGTGTACCGCAGTCGTGAAGTCTCCATCCAATGGCGCGATGGCCAGATGGAGAAAGTCATCGAGGCGACCAGCCGCGGCTTGGGCGTGGACCTCTACGTCGATGGCCGCTTCGCCTCGGTATCGACCTGCGACATGCGCGACGAGGCCCTGGACCGCTTTCTTCAGGACGCGGTGGCCCTGACGCGAACCATTGCCGCCGACCCGTTCCGCCAGCTGCCCGATCCGCAAAGCTATCCACAATGGGCTCGCCGCAGTGAGCCGGCCCCGATAGACCTGGAACTGGAAGATCCCGACTACGCCCAGGTTACGGCGCTTGAGCGTCGAGAACTTGCTGAAATACTGGAGCAATCTGCGCGAAAGGGCGACAGCAACGGCGCGATTCTGTCGGTGACGACCAGTGTGTCGGACAGCATCGACGAGTCTTGGCGTGTGCATTCCAATGGCTTTTCGGCTGCGCGCCGCGGAACTTCCTACTGGCTGGGCGCCGATGTCAGCGTGCAGGACGTCGATGGCCGTCGCCCGGAGGAAGCGGCTTACGCAGGTAGCCGATTTTTCAACCAATTGCCCCAAGCCATCAGTGTCGGTCAACTGGCCGTGGAGAGGGCCCTCGGGCGTCTGGGCAGCGTCAAGCCGGCGTCTGCGGTGCAAACCTTGGTCGTCGATCAGCGGGCCAGCGGCCGCCTGCTCGCCTACCTGATGGGGCCCATGTCTGGCGCGGCATTGCAGCAAAAGCGCACGTTTTTAGGGGAAAAACTCGGACAATCGATCGGCTCACCGCTGCTGCATGTGCAAGACGACCCCTTTGTGAAACGCGGTTTCGGTTCGCGCTTGGTCGACTCTGAAGGAATTGAGGCCAAACCCCGCGTTATCTTGGACCAAGGTCGATTGTCCATGTTCTTCATCGATACCTACTACGGTCGCAAGCTGGGCGTGCCGCCGACGACCTCAGGTTCGAGTAACCTAGCCTGGCAGTTGGGTTCTTTGGACGCGATGGGCCTCATTGCCCAGGCGGGCGAGGGGCTCTACGTGACCGGTTTTCTCGGCGGCAATTCCAACGCGACGACCGGTGATTTTTCCCTGGGCGTACAAGGGTTTGCCATTCGCAACGGCAAGCTCGCTGAGCCTGTGGCCGAGGCCAATATCGCCGACAATCACCTGCAGTTCTGGCCGCGTTTGGTGGCCGTGGGCAACGACCCCTATCCGTATTCGTCGATGCGCACGCCGTCCTTAGTGTTCGACAAGGTCATGGTCGCAGGGACCTGAGAATAGACGCCAGGTATCTCCTTAGAAATGCATAGGAAACGCCAGGGGCGACGTCTTCGCCAGAGTGAGTTCGGCCCTGAGCCGTGCCGGCCCAGTGCTCAGCTTGGGTTCTGCCTTGAAAATCCATGGGTTCCCTTGAGCGCATGGCGTTGACGTGGCGCTTTGTTTGCCGTACACTCTCGCCCCCGCAACTGCCCCTGGACGCGACCAGACAGCCGCATCTCCAGGGCAAGCGATTTGCGTTGCGCTGCGCTAGGTTCGCCAAGACTAGCCCGGGCGGTCCCGATTTTGCAGAGCTCGCTTCGCCCCAACCGGGCGCGCAACGGGCGATGAGGCTCCATGTCCAATCAGAATGACAACAACGACGCCGACAACCTCCCGCAAGGCGCCGACCCAGGTGACCCCGCGCCGGCTGAGCGAAGCCCGATAGGCGATGTGCATATCGTTCATATTGAAGACGAAATGCGCTCAGCCTACGTCGATTACGCCATGAGCGTGATTGTCGGTCGCGCCTTGCCCGATGTCCGCGATGGCCTCAAGCCCGTGCACCGCCGCGTTCTGTTCGCGATGCACGAGATGAAAAACAACTGGAATCTCGCGTACAAGAAGTCAGCGCGTGTCGTCGGCGATGTGATCGGCAAGTACCACCCGCACGGCGACCAATCGGTGTACGACACCTTGGTGCGTATGGCCCAGCACTTCTCGCTGCGGGCTATGCTTGTGGATGGACAGGGAAACTTCGGTTCAGTCGATGGCGATCCGCCGGCCGCCATGCGGTATACCGAAGTGCGTATGGCCAAGCTGGCTCATGAGCTTCTGGCCGACCTTGACAAAGAAACCGTTGATTTTCAACCGAACTATGACGGTCAGGACCAAGAGCCGACGGTTCTCCCCTCCAAGATTCCCAATTTGTTGATCAATGGCTCGGGCGGTATTGCCGTCGGCATGGCGACCAACATCCCGCCGCACAATTTGGCGGAGGTGATCGACGCGGTGATCGCGGTGATCGACGACCCGTTTGTCGACCTCCAGGGACTGATGCGCCACATCAAGGGCCCAGATTTCCCAACGGGCGGCATCATTTACGGCCGGCAGGGCATTTTTGACGCCTACGCCACTGGCCGCGGCAAGCTCAAGGTGCGCGGTCGCCACCACATCGAGACCGACAAGAAGGGCACCCGCGAGACGATTATCATTGACGAGCTGCCCTACCAAGTGAACAAAGCGCGTCTGGTTGAGCACATTGCCGACTTGGTGCGCGACAAGAAAATGGAAGGGATTTCAGACCTTCGCGACGAGTCTGACCGCCAGGGCATGCGCGTCGTGATCGAGCTAAAGCGCGATGCCATCACCCAGGTCGTGCTCAATCAGCTGTTTCACCAGACGTCGCTGCAAACGTCCTTTGGTATCATTAACTTGGCGATCGTTGCCGGCCAGCCGATGGTCCTCACGCTCAAGGAGATGCTGGAGTACTTCATCGACCACCGCCGCGAAGTCGTGACGCGCCGGTGCCTGTTCGAACTCAAGCAGGCCGAAGCCCGTGCCCACATTTTGGCCGGATACCTGATTGCTTTGGACCACTTGGATCGGGTCATCGAGATCATTCGTGCCAGTGCCGATCCACCGACAGCAAAGCTTGGCTTGGTTAGCGAGTTCAACTTGAGCGAGTTGCAGGCCCAAGCCATTCTCGACATGCGGTTGCAGCGCTTGACTGGGCTCGAGCGCGACAAGATTCGCGCTGAATTCGACGAGTTGCAGAAGACCATCGCTTGGCTCAAGTCCGTGCTGGAAAACGATCCCCTGCTGATGGGCGTGATCAAGGAAGAACTGATTAAGATTAAGGCGGAATTCTCGGATCCACGCCGCACGGAGATCGTCGATGACCAGGCGTCCATTTCGATCGAGGACCTGATTGCCGACGAAGACATGGTCGTGACCATTTCTAAGGCCGGGTATATCAAGCGAACTCCGCTGTCCGCCTACCGAGCGCAGCGTCGCGGTGGCCGTGGCAAGACCGGTATGGCGACCAAGGAAGAGGACTTCGTCGTCGACCTGTTTGTCGCCAGCGCGCATCAGGATCTACTGATTTTTACAAACAAAGGTAAGGTCTACTCGCTCAAGGTCTATGACCTGCCTCAGGGCGCAGCCTCGACGCGCGGCAAGCCGATCATCAACTTGATTCAGGTCGAACAGGGCGAGGAAGTGCGCGCTGTTTTGGCAGTTCGTGAATTCGTTGAAAATGCCTACGTTTTGATGGCGACCAAGTTCGGTACGGTCAAGAAGACCGACCTGATGCAGTACGCCAAGATTCGCTCCAGCGGCATTATTGCCATTGTGCTTGACGACGAAGATGACCTGATTGATGCCAAGATTGTTCGCGATTCGGACAATGTGGTGCTCGCGACGCGCAACGGCATGTCGATTCACTTCCGTTCTACCGATGCCCGTGGCATGGGACGCGCAACCCGCGGTGTTCGTGGCATTTTGTTGGTTGGCGGTGACAATGTAGTGAGCCTAGCCGTTGTCCCCGCGCAAGGCGACGAAGTGGCGACAGTTGAAGGAACGGACGAGGGCGAAGCCGGTGAAATGACGCCAAGTCTTGGCGATCTTGGCGACGGCGGCGACCTCGATAGCGACGAAGCGCTGGCCTACACGGGTACGGCTCTGCTGTGCATTTGCGAGAATGGCTACGGCAAGGCGACGCCACCAACGGCCTATCGCCTGCAAACCCGCGGCGGCAAAGGCGTTATCGCCATCAAGACCACAGCGCGCAATGGCAAGGTAGTCGGTCTGCGCGCGGTTGAGCAAGGTGGCGAAGTCATTATGGTTACCACCGGCGGCGTGTTGCTGCGTATGCCGGTCAGTGACATTCGTGTCATCGGTCGCAATACCCAAGGCGTGCGGCTGATAGCGCTGGGCGATGGCGAAAAGGTCGGAAGTTTTGAGCACTTCCTCGACGCCAGCGACGAGCGGCTCGGTGAGGCTAAGGTCGAAGGTGCGCCCGCGGAACCCGTGCCTGAGGCGTAGAGAATGCTCTGGGCGACGCAGCAACAATGACCTGATATCCGGCGTAAATACCGGCATTTGGAGCGGCTGATGGCAACTAAATCCTGGCCGCTGCCGGATGTCGACATTCTGCCGCCGTTTGTGGCGGTCGACTTTGAAACGGCCGATACCCTGCCGGACAGCGCTTGTGCCATTGGCCTTGTGCGGATGGAAGGCGGGCAGATCGTGGCCAGGGCGACTCGCCTCATTCGGCCGCCGCGACCACGGGTTCAATTTACGGAAATTCATGGCATTACGTGGGCGATGGTTCGCTCCGAGCCGACGTTTGCGGAGGTGTGGCAGCAAGTCGGCAGCATCATCGACGGCGTTGAATGTCTTGTGGCGCACAATGCAGCCTTTGATCGTCGGGTGTTGCACGCATGCCTGGACGCTGCTGGTCTGGAACGACCGGCGCAGGCCTTTCGCTGCACGGTGCAAATTGCGCGTAAGGCATGGTCTTTGCCCAGCAATCGGCTGGACGCCGTAGCTCGGCACCTTGGCATCCGCCTGCAACACCATGAAGCCGGATCAGACGCAGAGGCAGCAGCGCGGATTTACGTGGCGGCACATGCGGTTAGCCGGCAGCGCTGATCAGGTAGCGGAATTGCTGAGGGAAATCAAGGGGCTTCGGATTAATTCCTTGAGGAACAAGCAGTTAAAGGCTTGCTATACAAGGAAAATTCGCTGTAATTTCGCGATCAGATGGGCCCAGCCACCGCTGCCCAAATCCCCGCGCCCGCCCCCGCTGTAGCTAGGCCGTAGGCTAGCCGTCGCTGGACCGTCGCCTCTTGGGCTATCTGCGCATGGTGCAGTAGGCTCAGAGCCAGCCAACCCATCGTAATCCAGGCTGTTTGTGCCAAGTCCAGGCCAAGGCCAAAGCTCAGCAACGGCCAAGCCAATCGGTCGACGCCCGCGGTCAGCGCCTGCAGGCCGGCACCAAAGCCGATGCCGTGGATGAGTCCGAAACCACAGGCGATTGCCGCAAGCTTCCACGCGGAATCACGCCGAGGCAGCCTCGCCCTCAGCGCCGAAACAGCGATAGTCGCGCCGATCAGAACGTCGAGCCAGGCGGGGGCCGGGAGGTGCAGGCACAAGGCCAGGGTCATGCTGCTGAGGTGACCAATGGAAAACCCTGTCACCGCGCCTAGTAACGCCGAAAGTCGACGAGCAGCAAGCACCAAGGTCAGCAAAAAGAGCAAGTGGTCCCAGCCGACCAGCAAATGGTGGGCGCCCTCCTCAAACCAGGAATAAATCAGCATGGTTGGCGGTGGCTGGTACCACGGCACAGTGCCAGCCGACTGCGGAAAGTGCGACAGCTTCTGGTTGTCCGAGGGCAGGGCACCCGGGCTCGTGTCGTGAATCACTCGTCCACGAATTGTTTCGCCAGGTTGCATGGCCTCCGTCTGCAGGTCGATGCTCAGAGACGCAAGGCGAGGCGGAAGAAGAAATGCGAGCGGTTCACCATGGTTACGCGCCAACTGAACGTACAGCGTCGTTCGGGTATCGGACTGCTTGTAGCCTAGGCGGCGAATCTCCAAATTCAGCAACGGTGTTGGGCAGATCAGCCGAAAGCGCAGGGAAAGACCTCCCGCGGTGACGGGCGCGAACCGATCGCTGCCTTCGAGCGTCTGTACTTTGCAGGGCTCAAAGGCGAAGGCATGGGCCACGGCACCGTAGATGAGGTCGGGCGCGCTGGTTTCCGTTGTCGATTGAAGGTGTTTGGACGTGTAGTTGCGGACGAATCCGGGAGTCAGTGTGATCGCGACGTCAAATTGGCCGTCCGCGCCTTGCTGCATATTGAGGGCGGCTTCACCCTGAACTTCGTCGATGGGGTGTGCCCAAGTACCTGAGATGAAAAGCGTTGTCGCGACCAATGACGCGATGATGGCGCTAACCACCATTGACACCGGGCGCGTGCGGCACCAATCTGCAAGGCAGGCCCAATGGAAGTACATTCGATGCATCAGCAATCCGCAAACAGCGTGCAATACCTGAAAAAATCGACGCTTTGGCTTGTCGCGTTGTGCGCGGGTGGCTGCGGTAGCGCCGCTGGTCAGGTGCAGGACGACTACCCACCGCCTTCCCCGTACGCGTATTACACGGGCCGGCAAGTCCCGCAAGGCGCTGCGCCCGCTCCGAGTGGCGGTTCTGTCGCCCCAGCTGCGGCCGCTGCAGAAGAAGAAAAGGTCACGGAACCGAGCCCGCCGGAAGAGAATTCCTCGGGTCCCACCGGCACGCAATCTGGCCTTGATGGTCAAGGTGGTGGCGGCGACGATGACGATGGTGATTGACCTCCCGCTGATTGCGCACGCGAAAACCTAGCCAAAATAGGTGGTGCACCCGTAGCGGTTGTCAATCGGCCTGACGCTGCGTTAGCCTAGTCCAAGTACGCTAAGTGCTTTGCGGGCTCCCGGAAAGCACAGGGTTTTGTGCGCTTTCGGTCGGGGACACGGCCCAACGAAGGGAGAGTCCGCGGGCCCGTGAAACTAGATGCAAACACTGTACCCCTAACCCGGAAGGAACTTCGGGTCTGAGGTACTAGTTGTCAGTGGGCGGTGAAACTTGGCGTTGGCCTTGTGCCGCAGGGAAGTTGGCCCCGCGGGCCTGAAAAACGTCGTAATTTACATGAACTTGAAGGCCAGCTATGCAGTCGAAAATGCCAAGCGCAACACCACCATTTCTGTGGACCAAAAGCGCTGAATACAGCGATATCTTGTATGAAACCTGGGATGGCATCGCCAAGATCAGCATCAACCGTCCCGAAGTGCGCAACGCCTTTCGGCCCGAGACAACCGCGCAACTCATTGATGCGTTTGCCAAAGCGCGCGATGACGCCAGCGTGGGCGTGATCATTCTCACCGGCGTCGGCGACAAAGCCTTCTGTTCCGGGGGCGACCAGCGCGTCCGTGGCGAGCAGGGCTATGTCGGCGGCGACAAAGTTCCGCGCCTAAATGTCCTTGATCTTCAAAGGGATATCCGCACCCTCCCCAAGCCCGTGATCGCCATGGTGGCGGGCTACGCGGTCGGTGGCGGCCACGTCCTGCACTTGGTGTGCGACTTAAGCATTGCCGCCGACAACGCCGTATTTGGGCAAACGGGGCCCAAGGTCGGCAGCTTTGATGGCGGCTTTGGCGCGGGCTACTTGGCCAGCGTCGTTGGGCAGAAAAAAGCGCGAGAAATCTGGTACTTGTGCCGTCAATATTCCGCTCAAGAGGCCCTAGATATGGGCCTTGTCAACACCGTTGTGCCGCTCGCGCAGTTGGAGGCGGAAACGGTGGCGTGGTGCCAAAAAATCTTGGAACATTCACCGCTTGCCTTGCGCTGCCTCAAGTCGAGCTTCAACGCGGCGGTGGACGGTCAGGCCGGCGTTCAAGAACTAGCCGGCAATGCTACGTTGCTGTTCTACATGACCCAAGAGGCCCAAGAGGGGCGCAATGCCTATCTGGAGCGCAGGCCACCGGATTTTAAGAAGTTTTCGCGCGTGCCCTAGTAGTCGGCCCTGCGAATCCCGTGAGTTGTGGCGCGCGCACGAGAATCCTGTGAAGTTCTGGATTTTTCCGTCGCCTCTGCCCAGTTGGAGCGCCTTGTGTCTGAGCCCCAGCCTGCCGCGCCGCCAAGCCGCGCCACGCCCGACCTTGACGGCGATTTTGACCGTACTCATGCGGAGTTGGCTGGAGTCGGAGCGTCGGCCCAACAGTTCTCCCGCGCTAAGCTGTGGCTCCTCGCCTCTCGGCCCGCGACGATGACAGCGGCAATGGCACCGGTCTTGGTCGGCGGCGCGTTGGCCAAGCATGACCAAGCGTTTTCCCTGTGGCCGTGGCTATTTGCGCTCTTGGGGGCCTGCTTCATTCAGCTTGGTACAAATTACGCCAACGACGTCTATGACCATGAAAAGGGGGCCGATACGGCCGACCGTCAGGGCCCTTTGCGCGTGACGTCTGCCGGCCTAGTGACACCGCAGGCGATGAAGCGTGCGATGTTCTTAGCTTTTTTCTCCGCCGCACTCTGTGGCGTCGTCCTGGTGACGCAGGCGGGTTGGCCGATCGTCGTGCTCGGATTGGCGAGCATTACCGCTGGGATCGCGTACACGGGCGGGCCGTATCCGCTTGGCTATCACGGGCTTGGCGATGTATTCGTTTTCGCCTTCTTCGGCATCGCCGCCGTGGTCGGCACGTACTTTGTGCAGACGGGCCACGTGCCGCTGCAAGCATGGCTTTGGTCTCTGCCCGTTGGCGCGAGTTGCACGGCAATCCTGGTTGTCAATAATCTCCGTGATATTGCTACGGATACGCTGGTCGGCAAGAGGACGCTGGCCGTGCGCTGGGGCCCAAACGTGGCCTGGTCGGAGTACGTCCTGCTGGCGCTGATTGCGAGCATTGGCCCCGTGGCACTCGCGGTGCAGGCCCACCTCGCGTGGCTGGCCTTGCCTCTGCTGGCTTTGCCGCTATGGCTGCGTTTGGCTTGGCAATTGCGCCGTGCGGCAAGTCAGCCGCAGTCGGGGCTTCGCTATAACGCACTGCTCGGGGCGACGGCGCGGGCCCACTTGATCACCGCGATCCTGGCCGCCGTGGGGCTGTGGCTGTGCTAGTCGGGCCTGACGCGCCACAGGTTACCTGGTTGCCCGCGCAGCGTTGGCACGGCGAAGGGGCGCTGCTTGCAAGTAGCCGTGGAGAAACGGGATCTACGGGAAGCGATCTGCACTTGGTGAGCGACGGCATTCACCTCTGCGCCGGCGAAGCGCCTGACTTGCCTCGTGATTCCAGACACCACGCCACAATCGTTGCCTTTGCCCGGGACGTTGCGCTTCATGCTCTGCAGGCGTGTCAGGCCAACATGGGCCTTGCCCAGTGGCTTCATCTGCAATATCCGGATAGTACGGTGCCACCGCGTCCAGAGGTTGTCGCTCAGACCGTCGTGGCAGCAACCTTCGACCCCGCGATTTGGGCGTCCCTGGCAGCCGCGGGGGATCGCCACGTCAAGGTCAAGTGGACCAGCGCCGATCCCAAAGAACTTGCTGAATTTGTTGCGATGGTTCGTGCCAACGGCCTGCAATTGCGGCTTGACGTCAACGGCGGCTGGCAGGGACGACCGCCTGCTGATCTGGCGGCCCTCCTTGAGGCAGCGCAAGGCGTTGAATATGTAGAGGACCCGACGGCCGTAGCGGACTGGCCGAATTCAAGCGCCGTGCCCCTCGCTGCTGATCTCCTTGATAGTTCGCCAGAATCTGTGCTTGCCCTCGCCGCTCGAGGTGCCGTGGCGGTGGCGGTCGTCAAGCCCGCTTTGCTCGGGTCGATTGGCCGATTTCTCCAGTTTGCCCAAGCCTTGTCCAAGCTTTCCTGTGACCTTGTCATTAGTTCGCTCTTTGATGGGCCGGTTGGTCGCAGCGCCCTGCACGCGCTGGCGGCGGTCGCGCCTGGGAGGTTGCGCGCATGTGGTCTTGGGGTGCCGGGACAGCCCGCAGGGCAGCTGCGCATGTCTGATAACCTGCCGACATTGCAAATGATGTGGCGAATGTCCGACGGGCTTGCCCGGGCCGCGCGGTATCAGCCTGACCGTTTGGCGCTGCGCGACGCCGACCGCAACATCGATTGGACCTGGAAGCAGCTAGATGCACAAGGCCATGCGATCGCTCGATTGATCAGTCAAGCCGGCGTGTTAGCTGGCGAAATCGTGGCAGCTTGGGCCGATGATGCGGCGTTGCTGCTGCCCGCACAATGGGCGGCATGGCGACTCGGGGCGGTGTGGCTGCCCATCCATCCCCGCGCAACTACAGCAGAAGTAGACGAATTACTGGCGCGAACGCGTCCCCGGGTCTTGTTGACCGACCGGCGACACCCACATGCCCACGGTCTCGTCATTGCTCCCGAACAGCTTGAACCCTCGCCGATTTCCTATGTCATGCCGGCCATGGACGCGACGGCCGACGCACTCTGGCTGCCGACGTCAGGGACCACTGGTCGGCAAAAACTGTGTCGAATTAGTCACTTTAGCCTTTGGTATGCAGTCGCGGCGAGCCTGGATGCGGTCGGGGCCACGGCGGATGATGTATGGCTGTGCCCTCTGCCCCTGTGCCACGTGGGCGGGCTGATGGTGGCGGCGCGTGCGGCGGTCGGTGTCGGAACTTTGGTTGTAAGTTCAGGTAGTTCAGGGCTTGCTATACATACTTTGAGCGAGCGCTTTGCCCTCACCCAGGCGTCCATCGTCGGCCTGCAACTGCAACGATTTCTCCAACAATCAAAAGATGTTATCGACTCTCCGCTGCGCTGCGTGCTGGTGGGCGGAGGGCCCGTGCCGCCTGAGTGGCTTGACGAGGGCCGCCGTCGTGGACTGCCCCTAAGGCAAACCTACGGCCAAACAGAGACTTGCGCGCAGGTGGCGATTACCGGCGTGGCCGACAACACGCTTCACCCCCTGCTTGGCGTCCAACTGCGCATTGACCAACCTGATAACGATGGGTATGGCCGGCTGATCGCGCACACCTGGCAATCAATGACGGGCTACGCGCAACTGCCTGGAGAAGAAGTGCAGCCAGAATCTGAGGTTGGCCATGGTTGGCTGGACACGGGCGACTGGGCGAACTTACAAGGTGGCGCGCTTACGATCGCAGCGAGGCGAAGCGACATCATCATCAGCGGCGGCGAGAACATCTATCCTCAAGAAATTGAAACGGTTTTGATAGGCATCCCTGGCATTGACGAGGCGATTGTCTGCGGCGTGCCGGACTTTGAGCGCGGGCAGATTGTCGGCGCCTGGCTAGTCACTGCGCTGCGGCCGGAGCAGTGCTGGCCCTTGCTCGAGCAGGCTCTGGGGCGGGTGGCCCCCTACAAGCGCCCGTTGATATGGCGGTTTTGTCCAGAGCCATTGGCGCGCACGGGACCGGGGAAGGTCGCTCGAGGTGAAATGTCCATGCAGTTTGCGAACTTATGCAAGTCGGATCCAGAAGAACTCTTGCGCATGCGGCTATGATGGACGGCGCACCGTCTCGACTGCGGCGTCATGGCCTGGCCGTTGCCTGCAAAAATGCCCACTTTGACGCACCGCGTTGACGCTTTGATTCGGTGTAATACTCTGAAAATACAACACTGTGCCCGACTTGTAGCTGTGCGGCAGTCTGTGACATAATCCATCGCCTAAGCGGCCCTGTTGCGCCCTCCCGTGCAACCCTCTGCCGTGCCAAAACTTCGGAGAATCATGGTTCATTCATCGTCTGGTGTCGCGAATTCTCAAGGCGTACGTAGCTCACCGGCCGTGGGAGGCCCCCTGGCGCAGCACCTGGTTCACGGTGTGCCGCATTCTGCCCATGAACTCGAGAGCTTGCTGCAGATCCTGGTCCATGGCGATCGCCGGGTTGCGATCGCATTTGCCGGGCAGGGCGGGCCTGCATTCGCAGAACTTGTTGAGTTATGGCAGGAATCGGCATCTGCTCGCGCGTGGATCGAGGCGGCCAGTGCAGCTATGCAGGGTTGGATTGCTGCAGACGTATTTCAATTCAGTGGGTTATACGGTTTTGGCCTCGACCTGCGGGCCTGGATTCTGCAGGCGGAGTTGCGTCCAGACGCCGGTTACCTCGCCTCGTCACAAATCTCGCAACCGCTTATTTTTCTTTGCCAAATCTTGCGATGGAATGACGCAGCGGAGCGCGGTTTGGACGCCGTGTGGCGCTCCGGAAAAATAGCTGCCGTTCTCGGGCATTCGCAGGGCATGATGCCGGCGCTGCTCATTTCTGAGAGTACCGAGGCTGCTGCCGTATCACTGCCGCGTACCCTGGCGTATTTGCAGTATTTTATCTGGCAGGGGCTGCACATGGCGCAGTCGGGCAAAGGGCTGGGGCCCCAGGGCGACGCCACGCCCATGGCCGCCGTTGCGGGGCTGAGTGACAGCGAACTGCAGGCACATTTGGACGCGGTCAATCGCAATCTTGACCCTGGACAAGCCGCTGTAATTGCACTGTATAACACCGCTCAGCGCTTCGTTGTCAGCGGTCCTGTGCCGACCTTGCAGCGCCTGGACAAGCAGCTGAGCACGCAGGCGGCGCAGGAGCTCAAACGCAAGAAGGAAGGGCGCCGACCTGGCAAAGTCGTTGTGCCGACATGGGAATACCTCGCCGTCGGTGCGCCGTTTCACAGCCCGCACATGCAAGCGGGCCACGCGGCGATGCGGCAAACCATTGCTGATATTGGGTTTTCCGTCGATCCACAGAAATTGCGCTTGCCGGTGTATTCGCCTTCTCTGGCGACTTCCTACCAAGAAGCGCGTGATGCCAACCACTTGACGCAATGGCTGGTCGAGGATCAGTTCCTGATGCCCGTGCGCTGGACCGAGACCGTCACTGCGGTCGCCATGCAACATAATCCTGAATTCATTGTCGATTTGGGGCCAAGCGACGGTGTGGCCAAGCTCACTGCGGCCAACTTGCGCGGACGCGGCATCGAGACGGTGGCCATTGCGGTGCCGGTCGGACGGCGGCGTCTATTTTCGGCCGGGGCGAGCGGTGAGACGCCGCTGAACTACCAAGCGTTTATGCCGAATTTGCTGCAGTTGCCCAATGGTCGCCAGCTCGTCGACAATCGCTATAGCCGCTGGACGGGGCAATCGCCCATCATTTTGCCAGGTATGACGCCGACCACTGCCGATGCCGGAATCGTTGCCGCGGCCGCAAACGCTGGATTTACAGCAGAATTGGCCGGCGGTGGCCAAGTGACTGAGAAGATCTGGCAGCAGCGGATGGACGAACTCAGCCAACTGTTGCAGCCGGGCCGAGAGTTCACGTTAAACGCCCTGTTTTTAGACCCTTACCTATGGGATATGCAGGTCAAGCGCGGTCAACTGGCGCAAAAGGCCCGTCGCGCCGGTCTGCCGCTGGCGGGTGTGACCATCAGCGCCGGTCTGCCGGAGGTGGATGAAGCGGTTGCTTTGCTTGATGAATTTCGAGATGCCGGCATCTGGCTCAACGCCTTCAAGCCGGGGACGACGGCGCAAGTGGAGCAAGTCATCCGAATTGCCAAGGCGGCAAGCCATCATACGCTGGGATTGCACCTTGAGGGCGGCAAGGCCGGAGGTCACCACAGCTGGGAGGATCTTGAGCAATTGCTCGTAGATACGTACCACTTGATTCGTCGGCAGCCCAATCTCGTGCTGTGCGTCGGCGGCGGTATCGCCACGGAGGCCCGTGCAGTCGAATTGCTCACTGGTTCCTGGTCTTTGCGAAGAGGACTGCCGGCGATGCCGGTGGACGCGGTCTTTCTCGGCACCCTGGCGATGACCTGTTTGGAGGCGACGGCCACAGCAGATGTCAAAAAGGCCCTGGCGGCGGCCACAGGGAGTCCGGAGTGGGTGCTGGCCGGGCAAGTACGCGGCGGTGTCACGTCAGGGCGCAGTCAACTCAACGCAGATATTCACTATTTGGACAATTCGGCATCGCGCTGCGGTCGGCTCCTGGACGAAGTAGCGGGCCAGGCGGACGTCGTTCGGCAGCGGCATGACGAAATTATTGCGGCGTTGGCGCCCACGGCCAAGCCCTATTTCGGCGAACTCCAGCAGATGACGTGGTGGGAAGTTCTCCAACGTTTCAAGGAATTGACGGCCATCGGCTCGGGCGATCTGTATGAAGACGGGCCGTGGCTGGACCGGTCTTGGCGCGAGCGCATGGCAGACTTGGTGGACCGCGCCCAGGCGCGATTTGCTCAAACGGATCAGGCGACTGTGCAGCGCGTGTGGCGAGATTGGGCCGACTTTGACGCGCCTGAGGTCGTCTTGGACCGTTTGCTCGCGGTCTGCCCACAGCTGGCGACCGAACCGCTGCATCCGGCGGATCGTTTGTATTTCCACGAGGTTTGCGGACGCCCGGGCAAGCCAGTGCCCTTCGTTCCGGTAATCGACGCCGATGTGCGCCGTTGGTTCAAGTCGGATTCGCTGTGGCAGGCCCAACACCCTAAGTTTACAGCAGATCAGGTGCTGGTGATTCCTGGGCCCGAGGCCGTGGCCGGTGTCCGCGTCGATGAACCGGTGGCTGGGCTTCTTGGGCGCTTTGACGCGGCAATTGTTGCGCAATTGCAGGCAGATGGGGCAGCTGTTGTTCATGCTTCGGACCGACGCTTGCCCGTCGTGGCTCATGCCCCGCTTGACCGTCGAGTGCGGGTTGAGTCTGAGCCCGGCCAGACGATTTTGCGATTTTCTGAGTCTGTTCAAGCAGAACTGTGGCAGTCGTGGCTTGCCGCGCAGGTCTCACCGGCCCTAGCTGCGTGCCTCTTGGCCCCGGCGTGGGTGTCAGGTCGGCGCCTAATTCGCAATCCTTTGAAGGCCTTGCTGCACGGACAGGCGGGCGCGACCGTGGAGTTGCACCACGCTGAGGGCGGCAGTATTGCGCGACTACGCTGGCAAGCGCCTAGAATATCTTCGGAATTGTCTGATTCCGTTGAGCTGACTTGCATTGGCGAACGCGTTCGGGTTGAACTGCAAGTGCCCGCACAAGACGGCGGACCTACAGCGCAATTGACGTGGAACCTCGACCTGGCCGACGGCGACACCGGCACATGGACCGTTCACCTCAGCCAAGCAGAGGCTGCAGAAGGCATCCTGGGCTTTTACCGCACTGGCCTCTTTGGCGGACAACTGCAGGCGACGCCTCTGTTTTTCCGTGCGCAGGCCGATGTTGTCATCCAGCCCACCTTGGCGCTCGCCCACGCGGCGCTGACCTCGGGCGGCACAAG
The DNA here is from genome assembly GCA_903840165.1 of uncultured Myxococcales bacterium. Lineage (GTDB taxonomy): Bacteria > Myxococcota_A > UBA9042 > UBA9042 > UBA9042 > CAIMEY01. Next base: position 23,637 of record CAIMEY010000089.1, on the reverse strand, counting down.
TCAAGGGATTTCACCGGATTACGCCTTCTCCCTGGTGTGGCAGCCCATGTTCTCGGTGCTGGCCGCGCCCGAACTGGCCGGGGGCTTGCTCAATCTGGTTCACCTGGACCAGCAAATTGCCCTTCATGCAGGCTTTCAAGGCTTGTATAGCAAGGGTCTAAACGCATGGAAGTCAAGCGCTTTTGTAACTCGCGTCGATGACGCCGCCACCGGTAGAACCATCCACGTTCAGGCCGAGCTGCGGGCCGGCGATGTGCTGGCAGCCGAGCTGCGCTCGCAGTTTTTCGTCCGCGGGCACTTTGGCAATACCGCGTACTCATTGCGAGAACACCTGCCCCTAGAGCAGGAAGTCTTCTTGCCGGATGCCGCCGCTGTTTCCTTGCTGACCGAACAGCCTTGGCTGCGCCTAAACACGCCCCTGCAGCCGGGCACGACGCTGCGCTTCACTGGCAATGCCGTTCGGGAAATCGCCAGGAATAACAATAGCTTAACGGCTTGCTATACAACCGTTTTTGATGGCGAAACGGTTGTTGGCCAGGTGCAGTGGTCTAGCCACGATGCCCACACCGTGCACCCGGTGACCCAAGTTCTGTCCCTGTTGGCCCCTCCGCCAAAGACGGGAGCTGCGGTTGCGCGAAAGGTCTTGATGCGCAAAGCGGATCGCGCGCCCCTGGCCATGCACGCCTTTGCTCAGGCCGGTGGGGACCGCAACCCCATCCACCGCAGCGATACGGCGGCCCGCTTGGCTGGGCTGCCAGGCGCCATCGTCCATGGCATGTGGACGTCGGCCAAAGCCCATGCAGCGATTGCTGAATCGCTGGCTGGTGGCGACGTAACTCGGTTGACGGAGGTTCAGGCTGCCTTCTTGGCCCCCGTCGCTCCCGGGGCGCATTTACGCTTTGAAGTCGCGCGGATCGGTGCTAAGGACGGCCAGACGCAGTGCGAGTGCCTAGTCTCCGCCCTGCAGGACGGCCAGTACCAGTCGGTCGTGCGTGCGACGGCTAGCGTTCTACCTCCCCGAACGGCTTATGTTTTTCCCGGTCAGGGCATTCAACAGAAGGGCATGGGCCAGGATGGATACCAGCGGTCGCCGGCGGCAAAATCGGTTTGGGATCAGGCAGATGCTTTCACACGTCGCGAGCTCGGTTTTTCCATTTTGCAAGTTGTGCGCGAAAATCCCAAAGAAATCGTAGTGTCCGGGCGGCGTTGGCTGCTGGCCTCAGGCGTGCTGAACCTGACGCAGTTCACCCAGGTCGCGATGGCGGTGTTGGCGCAGGCCCAAGTGGCTGAAATGCGTGAAGCCGGCGTCCTCGATGAAGCGGCGGTCGCTTGTGGCCATAGCGTCGGCGAGTACAACGCCCTTGCCGCCTACGTGGGCGTTTTGCCGTTGGAATCGGTCGTAGAGATCGTCTACCAGCGTGGCCTAGCGATGCATACGCTGGTGCCTCGGGATGCCAGTGGCGAGAGTGGCTATCGCATGGGGGTAATTCGCCCCAATCTCGCAGGTTTAGACCATGCTGCTGCCGAGGCTTTGGTCGCGCAGGTGAGGCAGGAAAGCGGCGAATTCGTCCAAATTGTCAACTACAACGTGCGCAATCGCCAGTATTCCGTGACAGGGCGTGTTGCGGCGCTGGCCCACCTGCAGCGGGCCCTTGCGGAGCGGACCCGCGGCGATAGGCCGGCTTGGGTGGAAGTGCCGGGCATCGATGTTCCTTTCCATTCTGAGGTGTTGCGTGACGGCGTGCCAGCCTTCCGCGCGGTGCTGGACCAGCGGCTGCCCAAGACCATGCCGCCCGAGCGACTCATCCACCGCTACGTGCCCAACCTCGTGCCGCTGCCGTTCAGCCTAGAGCGTGACTTTATTGCCGCGGTGCACGCTGCCACAGGGTCGCCACAACTGCTTGAAGTATTGCGTGATTTGCCGGCGCATCAGGCCCAAGCTCCGACCTTGGCCCGTCTGCTATTGGTCGAACTGCTGGCGTGGCAGTTCGCTAGTCCCGTGCGCTGGATTGAGACCCAGGAAGTCCTTGTCGCGCCTGAGCAATCGGGTGGCCTGGGCGTACGCCGGTTGCTCGAAGTCGGCGTGGGCTATCAGCCAACCTTGGCCAACATGGCGCGCACCTCGCTGGAGGGAAATAGCGCTGGCGTGCAAATCCTCAATGCCGAAGCGGATATCCAGACGATCTTCCTGCGCGACGCGGCGGGCGAACCGGCCGATTGGCCCGAGGTCACGACGTCCATCGACGCAGTGGAAGCACCCGCCGCTCAGGCAAAAGCGATTGAATCGTCAGCGGTTGCCCCATTACCTATCCAAGCGGCAGCAGCGCAGCCGTCGCGTGGCACGGTCGCCGTGACCGACGTTGGGCCGGACGTTGCCCGGTCCTTGCGCAGTCTGCTCGCATTGCAGGCCCGCGTTCGCCCGGACCAACTGCGGGATCAGGAAACCATTGACGAATTGTTCGATGGCGTTTCGTCGCGACGCAACCAGGTTCTCCTTGATATTACGTCAGAATTTGAGGCTGGTGCCATGGACGGGGCCCATGAAAAGCCTTTGTCAGCGCTCACGGCCGAACTCGCCAAAAGGGCCGGCACATACCAGGCGCCTGGACGGTACCTCCGTGCTGCGCAAGATGAAGCAATTAAAAAGCTTTTCGCACGTAGCGGCTGGACTCGTAAGGAACTGGCCGGGCATTTGACGGACACGTGGAACTTGGCTGCACCAGCGCAGGCTCATGTCTTTGATTTTCTTGCGGTCGAAGGCCGTGACGGTCAGTCGGGGCGCGGCGGGGCCCTGGGCACTGTCGCCGTGGCACCGGCAGCCAATAAGGCCGAAGCGGTTCAACGGATTGATCAATTCGTGACCGCCATTGCCGCTGAGCGTGGCTGGTCCTTGGGCGGGGCTGCGGCAAGCAGTAGTGGGGCGGCGATGGCCGTCGATGCAGCCGTTGTCGCGGCGCTGGAGGCAAAAATCGCTGGCCCGGACGGGGCTTTGATGCAGTCTGTGCGTGCCTTGGCAGCAAACCTTGGGCACGATTTGTCCCCGGTGCCTAGGGTCAGCGAAGTCGACCCGCAGGCTGAACAACTAGCGATTCTGGCGCAAGAATTTGGCACGAACCTCGCTGATTTGGTCCGACCGGCGTTTGATGCCCGCAAGCACGTGGGATTCTCCTCGACATGGTCCTTTGCCCAGCGCGATTTGTGGCGATTGTGGCTCGATGCTGTCCATGACCGCGTTTCTCAAGCCGATTTGGCGCAAGGTATTCAACGCCTTGCCGCCCACGGGCAGGACCCGCGGGTGCGTGACACGGCGCGTTTTTGTGCAGATCAGGCCAAGCGGTTGCAACGTTCTGATCTTGAAAAGCAATTTTCTACCGTCGCCGCTGCAGAAGCGTCGCACGCCTTGCCGGGATTGCCCGAGCGCCCCGAACTGACGGTGGGCGACGACGGTTCGCTGAACTATCGAGAAGTTCCTGATCCCGCAGTGAAATCGTGGTCGCATTGGCTGGAACTGCAGGCCGCGGGCGATGCCTTGGCCGTTCATGCGGGCGCCGCTACGCCGGCCATCCAACAAGCCCTACGCAAGGTGGCTAAAGAAGGTTTTGATTTTACGGGCCAAACGGCGCTTGTGACCGGAGCGAGTCCAGGGTCTATCGCGCTCCACGCCGTGCAGCTGCTCTTGCGCGGTGGGGCGCGGGTGATCCTGACGACTTCCACCTATGATCGCGAGCGCTTGGCTGCCTACGCGCAGATTTGGCAGCGCCATGCAGCGCCGGGGGCCGAACTGCACGTCGTGCCCTTCAACCAAGCCTCGTGGCAGGACATGGACGCGCTGGTGGACTGGCTATTTGCTGAAATTACGGAGCAAGCCGGCGCCACGATTCGCGTCCTCAAGAAGCCGATGTTGCCCGACCTGATCTTGCCGTTTGCGGCCATCAAGGATTTGGCGACCTTGGATCGCATCGGTGTGCGCGCCCAAGCCAGCATTCGTGCAATGCTTTTGGGCGTCGAGCGTCTGGTTGCGCTGGTTGGCGCTCGTTTGCGTCGCACCGGGGCTCCTCGGCCGTGTCACGTGGTGCTTCCATTGTCGCCGAATCACGGCTCTTTTGGCGGCGATGGCGTCTACGCCGAGACCAAGGCCGCACTCGAAGTCCTGATGCACAAATGGCATAGCGAGGGCGATGCCTGGGCCAGCGCGCTGACCCTTTGCGGTGCGCGTATCGGTTGGGTGCGCGGCACGAGTCTGATGGACGCCAATGACCCCGTGGCTGCCCGTTTGGAGGCGCAGACCGGCGTTCGCACGTTCTCAAGCACGGAAATGGGCTTGCTTATCGCGGCTTTGTGTTGCGATGGACCAAGGCTCTTGGCCCAGACCGGACCTCTCGACGTCGATTTGACGGGTGGTTTTGGCGGCCTAGCTGACGTGCGCGGCTGTGTTGACGGCATTCGCAAGTCCCTGGAACGGCAAGTGGCCGCGGCGCGCAGGTTGCATCGGTATCGGGCGCAACTGCAGAATCCACAAGGGAATGCGCCTGCTCGGGAGCCGCTGCTGCGTTTGCCGAACTGGCCGCGGCGCCTGCCGACTCTGGCGACCAACCGCCACGACTGGCCCAAGCATTCGACTTCCTTGGAGAATCTGGTCGTCGTCGTTGGACACGGTGAGATGGGGCCCTGCGGTACGTCGCGGACGCGTTATGAGCTGGAAGTTCAAGGTGAATTGTCGGCTGCCGGTGTCGTTGAGCTGTCGTGGCTCACGGGCCTCATTGGCTGGCAGGCCAACGGGCGTACGGCCGGTTGGGTCGATGTGCAAAGCGGTCAACCCGTGGCCGAGGCCGACATCGCCGGGCAGTACGCGCCGCAACTCCGCAATCGTGTAGGGATTCGATGGGTTGAGCCGGAAACGGTGGGCTTTGACCCGGCCCGCTTGCCGGTCATGGCGACGGTTTATCTGGACCAAGATTTCCGCTTTTCAGTGGCTAGTGAAGCGGAAGCGCAGGGCTTTATCCAGGCCGACCCGCAGCGTACTTTGGTGCAGGCAGATCCTAGCGGCGACCGTTGGTGGATAACGCGGCGCGCCGGCAGTGAAATTCGCGTACCTCGCGTGACTCGATTGGACCGCCGAGTCGTTGGCCAAGTGCCCAAAGGCTTTGATCCTACGCGATTTGGCGTGCCCAAGGACATGGCAGACCGCCTCGATCGCGTCACGCTGTTCAACTTGATTGCTACGGTGGACGCCTTTGTCGGTGCCGGCCTGACGCCGGAGGAATTGCTGACCCACCTGCATCCCGCTCGCGTCGCCAACACGCAAGGGGCTGGCATCGGCGGAATGCGCAGTCTACATCGCTTGTATGTCGACCACTTACTAGGCAATGAGCGGCAGAACGACGTGTTGCAGGAGACGCTGATCAACGTCGTCGCTGGCTATGTCGTGCAATCCTACGTCGGATCCTACGGTTCGATGGCGCACCCGGTCGGAGCGTGTGCGACGGCGGCTGTTTCGATGGAAGAGGCGTACGACAAAATCAGTTTGCGCCGTGCAGACTTTGTGGTCGCTGGCGGCTATGACGACTATGGCCAAGAGGGGGCCGTTGGCTTTGCCGATATGGCAGCGACGGCGTCCAGCGACGAAATGACCGCGATGGGCCTTGAGCCAGACCAGATGTCACGCGCAAATGATGTGCGGCGGCGCGGGTTTGTCGAAGGGCAGGGCGGCGGAACGTTGCTGGTGACGCGGGGCGACATCGCTTTGGCCCTGGGCCTGCCCGTCCGCGCAGTGCTGGCCTTTGCCGGGTCCTATGGCGACGGCATTCACAAGTCGATTCCAGCACCTGGCATGGGTGCCCTTGCCTCGGCCTTGGGCGGGATGCAATCGCCGCTGGCCCAAGCCTTGCACAAGGTTGGATTGAAGGCCGATGATATTACAGTGGTATCCAAGCACGATACCTCAACGGGTGCCAATGACCCCAATGAAAACGCCTTGCACCACCGCATCCAGACCGCGCTTGGGCGGACTCTGGGCAATCCGCTTCTGGTGATTTCGCAGAAGTCCTTGACAGGACACAGCAAAGGCGGCGCAGCAGCGTGGCAGACCATCGGCCTATGCCAAGTGCTGCAGACGGGCCAAGTCCCGGGCAATCGCAACTTGCAAAGCGTTGACGCCGCGATGCGTCGCTATCAGCACGTGGCGTTTAGCGATTCGACCGTTGCGTACGGCCCCCGCCATCCGGTGCGCGCCGGTTTGGCGACGAGTCTGGGCTTTGGCCATGTTGGGGCGCTGCTGCTGCTCGTGCACCCGGACGCCTTCCACAGCGCCGTTCCTGAGGCGTCCTGGGCCTTGTATAGCAAGGCCGTATCACATCGTAATCATTTGGAGTTTGAGCGACTCGCCCTTTCCTGGATGGGCATTGAGCCGGCCTACGAGAAGAGGGCGCACCGCCGCTTTGACGCTGCGGACGGTACCGACGCCCAGGCCGAGGCTGAAGCCAAGCTCTTGCTGGACCCTGACGCCCGCTTGGGTGCCAACGGTCTCTATGGTGCGGCGTGATCAGCGGAATCGGCACTGACATCGTTGATATACCGCGGTTTTCGCGGCAGTTGGCCGACCTAGCCTCGAACTTTGTCGCCGGCACGTTCACGGCCGCTGAGTTGGCTGACAGCCGCCTGCGCCCGGGTCCCGTAGACGCACATTTGGCCGCGCGTTTTGCCGCTAAGGAAGCGTTTGTCAAGGCTTGGTCGGCGGGAAATTGGGGACGGCCGACACAGCTGCCTCGGGTCGACTTGCGTGAAATTGAAGTAGTTACAGACGATTATCATCGACCAGCTCTCGCATTGCACGGCGCGGTCGCACTCGCGTGTGGGCAGCTGCGCTGTCACCTGTCCCTGACGCATGACGGCGACGCGGCGATGGCTTTCGTTGTCTTGGAAGCACAGCATCATCCTTGAATTTCAAAGCCTTGATGGCCAAAGCCTCAGGCGAGCCCGTGGAGTGTAGTCGTGACCTTGGTTCAACCCTTTGAGCGCATTGCAATTCTCAACCGCGGCGAGCCCGCGATGCGTTTTGTTCGCGCCGCCCGTGACTATCAGCTCGAGCGTGGCGTTCGCTTGGAAGTCATTGCTTTCTATACCGATCCTGACGCAGATGCGCCTTTTGTGCGGCAGGCCGACCTAGCCGTTCGCCTCGGCACGCCATTTCGCGCCGATCGTGCGGGAAAACTAGTCAGCGCCTATCTGGACCACGACCATCTCTTGGCGCTCCTCAGCGAACACAAGTGCGACGCGGTTTGGCCAGGCTGGGGATTCATTAGTGAAGACGCAGACTTTGTTGAACGCTTGACGGAGGCTGGCATCGTGTTTCTCGGGCCAACGGCCAGCGCGATGCGGCAACTGGGCGATAAGATTGCGTCCAAGCAGTTGGCCCAGCAAGCAGGCGTGCCCCTGACGCCGTGGCAACTGCTGACAGGTGAAGAAACCGCTGAACAGTTGGAGACTTACGCTGCGCGAATCGGCTTTCCTTTGATGGTCAAGGCTTCGGGCGGCGGTGGTGGACGAGGCATTCGCCGGGTCGACCAAGCGGCAGAACTGGCGGCGGCAGTCCGCACTGTGGCCGAGGAAGTCCGCAAAGTCTTTGGCAAAGGCGGCTTGTTCCTTGAGTCGTGCGTCACGGGCGCGCGTCACGTGGAAGTCCAGCTGGCCTGCCCCCGCGACGCCAAACCGGTTGCCGTGGGTGTGCGCGATTGCTCGGTGCAGCGGCGAAATCAGAAGGTTGTGGAAGAATCGCCCTCGCCCATCCTCCCGGAAGGTATCGCGAATTTGCTTTGCGACAGCAGCGAGCGTTTGGCGGAACTGGCGGGTTATCACGGCGTCGGCACGGCGGAATTTCTCTATCGCCCTGAAGATGGCGCGGTGACGTTTCTTGAGGTAAATTCGCGCCTTCAAGTTGAGCACACGGTCACAGAGCTGACCTCAGGCCAGGATTTGGTCATCGCGCAAATCGACATTGCCCGCGGTGTGCCGATGCCGACCCTGAGGCGGGAATGCCGCGGTCACGCCATAGAAGTCCGTATTAATGCTGAGGATCCCGAGAAAGGCATGGCGCCTGCCCCAGGGACGTTGCGTGTATTTCGCCTGCCGGCTGGTCCGGGCGTACGGGTGGACAGCGGCGTCGTAGAAGGTATGATAATTGCGCCAGAATTCGATTCCATGGTTGCCAAGCTGATGGCCTGGGCGCCCACGCGGTCGTTGGCCCTCGCGCGGTTGCAGCGGGCGCTGCGTGAACTGCAAATTGTTGTCGAAGACGGTGCAACCAATCACGCGTTTCTCCAAGCGCTGCTGGCGCATCCCCAAGTCGTGGCCGGCACGGCGGATACGGCCTGGCTCGATCGCGCCCTTGCGGCGGGCGAGTTTGCTGGGCAACCCCATGGAGATTATGCGCTTTTAACGGCGGCCATCCTCTCTGCCCGGGCCCAGCGTCAGGCGGAATCGCAGCGTTTCTTTGCCCAGGTCCAGGGCGGCATTCCACAGCGCTTGCCGAGTCCGGGGGCCATTTCGGTAGAATTACGCCTGCGTAGCGTCGCCCATACCCTGCAAGTTCACGTGGTTGGGCCGGACCGCTACCTAGTCGGAGAGCAGTTGCCCTGGTACGCCGTGGGTCTGGATGTCACTGGCCCCTTTACCGCGACTTTGCATGTGGATGGGCGGACTTACCCGGTTCTTTACGCGCACGGGCGGGCCGGCGTCGCCATCAGTGTTGCCGGCAGCGTGCACATCATCGAGGCCAATTCCGGCGGCGTGGTCCTGGCTCCGGCACCGGCCCTCGTGGTTCAAGTCGCTGTGCAGGAAGGGCAGACTCTGGAGATTGGCCAGCGAATTTGTACGCTTGAAGCCATGAAGCTGGAGATGCCCGTGTTCGCCCATCAGGCCGGCGTCGTGCGCACGGTGTTTTGCCGGGCCAATCAGCAGGTGGCAGCAGGGCAACCCTTGATTTTGCTTGATGCTATCGGCGGTGAAGTGGCCGATGACCGGCCGCGGTCGCTCGTCGTTGCCCAGCACCCCCGGCCCTTGGACCAAATTGTCGAGGGCGAACGCCTGCGTGCCGAACGGTTGGACTTGCTGCCGCCGGATCAGGCGGGCGCGGTCATGGCCGACCTCAAGGCGTCGGTACGTGGATTATTACTGGGTTTTGACACGCCGGCTCTGGACGCGACGCGCTTTGAACGGATGCTAGGGCGAGATTTTCGTCTGCCTTTGGCGCTGCATCCGGAGCGTTGGTTGCCTCTGCTCGATTTGCTCAATGATTTTGCAGTTGTCGAGACGCTGTTTGAGCGCAACCTAGTGCCAGTAGGTCATCAAGCGCAAGCTATTACAGCGGAATTGGCCTTCTACGAGTTCTGCCGGCGCCACCACGAAGGGGCGAGTGCGGCCCTGCCTGCTTTCCGTCCGTGGCTCGAAAATGCCTTGCAAGTGTATGATGTTCATCAGTTGGAATCGAGCGATGGCCTACGCACCGCGTTGTGGCGCATGGCTGTCGCCCATGCAGATGGACACCGTCGCCACCGGCTATGTGCGGCCTTGCTGCGCCTTGCTATTGAATTACATGCGGTTGGTCAGCCCGTTGCCGATGTGCCGGGCCTGCGCCAGACCCTGGAGCGCATCGCCCAAGTCGCGTCACCGGAGCATCCGTCGGTAGGGGACCACGCGCAACAGGCTGTTTACGCAGTGTTTGAGCGCTCGCGCTATGTCCAAAGGCGCGAGGTGGTGCTGGCGCAACTGGACGCCGCCTTGCAAGCGCCGGTGCAGGCGCAGGCCCTGGACCGTTTGGTGGACGCGCCGCATACGCTGCTGCCCCTACTGCTCGAACGCGCGCGGGAGGGGCAGGGCGACCGGGCTGCCATCCTGGCTGTAGCGATTCGCCGCCTGTACCCGGGTTGCGAGCCACAGGTGCTGGCGTCGACCGGCCCTGAGGCGCCGCTGGTGGTGCTGCAGTTGCCCCAGGCCAAGCGCTTGCCGACAGTGCTGGCGTTGTTGGCGGCGGACGTGCAGGAGGCGCGAAATCGCGTTTTGGCGGGCGACTTTTTGTTGTATAGCAAGGGTCTAAATTGTCGGATGGATTGGCTTATTCAGCAATCCCAAGGCGCACCAGCTTGGCAGTTAGACCCTGAGCTTGCCGCCGTCCTGACCGCTGCGGGCGTAACGTTGCTGACCGTCACTTGGGCCGAAGCCAGTGGCAAGCCTCGGCATCGGACTTGGCAGTACGAGGCGGATATCTGGCAGGAATCCACGACGTTGCGCGACATTCACCCCATGGCAGCGGAGCGGTTTGAGCTCTGGCGCCTTGAGGAATTTGAGCTCGAGCGCCTGGAATGTCCTGAAATAATCGTAGCTTTTCGCGCAAAGGCTCGGTCCAATGCCAAAGACGAGCGCATCTTCGTGTTCGCCGAAGTCCGGCAGCTGCACCTCGGCGATTCGCAAGAAATCGACAGTCCGGACGCGGACTTGTACCGAGCTTGGTTTGAGGCCCTGCAGGTCATTCGCCTAGCCCAGACCGACCAACTCGCCGATAACCGGATGCACTGGAACCGCATCACCTTTGTCGTTCGTCCCGTGATTCGCTTGGTGCCTCGCGATGTTGCGGGGGTTGCGCGGCGTTTGGAGGCTCCGGCGCGCGGCCTTGGTTTGGAAAAGGTGGTGATTCGCGCGCGGGTGCCGGATGCGCGAGGCTCAGGCGTGCGCCATGCCCTGTTCGTCATCAGCAAGCCAGGTCGGCACCGGATGCAGGTGGAGGAAGAGGCCCTAGGCGATCGGCCCGTTCGTGCGCTATCTGCTTATGATATCAAGGTGTTGCGTGCACGTCGCCTCGACGCGTCCTATCCGTACGAACTCATCAAGGTGCTCCAAGGCGGTGCGTCCATTGGCGCGGTGCCCCATCCGGACATGGCCCATGGTCGCTTTGCCGAATATGACCTCGACGATAGCCAATCCCGCTTGATTCCAGTGGATCGGCCGGCCGGTGGCAACGTGTGCGGCGTCGTGGTGGGCGTCTTGGTGCATTGGACCGCCAAGTACCCCGATGGCATGGAACGTGTGTGGATTGCTTCGGATCCGACGATGGCCATGGGCGCTTTGGCCGAACCAGAGTGTCGGCGCATCCTCGCCGCCCTCGACCTGGCCCAAGCCCGCGGATTGCCAGTGGAATGGATTCCATTGTCCTCGGGGGCCAAGATAGCGATGGACAGCGGTACGGAAAATCTGGACTGGACCGCGCGGGTTCTTCGCAAGATCATTGAGTTTACCGGCCATGGCGGTGTCATTCACGTGCTGGTCGCCGGCATCAACGTCGGTGCGCAGTCCTATTGGAATGCCGAAGCGACCATGCTGCAGCACACGCGCGGCTGTCTCATCATGACGCCGGACGGTTCCATGGTGCTGACGGGCAAAAAAGCCTTGGAATATTCGGGAGGTGTGGCAGCAGAGGATGAACGCGGCATCGGCGGATATGACCGCATCATGGGACCCAACGGTCAGGCGCAGTATCACGCCCAGGACATGGGCGAGGCATTGGCGATTCTCTTTGAGCAGTACCGGTTTACCTATCACAAGCCCCAGGAATCGACGCCGCGAAGCTGGCCGACGACGGACCCGTTCGACCGTTCAATTTTGACTTCGCCTTACCAAGGTGGCGCCGACGATCCCTTTGCCACGGTTGGCGAGGTCTTTGATGATCGGACCAATCCGGGACGCAAAAAGCCTTTTGCAATCAGAGAGATCATGGCCGCCGCGATCGACCGCGATGGTGGCCGCTTGGAACGGTGGAAGGCGATGGCCTTTGCCGACACGGCCGTGGTGTGGGACGCGCACATGGGAGGTATCGCGATCACGTTGATTGGCTTTGAATCCCAGCCACTTGCGCGTCGTGGGCGAGTGCCTTTGGACGGCCCAGATACGTGGACCGGCGGGACACTGTTTCCCGCGAGCAGCAAGAAGGTCGCGCGGGCCCTCAACGCCGCGTCGGGCAATCGGCCCGTGGTCGTGCTCGCCAATCTGTCCGGCTTTGACGGCAGTCCCGAGTCGATGCGCAAGCTACAACTTGAATATGGCGCCGAAATTGGTCGCGCGGTCGTCAACTTTCAGGGGCCCATCGTCTTTGTCGTGATCAGCCGCTACCATGGTGGTGCCTACGTGGTCTTCAGCAAAGCGTTGAATTCTAATCTAGTTGCCCTGGCCGTCGAGGGCTCCTTTGCCTCGGTGATCGGCGGCGGTCCGGCTGCGGCTGTGGTATTCCCGCGCGAAGTTCGCCGTCGTGCGGAACAAGATCAACGCGTTGAACAGGCGCGCTTGGCTTGGTCGACTGCTGTCGCTGCCCAAAAGCCACGACTGCGCGAGCAGTACGAATCCGTGCTAGCGACCGTCGTCCTTGAGAAACAGGGCGAAGTTGCAAGAGAATTTGACGCCGTCCATAGCGTCGACCGGGCCGTTCAGGTCGGCAGTCTGGATGCCGTCATTGACCCCGCCCGCCTAAGGCCGGAAGTCATTGCCTGGCTTCAGCATTCAGCCATGAATTCCAATCAGTTAGACTAGGCCAGGGCCCCACGCCACGGCCGATGCAAAAACTGGACGGACGCCCAACCTGCGTTAGGGTTGACCGGTGCAACAGGCGCCTGAGTGACTCGTGCGCCTGTTCGGTTGATCTGCAGCGTTTATCAAGGCTTTTGCGCCAAGGGTCGGTGCAAGCGCCAACGCGATGGTCACCGATCAGCCGGTCGCAATGGCGGCGTGCGTGGGACGGCCATGATCACGGGAAAACTCGATCAACCAAGGGAATTCGGGCGTTACATCCTGGTCGCTAAGGTTGCTTCTGGCGGCATGGCCAGTGTCTTTCGCGCGGAGCTGAGGCCCGATGACCCGCGCCATGGTCAGACGCTGGCGATCAAGATTCTACATGACCATTTGGCCGATGACCCTGATTTCATTCGTATGTTCAAGGATGAGGGCCGGATCGTCCGCGACTTCGACCATCCCAACGTTGTCAAGGTCTATGAAGTCGGTGAAATTGCGAGCGATCACTACTTGGCGATGGAGTTTGTCGATGGCCGCGACCTGGGCCAGTTGCTGGTGGCGCACAAGCTGAACCACCAGACCATGGCTTCGCCAGTTGCCTTTGAAATCATGCGCCAAGCGCTCACGGCCCTGCGCTACGTCCACGGCTGGAAAGGCAAGAACGGGCGGTGCATGGGGATCGTTCACAGGGACATCTCGCCGCAGAACCTGCTGATTTCTCGGCAGGGTTTGGTCAAGATGACCGACTTTGGCATTGCCCGCGGCGATCATCGCTCTGACCGAACGCGTACCGGCACTGTCAAGGGCAAGATGCACTACATGGCGCCGGAACAGGCGGCCGGCGAACGGGTGGATCAACGCGCTGATCTCTATTCCATGGGCGCAGTTGCGTATGAAATGTTGACCGGCCAGCCTCTGTTTGGCCCGGGGACGACCGACGTTCTTCAGACCCGGGCGATGGCGGCTGATATCGACTTTGGCCCCAAATTCGAGCGCTTGCCGGACGATGTCAAGCACTGGCTGCGTCGCTCGTTGGCGGCCAATCCGGAGATGCGATTCCAGAGCGCCGATGCAATGTTAGCGTCGATGGAGCAGTTGACCAAGGCCAGCCGTGCCCTGTACCGGAGCGAACAACTCCTGCGCATGTTGGAACTGCCCGAGGCACGGCGCAGTGCTCAGCGAGACCCAAAGCTATTCCCTAACGAAATCAAAGCGCAAGCCCGCAAGAATGCAGCTGGAGCAGCGGCGGCGGCGGCGGCGGCCGAGTCGAGCTCGGTCAATCCGGGCAGCCACGTCGAACTGGATACGTCGGCGCGAAACTTGCGCTTGCGCAATGATCGGCAAGGCGAATCCGTCGATTGGTCGGCGCAGGGTGAAGCGGCGGTCCGGCCAGCCACCGGCGTACGCGATGACAGTGGCAAAAGGGCGGCTCGGGCATCAAGGGCTGATCTGCTGCCAGTAGAAGTAGTTACGGGCCGAACTTACCCGACGCCCACCGGCGCATCCGCCAAATCGGCCCCGACGCCGGCGGCCTTGCGCGATGGCGTCTCAGTCGCCGTGGTTGGATCTGCCAAGGCAAGCCAAGGCGCTGATTGGGCAGACGAAGCCTCGAAGACTGACCTTCCGCGTAAGGCAGCGTCGAAGGCGTCTGCCAAACAACCTACCGGACAAGGCGGCCTGGCACTTGCGAATTTTGCCGCTGCCCTCTGCGGAGCCTTGGTCCTACTTGCCGTCTTGCAAGAAGTTACCGGTGCGCACGTCCAGCTCCCTGAGGCCGATAACCTGGCAATTGCTCAGCTATTTGACGACGATGCGCCCAAGGCACGCACCGACGCGACGGCAGCCTCTACCCGCGGCACACGACGGGCAATGCCCAACCTTGGCGGAACGTGGGCTGCTGGAACGGCGGAATTAGCTTTACCATCAGCTAGTTCACCGACCCAAAACCAATTCGCGGGCAATGCGGCGTCTCCTGCAACCGTCGCGGTGGCAGCGCCTGTCCCGGCGATTGACCCGGTCGCACAGCGAAAGAGGGCTGAAATTGCAGCAGAAAAGGCTGTACATGACCATGTTGAGGTGCTGGCCTGGCGCCCGCTTGAGCACGTTGCCAAGCCCGGAGACAAGTCCGCGCTAGACCCGGAGGCTGGGTCGCGGCCCAAGGGTGGCCAGGATGGACGGGCAGTTGTCGCGATTGTGAAAAGTGGGTTGAAGAATGAGAAGATAGAGCCTTGCTATACACCCGCTCCGGCCTCGAAACAGCCGGTCGCCAAGGCGATTGCCGGTCCGGCCTCGTCCCGTGCCCAGGTGGTGGTGATGCCGCATGGCGCCGCCCCGACGGGGACGAGTCGTCCGGCTGAAAACGTCAATCATGTTGCTAACAACGACCCTGGCTATACAAGCCCCTTGGCACCCAAGCGGGCCACTCCTGTAGCCGCGCCTCCGGTGCCGCAGAAGGCCCCAGCAGCAGCCACATCGGCCAAAACCGTAGGAGTTGCCAAGGCAACAGCTTCACCCCAGCAACCCCAGCACGCGGTAGCCGCCCAGCGCCCGTCCCAAGCCCCGACTCCGGTGGCGGTGAAATCCCCTTCGGCCAGCAAGCCGTCAGCCTCAGCGGCGGTCATGAACAAGGCCAGTGCTCCTGCCAAGCCAGCGGCAAAGCCAAACCTCGGTACGCCATCCGCCAAAGTTGCGGTGCCCGCCAAGGCCGCGGCGGCCAAAGGAGCCACGGTGACGCCGGCGGGGAAACGGGTTGTACCAAAGGCTGTTGCACACCCGACCGCAGCATCTGCGGCAGTTCCGGCCAAGTCATCCGCAGCCAAGGCCGTTCCGGCCAAGCCCGTTACCGCAAAGGCAGTTCCGACCAAGCCGGGTGCTGCCAAGGTCGATGCAGCCAAGGCGTCCGCCGCAAAGGCCGTTCCCGCAAAGCCGGTCGCTGCTTCGAAGTCCGCATCGGCCAAGGCAACCTTGGTGGCCAAGCCCGTCGCGCAGACCCGAACGACGCCCGCTGCAAAAGGCACGGCTGCAGTCAAGCCCACTGGTGCCAAGCCTGCCACGGCCAAACCAAATACTGCAAAGACAACGACAACCAAGGCTGCACCCGCCAGCAAGGCCGTGGCCCATCCGGCCCCGGTTGCACACGTCGCGCCGTCTAAGCAGACAGTTGGGGCGCGTTCCTCTAAGTAGTCGATTTGTTATTGGAACTGCAGATTTCCGCACTAGCACCTCAAACCCGAAGTTCCTTGCGGGTTCGAGGTACAGTGTTTGCTTCTAGTTTCAGTGGGGTCCGCGGCCCCCCTCGCCCGCCCGCGCGGGCTCACCCCTGCGTTCGGCCGGGTCCCCCGCTGCAAAGTCCACAACCCCGAGTCCTTACCGGTAACCCGGAAAGGACTTAGGGTTACGTGTACTAGGCAGCTCGCAACCATTGGCGGCTATGTGTTTTGGCTAGTTCACGTTCTGCTTGCTGGACAGCCGATCGCGCCAAAACAGCACCTGAGGCGAATCGGGCTGGCGTCGCGCCATTTCCCCAATCAGATCAACGGCTCTTTGGGTCTTTCCAGCCCGCAGCTCCAAGCGAATCGCCATGTCCAGACTGCGGACCCCCTCCGGGTGAAGGGCAGCGTGGGCCGTCAATGCCGAGCGAATCTGTTCAGCCGTTGCCGCAAGGCGCGGTTCGCCGGTGTCAGGATCGAGCGGAAAACTGTCTAACGTCAAGAGGTTGGCCGCAAGCCGGCTGCGCGCAACGTACAGCTCGCCGGCATCGTCAAAATCGACCAGCACGTACGCCGGATCGTGAGCCAGCAACTGGCGCAAATTCGGCTTACCTTGCTGGAACTTGCGTTCTCCAGGAGTCGTGTACTTGAGAACAAACGTGGCAATTCCATAGCGCTGCACCAACACCGGCCAACCGGGCAGTCCGTAGCGAATCGTCTGATATACGTCGCGGTAGGTCGACTCCTCGTAACATTCCAAGCAATTGTGCACCAGCACGCGGTGCAGCCCTGCATCTCTGGCGGTCTCGCCCCTGCGGAAGTTCTGCCACAGCCAGGTGCCTGCGAACCCGTCACTTACAAACGCTTCTTGCGGCATCTGCGCCGCCTTCGCCAGCAGGGGCAGGGGGTGGCGCTGAAGGTTGACCGGGCCGGCTTGGAGGCCGAGTCCAAATTGATCGTGTTGTTCGATAGTTGCGAGGCTGATATACACAGGCACCAGCACCCACGCAGTCGCTGACCGCATCCCAGGCCGAAGCGTCCGCCACAGCGGGTCCAAGACGATCCCGATCATCGGCACGGACGCAACCGCCATCGGCCACACCATGCGCACGTGACGAAGTGCAAGAAATCCAAAGCCTACGAGGACCAACGCCGCGAACCATCGCCGGCGCCGCGTGGCTACCACTAATGCAAACAGCGCCAAGGCGAGCAGGAGCCACTGCGGCAGCGCTTGAGCGTCCCAGGCTAAGGGACGGAATTCAGCAAGATGTTCATGCCAATAGGCGTTGCCTGCGAAGCTAAATGGCAAGCCCAGCAGGCCTAGACCCGAGGGCGCAAGCGCCATCAAGCCGGCCACCAGGACGCTGACCGTGATGGCGAAACCCTGCATGACCTGCCGCACCGAGGGACCGGTCGATGGCGGTTCCGCAGGCGGCAGCCCCAGCTGCAGCAGACGGCCAGCGACAAAAGCTAGCCAAATCAGAAGGCTATCCAGTGCCCCCGCGTGCAGGTGAATCGCCACTGCGGGTATTAGCATCGCCAGCCAACTGGCCTTTGCACTACCCGTTGCCTGCCACCGCAGCAGGGCCGCCGTAGTGGCAGCCAAGGCAAGGATACTGGCAAGGTAAGGCCGCTCGTAGAAACGGAATTCACAGGCCCAAACGGCCACAGCCAGCAGCGGCGCGAGCAGCGTCAACGCCACCCCCTGACGCCAAAGTGTCCATCCCTGCAGCGCAAACGCTAGGCCAACCAGCACGGCCTTACACCCGATCAGCAGCGCGACGCCGCCTCGGTCCACCAGCCAGGCCATGATTGTTGCTGAAAGCCATTGATGTTGCAGCCAAACGGCGTGGTCGTTCGCGTACGAGAAAGGATTGGACGTCGGCACGTGACCGGTTTGCAGCACGTAACGACCCGTGGCGATGTGAAATCCCGCGTCGTCATTATGCAAGGGAAAATAGGCCAGCCCGCCGGCCACCGACGCCAGCAACATGATCAGCAGCAAAGGGCCCGCTTGCTTGATAACCCGGGTGATTTGCAACGCAATCCTCACCAAGAAAGGGCCGATTCGCGCGGAGCTGGCACCATCCATGGTGGCCCGAACGTCGTTGCCCGATGGTGCCGGGATCCGCGCGGGCAGGCAAATGTACTCAGGCTGGCGGTAGGCGACCGGCGGTGGTTGCCGCTGCGGGCTCGGAGGCGGTATCATCGCAACCACGATTGAGGTGACCTAATGACGACGGCTGTGACGCCCGCACCCCTAACTTCCCTTTCTGCAACGGCTGGTTGTGCGGCCAAGATTGCGCAGGTGGACTTGATTGCCGCGCTGGCGCATCTGCCCCCGGCCGCCGACCCGCGTTTGCTGATTGGCGCTGCAACGGGGGACGACGCAGCGGTGTTTCGGCTGACGGAAGACCTCGCGCTGATCGAGACGGTGGATATCTTTACGCCAATCGTCGATAATGCTTACGATTATGGCCGAATCGCTGCGGCCAATGCCCTGTCCGACATCTACGCCATGGGCGGTCGGCCGATCAGTGCGCTTTCCTTTGTCGCATGGCCGGTTGAAAGTCACGGTACGGACATGCTGGGCCAGGTGTTTCGCGGCGCGGCCGAGGTGTGTGCGCAGGCTGGCATCGTGATCGGCGGCGGACACTCAATCGTCGACAAAGAGCCGAAATTTGGCCTGTTTGTGACGGGCCTTTGCCATCCCGAGCGCATTGTCGCCAACAGCGGCGCGCGGCCGGGCGATGTCCTGGTGCTGACCAAGGCCATTGGCACGGGAATTCTGACGACTGCCGTCAAGCGCGGCAAGCTTTTGGAATCAGACCTGTCTGCGGCAATCGCGTCGATGACGACCCTCAATGCCGCGGCGTGCGAAGCGATGGTCGAAGTGGGCGTCCATGCCTGCACCGACGTGACGGGCTTTGGCCTGCTGGGCCACTTGGGCAACTTGCTCCGGGCCTCGAGCGCCCAGTGGGGAAAGGCCTTGGGGGCGCGCATCGATGTCGCCTCCGTGCCCGTGCTGGACCTAGCCATGGATGCGCTGATAGACGGTGCCTGCCCGGGAGGGACGCGGCGCAATCTCGCCTTTGCCGCGCCCAACGTGCGCTTTTCGGCCGACTTGTCTGAATCGATGCAGCTCCTGCTTGCCGACGCCCAGACTTCGGGCGGTTTGCTGATCGCTGTGCCACCCGAGCGTCTGGACGCGCTGCTCGGCGCGCTGGCCCACCGCGATGTCGCCGTGCGCGCCGTGATTGGCGAGGTGCTCCGGACGGACGATGTCGGAGAAATAGCTGTCGTTTAGCCTAGTTTACTCGTTGCTATACACACCGGTTGCGACGCCAGTTTTCCCATTGGCCCTTTGGCGACTGCCCCATGCCCATCTGGGTGCACGCCGGTGATCGGCGGGACGGGCGGGGCGCTTGGTCATCCGGAATTGCCCTTGCCAAACATGTGGTTCAGGGCTTGCCATACATGCCCCTTTGCAGCCCACGCGTCGGCCCTTGACACACCGCGTCATCGGCGCGAACGTGCACGCGGCGCACCGTCCTGGGACCCTCGCCGGCCGGAGGGGGGCGCCAAGGCGTTCGCAGCAGCACCGAGGAGACCGAGATGGCCGCAACCCGCAAAATTGCAGAGAAAACTGTTCAAGGCACCCTGGATGAAGCCCAGCCCAGCGGTGGGCCGGCGGTGCACGTGCGCGGCCCGGAACGCGACCGAATTGCCCTGGTGGCCGGCGTCCGCTCGCCATTTGTGCGCTCGTGGTCTGACCTCAATGACGTTGATCCGGTTGACCTTTCGACGCAAGTAGCCCGCGAGTTGATGCTCCGCCTCGAATTGCCCCACGCCCAGGTCGATCAGGTGATTTGGGGGACCGTCGTTTCGGTGGTGCGCAGTCCGAACGTGGCGCGCGAAGTCGCCATGAATTTAGGGATGTACCATGCCGCCGGCTTCAGTGTGTCGCGGGCCTGTGCCAGCGGTTTTCAGGCGATTGCCAGCGCGGCCCATGCGATTTGGGCAGGCGAGGCGGATGTGGTGCTCGCCGGTGGCGTCGACGTGACCAGCCACGCGCCTGTGACGTACAAGAAGCGGATGGTCGACAGCCTGCAGCGCCTGCAGAAGGCGAAAGGCTTGGCTTTGCTTAAGGAATTGCGGACCATCCATCCGATGGACTTGCTGCCCACGCCGCCCGCCTTGACCGAGCGCTACACCGGTAAAACTATGGGCGAACACGCCGAGGAAATGGCGCAAAACTTCAGCATTTCAAGGCGTTCCCAGGATGAGTGGGCGGTCGGCAGCCACAAGAAAGCCCATGCGGCGACGCAGGCAGGCCTAGTAGCTGATGAAATCATGACGATTCAGACGCCAAAGGGACCGGTCAGCGCGGACAACATCATTCGTCCCGACATAGACTTGGACAAGATCAGCAAGTTGAAACCGGTTTTTGACCGTCGCAACGGCACGATCACCGCGGCGTCTTCCTCGGCGTTGACCGACGGCGCGGCGGCCATCGTTGTGATGCGCGAATCGCGTGCAAAAGAGCTTGGTTATACGCCTATTGGCTACTTGCGCAGCCATGCGTTCACGGGCCAAGATCCACGCGAGAACATGTTGCTTGGCAACGTCTATTCGTCGCCCGTCGCGCTCAAGCGGGCCGGTCTGCGGGCCGACGACATCGACCTTTGGGAAATTCACGAGGCATTCGCCGCGCAGGTGCTGTCGAACCTCAAAATGTTCCAAGATAACGCATTCTTCCGTGACAAACTGGGCGGAGATGAGCCAATTGGTGTCATTGACCCCCAGCGAATCAACATTCGCGGTGGATCCTTGGCGTATGGCCATCCCTTCGCCGCAACGGGCGTGCGCTTGGTGACCGGACTGTGCCGGACACTTGCCTATGAAAACAAGAATCTCGGCCTAGCCACGGCCTGCGCAGCGGGTGGTATGGGCGCGGCGATGATTGTCGAACGATTCTAGCTAGAAGACTGCAACCACGCGTCGTGGCTGCGTTAGCGGGCGCGGGTGCCAAAGCCTGAGCACAGGCGGCTAGCCGGCCAAGAGATAAGCAGTTTATCGTTTATTTTCAGGCGGTTGAGAAAATACCACCAAAGGTGATGTCATGACAAGCGCACTTCGGTTGGATGCCCCGGACAAAGACGGTGTGGCTGTCCTGTGGATCGATTGTCCCGGGCAGAAAGTGAACACGCTCAGCACAAGCTTAGTGCCTGAATTTGAAGCGATGTTCGCTGCTCTGAACGCCGATCCGACTGTGAGGGCCCTGGTCATTGCGAGCGGCAAGGACAGCGGCTTTATCGCGGGTGCCGATATCGACGACTTGGGCCAAGTGCACACGGCGGCTCAGGCAACGGCCCTGTCTCGCGCCGCGCAGGAAGGGTTCGCGAAGCTAGAAGCGATGAAGATTCCAAGTGTTGCAGCCATTCATGGCGAATGCTTGGGCGGCGGATTGGAACTTGCCTTGGCGTGTCGGGCGCGCGTGGCGACGGAACACCGCAAGACCAAGCTGGCGACGCCCGAAGTCATGCTGGGCCTGCTGCCCGGGGCCGGCGGTACCGTGCGCTTGCCCAAGCTCATTGGCCTGACGGCGGCGCTCGATATGATGCTGACTGGAAAGAACATTCGCGCGGAGAAGGCGCGAAAGTTGGGTCTTGTCGACGTCACTGTGCCCGCCAACGCGCTGATGGACACAGCCAAACGCGTTGCCCGTGACCTGGCTGCCGGTAAGCGCATCAAAGAAAAGAAGAAAACGCCTCTGGGGCAGGAGGTGCAAGAGTTGCTGCTCGAGCGCAACGCCTTGGGACGTCGGGTGGTGCTGCACGAGGCACGCAAGAAAGTGCTGAAACAAACCAAGGGGTTGATGCCGGCACCGCTCAGGATTCTCGACGTTGTCGCCAAGGGAACATTTGAGGCGGAAGCGGCCGGATTTGGTGAGTTGCTGATGACGCCGCAGAGCGCGGGGCTTCGCCACCTCTTTCACGCGATCACCGCTCTGAAGAAGGACAATGGCCCTGGCACAGAAGGGATCACAGTGCAACCTGCTGAACGGGTTGGGATTCTTGGCGCTGGCCTCATGGGTGCCGGCGTCGGAACGGTGCTGGCGGACCAAGGCGTTCGCGTGCGCCTCAAGGACCGCGATCATGCTGCCATCGGCCGTGGCCTGGACTATGCGCGCAAAGTGTTCGCGAAGGCGAAAAAGCGCAAGGTTTACGGGCAGGCGGGCTATGACGAAAGAATGGCCCGCTTCTCAGGTGGCACGGATTACAGCGGTTTTGGCCTTTGCGATATCGTGGTTGAAGCGGTGTTCGAAGACCTGGCCCTCAAGCAGCAAATGGTTGCGGACATCGAGCGTGTGACCAAAGTTGGCGGAATTTTTGCAAGCAATACATCGTCTTTGCCGATTGCGGAGATTGCCGCGCACTCTGCCCACCCGGAGCGCGTCATCGGGATGCACTTCTTTTCGCCTGTGGAAAAGATGCCTTTGGTAGAGATCATCGTCACCGACCAGACAGCGCCGGCCGTCACCGCAGCGACAGTGGCTCTGGCCCGCAAGATGGGCAAACATGTGATTGTTGTTAAGGATTGTGCGGGGTTCTATACGACCCGAGCGCTCGTGCCGTACATGACCGAGGCCATTTTCCTGGCGACCGAAGGCGTGGCACTCGACCAAATCGACGAAGCCGCCATGGCGATTGGCTTTCCGGTCGGGCCGATTACGTTGATGGACGAGGTTGGCATCGACGTTGGCGTCAAAGTCATGAAAGTCATGAAGCATTACTACGGTGAGCGCATGCAGTTTCCGCCGGACGTGAGTCAGGCACTTGTCGACGAGGGGCGGCTCGGGCGCAAGGCGAGTCTGGGCTTCTACGCCTACAAGGACGGCAAGTCGACAACCGAAAAGGGCAAGAAAGTCGTGGACGTTTCCGTGTACAAGCACCTCCCTCAAGGCGGCCAGGTCAAGGGCGGCGACCGGGCGGAGATGGGTGAGCGCATGGTGCTCGGCCTGTGCAACGAGGCGGCGTTGTGCCTGCAGGAAGGCATCCTGCGCGATGCCTATGCGGGGGACCTTGGCGCGGTGATGGGCATCGGGTTCCCGCCGTTCGAAGGTGGGCCGTTCAAGTACATGGACCGCATTGGTTTGGCGGCTGTGGTCGAACGTCTGCACAGGCTGGAGCAGAAGCACGGCAAGCGGTTTCGGCCGTGCACGCTGCTGGTGGAGATGGGGCGGGCGAACGGGCGGTTCTACGCGTGACCTGCGTGGGGGCCCCGGCATCGTTCGTTGTATAGCAAGCCTCTATTGCCTTGATCCAAATGGGAAAGTTGGGCGAAGAGCTTGCCATGCGCCTAAGGGGCCTTGCTAACTGCGAAGCTGAACCTGCCTGCTAGAGGCCGACTGATGTGGCGGGGCGCGCTCTCGGGTGCGCCGGGGCGGCGCTAGCGTGTATAGCAAGCCCATAACATCCTGTAATATAACGCATAAAACGGGAAGAGCAAAAGCCTTTCGGGGCTGGGACGCAGTGGCGAAGGGGTATGGGGCGCGATCGCGCAGGAGCAGGCGCCACAGGTAGCACCTCATGTCCCGACGGCTTTGTATAGCAACCCTCTAACATCCTATTCTTCAAAACCAATTTCCGCCCACCCCTTCCCGCTCCCTGCCAGCCCCCCCAACTTTTTTCACGCCACTGACCACTTTTTTGCGACGCCAACGACCGTTTTTCGGATTTCGAGCGAGTACAGCTTTTAAAGGGGCCTGTTTTCCGCCCTCGGAGCCGCCGATGTTCGATTACCACCAGCGCCAAATCATCCCCGGGAAATTGTACGAGATTACCGACCGGACCCTCACCGGCGAACACCTCTTCGT
>CAIMEY010000088.1 GCA_903840165.1 uncultured Myxococcales bacterium | reverse complement strand
GCTGCCTTGCACCCAGCGAGGCGCCATGCCCAGCCGGGACAAAATGCACAGGCAATGGCATTTGTCAGGCAATCGGGCCAAATTGCAGCGATAAATGCACTGCAAACGCGACTGCTTGCACGCCGCAAGGCTTGATCCAGACTTGCACAATGGGCGCCGACGGCTGTTTGGCATTGGGCACACCGGCGCCATGCGCAACCGGACAGATTTGCAGTGGTACCAGCTGCGTCAAGTCGTGCACCGACGAATGCACCAAAGGCACTGGGCAATGCTCCGCCCAAGGATTCCAAGCCTGTGCCACCGGGCCGGATGGCTGTAACCATTGGCAACCGCCGCAGTTTTGCCCAAGCGGTCAAGTCTGCGCCAATGGGGCCTGTGGTCCGTGCACGGCAAGCAGCCAGTGCGATGCGGTCTCGATCTGCCCGGCAAATGGCGCTTGCGTGAACGCGTCCGGGCATAGCTATGTATTTACATTTACTTCTGCTTCCGTGCCATTGACGGACTCAACCGGCTCGTCATGGGACGCCTTTGGTGGCGCACCTGATCCCTATGCCGCCGTCGCCGTCAACGGCGTCAAGGTCGTGCAAACTACTGCAAAACCAGACACTTTTACGCCCATTTGGGGCGAATCAATCACCGTAACGCTTTCCGTCGGCGACAAAGTGGAGGTCCAGTTGTGGGACCAGGATTCGATGTCGGACGATTTCATCGAAAGCCTGAAGCTAACCGACTGGTTATCAACGGTAAAGGCGGACGCAACCAACACCGGCGCGCTCTGCCCAGGCTGCAAGAGCACCTTGATCTGGTCGATTGCGCCGAAGTAGTCGCAGCGTGGCGCCAACGTACTAGGCAGCAAAACCTCGGTGCCAAGCGCACTTGCCAAAGCCGCCTTACGTCGTCAGATCGACCAGCGCCGCGATTGTTTCCCAACCGCGCCCCGTCACAACGCCGCAACAACCATTGTCGCCACAGCGATACAATCCCGCCGCAACCTGTGCTACAATGCCGCTGCGACCGCGTCACGACGATCGCGAGGCCGCAGCCATGCCAGGACCAACACCGCCAAAACAAGTACGCATGATCGAACGCTTGAGCAAACAAGGCCATACCCACGTCGCGATCGCCGAGGCAACCGGCCTGCATCGCGCAACCGTCGGGCGGCACTTGGCCAGGGTTGAAGTTGCTAAAGCTGAAGCGGTTGAAGCGACTGCGAATTCAGAGGTTTTACAGGCGCTGGCTGGTCTAGTCCGCGGCGCTACTTGTGCCGCGTGTCAGCACAAGGTCTTGACCCTGGCGTCCTGCGCTGTCGTACGCTGCGATCGCTGCGGGCATGTTTGGGACGCACCGAGGCCCAAGAGGGCTAGGTGAATAGCCGCCTAGCCCCGAGCGATTGCCCGCGACGGAAGTACATCGGCGCCATCGTCAGTTTTGGCACGACGCTTGCCATTTGGCAGCCGCTGGCCTAAACTTCGCGTGTACTCGATTCTCGCCGCTTGGTATCTTACTGAAATTATGAACGAAGAACCCGTGATCAACTTTTCCGCCCAAATCCGACAAACGCTAGCCCAAACGCTAGCCCAAGGCAATTGGCCCCCATTCGCTACAGGGAAATGCCCTTAACGGTCAGTAACTTATACACACGATGCCAGAGCCAACGCGACAGCGTTCAATGCAAGTTCGGTCTCTTGCGACAGTGGGCTCGGCACCGCCTGGTACCGCTTTACTGGCGCGGCCGGCACGCAAATGCCGAATTCCCCTCCGGCTATCTACTCTTGCGGCACCCACGCGCCGGGCTGGGTCAACGGACCTAACCCCGCAACACCAGGGCAAAACATCAACGGCACCGTGTGCTTTAACTGGTCGGGCAATAGCTGCATGTGGTCGCAGCCCGTGCAAATTACCAATTGCAATGGCTTTTACGTCTACTACTTGCAGCCCATCAACTGGGGCTGTAACGGCGTGTACTGCGGTCAGTAAGCGCGCACTATTGGAATAGCATGAAATTGCAAGACAAAGCGGCGCGAATCCAGGCCGTGCTCGAAGAACGGTTCCCTGACCCGCCCATTGCGCTCGATCACAGTGACGCTTTTACCTTACTGATTGCGGTGTTGCTCAGCGCGCAGTGCACCGACAAACGCGTGAACATGGTCACGCCAGCGCTTTTTGCCCGCGCGCGGACGCCAGAGGCGATGGCCCAGGTGCCGGTCGAGGAAATTGAAGGCTTTATCCGTAGTTGTGGCTTGTATCCGCGCAAAGCCAAGGCAATCTCGGCGCTGTCGCAGATCCTCATCAATGACCATGGGGGGCAAGTGCCAGCCAATTATGAGGATTTGGAGAAGCTCCCGGGGGTCGGTCACAAGACGGCGTCGGTAGTTATGAGCCAAGCCTTTGGGTTTGCTGCATTTCCTGTTGACACCCACATCCACCGACTCGCGGAGCGTTGGGGCTTATCGACGGGCCAGGACGTCGTGCAGACGGAGCGCGACCTCAAGGCCCTCTTTGCCG
This sequence comes from uncultured Myxococcales bacterium, assembly GCA_903840165.1. GTDB lineage: Bacteria > Myxococcota_A > UBA9042 > UBA9042 > UBA9042 > CAIMEY01. The sequence goes on along the minus strand of CAIMEY010000088.1, from coordinate 92,301 downwards.
AGTCGAGCTGGAACAAATTGCATTTGCAGATCATCTACTTTGGCCGCGAGTATTGTCCGGCACGCGGCCATGTGCCGGCGCTGTGTCCGATTTGCTCATTCGCCTCACCATGAACGCCATACTTGTGGTGGGCGCAATTAGGCCGTCTTTTCATCGGCCTGCGTCGTAGTAAGCAGAAACTCGAGCTTACCAATCGCCCGCTGCAAAGCCTCTTCGTCCTCGTCGTGCGCTGCTTGTTCAATCGCTGCACCGACTTGCACAAGTGGCCGAAAGCCCATCCTGTCCGAGACGCTGCGCAGGTGATGCCCAAGGAGAGCCACTTGGAGGAAATCACGGGACTGCGCACCGTCAGAAATCCGCTGAACGGCTTCCCGTTGGACGCGCAGGAATTCGGGCACCAAATCAGCAATATCAGCATCGATATCGCTTGGCAGCAGTGCCATGGGCTCAAGCCCGTCGCTCATCGGCGCAGGGCTCCACGGCTGGGGCACCACAGCAGTGGGCGAAGGCGTCGGCACTAACGGCGCCGTAATGGCTGATGCGATGGCCCCTGCCCCAGCCATTTGCGGGGTCTGGCCGGCCACGGAGAAGTTAGGCGTCGAGAAACGCGGCGCAGCCAAGGCGGAGCCCAGATGCGTTCTCAGCGTTTGCATCATGGTTTCGCAGGTATATGGCTTGGACAAGAAGCCCGTACAACCCGCCTCTCGGCACCGGTCCATTTCCGCGCGACCCGAATGGCCGGTTGAAGCAATAATGGGCACTTGGCGGCTATTGGTGATTTGGCGCAAGCGCGCAGCGGTCTCATAGCCGTCGAGGATCGGCATCTCCATGTCGAGGACGACTAATGCAACGGGATTACAAGCAAATGCGTCGAGCGCTTCCTGACCATTGCCGACAAACAGGCTGCGCAGCCCCTTCTCGGTCTTAAACCAGTTGCGCACCACGAAGCGGGTGGCATGGTCGTCGTCCGCCACCAGCACCAATGGGCGTGGATCCATCCAATTGCCCACGAGTTCCAGGACCCGTTCGCGGCGCAAGGGCTTGGAAATGTAGTCGCTCATGCCGGCCAGCAGGCAGCGTTCGCGCATTCCGCGCACCGCGTGGGCCGTCACGGCGATGATCGGCGTGCTTGGGCGGTCATGGGTGCGTTCCCAATCGCGAATCCGCTGCGTCGCCGCCATCCCGTGTAGGAGCGGCATTTCCACGTCCATCAGGACCAAATTGTACGGCGTGGCCAGGACGGCAGCCACGGCCTGTTCGCCGTCACTGACTTCATCGACCAAGTAGCCCGCGTCCTTGAGGGTATGCCGCAGCAACAGCGCGTTTTCACGATTGTCTTCGGCGATGAGAATGCGCCCGGGGGAGATTGCCGTCCTCTCAGGAAGGACCGGCGCCGGCAGTGTCCCAGTCTGCAGGCGCAGGCCCAGCGCTTGGGCCAGCCCCTGGCGCAGACGTCCGCGGTGCAGCGGTTTAGCCAATGGAATCACGTTCTGCGACAAGCTATCGTTCATCGGCGGCGTTGTCGCCAGCAGAATCGGCAGCCGTTTGGGCGTCTGGATAAACTGCATGGCCGCAACAATTTCAGCGCCATCCATGTCCGGCACCGACTCGTCGGAAATAACGCAGCGCACCGACGCGTCGATTTCACCGAGGCGGGCCAGCGTCTCCGTGGCCGTGCCCGCGGTAATCACTGTCAGGCCCCACTCGTACAGGCATTTAATAATCGTATCGCGGAGTTGCCCCTGGGCCATCAGCAGCAGAATTCGGCCAGTCGGCGGATCGTCGCCCGGCCATGCCGACGTCCGAGGCGTGTTCGGCGGCGTCTCGAGCGTCAGTTGCACCGCCATGGTGGTGCCAACGTGGGGAATGCTGGTCAAGTGCAGTTCGCCGTTCATCATCTGCACAAGCGAGCGGACGATGGACAAGCCTAGGCCTGAACCGCCAAAACGCCGGGAGATGGTATTGTCGGCCTGCGAAAAACTATCAAAGACAGCCCGTTGCTTGTCGTTGGCGATGCCGATGCCGGTATCCGTTACCAAGATTTCGATGCTCACCTGATCTGGCGTCTTGCTGCGCACCCGCAGAATCAAACTAACTTCGCCTACTTCGGTGAATTTCACAGCATTGCCCAGGAGGTTCATGACCACCTGGCGGATGCGGCCGGCATCGCCAATCACGCGATTGGGCAACTCGCCGTCGATCTCGCAAGTTAGCGATAGTCCACGGGCGTAGGCGCGCACCCGGACGATGTCCACCGCGTGCTCAAGCACGGTCGCGAGGTCAAACGGCGCAACCGTGAAGTCGAGTTGGCCCAGCTCGATGCGGGTCAAATCCAGTAAATCATTGACCAAGGTCAGAAGGGCCTCGGAGCCGTCGGCAAGGATGGTCGCCAATTCCCGCTGATTGGACCCAAGTTCGGTGGCATTGAGCAACTCTGTGGCGCCTTGGATGGCATTGAGCGGCGTGCGGATTTCGTGGCTCATGACTGCCAAGAACTGACTTTTCGCGGCGTTGGCGCTTTCCGCCGCCTGTTTGGCAGCAACCAAGGTGGCTTGTTGGCGGTGGCGCTCAGAGACATCGCGCAACACAGCTTGAATCCAAGTCTTTCCCGCCATGTCGACGGCGTTGGTGGCCAACTCGGCGTGAAAGGTCGAGCCGTCCGACCGGCGAAATTCTTGTTCAAAAAGACTCGTTTGCCCGTGGGCCAGCCGAGTAAAGCCCGGCCTAGCGTCGCGCGGATGGCCCGCCATGAGGTGGACCACGGGTTGGCCGACCATGTCCGCCTTCGACCAACCGAACATGGCCGCGGCACCGCTATTGGCGTCGATAATGCCCTGATCTTCATTGAGAATAAGGATCGCGTCGCTGGCCGCGCCAAAAAGGCTGCTGTAACGCAACTCATTGGCCAGTATGGCTTCGTGTTCCTGGCGGGTTGTGGTCACGTCGTGATAACGCCACAAGGAGGCCTGCTCGCCATCGATGACGAAGGGCACGAAATCACGCTCTAACCACCGTCCGTCCACGGTCTGCAGCAATTCTGCGTGCACCGGTTGGCGGGCGGCGAGAATCTGTCGTACACGCGGCCCAAAACCGCTTGAATCGACGAAAGTTTCGGCGGCGGCACTGGCGGCCAGCGCGCAATCGAGCCCTACTAGGCTCTCGGGCGAGGCAGGAATCTCAAACATCGCGCAAAATGGCGGATTGACGAGCTTAATCTGGCCGCGCGATTCCTCCACCAGAACACCGTCGGGCAGGTGGGCGGTCACTGCGTACAGCCATTCGTAGGCCGTTTCCGTATTCTTCTTGGCAATTTGCTGCTGCAGGCGGTTGTCCAAGGCGGCCAGCAAACCGCCGGCTGCCTGGGCCAAGCTTGCGACCGCGGCGGGAGGCGTCGGCACCACGTTGCGCGCCAGAGCCAACCAAGCGGCACCGGAGGTCTTGCCCCCCACATACAGGGGTAGAAGCAACTGTTGCGAAGCATCTGCCCGTAATCCAAGCATTTTAGCGTCCAGGTGCCGGGCCTGAATTTCGCGATCGCCGCGCGTTTCTAACTCCGCCAGTTGTCGCTCGACGTCGCTGGTCACCAGCGCCTGAGCCGTTAGTCCCTGAAGAGGGCCAGTCGCCGCGAGCACTTGCAGATCAACCCGCCCTGTCCGCCGTGTGACCAGCATGCCATCGATGCCGGCGAAGGCCCTCAACAAGTCGTCCAACATCGTCGCCGCAACCGCCGCCTCGGGCGCGTGGTCGATATACCGCCCTTGCATTTGCGCTATCGATTCAAGCAGATCGGCCTGTCGCCTGATCATGATCAGGTCGTGGTAGGACCGAATGGCACCCATCACGGCAGTTCTTAGGCGCTGCGAACTCAACTCCGCCTTGGACAGGTAGCCGTTGACCTCGCGTTCGGTCATCACGACATCTTCAGGCGCGGCCCCTGGCTGTCCGGTATTGAGCAGAATGCGCACGTCGCGATTGTCAAGCGTTTCACGGACATAGTCGACAAGGAGCAGGCCAGCGTCGTCGGTCTCCATCACCACATCAACCAGCATAACCGCAATATCCGCGCGCGCCTGGACCATCCGGCGGCCTTCCGCTGCGGACAGAGCCGACAGGATCTGCACCGGCCGGCCCGCAACCATCAGACCGTGGAGCGCTAGCCCGATGATTTGGTGGACGGCTTGGTGATCGTCGCACACCAGCACGGCCCACGGTTCGGCCACTGCCAGGGCACCGCGGTCGGCGGAATTGGGCCGAGGCCGGCTCAGCACATTAGGCAGAACCCCTGAATCTTCATCGCTAAAAAGAGGTGTTTGGTCCCAATGGTGGGGGTCGGCTGCGCTCATGGGTTCACCGTTCTGTGCAGGGGCCAGCGGGCCACTACCCTGCAGCCGTGCAGTGTCGCCCGATCGATGCCAATGGCGCCGCCGAGCAGATCGTGCACAAGGTTGTAAGCCAAATAAACCCCCGAGGCCAGTCCCGCCACGGATTCGGCTCGTCGTAAAGAAGGGCTCAAAGACACGGTCGCGCGATTCCAATGGAATTCCGCAGCCATTATCGGCGAAGGTAAGCTCGCAGATCCCGTCGCCGGCCGTGACAGTTACGCTTATCTGCGGCTGTGGCTGATCGGCAAAGGCGTGAGTCACCGCATTTTCCGCAAGTGCCGCAAGTAACCGCCGAATTGCAAACGGATAAGTCAGGTCCTCGAGAGTGCCATCCCCTTGCACCGTGAACTCGACGTGGGCTTGTTGCAACTGCGGCCCAAGGCTGGCGATCACGTCCTGTACAAAGCGAAGTAAGGAAATTGTATGGCGAACCTCGGTGCGTGGATCGACGCTGCAATGGTGAAATTCGTCCACCAACTCCGCCAGGCGCCGTAGGTTGTCATCCAGCACGGTCGCCGCCGAAGTCGACCCTGTCAGAAACCTACGCAGGTCGCCCCGGCTGAGCGTACCGGCAGCAAAAGCGCTGTTTAGTCGAGATCTTTGCTCATCAAGGAGCGAGGATGCAACGCGCGCGACGCCCAGGGGTGTGTTTCCCGAAGTTCCTTGCGGGTTAGAGGTAGAGGGTTTGCTTCTAGTTTCAAGGGGGTGCGCCATCGCCACTTTCGCTGTGCCAGACTTGGCCCGGCTCATGCGCTGCGCCCGCCGTGGAGTCCTCGCCCGCGCGTGCGTGCGCACCCCCTGCGTTCGGCTGGGTCCGCGGCAGCAAAGTCCACAACGCCGAGTCCTTTGCGGTAACCCGGAAAGGACTCAGGGTTACGTGTACAATACGCAAAAAGTGCGCCAGTTCATCTCCATAATTTGGCGGTATGTGCAATCCCAAATAGTCGGAATAACAAGGAAAATTGGGTACAGATCTTGGGCGGCAGCGCCGTCTCCATAAACATGTCTCAATCTGCGACATCGCGTCCCAGAATGAGACAGGCAAACCACGCGCGAACCAAGACTGGGCGTGTAGCAGACCTCACGCTGCCTTGTGGGGGCTCAATGTCTTGTTTTCAAAGGCTGACTCGCCGCACCGCGAACAGGCCGCTTGGCCGGCGTCGATCGGGCGACGCCTTCAAGGGCCCTAACGTGATCGATCGCCGTCATCCTCCGGTCGCGGGCCTCTGGATCACCGTGTCGCGATTCCAGTTTTCATCGTCCGTGTCGGGAAAATCCGCGACCCAATGCAGGCCCCGCGATTCTTGGCGAGCCAACGCGCCTTGGACGATGAGCTGAGCAACCTGAGCAATATTGCGAAGTTCAATAAGGTCTGGCGTCAGGTTGAAGCGCCACCAGTCCTCACGGACCTCGCGCCCGATGAGGTCCAGCCGACGTTCAGCGCGTTGCAGTCGCCGTGTCGTGCGCACGATGCCCACGTAATTCCACATTAATTGACGAATCTCATCCCAGGACTGCGTCACCACCACCTGCTCATCCGGGTCTTGGGCCGTGCCCGTTTCCCAGGCCGGAACGTCTAGATCGCGGGCATCGCGCTGCTCGATGTACGTGCGGGCATGTATTGCAGCTCGCTCAGCATAGACGGCTGCTTCTAAAAGGGAATTCGACGCAAGTCGGTTGGCGCCATGTAGGCCCGTGCAGGACGTCTCGCCGATGGCGTACAGGCCAGCAATGCTCGTGCAACCCTGCAGATCTACTTGGACACCGCCGCATAGGTAGTGGGCAGCGGGCACCACGGGAATGGGCTGCCGGCGCATGTCGATGCCCAACTCCAGGCAACGGGCGTCAATTGTTGGGAAATGGGCCTGCAGGAATTCCGGAGCCAGGTGAGTCATATCGAGAAAGACACAGGAATCGCCGGATTGCTTGAGCTCAGCGTCGATAGAGCGCGAAACGATGTCGCGTGGCGCTAACTCCTTGAGTTCATGGTAGCGAAGCATGAACCGTTCGCCGCGGGCGTTGCGCAAGATCCCGCCTTCGCCGCGTAAAGCCTCTGAGATCAAGAAGTTCTTGGCATCTGGATGGTAGAGCACGGTCGGATGGAACTGAAAGAACTCCATGTTCGCAATCCGCGCTCCGGCCCGCCACGCCATGGCCACGCCGTCCCCGGTCGCCACGTCCGGATTGGATGTGTAGCAGTACACCTTGCCCGCACCGCCTGTCGCCAGACACACCGCCTTGGAAGCCATGGGAATCACGGAACGACTTTGCACATCCAGGACATAGACGCCAAGGACACGGTCATCCTTGCCGCCCGGAATGCCCAGGCCACGGTGCCGGGCCAATCGACCCCGCGTGATCAAATCGACGGCCATATGCCCTTCAAAGATCGCGATATTGGGGTGGTTACGCGCCTGCTGCACAAGAGCCGCTTCGATGGCTTCTCCTGTTGAATCAGCATGATGCGCAACTCGCCGGGCACTGTGGCCGCCTTCGCGCGTCAGGTGCAGCTGACCTTGAGCGTCGTGATCAAAGGCGACGCCGCGCTGCATCAACTTGGCAATGGCCGCTGGCGCAGAAGATACTACCATTTCAACGACATCACGTTGGCAAATTCCGGCACCGGCGCGCAGGGTATCCTCGACATGTCGGTCAAAACTGTCGCGTTCTGGGTCGAGCATGGCCGCAATGCCGCCCTGGGCCCAACGCGTATTGGTATCAAAGAGTTCGCGCTTGGTGACCAAAGCTACTTGCCCGTACTCCGCCGCATCCAACGCAAAGCTGAGACCGCCAATTCCGCCGCCAACTACAATAATATCAAATGGTTGATCGCCCGCGCCTAGGGTGCCTGCCTGTGCCATAGCCTCATTGTCCCCGCCGCGGTGGCGCGGCTGTAGCTGCATGTACCAGACGTCGGCCCGACCTGCCACCCTACCAACGTACTGCGCCACCGTGCCACCGTCCTGCAGCTGCGTAGGTGCCCCGCGCCTGACCTGAATTTGGGCCTCTTGAGGCATTGGCTTGGTACCCATTTCTGCGGCGAAAAGTGGGATTCGCGTCAGGGCCTGCGCAAGATTCTCCCGCGGACCTTGACTTGCTGCCCCGGCGTCCTTCGCTATGCTGAGGACAGGCGCTGCACCTTGTTGGTTCACGCTGCGCACCCAAGCCCCAAGGCGGTGCCGACCCGCCGGGAGGACATGATGAGCGACCAAGCCGACAAAGCTCCGGAAGTGCAAGAAGGTAATATTCTCCATAATATGCCCATCCTGGCCCTGCGCAATGCCGTGCTGTTTCCGGGGGCCGTCATGCCCGTGGTGATCGGCCGAGGCAAATCGATCAAGCTCTTGGAAGGCTTGGGCGATCGACGGCAAGCGATGGTTGGCGTCGTGGCGCAGAAGGACAAAGGCGTCGACAATCCCAAGCCGGACGAGCTGCATTGGGCCGGCTGCACGGGCCAGTTGATCAAGGTGCTGCGCAATGGCGCGGAGACTTATCACGTTGTGATTCGCGGTGTGGAGCGGTTCAAGATCCTGAAATTTGAGCAGGAAGATCCGTTCCTGTCCGCCGAAATCGAACTCCTGTCCGAGCGCAATGAGACCGACGCCCAAGTGGCGGCCTTAGTGCACAGCATTCGCGACACGGCGATCGAGCTGGTCAACATGGTGCCGGAACTGCCGATCAATGCTGCAGATTTGCAGGAAAACTTCGAGCACCCAGCGCGCTTGGTCTACTTGCTCCTGACCCACTTAGGCGTCAGCGTTGAGGAAAAGGTCGAAGTCCTCCAGGCGCCGACTCTCCAGGACATGCTGACCAAGACCCTGCATCTGGTGATTCAGCAAGTGGAAATCTTGAGGATCAGCCAGCGGATCAACAGTGAAGTCAAAGGCGATCTCAACAAGAGCCAGCGCGAGTACGTCTTGCGCAAGCAACTCAAGGCGATTCAAAAGGAACTCGGCGATCTGGACGGCAATGACGGCGACGAGCTGGGCGAGCTGGAAGAGCGCTTGATGAAAGCGAGTTTGCCGGAAGATGCCCAGAAAATCGCCAACAAGGAGCTCAAGCGCCTGCGCAACATTCAGGCGGGATCGCCGGAGTACACTGTGGCCCGTACCTATCTGGAATGGTTTACAGATTTGCCCTGGGGCGTGATGACCGATGACAACCTGGACCTCGTGCACGCGCAGGAAGTCTTGGATGAAAGGCATTACGGTCTGGACAAGGTCAAGAAGCGCATTGTCGAGTATCTGGCTGTTACGAAACTGAAAAATGACATGCGCGGGCCGGTCCTTTGCTTGGTTGGGCCTCCGGGCGTGGGCAAGACCTCCCTTGGGCATTCGATTGCCAAGGCCCTGGGGCGAAAAGTGCAGCGATTGTCCCTAGGTGGCGTGCGCGATGAAGCCGAGATTCGCGGTCACCGGCGCACATACATCGGTGCGATGCCCGGCAAGATCATCATGAGCATGAAGAAGGCGGAGACTCGCAATCCCGTGATGATCCTTGATGAAGTGGACAAGTTGACCCATGACTGGCGCGGTGATCCGACGGCGGCCCTGCTCGAAGTGCTCGACCCCGAGCAGAACAACAGCTTTACCGATCACTACTTGGACACGCCGTTCGACTTGTCCAAGGTGTTGTTTATCGCGACGGCCAACTCGACCGACACGATTCCGGCACCTCTGCTTGATCGCATGGAATTGATTGAACTTTCTGGCTACACGCACGAAGAGAAGTTCCACATCGCCCGGCAGCACCTGATTCCCAAGCAGCTCAAGGAACACGGGATCAAGGCAGAACAACTCGAGATTTCCGATGCCGTGCTCGACAAGGTCATCGCCAACTACACGCGTGAGGCGGGCGTGCGCAACCTCGAGCGACGCGTCGCCGACATTGCCCGGCAAGTGGCTGTGGGCATTGCCAAAGGTGAATACACGCAAAAGACGGTAACTGAGGAGGACTTGGAAGAAATTCTGGGCAATTTCTCGTACATGCCGGAGACCGCGGCACGGACCGAGCAGCCGGGCGTGGCCACCGGCATGGCTTGGACCCGCGTGGGCGGCGATCTGCTGTTCATCGAGGCTTCCAAGATGCCGGGCAAGGGTAAGTTGCGTTTGACTGGGCAACTCGGCGATGTCATGAAGGAATCGGCGCATATCGCGTTGTCGATGGTCGAGGCCAATGCCGAGCGCTTGGGGATTGAACGGCGCAATTTCGAAGAGTTCGACATCCACCTTCACGTGCCCGCGGGCGCAGTGCCCAAGGACGGTCCTTCGGCCGGCGTGACCATGTACACGGCTTTGGTCAGCCTGCTGACGGGTGTGCGCGTGCGCGGCGACGTTTCTATGACGGGCGAAGCGACCTTGCGCGGCTTGGTCTTGCCGGTCGGCGGCATCAAGGACAAGGTCTTGGCGGCCATGCGCGGCGGCATCAAGAAGATTATCTTGCCCGAGCGCAATCGCAAGGATCTGCGCGATATTCCACAGGAAGTCCGTGAGGGCATCGAGTTCGTATTTGCCACCACGATGGATGATGTGCTTGAAAATGCACTGGAATCGTCGCTTAAGGACCGGCAGAAGACGCAGGCTCCAGCGGCCGTGGCCTAGCCCCTCTGGGGGCCTGTGGGCGAAGTGCGGCGTGGGGATGGTTGGGCACAGATTTTTTCTCAGCTAAGTCAACGGTTTGTGCCGCAGGCGTTTGGCTGGCAGCCCCACCGTCTCCAAGAACGCGAACTGATCCCGCCAATACTGACGGACCGCCTTGCCCGAGACCATCGCGTGAAATGCATGGAACTGCTTAGGGTAAAGCTGGGTCCGGTGGACAACGCCGCGCTTAAGCAAGGCTTTTCCCAGACGCACCGTGTCGTGCCAGAGCGGGTCGGCCGTGCCGCAACCTGCAAAGATGGGCGGCAAGGGGCGATCAGGCAAAACCTCGGATTCCAGCAGGAGAATCGGGTCGAAGAACGTGGAGTCCGTTGGCGCAGTCTCGCCGAGGTAGTCCCCGGGCAACTCGTCGAGCCGATCCTGGAGCAGAGACCACAGGTCGGGTTCCAGTTGATGAAATCGGTGTGGATCAGTCAATTGCAGCACGGCGCAGGCGGGAAGGACGGCGCGAGGCACTAGGCCTAGGGCAAAGACGTCCCGGGCAAAGGCGTCCGGGCGGACAAAGCAGCACGCGAGCATCAGGGCCGTGACGATATTGCCGCCGGCCGATTCACCTGCAAAAACAACGCAATTAGGGTCGCCGCCATAGTCGGCAATGTGCGCGTGCAGCCAATGCAGGGCCAGCGCTGCGTCTTGAACCGCCGCGGGGAATCGATGCTTGGGTGCCATCCGGTAGTTGATATTGACGACGACATAGCCGCGAATGGCAAAGCGTATCGCCATCAACCAATGGGAATCTTTGGATAAGATGCGGAAGGCGCCGCCATGGATGTAGAGCAGCACCGGCCGCGGCTCCCCGGTTGGCAGCGGTTGCCAAATGTCGAGGCGCTGGGCCGGATCCTCCTGCCCATACGCGATGTTGCGCGTGCGGCGAAGGCCCCAAATGCGCGCCATGGTCAGCGGATGCATTCGCCCAAAAAATCCAAGAATTACCCAGAAATTATCAAAGAGTAGACGCCCAAGCAGGATGCGAAGACGCGTGGCGGTGGCAAGGGGCTGCATCGGCTGTCAACTCGGAGGCCGCGGTGGAGGCGGGCGCGGACTTGTAGACACGGCAACTAGCAGTTGTCAACGCCTCGCTCGCGCAACAGGCGGAAAAAGTAAGTAGTTATAGGCTGTTAATGGGTGGCACTTGCACGGAAGTGCAAGGTGACGCACGGTGCACAGTCAGGGCCGTGCGCAGTCGAGCAAGGGCGTGCCCAATCGCCAGCTCCGGGTGACCGTGGCGACAGGAAACAATGACTGGATTTGACGCTTTTCGTAATGCTTTGCCGGATTTGGTCGTTCGTTGGGCCGATCCACGCGCCGGCGTGTCCGAGGAAGCCGTGCGCCTGGCCCTGACTTGGACCATCATGGGCTTTATTGTTGCGGTGTTGGCGCGGGTCGGCCTCCAAGCGACCTCGGCGCTCATCGCCTGGCTGGAGGGCCATCGCGCGCAAGTCCCCCTGGCCCATGGCATGGGGCGCCTGCGCTGGTGGCTCGGCTTTGCAACGATGGCGTTGCCTTGGTGCGGGCTGGCTTGGCTGCATTGGCAAGGAGACCTGGAATTCCTGTGGTACCGCGCCGCCGTCTTTGCTGGCACGTTGTGGCTGCTGGTCTGCGCCGCCGATCACGGGGCGGCATACCTCGATAAGCGCGCACAATGCCTCGTGATTCGTCGCGGCTTTGGCCTGGGGCCCATGCAGATTCTTTACCTGCCGCTGGCGGACGTGTTCACCACCGTTCTGCCCGGAGACGCCGTGGCCCAGGGTGCGCTGGCAAACCCGACGCCGGTGACGGTACATCCTAAAAATATTGAACAATTTGGCGCAGCGCTTGGCTCGACCGAAGCTGCCCGCCACTGGCTGCAGGGCGTGGCCGCAGCGTGCCAGGTTCGCATCATGTAGCGATAAGTCCATGGTTTTCAAGCAAATAAAATAGGAGACGATCATGAAGACGCAGCAGCCAGACGCCCACCGCGATGCCCGCCAGCCAATGCCGCGGATCGCAGGCTTAGTTGGTCAAAATCTTGTCATTTCCCTTGTTTTTGCTCATATTTCGGGGTGTGGCGCACCAGAGGTCGTGGATTTGCCGCCGCCCAAGGTTGCGCCTCCCGTCGTCGCGCAAGCCCCCGATGCCTTTGCGGATCACCGTGGACAGACGGCCAAGACTGGCGAATTGTTTCGCATCGGTGCAAAACCTGTTGGAGTCCAAGGCGTTGGTATCGTTGTGACCATCGTCAAGGTGGATTGGCAGACGATGACGGGGCCGTCGGGCAAAGAGGTCAAGGAAGCGACAGCGACCCTGCGCCTGCAAAAAGGCGAAGAAGAACGCAATGTAACCATCAGCCAGGGCGACAAGAAGACGGCTTACGGTTGCGTGATCGAGCTCCTAGCCTCCGGCGATCAGTATGATAAGGCTCGCCTTTCCTATGACCCTTGGGTAGAGCTTCGGGTTCAGCCAGCTGCGACGCCGTCCGACCCTCAGTAGCTAAAATACCAAACATTCAGCTTGGTTGCGAGTGTCGGGGCGGTCGCCGAGGCCTTGACCGGCCGAGCCTGCTAGACAACGCATCAAGCTGACCTACTCTTTCTGCTGCCATGCCCGCCCACCGCCGCCGGTTGGGCCCCAACTCAGGAGCGCCATGACGCCAGCGAAGGTCCGTTTTCGTAGTCTTTCCGGGATCAAGCCCACGGGACAGCCGCATTGGGGCAACTACTTCGGCATGATTCGCCCCGCCGTGCAGCTCGCCGCAGAGCATGAAAGCTTCTATTTTATCGCCGACTTACATGCGCTCACTACGGTGCGTGATGCCGCTGCCTTAACGAAGGACAGCCTTGGCATTGCCGCGACGCTCATCGCCTGCGGTCTGAACCCAGACCACGTTGTGCTGTGGAGGCAGAGTGATGTGCCTGAGGTTCTTGAACTTTCATGGCTCCTGTCCTGCGTGACCGGGATGGGCCTGCTCGAGCGGGCGCACTCGTATAAAGACGCGAAAAACAAGGGTAAAGAGCTCAATCACGGCGTGATGACTTACCCTGTCTTGATGGCGGCCGACATCTTGCTGTACGACGCCGATGTGGTCCCTGTGGGCAAGGACCAAATGCAACACCTTGAAATGGCGCGGGATATGGCCACGTATTTCAATGTTGCCTACATGGGCCAGACGGCGGGGCAAGAGGAGCTGGCGTGGGACGGGCGCATGCTCAAGAGGCCGGCGGCCATCGTGCAAGAGCGGACCGCGATTGTGCCGGGCATCGATGGGCAGAAGATGTCAAAATCGTACGACAATTACTTGGCAATCTTTGCCGATGCCAAGACCCTCAAGAAGGGCATCATGGCGATCAAGACGGATTCGACGCCTCTTGAACTGCCCAAGGACCCTGATACTTGTAACGTTTTTGCCCTGTACAAGCTCTTTGCCGACGCCGATCAACAGGCTTCGCTGGCAGACCGGTATCGCGCCGGCGGATTTGGCTATGGACACGCGAAGTTGGCCCTCCTTGAGGTCGCAGAAGCCCATTTCGCGCCCATGCGCCAGCGTTACCAGGAGTTAATGGCAGATCCTGCGCAGTTAGAGCAGATTCTCCAGCAGGGTGCTGCCAAGGCGCGCGCAGTGGCCCTGCCCGTGCTTGAGCGTGTGCGGCGGGCGACGGGTCTGCCGGCGCGTCCTGTGGGGCGTCTTGCCTAACCCCGCGATATTGATACGTGATTGGCGGTAGCGGGGCAGCAAACGCCCAAGCTGACGCCACCAAGTGAGACAGTCAAAGCCTTGTCAGTCAACGTCTTTTCAGGTGTACATGGCGAGCGACCGCGACATTGAGATCTTGCCGCCCGACCCCAACTGGCACGCGCCGCGTGACCCAGCGCCGGTGGTCTATGACACAGGACCGGAAGAGCTGCCGCCTCAAGATGGCGTTCGCCAAGCGGAAAAGGCCGGAAATCCTGCGGTCATGGCGCAACTGTGGCGCTTTGGCTCGCGTCTTGGCGTCGTGGTGCTTGGCCTAGGGCTAGCTGTTTGGCTTTTTGAGCCATTTGGTCCCCATCCTCTTGATTTGTTGGTGAGTTTTCTGCGTACCGCCGGCGCGTTGGGGCGGGCCATCGTCGTCCTTGGCATTGCTCTGGCGGTGCCTTTCCTGGTGCCGGTTGGTCCTGCCGCGCTGATTCCGTCGTATTTATGGGGCGCTACCGAAGGAACGGTCTGGAGCATCGTTGCCGCAACCTTAGGCGGCTCCCTCAACGTCTTGATCGCAAAACGCTTTCTCCACCGGCACGTCCTCGCGTGGGCCGAGCGCAACGCGATGGTGGCGGCCCTGTTGCGCACCATTGGCGCCCGCGGCTTTCGCATCGTGCTGGTCATGCGCCTATCGCCGGTGATGTCCTATAGCGTTCTCTCCTATCTCAGCGGTTTAACTACAATTTCGCTGCCACGCTTTGCCCTCGCAGCGACGCTGGGCGGCATTCCCTGGACATTGGCATGGGCCTTGTTCGGCGCAATTTTGGCGCAATCCGGCCAATCGCTGTCCCTGTCGAGTCAGCCGACCTCGCCTTACTTGAGCCTGCTGCGCTGGATCGGCCTTGGCGTCAGCGTGTTTCTCGCTCTGTGGATTAGCCGTGTTGCCCGCCAGGACGTGATGCGCGCCCGCCAGGAACGACTCTAGCATTCAAGACTTGTCGCCGATGTCGCCCACGCGACTTAGCCACGGCCCGCCACGGTGAGGTCCTCCGCCTTGCCAAGCCTTGCCCCTGCGCGTACCTTCCGCACGCCTCTGCGCGCGCGTCTGCGTGCCTTTGCCCCAGGGAGTCCCAATGTGCGGCGTTGTCGGTTTGATTCAGGAGCGAATTCGCAGTGATTTTGGGCAGATAGCCGGCGAATTGCTGCGCACACTGGAGTACCGCGGCTATGACTCCACCGGTGCCGCGATTCAGGGCGAGGGCCTCGAGGTCGATTTGCGCAAGGGTGTCGGTGCGCCGTCGGTCTTGGTGCATTCTTTAGGTATTACAAAGCTTTCTGGGCAGATCCTCTGCGGGCAAGTGCGCTGGGCCACCTTTGGTGCCGTCAATGCCGTCAATGCGCAACCCCATGTTGTTCGGTGCAAAACGTACCTGTACGGCGCGCACAACGGCAATGTGACCAATTGCGATGCCCTCAAGGCGTGGCTAACGGAAAAAGGACACACTGTATGTTCCGATAATGACGGTGAAATGGTCGTGCACTGCGTCGAACACGCCTTTGCCGAGCGCCTGCACGCCCTAGAGCCCGCCAAACAAAGCGACCCCTTGCTGCGCCGAGCCCTGATGCGCGCGGCGATTCTTGAGGCGTCACGCCAACTTCACGGTTCATACGCCGCAATCATCGTCGACCCCGTCAGCCGCGTCATGTGGGCCATCAAGCAAGGCTCGAGTCTGTACTTCGGCCTCGGGGCTGACTCCACGGCCGGCGCATTTCGCGTGGCAAGTTCGGATCTTTCCTCCATCCTCAAGCTCACGCGCACCTTGCTGCCGTTGACCGAAGGCGAGTTCGTCGAGTTCGACGCGACCAGCAACCAAGTGTACGCCTTGCGCGAACAGCCCAAGCTGCCGGGTCAACCGACGCCTGTGGAACGAAAGACCGTTCGCAGCCTGCTGCGCACCGCGGATACAGCGCTCGTGGCCCCCTATACCAGCTTTATGCAACAGGAAATCTACGCTGAAGCCGAGACCTGCAGCAATGTCGTGCGTCTGTTCGACGGCGGTAGCCCTCTAGCGCGGCGGTTGGCGCCCCTATGGCAGGCACTGCCTGTGGCGCAGCAGGACCACGTGCAGCAGACCATCCTCGCCCTGCTTGAAGCTAGCAGTGACATGGCTGCGCGCGCAGAACTTGAGCAGATTCATCATGTTCCATCGGTGCAAAAACTTGTCGCCACCCTCTCTGCAGATTTGGCCCACGCCGATCAACAGGGCACGCCGCTCTGTTCGGTGGAGCAGGGGCAACTAGGCGATATGCTTGGTCTTTCGAGTAGCTCGGGCCAGCGCCATTCGGTCCGCTTTATCGATGCCTTGCTCGAACTCGGTGAAGTGGCGCAATGGCAGACAGTCGTTGAGCAATTGACCGGTCATTGCGCCCGGGCCGTGGCGGCCGGCAAGCGGATTTACATCCTTTGCTGTGGCACTTCCTTTCATGCGGCGAAGACCGCAGCGATTTTCTACCATGAAATCGCAGGCATCGACGTTCAGCCTTTGCTGCCGGGCGAATTCCGCGGTCAGTCCGTCCATGCGCTGACCGATGGCGATGTGGTCATTGCCGTGAGCCAAAGCGGCGAAACCAAAGACTTAATTGATGTTCTCGGCGACGTCATCCGCTCCGGCAAGGACGTGCTGCGCGTGGCCTTGGTCAACAACCTCAACTCGACCATCGGCCAAGAAAAAGCGCACCTGGTCCTGCCCTTGCGCTGTGGACCGGAAATTGCCGTGGCGGCGACCAAGAGTTTCACCAATCAATTAGCAGTGTTTTACTGCCTCGCGCTCCGTCTGGGCGAACGCAATGGCTTCGCGACGGCAGCGGCCACCCAACGGCGCAAAGAGCTGCACCAACTGCCTAAACTGATAGAGGAAAGCCTGCAGCAGACCGACGCCGTGCTCGACCAAGCGGCAGAGCTCCTCTACCTAGTGCCCAGCCTGCACATTTTGGCGACGCGCTTGCTGGCTGTGGCCAAAGAAGGGGCCCTCAAGGTGCGAGAAGTGGTGCTCAATCACACAGAAGGCTTTGAAGCCAGTGAGTTCAAGCACGGGCCCAACACCATCCTGGGCATCAACACCGTCTATGGCATGGGGCAACTGGCCACGGCTTTGCAGATGGCTGTGGACATTGTTGCGCAACGGCCTGACAGTAAAGACTATTCGCCAGCGCAGTGGCAGAAGCACATCGGCGGTCTGCTGCAGCCTGGGCCTGCCGATGACGAGCGCGACCGCCTGCACGCTGCGCTATACCGCGATTATCCCTTGCTGTTTGTGACGGGGCCGGATGGCCGTGATGTCGACCTCACGATTTCGCAAATCAATACCCACAAGATCCGCGGTGCGCAGATCCTGGTCATCGCCGAGCCGGATGCGCGCTTACAGGCCACCGTGGCCAAGGCACCGGCGGACAATCCCAACTACCGTAGTCTTTTCATCCCGTTGCCAACGACTGGCGACACGCTGATGACCGCATTTTCGGCCAGCGTGGCGCTGCAGCACTTGGCGCTCAAGATGAGTACCAAGAAAATGGCCTACTTAAATAGCATTGGCCTTCGCGATCACGGCGTGCACCCGGACGTGCCCAAGAACGTCTCCAAGTCGATCACGGTGGATTAGAGGCCCGTGGTGCCGGCGCAGACACGATCGCCGCGCTTGATGTAGATCATTTTCAATACCCGTTACAATTCAAGGCTTTGTCTGGATCCCGACAGCCTTGACAATGGCGTGACGCCGACTTGGTCCTAACCGATTGCGTCCGCGAGAAATCCCTTGCGGCCTGGGTGATGCAGGCATACGTTGGCTGCGCAGGCTCATCCATCGGCGCCGACATGAGCCGCTGCGCCTTTGTTGTTGCGCAATTGGCCGTTGGCTATGGCGCCCCAAGGAGGTTCCATGCCTACGAAAACGCCCGCTGCGCCCCGCGTCGCTGCCCTGGTCGGTCCCTATCTCAGTGGCAAGACGTCTTTGCTGGAAGCGCTGCTGTTTCACGCCGGTGCAATCGCCAAGAAGGGATCGGTCAAAAACCATGATACTATTGGGGATTTCAGTACAGAGGCCCGGGTTCGTGGTATCAGCACGGAACTATCGGCTGCTGCGTGTACCTACGTCGGCGAAGGCTGGACCTTGCTAGATTGCCCGGGAAATGTAGAGTTTCAGCAAGATACAATCCATGCCCTGCAGATGGCCGACATTGCGGTCGTCGTCGTCGAGCCCGATGCAGCCAAGGCACCTTTGGCAGGACCTTTGCTCAAGGCCTTGGATGATCAGAAGATTCCCCATCTCATCTTTGTCAACAAGTGCAATCAGGCCGGGGTTGGTGCCAAGCTCAAAGACGTCGTCGCGGCCTTGCAGGTTGTTAGTCAAAGGCCATTGATTTTACGTGAGATTCCGATTCGCCAGGGCGACACGATTACGGGCTTTGTCGACCTGGTGAGCGAGCGTACCTTCGGCTTTGAGTCGCACGCCGACGCCTTACTGACCAAGATGCCCGAATCGGTTCTGCCCCAAGAAGGGCAAGCGCGCCGCGAAATGCTCGAGCATCTAGCTGATTTTGATGACCATTTGATGGAAGAACTCATCGAGGACGTCGTGCCCGGGGCTCAAGAAGTGTACGCCAACCTGACGCGCGACCTGGCCCAGGACCTCATTGTGCCCGTGTTCTTCGGTAGTGCCGAGGATGATCACGGGATCCTTCGTCTTTTCAAGGCTTTGCGTCATGATGCGCCTGAAATTGCCGTGACTCGCGCTCGGCTGGGCGTGCCCGATGAGCCGACCGTGGCGCAAGTGTTCAAGACCGTTCACGCCCTGCACATCGGCAAGCAGAGCTATGTCCGTGTTTGGCATGGAAATATTGGCGATGGCCTCGTGCTGGGGCCCGACCGCGTGTCCGGCATCAACCGGCCTATGGGCGGGCATATGACCAAGGTGGCCCATGCCGCCGCCGGCGAAATTGTGACGTTTGGTCGCATGGATGACGTGCATACCGGGCAGTCGCTTGCCCCGGGGCGCGTGCTGGACCTGCCTTGGCCCCAGCCGCTCAAGCCTTGCTTCAGCTTTGCGCTGAGGGCGACCAAACAAGGCGATGATGTCAAATTGGGTATAGGTTTGGCGAGATTGGCGGAGGAAGATACGTCGCTGCACTACGATCAGACCCCCGATACCCATGAACTGGTCCTCTGGGGGCAAGGCGAGATCCATCTGCGCAATGCCTTAGATCGCTTAAAGAATCGCTTTGGCGTCGACGTGCGCTCGGCACCGGCCCAGGTGCCCTACAAGGAGACCGTGCGCAAAGCCGTGAGCGGTCAGCGCGGGCGCTACAAGCACCAAACGGGCGGGCACGGCGCATTTGGCGATATCGTCATCAATATTGAGCCCTTGCCGCGAGGACAGGGCTTCCAATTTGCCGAGCGGGTGGTCGGTGGTGCGGTGCCCAAGCAGTACTTCAGTTCGGTGGAGAACGGGGCGCGGGAGACCCTCAAGCAAGGGCCATTTGGCTTTGAAGTCGTTGATATTTCGGTTGTTTTGACTGACGGCAGTTATCACCCGGTCGACTCCAGCGACATGGCCTTTAAGGCGGCGGCGCGCATTGCGGTTCAAGAAGGGCTCTTGGCTGGGCAACCCGTGTTGCTGGAGCCGATTGTCGCCGTAGATCTTAGTATTCCTATGGATTTCACGGCGAGGGCCCAGCGTTTGGTCACCGGGCGTCGCGGTGGGCATATCCTCGGCTTTGACGGCAGGCCGGGATGGTCCGGCTGGGACATCGTTCGCGCGCACATTCCGCTGGCCTGTATGACGGACCTCATCCTGGAACTGCGCGGTCTGACTCAGGGACTTGGCACGTTTACTTGGCAATTCGCGCATTTGGCTGAGCTTGACGGCCGTGATGCCGACCAAGTCGTCAAGGCGCGCAAGGCCGCGATGGCGGCGTCCTAGACGGCCTTGGCTACGGCTTGGCGTGGGCCTGAAAAAATGACCAGATATGAGCCGTTGCGTTGATATCGGTGCTCATCTTGCCCAAGGCAGGCAGAGGGCCCTGGGGACTGCCCGGCCACTGATGGCCGCCGCCGCTAATCACGCATAATTCTACGGCACTACCGGAGGCGCAATCGGCATTGTGTTGGCAGAGCGCGTCGCCCTTTTGAAAGACCGTGTCGACAGAACCCTTGCATTGATTGCGAATTTGCCAGTTGGCAAAGGTCGCTTGCACGCTCAGGCCGGCGGTCAAGCCGCCGCCAGCATAGGGCACCACGGCGTCATCGGTTCCGTGGAATTCTACAACGGAAACGGCCTCGGACGGTTGGCAGGACAGGGTGCCTTGGGTGGCCGAGACGGGGGCGATGGCGGCAAAGCGGGCCGCGCGTTCACAGCCAAGTCGCTGGGCCAAGAAGCCGCCGTTGGAAAAGCCTGTGACAAACAAGCGTTTCTTGTCCGCACAGGCGTGGGCAAGGGTCCAGTCCAGCACCTGGTCGATAAAGCCGACATCATCGATTTGCAACGTCTTTGCCGGGTCGCAGCACAGGCCCCCATTCCAACTGGCCGAGACACCGCTGGGGTAGACCGCGACGAAGCCCTCAGTGTCGGCCAGCGTGGAAAAACCGGTTTCAGACTCAATGGTTAGCGGGGAATCGAGCACACCGTGCAGCACGATGACGACCGGCAGAGGGCCCGGCGGCACCGTCTTGGGTACATGGACCATCATCCAACGACTGCCCAAGGTGACGATTTGGCTGCCTGGGGCGAGGTTTGGGCAACTCCCTGAACCAGAGGCCGTTTCAGCCACACTATCGCTTCCAGCCAAGGTGTCGCTTGGCGACGGGGTCCAGGCCAAGTCGGTCGAGGACAGGGCACCGTCTTGTCCTGAAAAAACAAGGCTGTCTGCAACGGCTGCGGGTGTCGGCGTTGGTGCGGTACTACAGGACGCCAGCAGCGCTAGGGCTATAAAGCAAAGACGAATTCGCATAAATTGAACCGGCCTGTCGCAGCGGCCAAGGCCCAAAGCGTTGGCACAGCTAGCGCCAAGTGGGCCAGCGGTCAACCCAAGTGGGGTCCGCAGCGTTAGTTGTGGATGGACAAGCCGATGAGCAGGTTGTCGATTTGGTTGTAGGACGAGAAGTAGCCATCATAACCGACGAAAAGACCAAACGTATCAGTGATATGGAAATCACCGCGCAGGATCATGGCCAAGGACTTGCCGGCAAAGCCCATGGAACCATCGGGGATGCTAAACCACGTGTAACCTGGCCCCAGGCCTGCGAATCCAGTCCAGTTGGGATTCCACGGCGAGGACCATTGGATGCCACCGCCCCACATCATGGTGCGGCCGGATGGTGAAAAGCCCGTAGTATCAGCGCTGTATCCAACGTTTGAACCACTGACCACGGCGAGCAGTGCGAAGTTGCCGTTGATGCGCAAGCCCACCGAGGCATCACCTGCGTAGCCAAGGCCTTGATCTTGATACTGATTCCCATCCACATCGGAGGAATTCCACTGGTTGAGCGCAAGAGCCACGCGCACTTTCCACGCTAAGCCTGTGGATTGTCGGGCATTAGGCGCTGCATACGGGCGATACGGCTGATAGGGGCGCGGCGGCGGATTGTACGGTTGGGCAGCCGGTTGATCGTAAGGTTGGGGCGCCGGGGCCGCGTAGGCGGGCGCTGGTTCCGCAATGGGCTGCGGGGCAGGGGCTAGGGGTGCAGGCGCAGCGGTGTTGGCGTCGGCGCACATGCCGTTGACACAAATGCGATCGCCTTTGCAATCCGTATCTTTGGTGCATTGGGCCCAGGCCGCCGGGGCCAACATCAGCAAGCCTACGACCGTCATAGCACGGGTCAACATCATCGAACGCATGATTTCTCTCCCTTTGGGCCCGTGACTTGGTGGCGCAGGCCAAGCGCCAACGCACTGGCGACCCATTTTGTTCACTGGCAGCGAAGTTGCTCAAGAGCGCATTGCATCGCCTTAGATCTATTGGCAATTCCAGCCGTGAGCTGGCAGTTCCAGGTCCTGGCTCTTCAGGCTCAGGGGCGGTTTCCACTGGGCGACGCCTGCGGTCTTAGTCACGGACGAAAAGGTCACCGTCGACTCGATGCCGGCGCTGGAAAACACGATCTTGCCTAGACTTGGCCAGCAAGCGCCCTGTTCGTGCACGACATCGGTTGCAGTGACGTTGACTTTGCTCTTGCCGTCGCTAAGCAGCACATACGTGCCGGCCTGGGTATTCAATTCAATGCCCTGATATGCCTGGGCATTTACGGTCATTTGGCCGACGGTTGCATCGATGCCGCCGTTGAGCTGAAGGCTACCGGCCGTCATCGCGGTCGTGATGCCGAGATTCCATTGGCTTTGCCCGGGCTTGGCGCTAATGCTGGCTCCACCGCTGGCCGTCTGGCCTCCGCCCAGGCCGAAATTGCTGAGTTGTGCTGTGACGATGGCGGCGCTGGCGTCTACCTGGGCGCTTAGGCTGACTTTGCCCACTAGGCGAAGCCCCGTTTGCCCCAGGGGACAGCCGCTGGCTCCGAAGTCGAGGCTGACGGTTTGCGTCGTGTTTGTGACGATCACGCAAGGCGAACTAGCCTTCCAGGAGCCGGAAACGCGCTTAGCGAAGGCGGCGCTATTGGCGTCAAGGTTCGGGTTGCTGGGGTCGAACAGGGCGCCCGATAGCCGCGCGGTGGCCAGCAGACTGCCGGCAACGGCCAGGGCATCGTCCTGCGACATTGCGACGCCGCCACCCGTAGAAGTAGCTGGATCGCTTGATGAACCACCCAGTGGCAGATCGCAGCTCGCGGCACAGAGCAGCCATGCGGCGGCCGACAAACGCAAAACTGCGTGAGGTGCCGACGACGGGCGTGCAGTGGACGTGCCAAGCGCAGCGCAGTCAGCAGTGCCCGTGGGGAGACGGGCGGAGAAAACACCTAGGATAGTGCGGAACTTTGCCAACCCCATGGTCTGACTCCGGGCGCGCAGCGGCGCAGCACGCGTAGTGTAGGGATTGTCCCCCCCAGCCTGCAAGTTGCCTTGGCCAATGGTTGTCGCGCGGCCAAATGAATGGAAAATTTGACGAAGTACCATCCGTCGCCGAGGCTTGCCGGCCGGCGGTCGGGACATCGCCTTTGTCTGAGGGGACAATGGACACAGCAATTTCTTTGCCCTTAACGGCGATAGCGGCGAAGTATGATGTTGTCGTCATCGGCTCCGGCTATGGTGGCGCTATCGCTGCATGTCGGCTGGCCCAGGCGCGAAAAGGCCTTGAGCGCCTGCGCGTTTGCCTGCTAGAGCGGGGCCAAGAGCGGCGGCCGGGCAGCTACCCGACCACGCTGTCGGACTTTGAGGCCATGGCTCAGTTCAGCAGCAGGGACAAGCATGTAGGGCCACGCGATGGTCTTTTCGAATTTCACACAGGCGGTGACGTCGCCGTGCTTGCTGGCTGTGGCCTTGGCGGGACCTCGCTGATCAATACGGGGGTCTGCATCGAGCCCAAAGCCTGGGTGCTACAAGATCCGAGTTGGCCCGCGGCCTTACGTGCTGATCAGTCGGCTCTGCTAGCAGGGATGGCCCGCGCCCGTACGATGCTAGGGACGACGGCCTATCCAGCGCACGCACCGATTCCCCGTAAGTTGCAGGCCCTGCAGCAATCGGCCACGGCTCTGGGCGCCAACTGCCTGAATGCAGATGTCAATATCACCTTTGCTGCAGGCACCAATGCGGCCGGCCTGGCGCAGGACGCCTGCGATGGTTGCGGTGATTGCGTCACGGGTTGCAATCGCAACGCGAAAAACACCACACTTGTCAACTACTTGCCCATGGCCCGCCGGCACGGGGCGGAGATCTTCTGCCAGGCTGAAGTCGACCACCTCGCCCGCCGCGACGACCACTGGCTGGTCTACTACCGCCCATTGCAACAAGATCGTTCTGAATTCACCGATGAATTGCCCTTTGTCATCGCAAGGCAGGTCTTCTTGGGGGCCGGAACGCTGGGGTCGACAGAAATCCTGTTGCGCTCTAAGGCGTTAGGGCTCGCCATGTCCGACCAGGTCGGGCACCACTTCTCCAGCAATGGCGAGGTGTTGGCCTTTGGATACAATACGGAATTCGCCATCGGAGCCGTTGGCACAGGCGATGCCAAGCCCGATCCGGCCAATCCGCCCGGTCCCGGCGCGTCAGGCCTCATTGATTTGCGCGACGCAGGCGCGACGCCCGAGGACGGAATCATCATACAAGACGCGGTGTTGCCGTCAGCATTTGCCGCGGACATGCCGGCGGTGTTAGCCAGTGCCGCAACGAGTTTTGGGGTCTGTCCGGAATTGTCGACGGAGCGGAACCTCGCGCGTCTATTGCGGGAAGCGGAGTCCTTGTTGCCCGGCAGTTCGGCCGGGGCCATCGCGCACACGCAGACGTACTTGGCCCTGACCCACGACCGCGCGCAAGGGCTTCTGACCCTGGGCGAAACCGGGCGCGCGCACATCGTGTGGCCCGAGGAGAATGGTGGCGCTGGACCCCTCGAAATTGGCCGGCTTCTGCAGCGAGCGAGCTTTGCGCTGGGCGGCACCTATGTGGCCAGTCCTATCGCGTCTAAGCTTGCAGGAAGTAAGCGTATTTCTTGCCATCCCCTAGGTGGCTGCGTCATGGCGGATTCGGCCGATCACGGCGTGGTCGATGCTTGGGGACGCGTGTTTTCCGGACCGAGCGGTGGGCAGACATGGCCAGGCCTGATTGTATGCGATGGTTCTGTGATTCCAAGGTCTTTGGGCGCTCATCCCCTACTGACGATTGCCGGACTGGCCGAGCGGACCCTTGAACTGTGGCTCAGCCAGGAGGGCTACGTCTTGAGCGAGGAACTGCCGCCCCTGCCCAATGCCGCGACGGGCAATCTCGGCCTGCGCTTCACAGAAAAGATCACTGGTACCCTAGGCTTAGGGCAGACCGATGGGTACGACCCCAGCCAGTGGAACGACCAGGTGCGGCCTTGCAACGCCGTGATGGTCGTGCAAGTCGAGAGTGATGACATCGACCAAGTGCTTAATCATCCCACACACTTGGCTGCCTTAACTGGCACGATTTCCTTGCCGGGCATTGATGATCAGCCGCTTCAGTTGCAAGACGGCGAATTTCAACTGTTTATCCAGGATCCGGACAACCCGGCCGGCCGTACGATGAACTACAGGTTCCGGGCTGTGACAACTTCGGGTGATGACTACTATTTCTCGGGCGAGAAGCTGGTTTCCACGGGCGATAGCTCCGGGCCCGTGCATGACACGACGACGCTCTATGTAGACCTCTATCGCGGGACTTCCGTGCAAGGGCTGCAGATTGGCAGGGGAATTCTCAAAGTTCATCTGCTCGACCTCGCTGCCAGCCTCAAGGGGCTACAGGTGCTTGGGACTCACAGTCTGTTGCAAAAAACTGAAATATCATTGCGTTGCGCGAGGTTCTTCTTCGGCGCTCTGGCCGACACCTACCTATAGCACGGCCGGCCAAGCTGTGCTACCTACCGCTAGCAGGCAAGATCCAAGAAGCTCTGTCTTCTCATGGATATAGCGCAGCGCCCATCGCGAGCCTCGCGTCGGAGAGGCACAAAGGCGACCTAGTTGTGCCAAAGATACGCAATCTTCGCAGCTTACCGACCATTGAACTCTGCGATGCATGGAGGCTGGCGCTGGTCCTCAGCGCTACGGTCCTGGGCGAGCGGATTGGCCATTTCCCTCATGCGAATCAAGAGGTGTATGTCATTGAGTTTCTCGGCCTGGTCGCAGCATCGATGGGATGTGCGCTTTGGCCTTGGCTCTTTGGCCTGGAAATCTCCTTAGGAATTGCCTGGTACCTCGTCGTTCGTACCGAGAGTCGTTCCTGGCTAGCCCGCCTCGTGGTCGACCTCAACCGCGGCCTGGGTCACTTTGAGGCGACCGGCCCCTACATTCTGATGGCGCTCCTGCTCGATGTGCCCCTGTGGCTTCGGCTTTTCGTGCTATCCAGCCTGGTTGCCTGGGGGCCGCGGGCGCTGGACGTGGCGGTCGCGCAGGTGTATCGCCGCCGTAAAAACAAGGAGCCGACGCCCGCCTGGATCGCTGGAGCTCGACGCCTGCCGATGTATGGCTTTGCAGTCAGCGGGTTCTGCTTTCTGCTCCTGCTGGCCCCTGAACAATGGCGTGCGATTTTGCCGAGCACAATCGCGGTGTTGGGTGGCATGGGGCTTCGGCTCAGCGCGACGTGGCTCGGGCATCGCAATCAATCCGGCATGAGCAGTCGGCAGTGGACGGAGGCGAAGGATTTTGGCCTCATATTCCTGCTTACCGCTGCCCTGGGCGGCTCGGCCTACCGGTTGGCGACGCCGACGGAAGACACCGTGGACAGTCACCGGTTGACGACGGCGCAGTGCAGTGCCCCGTCGCCGGAACTCCCCTTGATTGCCCTGTACTTACTGGCGGATACGCAGTTCCATGAACTGCGCGGTGAAAGGTCGGCGGCGCAAATGCCGATGGTGGACGCAGTGGTCCCCGTCGCGCTGCGTCCCGTGGCACTAGACCTGTTGTCAGGCGTGACGTTTGACCATTTTGCCGAACTATTTCGCATGTATGCTTCGCTTCATCCCAAAACGCAACTGCACTGGGCGCATCTGGGCGACCTGGGCGACATCGGTTGCTCCACCGAGCTGGAGCGCTATCCCAGCTATTTCAGGGCATTTGAAGACCAAGGCAAGCCGCAGGGGCAGGGCCTTCTGGCAGGAATTGCGTCTGGAAATCACGACAACACCTTTGAAGGCAACTTCGCCTGGCATCCGGATTGGGATCCCGCCTGTCGCGTGCACACGGGGGCTGAAGCCGGCAGTGGCCATCGCCTGGACAAGCCCAGTGCTGACGCGGAAATTCGCAGTCTGGCCAAGAGCTTTGGCGACAATACGCTCTGGCTTCCCAATTCGCCCCTGAGCCACCTTGCTGCCTGGGTGGAGGGGCGCAATCCGCTGCCCATGGTGTCGCGCCTGGGTGAATTGCCTGCAGATTCAGGCACCCCCGCTCGGCCCGTGTACGCCGTCTTCCTCGACAGTGGCGACAGCGCGCTATCAACCGTTGGCGCGGCAGGAATCATGGGTCATATCAACCAAGTGCAGCTCGATGCCGCCATGGCCGTTCTGCCCGAACAGGCCTACGTCGTCGTCCTGCTTCATCATCCGCTGGCGGCTTTGGGCCGTTTTGCGCAGCAGCGCTTGGCCAATTTTGCCAAGACGTTGGGGTCGCGGCTCTTGCTGGTCGTGTCGGCGCATACCCACCAGTCGACCTTCACGCTGTACAGTCCCCTGGATGACGTACAATTGCCTGAGTTTACAGTAGGTTCAACGACAGATCCCACGCAGGAGGCTGCCATCCTGGAAATCGCAGGTACGGCGCACGCGCCTCGGGTCCATGTCGTCACGCAGGCTGCCGTGGCCCGTGCCGGGATGGACTGTGGCCTGCCTAGCAACCTAGATGCCAATGAATGCGACGCATTACTTAGCAATCTGGCCCAACAATGCCCGATGGTGCACAAAGATGAATGGCAGCTGCGTATGCACAAGCCCGAAGAGATGACCGGTTATCAGCGACAACTGGCCGACGAACTGGCGCAATGTCTAGGCCTGCCGGCGATGAGCGACGCCTTAGATCCCGAGAACTACACGGCATTTTCGCGCGCTGATCCCATCTTGCACCGGCAGCTGGTGTGCGTTTCCTGGGCGGCGTCGCTGCTGCAGGGCAACAAGCGTTCAGGCTGGCGCTATGTCGACGCGCTGCGCACGTTGCAAGAGAAAGCACCGGGGCGGGGCGGGATTGCGGTGGACGTGCCCCTTGGCGGTGCCGTGTTACGCGCTTCCGCCGTTGAGTCGCCGGCCCAAGCGTCGCGCGCCGTGAACTAGTACCCCAAATCCCAAGTTCCTTGCGGGTTCGAGGTACAGTGTTTGCTTCTAGTTTCAGGGGGGGCCGCGATCTCCACTTTCGCCGTGCCAGACTTGGCACGGCTCATGCGCTGCGCCCGCCGCGGAGTCCTCTCCACGCCCGCCCGCGCGGGCTCACCCCAGCCTTGGGCCGGGTCCCCGGCTGCAAAGTCCACAACGCCGAGTCCTTACTGGTAACTCGGAAAGGACTTGGGGTTACGCGGACTAGCCTGCGGCACGGAGAGTTCGATCTGAGCTCAAGTAGCCCTGATCTTTGCCTTGCTGATGCGGTGCACAGGCGAGAAGTGCCCAGCTGACGACAACGATTGGGGCGTTCGCATTGCGCGTGGCTAGACCTGCCTTGCCAAAGGCCGACCCGGGGGGCCATACTCCCGGCGTTGGGTCAAATCGCGTTTCGGGTTCACAGGGGCAGCTTTTCGCTTTTCGTCTCAAGGCTTGGTGGCCATGGCATTACGTCGCGTTGGCGCAGACGTCTGCGGGCTCGCCTTTGAAGCCAACCCACGATCGCGCTTGCCGAAGGGGACTACGCATGAGCAATTATACAAAAATTACGGGTATTTGTCTATGGTTTCTAATCGCCTTGGCTGCCTGTGGTACGGACACGCCGGCCGCGACGACAACGGTTGGCGATGCCAGCACGGCCGACCAAGATGGGTCCGGCAGCTTAGAAGTCCTTGATACGCAGGGGAAAGATGCTGTCGATACTTTGGACGCGGCGCCTTGCACGACGCCGACCGACTGCCCCGCGCCTCAACTCGCCTGCCAAGTCGCGGCTTGCAACAATGGTCAATGCGGTCAAGCTGATGCGCCAGCAGGCACGCCCTGCGATGACCAAAATCTTTGCACAATTGGCGACCAGTGTGGCACCAAGGCCGATTGCGAGCCCGGCAAGACCAAGGACTGTGATGATGGAAATCCTTGCACTATAGACAGTTGCACCAGTAGCGGTGCCTGCAATCATGGTGCCGGCACCTTTGCGTGTGATGATGGCGACGCCTGCACCAGCGGCGAACAATGCAGCGGCGGTATCTGCGTGGGCGGCGTGGCTGTGTCCTGCGAAGATGGCAACCCATGCACGCAGGATTCATGTGATAAAAAGCAAGGTTGTGCCCATGCCAGCCTGACCACCGCCTGCGACGATGGCAATGCCTGCACGGCAGCGGACACCTGCAAAGACGGCCTGTGCCTTCCCGGCGCTGCCACCGCCTGCGATGACGGCCTGGTCTGCACAACGGACGCGTGTGATCCCAAGCAAGGCTGCGTATTTACAGCTAATATGTTGGGCTGCGATGACGGCAACGCCTGCACCCTCGGCGATACGTGCACGGCCACCGTCTGCACCGCTGGCTCAGTCAAGGCGTGTGACGATGGCAACCCATGCACGGCGGATAGCTGTGACACAGCAACGGGTTGCACGGCAACCGCCGATGACAGCCTGACCTGCACCGATGGCGACGCCTGCACAGTGGCCGACGGTTGTAGCGGCGGCGTCTGCCTAGCCGGCGTCGTCACCACCTGCGACGACAACAACCCGTGCACCAACGATATTTGCGATGCCAAGACGGGTTGTGCGCAGGTGAACAACAGCGTGGCTTGCACCGATTTCAATGTGTGCACCGCCGGCGACGTTTGCCAAGACGGGGCGTGCCAGCCGGGCCCAAGCCTTGCCTGCGCCGATGGCAATCCGTGCACCGACGATAGCTGTGACGGGCAAAAAGGCTGCGTATTTACAGTGAATACGCTGCCCTGCAATGACTACAACGACTGCACCCTGGGTGATACTTGTACCGCTGGAACCTGTAAACCGCTCCAGCCGAGCCCCTGCGATGACGGCAATCCCTGCACAACGGAAACCTGTGACGCGCAGGGCGGTTGCAGCAAGGTCAACAACAGCGCGCCCTGCGATGACGGCAGCGCCTGCAGCCAAAATGACCAGTGCGCGGGCGGTGTTTGCGTCCCGGGCCAGGCCCTCCTGTGCAATGACGGCAATCCCTGCACCGACGACCAGTGCAACCCCAAGACGGCCTGTGTATTTCTCGCTAATTCAGCCACTTGCACGGACAACAACGACTGCACCGTTGGCGACACCTGCGGCGTCGGCGCTTGCCTACCCGGCCTAGCCCTGGATTGCAGCGACGGCAACCTATGCACGACCGATACCTGTGCCGCCAGCGGGGGTTGCCAGCACTCGGCCAACGCGCTGCCCTGTGACGACGCCAACGCCTGCACCAAGGGCGAGCAATGCAAGGCGGGCACCTGCACGGCACCTGCAGCCGGCGGCGCCGTGGTGTGTAATGACGGAAATCCTTGCACAACAGATAGTTGTGATACCAATGCCGCCTGTGTGTTCACGGCCAACAGCGTCAGTTGCGACGACGGCAATGCCTGCACCGTCGCTGACATGTGCGCGGGCGGTGCCTGCGTCAAAGGCGAGCCAAAATCGTGTGATGACAATAACCTATGTACCGACGATGCCTGCGATCCCGCGACCGGCTGCGTTCACGTCAACAACCAAGTCGCGTGCACCGACGGCAACGCATGCACCATCGGCGATCAATGCGCAGCGGGGGCGTGCGTCCCCGGCCTGGCCCTGGTCTGCAATGACGGCAACCCATGCACCGATGATTCGTGTGACAGCAAGCTAGGTTGTGTGACCACCAATAACATCGCCCCATGCTCGGACAGCAATGTCTGCACCAGCGGCGATACGTGCCAAGGGGGACAGTGCCTTCCCGGCGCGCAGGTGGCGTGCGACGACAAAAACCCTTGCACCGACGACGTTTGTGACCTCAGTGCCGGCTGCAGCCACCTCGGCAACAACTTGCCGTGCACGGACAACAGCGCGTGCACTATCGGCGACAACTGCAGCGGCAAGGTATGCGTGCCCGGCCTGGCCCTGCAATGCGATGACGGCAACCCTTGCACAGATGATTCCTGTGACCCCAAACAAGGTTGCGTGACGGCCAACAACGCGGCAGGTTGCTCGGACGGCAATGTCTGCACGGTGACGGATTTGTGCTCGGGCGGCCAATGCATGCCGGGCAGCGCCAAAAACTGCGATGATGGCAACGGTTGCACCACGGATTCCTGTGACGCTTCAGGTGGTTGCTCGCACAGCAACAACACGCTTCCCTGCGACGATGGCTCGGTCTGCACGGTGGGCGAGGCTTGCGGCGGTGGCGGTTGCGTTGCTGGCAAAGAAATCAACTGCGACGACGGCAATCCTTGCAGTGACGATGCCTGTGATCCGCTGAAAGGCTGCGTCAATTTGGCGAATTCGGCGAGCTGCACCGACAACAACGTTTGCACCGTCGGCGATGCCTGTGCCGCCAAGGCCTGCGTCCCGGGCAGCGCGTTGCCCTGCGATGATGGCCAAGTCTGCACCACCGATAGCTGTGACTCCATCAAGGGTTGCGTGTTCACGAACAACGGCGCCCCTTGCGATGACGGCTCGGTGTGCACCAAGGGGGACGTCTGCGCGGCGGGTAGCTGCGTCGGCGGTTTGGCCATCATCTGTGACGACGGAAACCCTTGCACTGACGACAGTTGCAACAGCAAGACCGGATGCACCAAGACCAACAACACGGCGGTCTGCGACGACAACAACGGCTGCACGGTCGGCGACGCTTGCAACAACGGCATCTGCACCCCCAGCGGCCCCAGCGCGTGCGACGACGGAAATCCTTGCACAACAGAGACTTGTGACCCCAAGTCCGGGGCGTGCAACAAGGCCAACAACACGGCACCGTGCAGCGATGGTAGCGTCTGCACCGTTGGCGACACGTGCGCCGGAGGCAGTTGCCAACCCGGCAGCAGCGTCGCCTGTGACGACGGCAATCCCTGTACCAATGACAGCTGCGATATGGCAAAAGGCTGCGTTAATACAGCTAATTCAGCCGTCTGCACCGACAACAACCTGTGCACGAGCGGCGATGCCTGTGTGGCCAGCAAGTGCGTAGCCGGCTTAGCCGTCGACTGCGATGACAAGAACGTCTGCACCACGGATAGCTGTAACGCAATCAGCGGTTGCGTGCACTCCGCTAATTCGGCGCCGTGCGATGATGGCAGCGTCTGCACCGTCGGCGACGTCTGCGCTGCTAGTAAGTGCTTGGCTGGAAAGGCGATTGCCTGCGACGATGGCAATGTGTGCACAGATGACAGCTGCGACCCTGTCAAGGGCTGCGTAAGCGTTGCCAATGCGGCGGTTTGCACTGACAACAACGTGTGCACCGTCGGCGACGCCTGCAAGGCCGGTGTCTGCGTGCCGGGTAGCGCCAAGGCCTGCAATGACAGCAACGTCTGCACCGATGATTCCTGTGATCCAATCGCTGGTTGCGCCAACAAGGCCAACACCGCTCCTTGCAGCGACGGCAGTGTTTGCACCGTTGGCGACGCGTGCAGCGGAGGCGTCTGCGTGGCCGGAACCGGCGTAGTTTGCAACGACGGCAACCCGTGCACGGACGACAGCTGCAATGCGGTCAACGGCTGTAAATTCACCAATAATACAACGGATTGCAATGACAACAACGGCTGCACCGGCGGCGACGTGTGCAGCAACGGCCAATGCAAAGGCAGCACGGGATGCAGTGCCAATGCCCTGTGTACGCCGGGAGCTCAGTCCGTTTCGTGCGTATGTTCAGCAGGTTATACTGGTGACGGCTTTACTTGCACCGACATCGATGAATGCGCGGCCGGCACCTATACGTGCGCGGCCAACATGGTTTGCATCAACAAACCAGGCACTTATGCATGTGGCTGCGCCGCGGGCTTTGCCGACTGCAACAACGTCCCTGGCGATGGCTGTGAAATCAATACCAAAACCAGCATCGGCAACTGCGGCGGCTGTGGCACCGTCTGTTCTGGCAGCCACATCACGGCAGCGTGCGGTGGCGGCGTCTGCAACGGCGCGTGCGCTGCTGGCTTTAGTGATTGCAATAACAACAAGTTGACCGACGGCTGTGAGTTGGCCAGCAGCGCCGACCTCAACAACTGCGGCGGCTGCGGCGTCGTGTGCCCGGCGGTGACCAATGGCACGGCTGCATGCGCCAATAGTCTATGCGGCGTAGGTACTTGTAGCGCGTCTTACGGCAACTGCGACAACACCGCCGCCAACGGTTGCGAGGCCAACACCACCAATGACAACAAGAATTGTGGCAGTTGCGGCAATGCCTGCCCCGCCCAGACGGTTTGCACGGCAAGTGCCTGTCTTGCCTTGGGTTATGGCGCCGGCACGGATGGCGCGTTGACCGTGACGAACGGTCAATCGGTCGTGGTCAATCAAGTGCGCACGGCCGTGACCGCCAGTGCTGGAGCCAGCACGGCCACGGTCGCCTCGGCAGCCGGCATCGGCAGCGGGCAAATCGTCTTGATTCATCAGTCCATGGGCACCAATGCCGGCGTATGGGAAACGGCGGCTGTGCTGAGCGTATCGGGCTCAACGCTCACCTTCACCAAGGCACTGACCAACGCCTACAGCACATCTGGCAATAATCATGCGCAGTTGGTTGTGATTCCTCAGTACACGACTGTGACGGTCAATGCTGGCGGAACACTCAGCGCCCCCGCCTGGGACGGCAGCAGCGGCGGCATCTTGGTCATCATGGGCAGCACATCTATCAGCAATGCCGGGACTTTGCACATGAATGGCAAGGGCTTCCGCGGCCAGAGCCACGGTTGCTACTACCAATGCCAGCCCGGATGGGCCGGCGAGTCGTCCAGCGGCCCAATGGTCCAACAGCAATCTGCCAATGGCGCTGGTGGAGCCGGCGGACGACAAGGCCAGGACTGCGGTGAGGGCGGTGGCGGCAGCTACGGTTCCGCTGGTGGCGCAGGAAGCAGTGGCACAACAGGCGCTTGCGCGTCCCAAGGCAATGCTTCGGTGCCCGCAGGCAATGTTGTCGGTGCCGCAGACTTGACCACAGGCATGTTCTTCGGTGGAGCCGGCGGCGAAGGTGGCGGCGACGAAGACGGCGGCAATCCGGGTTCGGGCGGCATCGGCGGTGGCATCGTGGTGGTGCTCTCGCCCTCGGTGACCAACACGGGCAGCGTCAGCGCCACAGGCAACGGCGGCGGCAGCGGCACCAATGGCTGCGGCGGCGGCGGTTGCGGCATGGCCGGCGGCGGCGGCGGCGCGGGCGGTGCGATTCGCATACAGGCGACAACGGCCACCCTGGGCAGCGGCCTCATCACAGCCAACGGCGGCGCCGGCGGCGGTTGCACGTGCGGCGGCAGCGCAGGGTCTGGAGGCCAGGGACGCATCGCCGTCAAAGCCAGTGCTATCACCGGTACCACGGCACCGACTTACTTCGGTGGCTAGCGGACGCCCAGTTCAAGCGCCTAACTTCATTGCGATATTGTGATTCTTTGCGTCCCGTGGCAGGTCGGGACAGTTGAGGCCGAACCTCAGGCAATGCCCATCGATTCGGGGCGCAAAGCGTAGGCCCGTTCTAGCGAATCCAGAGCCAGCCATTGGCCCCACCCGGCACGCCGTGCGAGTCCGAGGGGAAGGTGCCGGCCTGATGCAGGACGTGCTGATAGAGGAATAAACCCTGCGCAAAGACAGTGGTATTATCGCAGCCATTGGCGCCAGCGGTCACGCATTCCCAGCCGTTCTGCGACGAATGGTTGTACACGCCCGCCATGCTGCTGACCGAGTTGTACGTCGGGCTCCAGGGCCCGGCGGCGCTGCAACTGCACTGTTGCGTTAAGCCTGCCTGCGTGTTCGATGCGTCAAAAGAGCCATTGATAATCTTGAGGTATCGCCCCGTCGCCGGCAACGGGTAGACATTGCCGTCATGCCAGCCCCAAAACACGCCGTCTGAGTTGGTCGCGGCGCGAATCTGATTAATCACAACATCGGAGTACTTAGCGCACTTGGCCTGCGTGGGCGATGTCAGGGTGCCCACCGCGTTGTTGGTGTCCGTCCAGCAGCCATTGGTCATGCGTGCGATTAGGGTCCAACCGCCGCCCGTGGAGGTCATGTCGCAATAGGCTTGAAAGGCATCGGCCGGGGCT
Organism: uncultured Myxococcales bacterium; assembly: GCA_903840165.1. Lineage (GTDB taxonomy): Bacteria > Myxococcota_A > UBA9042 > UBA9042 > UBA9042 > CAIMEY01. The sequence goes on along the minus strand of CAIMEY010000088.1, from coordinate 57,631 downwards.
CCGCCATTGGGGTCGATCCAGTAGAGCCCATCCTTACTTGTGGGTTGTTTGGCCAAGAGGTCCTTGCAATGCAGGGCCGGATTGGTTTGGGTCCCGAACGTGCTGATGGACAGGGGAAACCACGTGACACCATTGCAAATTTCCAGCGCCTTGTCGGTGCTGCTGATATACGTAAAGCCGTATTGGCTGGCGTCACAGGTGACTGGCGGATTGGCCGCTACCATCAGCTTGAGGCCGGCATTGGTCAGAAGGGTGCCGTTGGCCGCGACTTTACTGCTGGAAATGGTCTTGATCGCCACGGACCAACTGTTGATTTGGCCATCGGTGGCTTGGCCGTTGGCGCTGGCGTCGATCACAGTAATCGTCCATTTCCCCTTGGCATTCTTGGTGTTCCATGTGCTTAAGTCGCCAGAGACGAGTTTTGTCTGCTCTGGAAAGGTCGTCTTGAGGCTGTTGCCCGCAGCACCGCCGTCAAAGAGCAAGTAGCTGACATTGTTGGGGTCGTAAAGGAGCACTTTGAGCTTGCTGACATCCGAGTTGCTGATGTCCACCGTGACGCTCACGGCTTGGCAAACGCCAAGGTCGGGCACGGTCATGCTGTCGGCAACGCCTGGGGGAAAGTTGTCTTTTATCGCGATGTTGCTCGAGCCGGCAAAGGAGTCGCTGAACTGATCCGTCAGCGTGCCGCTGGAGACCGCGGCTAGGCCGTCAGCCGGCAATCCGGATTGGGCCTGCACGCAATCATAGCTCCCGTCCGCCAGGATGCCGTGGATGACAAGGCCTGAACCGCAAGAAGCGCCTACTTTTGCCATCTTAGGAACATCGACCAGAGCGCCAAAACTCCCCGACGTGGCGATCGCAGCAAGTGCCGGCTTGCCGGCTAGATCTCCGTAATTGCCAGTACTTGCGACCGGCGCGAGAATGGGCTTTCCATTCAAGTCGCTGTAATTACCTGAAAAAGCGACGTTTGCCAAAGCAGAATTCTTGGTCAAACCACTCAGATCCGGAATATTGAGCAAGTCTGCGTAGTTGCCAGATGTCGCCACCTTGGCCAAATCGGCCGTCTTGGCCAAGCCTTGCAGGGCCGCGGGGTCCAACTGCCCGGGACCGACGCAGCCGGAACAAGAAAGTGCTTGAGCGACAGCGGCTTGCATGGCAAAGACCACGGAATGGACGGGGACGCGCGCCAGGGCAGGGTCCGGCTCGACCTTGACCTCCAGCCACAGCGCGTCGATTCCGGCAAAAAGTGGCGGAGAAATAGGCACTTTACTGCCGAGAACCGTGTGGAAGCCGCCGGCCTTGACGTTGACCCCAAGCACGGGCTCGGTCCACAAAGGTGCGCCACCAACTTCTTGTTTATATAGGCTAAAAGTGATCGGATAGACCCCGTCCGCAGCCGGGCCCCCGCCAGCAGCCTGCAGGCCACCATCGACGCCAATGGAACTCGGACCGGCCATGGCCAACGCTGGCCAAATGCAGGCGGCAAAGACCAAGAGCAATAGGGTGTTGCGGCGCATGATTTCCTCCAACTGAATGCAGCATGGCAGAACTGCCGATGAGTGCAAGCGTAGTCTCGGCCAGGTTCAAGCACAGGCATGGCTCAAGCCAGACCTAGTCACACGCCGATTTGACGTCCCGGCCAGGGTCGCGTACATATTGACGAAGTGGGTTGCAGCTTGGCTCCTAATGCCGGGCGAAGTACGCTGGGCGGCGGCATTAGGCCGGCTTGGGGGCGAGATGAACGCGTGTGGGAAGATTTCTTTCTCTAAGTTGCTGGGTTATGCCCTTGTACTACATGCCGTGCTGCTAGGCTTGGCGGGCTGTGGTGACGAGACGGCCGTCAGCACATTGCCGTCCGCGCTCGCTGATACCCTCATAGATACAAGTGGTTTTCTGGGTGACGGTGCAGGAGCGGACTCAACCGCCGCCGATTCTGTTGCCGCTGACCTCGGGACGCCCCTCGATGTGCCCCAGACCGACATCGCTGACGCGTCTGCCGAGGACACAGCGCTTGTCGACCTCGTTGCGGCGGACGTAGCGTGCACCACGGCGGGCTGCGCGTGCAGTGACAACAGTGGGTGCGATAGTGCGCAATGCCTTGATAATAATGGAAAACTGGAGTGTGCTGCCCTTTGCGCAAGCGGTTCGTGCCCCCAAGGCTACACGTGCACCCAGTTGACGCCGACACCGGGCGAAGTCTTGCAGGTCTGTACGCCCGCATTTCCAAGGGCTTGTGAACCATGCGCGCAGGACGGCGATTGCAACAGCGCACCTGGCGGGGCCGACAGCCGTTGTGTAGCGTACACGGATAATGCTGGTTCGCTGCTGGGGAATTTCTGCGCGCCGGCCTGCACGCCAGCTGGGACCTGTGGCGATGGGTATGCCTGCCAGGAGAAGGTCAGCCTCGGCGGCGTCAAATCGGCCGTGTGCGTCAAGGCAGATTTGACCTGCCCCTGCGACGTGAGGGCGACCAAGCTGCAACTTGGCACCTTGTGCTCGCTGGCCAATGGCGCCGGAACCTGCATGGGCAAGCGCAGTTGCGGCGATGGCGGCTTGACACCCTGCAGCGCAGCCGTGGCCCAACCTGAACAATGCAACTTGATCGACGACGACTGCGACGGCCAAACCGATGAGCCGAGCACCGGCATGTGCGACGACGGCCTGCCTTGCACCTATGACAACTGCGTCAACGCGCAGTGCGATCATCCTGCAAAAACAGGCAATTGTGACGACAGCAGCGCCTGCACCTTGGCCGACAGCTGCCAGGGCGGCCTGTGCGTAGGCACGGCGCTTGACTGTGACGACAAGAATCCCTGCACCGCTGATCTGTGCGAAAAAGCAACGGGTTGCACCCATTTGCCCAGCGACGCATCCCCCTGCAGCGACGGCAATGTTTGCACCACCGACGACACCTGCCAGGGTGGCTTCTGCCTACCCGGCGCCGCAACGTCCTGCGACGATGGCAACCTCTGCACCACAGATAGCTGTGACGTTTTCAAGGGTTGTCAGTTTGTCGCCAACGCCGTGGCGTGCAGCGATGGCAACGTCTGCACCGTGGCGGACGTCTGCACCGCCGGGGCGTGCTCGGGCGGCAGCCCCCTGGCTTGCGCCGATGGCAATCCGTGCACCGATGATGGCTGTGATCCGAGCAAAGGGTGCCAATTTAGTGCAAATTCAGGTGCATGCAGCGACGGCAATTCTTGCACGACCAGCGATGCGTGCGTTGACGGCGTTTGCATCGGCGGCGATTTCAAGATCTGCGACGATGGCAATCCATGTACGACCGACCAGTGCTTGGCCAAGACGGGTTGCATCAGCACGCCCAATCAATTGCCTTGTGATGACGGTAACTTGTGTACACTTGGCGATGTCTGCGCGGTCGCTCAATGCCAGCCCGGCAACGCCTTTGACTGCAATGACGCTAACATTTGCACCAATGACAGTTGCGACGCAGTCAAGGGCTGTCAGCACGCCCAGAACAATTTGCCCTGTAGTGACGGCAATGTATGCACCCTGGGCGACCTTTGCCTGGCCGGCACCTGCGCCCCGGGCATCGCCAAGAACTGCGACGATAGCAACCCGTGTACCGATGACGTCTGCGATTTCCAGGCCGGCTGCACCCATGCCAACAACAGCGCCGCGTGCACTGACGGCGACGCCTGCACCGTGGGCGACAAATGCCAAGCGGGTGCCTGCAGCCCCGGCAACATGTGCGACGGAAAAGCCGTTTGTAATAACGGGGTTGGCTGTGCCTGCCTGCCCGGCTACGGCGGCGACGGCTTCAGTTGCACCGACATCGACGAATGCGCCACCAAGCCCGGCCTGTGCGGCAGCAACGCCACGTGCCAAAATACCCCGGGCTCCTACGTCTGCACTTGCGACGCCAACTATGGAGATTGCAACAAGAATCAGAAGGACGGCTGCGAAGTCGACCTCAGCGTCTCGGCCACCAACTGCGGCACGTGCGACAATGTTTGCCAGGGCGTGACGATCTGCTCGTCCGGCCAATGCCTTGCAATTCTGGCACCTACCGTGGGTGATGGCTCCTTGTTGGCCGGCACCGACAAACTGTACCAGTTCAGTCCCGTAACCGTCGGTAACGGATTTGTCCTGGCCAATTGGAGTGTTGTGGCCGGCGCTACCAGCTACCAAGTCGCCATCGGCACCAAGGCGGGACTGATCGACGTTGCAGGTTGGACAGACGTGGGCAAAGCGACGTCGGCGACCTTGAGCAAGTTGACCCTTGCCGGTGCTTGGACCGAGGCCACCTACTACGTCTCCGTCCGGGCCGTGGTGGGCAATTCACTTGGCCAAATAGGCAGTTCTAATGGCCTTCATATTGCTGAGGCTGTGTCCTGGGACGGCACTGCGACGGGGCTACGCACGCCGGACGCCGTGGGTGGCTATAGCCTCAATTGGCCTGGAAACGGGCTGTTGGCTGTCTATGGCAAGCACTACTTCGAGACGGTGTCCATCGATGGCGCAACGGCCGTCCTGGTCCAAGGCTGGGGCAAGGTCGACAACGTCCAACCCGGCATCGGGCCTAGCGATCCCAAATTGCTGCAGCCGGCGGATGGCTGGCTGGAAGTGTATGCCAATGATATCACGGTTGCAGGCACCATCACGGCTTCCGGGCGCGGCTACGGTGGCGGCGGTGCCGGTGGCGCCACTTGTTCCGGCCCGGCCCCGCGCGGCAATGGCGGCGTCGGTGGTCTTGGCGGTGCCGGTGGCAACGGCGATTCCAATGGCTGCGCAGGTGGTTCGGCCGGTGGCGGCGGCGCTCCCTTTGGCCCTGGGGGCTCCAGCAACTGCGTCGGCGGTGGTGCCGGTTCCTTGACGGGCGGCGGCGGTGGCGGCAGCGGGCAGTGGGGCTGCAACGGTGGCATGGCCGGCGGCGCAGGCGGTGCGGGCGGTGGCGCCGGGGCACCCGGTGCGGCTGCGGACATTGGCGGTACACCGGCGACGAACAATCCAGACACAGCTTCCACAGGCGGCGTGGGCGAATACAGTGCAGGCGGCGGTGGCGGCGGTGGCCAAGGAGCCAGTCAGAGCCGCGGCGGTGGCGGCGGCGGCGGCTACGGCGCAGGTGGCGGCGGTGGCGATGAAAGCTGGGCTGCTGGCGGTGGCGGCGGTGGCAGCGGTGGCACAGGAGGCGGCAACGGCGACGACGGCCAAGCCGGCGCTGGGCCCTTTGCCGGTGCAGGCGGTGCAGGCGCAACGGGCAGCCCAGCTTCCGTAGGCGTGCTGGGGGGTTATGCGGGTAGCGGCGTCAATGGCGACAACACGCTCGACCGCACTTTGCGCCTCGGCTCTGGTGGCGGTGGCGGTGGTGGTTCCGAATCCCAGGCAGGCGGCGGCGGCGGTGCTGCAGGCGGCGGCTACCTGAAGCTTACAGCTTTGAATACGCTAACCATTTCGGCCTCGGCCCACATCTTGGCCAATGGCGCAGGCGGCGGCGGTGGGGCCAATGACGACAACAGCAGCCGCGTGGGCGGCAACGGCGGCAGCGGTGCCGGCGGTGGTGTGCTGTTTGAGGCAAAGACTCTGGTCTTACAAGCGATTGGCAACGCCATCAGCGCCCGTGGTGGCGACGGCGCTTTGGCCAATGGCGGCACCATCAAGCTCTTTTACGGCACTTTGACGGGCACCAAGCCTTCGGCCGCGGGACGCATCTACGACGCGGGCCCCAATAGCGCAAATCCGAAGTAATTTCAAGCGGGTGGCTCTCAAGCGCTAGGCGCGGGCAGCTGAGGCATCCTTGGGCGAGTCCATCGGCTACTCGGCGCTGCGGTACGGCTTCCGGTTGCTAGCAGATTAGGACGCAATCGTCAGTCGCCTTCAAGCCTTGCGAACGCGCACGGCCAACCGCTCAGTACCGGCATCAAGTGCCGCCAATCCATCTGCGGCCTCCAGCCAGACCAAGGACGTCGCCAGCGTCTCACCCTGAACGTCGGCCAGGTGTTCGTCCACCGCCAAGCGAAGCTCAGCCGAATCCGTCCAAATTTCCAGGATGATGCGGTCCTCGACCTGCAGCGCCGCGTCTTTTCGGGCTTGCTGGACGCGCGCAACCACTTCCCGCGACAGCCCTTCCCGGTGCAAGGCCGGCGTCACCGTGGTATCCAGGGCCACGGTCAGGGCTTCTTCAGTGGCCACGCATAGGCCGACCCGCGGTGACTGGCGAAAATCGATGTCGTCACGCGTCAGGGTTTCACCTTCCACAATCGGTAGTTGGCCTGCATCGATTTGTCCCTGCACCGCAGCTGCGTAGGCCGTGTCCCAGCCCTCGAGCGCCGCAGCAACCGCCTTGACCTTGGGCCCCAACCGCTTGGCGGCATTGCGAAAATTCAGCTTGGCCTTGATGTCCACCAAGCCGTGGGCGCCCGTCTGTAGCAGCTCAAAGGCGTGAACATTGAGTTCATCCCGAATAATGTCAAAGGCATCTTCATGGTCGAAGGCCGCGTGCAGCGGGTCCTTGGGGCCTTCGCGCAGCGCTACCGTCATGCGTGCCAGCGGATAGCGAATGCCAATCTTGGCCTGCTCGCGCAAATTACGGCCTAGTTTCACGGCAGTCCGCCATGCCTTCATGCGCGCCTCCAACCCGGCATCCACGCGCTCAGGCTGGGCCTGCGGAAACGCTTCCAAGTGAACACTTTCCAGAGCCCCAGGCTGGCCTAAGACCAGACGCTGATGCAGCAATTCGGCCATGAAGGGCAGAATTGGTGCCAACACGCGGGCAAAGGTCGTCAGCACTTCGTAGAGGGTCTCAAAGGCGTGCTGGTGGTCGCGGGCGTCCTCATTCTTCCAAAAACGACGCCGACTTCGACGAATGTACCAGTTGGTCAAATCATCGATAAAGCCGACGACGCGCGGGATCACGTTGTAGAGGCGATAGGCCTCCATTTCTTCATTGACATCGCGTAGTAAGCTCTGAAGAACGCTTGTAAGCCAACGGTCGAGCAGCGCGCGCTCGGCCAAGGGGCTAGGCGTCGTGGGCGGCTCCCAACCATCGGCGGCAGCATAGGTTGCGAAGAAACTGTAGGCATTCCAGAGAGGTAGAACCACAGCCCGTACAACTTCGCGCACGCCGGCCTCGGCAAAACGCATCGGCTCAGCCCGAACCGCGGGCGAAGTCACCAAGTACGCGCGCAAGGCATCGGCGCCGTACGTCTCGATCAGCGCGGTTGGGTCAGGATAATTTTTCAGTCGTTTTGACATCTTCTGGCCGTCTTCAGCCAAGATCAGTCCGTTGACGATGACGTTGTCAAAGGCCGGCCGGTCAAACAGCGCGGTCGAAAGCACCAAGAGCGTGTAAAACCAGCCTCTTGTCTGGTCTAGACCTTCGGCAATGAAGCGAGCGGGCAGGTTCTTTTCTACCAACTCCTTGTTTTCAAATGGGTAGTGGTTTTGTGCGTAGGGCATCGAGCCCGATTCAAACCAACAATCAAGGACTTCTGGGACGCGGTGCATCTCGCCCTGCCCGCAGACGGTGCACGTCCACGCCAGGTCGTCGACATGGTGCTTGTGTAAGTCATGGACTTCACGCCTACAATGCTTCTCGAGCTCGGACACGGCACCAATGCACTGGAAATGGCCGCAACCGGTGCATTGCCAAACCGGCAGAGGCGTTCCCCAAAACCGATTGCGGCTGATGGCCCAGTCTCGCGCGTCATGAATCCAGTTAGCGAAACGCTTTTGCCCAACGTATTCAGGGACCCAGCGGGTGCCTTCGTTGAGTTCGTGCATGCGCTCACGCAAGGGCCGCGCCTGACTGCCGGGCGCTACGCTCTCCACGCGCACGAACCAGGTCGGCATGGCTTTGTAAATCAATGGCGTACCCGATCTCCAGCAGAACGGATAATCGTGGTCCACGGTCGCTTGGGCAAAGAGCAGGCCGCGCTCTTTGAGATCGCGCACCAAGGCCTTGTCGGCGTCTTTAACGCCGATGCCTACCAAAGAACCATCAGCAATTGCAGCGATATCGCCGGTGAATCGCCCCTCTGCATCCACGGGGTCTACAAGGCCCAGGCCCCAGTGCAGGCCGATGCGATGATCGTCCTCGCCAAAGGCTGGCGCGGTGTGAACGACGCCCGTGCCATCCTCGGTCGACACATAACCATCGCTAACAACACGGAAAGCTCCGTCCTGGGCGGCGCCCGCGTAGCAACTGAAGGGCGGTGTGTAATGCAGGCCGACAAGCGTGGCCCCTTTGCGCACCTCAACGACTTGATGCTCGCCAAGAACCTTCTCGGCCAAAGCTTGAGCAACAATCAGCTTTTCCAGCTGCCCGGGGCGCGTTGCGACGACATAGTCGATATCGGCACCGACGCACAGGCCGAGGTTCGATGGCAGCGTCCACGGCGTAGTCGTCCATGCGAGAATACTTGTATTCTCAAGCTCTTTGACCGCAAAACGCACGGTCACGGCGGGATCCTGCACCCGCCTGTAGTCCATGCCCGCTTCAAAGTTGGACAGGGGCGTGCCCAGGCGCCAGGAATAGGGCATTACCTTGTAACCGCGATAAATTAAACCTTTATTCCAGAGCTCGCTAAAGACCCACCAGACGCTTTCCATGAACTCTGGGTTCATGGTCTTGTAATCATTGTCGAAATCCACCCAACGCCCCATGCGCTCGACGGTCTGGCGCCACAAGTCCACGTAACGCAAGACGATTGCCCGGCACGCTTCGTTGTATCGGCCGACGCCGTAGGCCTGCACTTCGCTCGGGCTCTTGATGCCGAGGTCCTTCTCGATCTCCATTTCAACCGGTAACCCATGGGTATCCCAGCCAAAACGCCGATCAACGCGATAGCCACGCATCGTCCAGTACCGGGGCACGATGTCTTTGAGGGTGCCGGCCAGCAGGTGGCCGTAGTGCGGTGTGCCGGTGGCAAAGGGAGGTCCGTCGTAAAAGACGTAGTCCCCCTGGCCCTGGTCGCGAACAGACTTGCGGAAGATGGCTTCTCGCTTCCAGAATTCTGCGATCCCGTGTTCTAGCTGGGGAAAACTCGGGTTCGCTTCGGGCTTGGCAAAGGACATGTCGGGCCTCAACTAGCGCTTCAAGGCCGGGAGATCGGCGGGCGCAAAGGGCCAGTAGTCTATGCCGGTCTGCCGATCTGGGCAAAGCCGCAGGGCAGATTGGTCAAACAGGATCGCCCAATTATCGAATTGCAAGGAAGAATGCGCCGCCATCGCGATAGACCAGGAGCAGCGCAGCCTTGCCGGACTTGAGCGCCTTCTGGAAGTCATTGACGTCGGACAGAGGGCGTCGGTTCACTTCCAGGATAATATCACCGACTTGTAGCCCAGATGCGGCCGCGGGCGAATCGGGAGCTACCTCGGTCACAGCGACGCCTGCCGGCACTTGGCTGCCGACGCCAAACCGCTGGCGAAGATCGCGATCGAGGGGACGGACCGAAAGACCGTCGAGGCCAGCGCCTAGACTTGTCCTGGCCACACCGGCGTCCGGCGCTTCAGCTAGGGTAACAGTGACCTGTAATGCCTTGTTTTCCCGAACAATCGCCAACGCCAGCGCCGCGCCTGGCGGATGCATTCCCACGCAGTTGCGCAGACGCCGCGGCGAATCCATGGCCTGATCGCCGATTCGCGTGACCACGTCACCGCGCTTGAGACCCGCCTTGTCGGCTGGGCTACCAATCTCCACGGACGTCACGAGGACACCGCCGGCTGCTAGGCTTGGGGAGAATTCCTTTCGCAAATCAATGGTTAGATCCTGAATGCCGACGCCAAGCCAGCCGCGGGTGAAATGGCCCGACTTGACCAAGGAATCCATCACCGTGCGAGCCATGTTAGACGGAATTGCAAAGCCGATGCCTTGGTTGCCTCCTGACATGGACGCGATGGCCGTGTTGATGCCGACCAGTTCGCCATGCAAGTTGACCAAGGCGCCACCCGAGTTTCCGGGATTAATGGCGGCATCAGTCTGAATAAAGTCTTCGTAATCAGCGATATGTACGTCGGCGCGCCCCTTGGCGCTGACAATGCCCATGGACACAGATTGAGCCAAGCCCAAAGGACTGCCGATCGCCAAAACCACTTCGCCCAAGCGCAGTTTGTCGGAGTCGGCCAGGGGCAAGGGCAGTAGGCCCGTGGGGTTGCCTTCAAGCTGCAATACCGCGACATCGCTTCGCTTATCGGCGCCGACAAGTTTGCCGGCAAATTCCCGGCCGTCCGCTAGCTTGACCTGAATCGCGCTCGCACCTTCGATCACATGATTGTTTGTGAGTACAAGTCCTTGGGCACCGATGAGAACCCCTGAACCCAAACTATGTTCGCGCTGGACGTTGTCGCCACGGCTGCCGGCGGGCGGGCGGCGAAAGAGCCAGCCTTCCTGTTCGGTCTCGTGGCGGACCATGCGCGTGGTGGAAATGTTGACGACGCTCTGCACGGCCCGCTCTGAAACGTCTGAAATTGTAGACCAACTCGATGGTTCGCTGGCGGCAAGGGCGCCTGGCGCAGTCGGACTGATTGCCGGCACCTTGCGGGCCTCTTGGGCGCTGGCCACGGCCGGGGCGCTCGCTGCAGGAGCCGCCTGAGCGCGCAGCAATGGCGCCGCATCAAACCGCCATGCGGCAAATGCAGCCGTCGCAGCGGCGATGGCTGTGACGATCCGAATTAGGCGTATTTGCTTGTTCATCCGTTCCTCACTGGTTGGTCGCAAGCAGGACATGAGTCCCCTAAAACTAGCACGCCGGCCGGCGGACGCTTCAACGGTTAGACGCCCGAACCGCCAAGACGATTCGCCCCACGCGAAGGCCCCAAAGGCTAGATACCGTGAGCGCTGGCGTTATTCCCGAGCCTGAATCGACTGCGGAGGAATGTGCGTAGCGCATTGAAATAATGGGGAATATGTAAGTCTGATTTTGCTTGACTATCGGGTCGCGCCGAGTCCCTTGGTCCGCTGAGCCGGTAGCTCGACGCTCTTACTGCACGGAAATATGCCCTTTTTCTCCAGCATCGGCATGGTTGGTGCAGATGAACCACACTTCGCCGGCGGAAAGGAACTGCAGTACTTGGTTTCCAAAGCCGGGAATCGAGAATCCACCGTCGGTGGGCGTAGTTGCGTTGGCTAACCAGGTGGCTTCGTCGACCTGCGTGACATTGTGGCTGCCGCCGGGCGTGAAGGAGATGCTGTCGCCTACCGTGATCGTCAGCTCAGACGGCGCGAAAATGTAGTCCGCCGTTGTGGTTATGCTCCAAGTTTTGGGCTTTTTCGGATCGACGCATGGGCTGCCGGTAGGGCTGGGAGATTTTCCATAATTACAAAGGGTTGACGGGTTGCTGCTGGCGAGTGCTAGCTCGCTCATCCGGCATTGCACCGAATCGCCCGCGATCGCCCCGGGGCTGCCGTTGTTCTTCATCGGTCCACAGGCGTTTTTGCATGTCAGATCAGTGGCATAGAGCGCGTTGGCACCTGTACAGTTACTCTTGGCAAGCCAACAGTAATTATCGCACCATGAGCCGCAAACGTCGGAGCCTGTCGGTCCAGCGGCGGCGCAGTGGGCGGGTGCGACCGAGGCATCCTTGACCGCGGCGTTTGCATGAGAAAGGCGACAACCAATGGTATTTACGCCGACATCGCCGGCGCCACCAACGGGAATCTTGGCCTGAGTCTGGCAGTAGTTCAAGCACGCGTCATTGCTGACATATTGGGCGAATTCGCCGATGCAGCCAGTGGTGACTGCCTGGCAATAATCGCTGCAGGTGGGGGGCGGCGGTGCCTTTTGGTCCGAGCACGGCGATCCCGGGTCGGTGAGGACCTTGGCGTGCGGGCAGTAGATCTTGGAGGTCGCTTGGTCGCTGCCGGCAATGCCTAGCTGATAGATGCGGCACTGGACAGAATCACCTGAAGTTGCGCCTGGTTTGCCAGTAGTTGCGATCTGCTCGCACTGAGCCGGACATTGCGCAAGCGAATTGAACAGTTTGGTGTCGGCGTTGCAGTTGGTCAACGCCATTTGGCAGTAGATGTCGCACCACGATCCACAAACATTACCACCGGTTGGGCCAGCAATCGTACATTGCGTGGCGGCGTTGCTGCCCCCCTTGGCTGCCATGTTGGCGTGGGTGATGCGGCAGCCGATGGTATTGCCTGTTACATCGCCGGGGAGTCCGACGGGTATTTTACCTTGTACTTTACAGTAGTTCACGCAGTCGTCGGTGCTGACAAACTGCGAGTTGTCGGCGGTGCAATCGTTCATCACCGCTTTGCAGTACTGATCGCAAGTGAGCAGACTCCCACCGGAATTCTGTCCGTCTACCGGCGGTTGCGCGTCAGACTTGTTCGCACCATCGCCGACCCCCGCTGGATCGCCGTCGCCCGGGTCGAATCCATCGGGGAAAACCCCATCCATTTCGTCGAGAAACGAGTCAGAAACCTCCTCGTCGATGTCGATCAGCCCGCCGTCCGCATCAGCGTCGATGCTTTGCTGCGTCTCGACGTCTTGGGGCGCCGTTTCGCTGCTGCCAACATCGCTCGGAGTCGCAGTTTCGCTCGCCTTTCCATCGGCTCCACCACCGTCGGCGGCGGCAATTCCGTTGTCGTCCGTCACCACGACCACGGTGGTAATTTCCTGGCAGGCCAAGAGCGAGGTAGCCAGCGCTGCCAAAGCTAAGCAATTCTGGAGCGCACAAACGTTGCGGGGCCCAGGCATCGACAACCTTGTGCGGGCAAAGGCGCCGCAAGCGCTCCAATTGTCGGGGCCCCGTGGCCTCTCGTCAAGGTCAAGCGGCGTGCTCCTGTCCCGGTTTGCTGTACAAGACCCTAAAAGTACGTGCGTATTGGTGGGTCATGCCGGTGTTTGCACTGGTGCGGTGCGAACGCGTACGATGCAGGCTCTGGACCCCCCGGCCTCGAGAGGACGATCGCGATGAAAGCACTGAATTTTCCGTACCTGCGTGCGCCACTGCTGCGCCAACTCGCTTGGACCAGCCTCGCTGTCGCCTCAGCAGCCTGTGGCGCAACAGCCGCCTCGCCAGCGACCGACGCCGGAGCGCACACCGATGTAGCCGTGGCGGGCGATGCCGTGGCCGATGCTGCTGACGTTGCTGGTGGTGATATTGCATCAGATGTTGCTGACATTGCAGCAGATTTGACATCAACCGGCGATGCAGCAGCGGAAATTGCCACGGGCTGTGTCGCCACGCCGTGCCAAGCGCCGCAGGTTTGCCAGGCCGATGGCAGTTGCTGCACGCCGAACTGCCAAGATAAGTGCAACGCAATGCCCGATGGATGCGGTGGATTCTGCAACAACGAGTGCATCAACCTATGCCAAATGCCGACCTCTGCCCCCGCGATCTTGTACCGCGCTTGGTCCTTCAAACCGCTGGCAGATCAAGGACCTTCCACCGGTTGTCCGACCAATGGACCGCTCAGCGACGGAACGCATGTCACGGACTTTGCCAAAACCACCACTTGGTCCGCTGGCGACCAAGTCGCGATCGGTTTTGCCGCCGACGGGTTGATTGGTGTCGCGCAGGAACTCGACCTGATCGCGGGTGGCGCAGGCGGAGCCAATTGCTCAGTTGGAATGCAAGGATGTGGCCTCAAGGTTTGGGCGTCGTCCTTCTCGCCCTATGGCCTGCCCGATCAGCCCTGCCCTGGCCGCGCACTGCTACAACGCGATGATTCACAAGCACAAACGACGTTTCGCCAGGCAGAGAAGAACCCCGTCCCGTCGGCGGTTCCCCTGTTCCTCTTTGCGGGTACGGCGGATGCCCTGACGCCTTGGGTGCGCGTGCACAACGTGATGGCGCAACCGTCGACAAATACAGCCAAAGGCGGCCTCTTCTGCGGTGTAGTCCGCAAGGATGATTTGCAGCAGGCGCTGACCAAAGTCGGCGGATCGGTGAGTGATACCAGCCTAGTGCAACTGCAGCAGTGGATGAAGGACACCGAGCCCAGTATGGATCAGGACGGCGACGGCACAGCTGAGTCCTGGCCCTTCGCATTTTCCTTAGGGATTTCCACGGCTGGTCCGTCGTTGATTGTGAAGTAGATGCGTCCTTTGCTTGGCGTAGTGCGGGCCCTAGCGTTCGCGACCCTGTTGCTATGCGCGTTGGCGCAAGCGGCCACGGCCAAGCTGGCTCCTGTGCCCAGCCTTCCTCAGGCCCACGGTCGCCCCGGACATGCGGAACTGCTGCGCGATCCCACGGGTCGAGCCCTGACGGCATGGAGCAAGGCCCTCGACAGGGCCCGTGCAGGCAAAGGGCAGGCGCGCGCTGCATTTTGGGGCGCGTCGCACACAGCGGCAGACCTGTGGACCGGTCACCTGCGGCGGCTGTGGCAGGCCGAATATGGCGATGCGGGGCATGGCTTCGTCTTTCCGGTGCGCTGGAACGTTGGTTACCGCAGTCAGGACCTCAACGTCGATTCCTCCCATGGCTGGCAGGTGTTACGGCACAGGCAAGCCAGCGCTGAACCGCAGATCGATGGCGGCTACATCGGCCTAGCTGCAGCGAGCAGTGACAGCGCCGACTTTGCGTCTCTAGCGACGACCCAAGAAGGCGAATTCGGCAAGACCGCGTCAGAGCTGGAGATCTGGCTCAAGGTCGAGGCCAATGCCGGCGAGTTGTTGGTGGATATCGACGGTGTTCGGCAACCGGTCCTGGCACCGCAGAGTCGGCTTGATGTCTCACAAGCCCCGATGATTGCAGCCTATTCATTGCCGGACTCGGCCCACACCATCCGCATGCAGCCCAAGGGCGGGGCGACTCTGACGCTGTATGGTGCGGTGTTGGAAAGGTCGACCCCGGGTATCATCTTGGATCAACTAGGGATTCCTGGGATGACTGCCGCCATTCATTTGCGCTGGCTCGAGAGCACCTGGCGCGTACTGGTCGAACACCGCCATCTGGACCTGATCGTGCTGGCGTACGGCACCAATGAAGTCGGCAATGAGCAGGAACCGATTGAATTGTATGTTGATCAGTGGCGCAAGGTGTTGACCCGCGTGCGCCGGGCTCTGCCAGAAGTGTCCTGTATTTTGGTGGGGCCGACAGACCGGCTGGGCAAGGATGAATTGGGGAAAAAGCGAAGCATGCCAAGGACATCTGCGGTGATCGCGGCCCAGCGGCAAGTGGCTGCCGAGTTTTCATGCGCCCACTGGGATGCTCAGGCGGCTATGGGCGGAGCCAACGCCATGAAACTCTGGCAGAAGGCTCGCCTTGCCCAACCCGATGGCGTGCACCTCAATCGGGAAGGCTACATGTGGCTCGGCGATTTGTTTGATTATGCCGTGGTTCGCGGTGTACGCGAGGCAAAACTGCACGCACCAAGACCTGCGACGGTTCGACCTAAGCCGCGGAAACCAAAGCAAAAATCCTGAATCGTGTTTCTCAGCTGATACAAACCGCTGCCGCCATCTTGGACGCAGGTGACTGAGCCACGATCGCCGAAATGCGGTACGCGTTCGCTTCGTTACTGCGGGGTCAGCCCCGTCAGGCCGCGATCAGAGATGGCCCACCAAGCTGCGCGGTTGGCGTCGACGCTCTTGACCACGGTACCTTGGGCCAACATGCGAGCGAGGCTATTGGTCAAATTCTCTTTGCTGAACTTGCCGTTGCAGGCTGTGTGTAGCTCAGAAACCTGCAATTCCCGATCGGCGAGCTCGCGCAGGGTGTTCAGAATAAATTCGGTAGCGGTTCCGGTAAGTTTTGGCATTGCTACGGTTCCTTGTGGCCACCCAGGGGCGGGAGCGACGACATGCTAGCACGATTGAGGCGTGAATTTCCAGCGCGACCACGCAATCAGGGCGTCCTTGCCTCCCAGACGCGTCGGCACATTTGGTGGTCGTCCAGCCAGTGCGGTGCCAAGGGTTGACCTGCACGGCGAACCAACAGCTGATGCCATCTGGCGTCAATCACTCAATACTCAAAGCCGCTTGCACCAATGAACTCCCGCAAGATCGACGTGGGCGGCACATGATCCGGGTAGATCGTGATGAACCGATCGAGCAATCCGAGGAGGCGCGACGCCGTGGGATAGGCCGGGCTGCTATTGGGTACTTCAAGTAAGTACCTTTGCGCGAACACTTTTATCACGCTCAACTCATAGGGCAGGGCCGAATCAAAGACCGCCGTGGCCCGCTGCTGGTAGGGAAAGATATGTTGGCGCTCGCCCCGGCGTACGGAGGGCCACCGCAAGATACTTGAGGCCGCATCATGGTTTCGCGCGTGGCGGTCGCGGACGATGCGTCGCAGCAGGCGGACATCACTGGCACTGACGCGGCTCAGTCGGTCAAAGGGCAGCGTGGTGATCGGGCTGACAAAGACTGTAAAAACATGCCGTTCATCGACTGTACCCAGCAGGCCAGGATTGAGCCCGTGCAGCCCCTCCAGAAGCAGCAGGTCTCCTTCATTGAGACGAATTCGTGGTCCACCGGTCGCCGCGCTGAGACCTTTGACGAAATCGTAGTGGGCCGTCTCGACCAGTTCCCCCGCAGCCAGTCGCTGCAAGTGCGCTGCGAGCAAATCGTGGCGAAGTGCATCAAAACTCTCGAAATCAAAGTCGCCATTGGCATCGCGCGGCGTCAGTTCACGGTCGCAGTAGTAGTCGTCCAGGGAAATGCCGGCGGGATGCATCCCGCCTACCTGCAGTTGCACATTGAGACGCTTGATGAAAGTCGTCTTTCCGGAGGAGGAGGGCCCGGCAATGCAGACGAACTTGATGTCGCCGCGGGACGCGATAATTTGTCCTGCAATCTCAATAATTTGCTTTTCCTGGAAGCCCTCGCTGACGCGAATCAACTGGGACACATCGCCGTCGATGCACGCCTGGTTGAAGGCACCAACGCTGCGTACATCCAGATTGCGCAACCATAATTCTTGGGGCGTAGTGCGAACGAGCGTCCGCCCCCGTGGATCGAGCAGATCTGCTTGCGGAAAATCAGCAATATCAGGATGTTGTTCGCTGGCGCTACCGCCTAGGACCGGGTCGGTTGGGTACACCAGGATCAAGTCGTTGCCGTGGCCGATCACATGGATCCCGTGTAATATCGAGGGGTCTGGCAGCACCGGCTGCAGACTCAGGGCATACAACTCTCCGTAGGACACCATGTGGACGGCGCGATGGTGCCAGGTCTTCAAGAGCGCAACGGCTCCTTGCCAGTTGTGTTCCGCAAAGTATTCACGGGCTTCCTCCAAGGTCCACAATTCCTCGCGGCAGTGAACGCTGCTTGCGCGCAGGAGCTCAATCTTCTTGCTGAGTTCTTGGGCCAACCTCCCCGCCTTGCCATGCCACTGGCTCGGGCTGCCTTCGGTGGTCGCGCCGCCCAGCAGAACCCGCCGGCCAAATCCGAGAGAAGCGCCTAATTCGATGATCAAATTGGGGTCGAACTGAAAGGCTGCTTCCAGCAGCAGCAGGGCCGCCGACTGCCGAATCACCAACTGCCCCTCAGGCACAGCCGCGGTCACGGGCTCGACCAAGCACTGAGATGAAATCGGATAACTCAGCGGAACTACGTGATGATCTACCAGGCCAGCGACCACCGCATGGCCATCGACTTGGGCAGCCAGCAGGTGGCCAACGGGGGTACCCGTGCGCACGATTTGCTTGGCGCCAGGCGGACTTTGCACCACCACCTCGGCGCGCCGGGGCAGGGAGCGCTCGCGCAGCAGCAGGCCGACGCTGTCGGTCATGGCCTCGAGCCGATGGGCCACGCCGCCAACCAGGGCCTCCAGCAATCGCATCACCAATTCGGGGTGCACGTGTTGGAGGTGTCGGTAGGTTTCCTGAGACAATTGAGCAACTTCAAGCAGTGTTACGGCCACCACAGACGCAGCGCGGGGCGTGCCTAGGATGAGGCCCAATTCGCCAAAGTGCTCGCCGCAGCGGATGAGGCCGATGTCCAGGCCATCACGCCTTGCCCGAGCATCGCCGCGCAAGACGAAATACATACAGCGATCGACGCCATGCTGGGCGACAACTTGCGCGCCAGGCTCGAAGCAAATGCTGGTCAAATGCGGCGTTAAGGTCGCGAGGTCCTCGGCAACCAGTCCTCCGAGCAGGGGATGATCGGCCAAGCGATCCTCCCAGCCGTCGACATTGGCTGCGGCAAACTCGGATTCAGCTTGGGGATTCAGGACTGGGTCAAGCATGACGTCTCCGCGTGGTGCGGGCGCCGGTTCGCTGCACCGTCTGTAGCCTCCGCTGGCCAGACGCCTGGGTCAAGTTCGCGCGGCGTCTGTCGACGTCTGCCCGCCCAGCACGGGACGCTACTGTCAAAATGCTTTGACAAGCCCGGGGTTGCGCGCTAAGATCCACGGCGATGACCCCTCGCCCACTGGGTCGAACAAGGTACCCGCAATGCAACAGCGCAACCACTTGGAACGAAATGATTTCTCGACGCTTTGTTACCCACAGGCGCGGCGGTGGCTGGCCCTGTTGTCGTTGACCATCGGGCTTGCGTGGACCTTGCCGCTCCAGGCAAAGCCGGTTGTGTTGGCGGCCCAGGGCGCGCTGCTGAGTCAGGCTGGGATCGCGGTGGACGGCAAGTATCCGATGGCCATCTCGCTGTACGACGGCATCAATGCCAATGCCTCATTTTTTCAGCAGAAGTTTCTCGCCATCGCGGTGACTGGCGGCCGATTTGGTCTGGAACTCGGGGCAGATCCCAATCAACTGTTGGACGGCACGGTCCTGGTCGGCAAGGACTTGTACATCGGCGTTCAGGTCAGCGATGACCCTGAATTGACACGTGTTCCCTATCGACCGGTGCCCAGGGCGGTTCAGGCCGACATTGCGACAAACTTGCAGTGCACTGGTTGCGTCACGACGTCGATGCTCGATGCGGCTGTCTTGCAACCTTATGCAAAAATAGCGAATTTAGCCAAGGTTGCCACCTCCGGTGCCTACGCCGATCTCGGGGGAACGCCCGACCTGAGCGTTTTTGCGCAGTCTTCGGGCTTGGCCAAGATCGCGACGTCAGGCAGTTACCTCGACCTGAGCAACTCGCCTGATCTGGGCGTCTATGCCAAGACAACGAACCTCGCCAATGTCGCATTCTCGGGAAAATACGCGGACTTGGCTGGAGGTCCGGACCTCTCCCCGTACGCAAAGACTGGTGAATTGGCCAAGGTAGCGATGACGGGGGCCTACGTCGACTTGGTCGGGGCTCCAGATCTCACTGGGTATGCACAAGCCAAGAATGTGCCAGTGCTTTTGACCAAGACGGCGAGCCTCAAAGATGGGGCGACACTCTTGCTTGCGCACAACGCAAACACCAATGGTGTCATGGCGATGGCCTGGTACAAGGACAGTCTAGGCGTCGTCCGGCCGGTTCCCATGGAGAAAATCACCACTTCGCTGGGCAGTGACAAGGACCTTGTCGGACGGTGGAATTTTGATGGCTGTAACGCTGCAGATTCAACGACTTTTGCCAATAACGGCGTGCTGCAAAACGCGCCCGCCTGCGTCGCGGGCAAGTATGGCAAAGCGTACCAGTTCGACGGCAGCAGCCAATATGTCCAAGTCGCCAACTCGGCCTCCTTGCAGATCACGCCCGCGGCGATGTCCATGGGCATGTGGGTGAATTTCGCGGGAGGAGCCGGCGAAAACATCACGTTCAACAAGGAAAATGCCTACGAGATGAAGCTCGACAACGGGCCTTTGCAGACCGCGATTGCCAGTGGATCGGTGGGCGCTTGGGCGTGGCATTCGGCGGGCAGCGTCGGCACAGGGCAATGGATTCACGTGGCTGCCATTTACGACGGGCAGGCCGTTACGCACTACATCAATGGCGTCGCCGTGGGGTCCTATCCGCAGACAGGGACAATTCCGACAACAAATTGCGATCTTGGCATTGGTGCGCGCGGCCTTGGCTGCGGTGGTGCGGCCGGCTTCTTCCACGGCAGCTTGGATGAGCCCTTCCTCTTCCGCCGCGCCTTGACCCTTGTAGAACTACAAGCGATTGTTGCGAATTCATGGGGATCAGGCGCGCAGTGGGAGCTCACGCAGCCCGACGCCAACAGCGTGGCCCTGGTCAACCACACCGGTGCGACGCAGGACGTGACGCTGGTGGTGACGCGGCCAGGCGGCTAACTGGGCATTGCCGGCGGCCTTGCGATCGCGCAAAGGTTTTGGGGTGGGCCAAACTGGCCCCGGCCGGCGAGATCCGCTACCCTGCGCCCAAGGCCGGGCTGGCCGCCCGCGTGGAGTGCTGCGCTGAGTAACCGGAATCGTTCGCTTACTTCTATAGCAATACCCCGAGATTCATCCATGTTCCCGTGGTCGAAACTCGCCGACAATCGCCGCGGCCATCGCCACCGCACACGGCTGAACGCGCTTCAGGTAGCCAACCTGCGGCAGGCTTTAGCGCGCAGTAGGAAAAAACGATGTATAAACCGACATATGACCTCATCAAGAAGCTTCCCAAGACCGACCTGCACATCCACCTAGACGGTTCGGTCCGCCTGCCGACGATTCTTGAACTGGCCGAAGAGCAGAAAGTCCGCCTGCCGGCTCAGGATCCGGACAAGCTCTTCAACCTGATTTGCGCGGACAATGCAACCTCGCTGACCGAGTATCTGCGGGCCTTTGACATCACGCTCTCGGTGCTGCAGACCGAAGAATCCTTGTACCGCGCGGCCTTTGAACTGGTCGAGGATGCCGCGGCCGAGAACATCCACTACATGGAAGTGCGCTATTCGCCGATGTTGCACATGCAGCGCGGGCTGCCGCTGACGACGATTGTCGAAGCCGTGCTGGCCGGTCTGCGCGACGGTAAGCAGCGCTTTGGTGTGCGATCGGGGTTGATTATCAGTGCGTTGCGGCAGGTCGACCCGAAGTGGTCCCTTCGCTTGGCTGAGTTGGCTGTGGCCTACAAGAACAAGGGCGTGGTCGGCTACGATCTCGCGGGGGCCGAGGACGGCTTCCAAGCCCGCAAACATGCAGCGAGTTTTCACTTGATTCGCTCCAACAACGTCAACTGCACGGCGCACGCGGGCGAGGCGTTCGGCCCCGAATCGATTCACCAAGCCCTGCACGATTGCGGCGCACATCGCATCGGTCACGGCACTCGGCTGCGTGAGGACGGCGATCTCCTCAACTTTATTGCAGATCATCGCATTCCCATCGAGGTTTGCCTCAAGTCCAACGTGCAGACCCGCGCCGTAGATAGCATTGAGAGTCATCCCATTCAATTCTATCATGATTTTGGCGTGCGGGTGACCATCAACACCGACAATCGTCTGGTCACCAACACCACAGTGACTGATGAATACATGTTGTGGATCAAGCATTTTGACGTTGGCATCAGCGATGTGCGCGAAGTCATTGTCAATGGCTTCAAATCGGCCTTCCAATCTTATCGCACGCGGCAGGACATGATCGCCCGGGTCATCACGGAAATGGACTCGCTGATCCAGATTGAAACCGCGCGTTATCAAAGCGAAAGTGGCGACAACGAAAGCGCCAACGTCAAGCGTGACCGGCGCGGCACCAGCCAGAAGATTGCCGAGCGACGCCGCGACACGGGAACCCATCCGGTGGTGACCAAGGTTAGCCTCGCCTAAATCCTCAGGAAAATCGATGATTGACACCCATGCCCACCTAGCCATGGTTGACCGGGATGGCGTTGGCTATGCCGGTGGCGTCCCTGGCGTTTTGCAGCGTGCGCGCGATGCCGGCCTGCGCCACATCATTTGCATCGGTGCCGGCGGCGAGTTGGCAGAAGTCCAGGCGGCCCTTGACGTAGCAAAGCAAAATCAAGGAGTTTCGGCGATCTGCGGCCTGCATCCTCATGACGCGGCGCGCTTGCTGGCGCAAGATCCGCAGGCTGATCCCCTTTGGCAAGGCATCGTGCAGGCGTGCAGCGCTGCCGAAGTCGTCGCTGTAGGTGAGACAGGTCTGGATTATCACTACGATCTTTCGCCGCGCAGCCAACAGAGGCTGGTCTTTGAGCGGCATGTGGCGCTGGCCCGAGAACTCGGTAAGCCCCTGTGTATTCACACGCGCGAGGCAGAAGCCGAGACCGTAGAAGTGCTTGAAATGGCAGCACAACACGGCGTTGGCGGCGTCATTCACTGCTTCTCTGGCTCGGCTTGGCTGGCGCGGCAGTGCCTGGACCTTGGCTTTTACCTGTCAATTCCGGGAATTGTGACCTTCAAGAATGCCGGCGATTTGCCCGAAGTGGTCGCCTTTGCACCCGTAGACCGGCTACTTGTCGAGACGGACAGCCCCTTTTTGGCGCCGATCCCGTATCGCGGCAAGCGCAATGAACCGGCGTACGTTGTGAAAACGCTAGAGCAAGTCGCGAGAATTCGGGGAATTTCGCCGGTCGAGATGGCGCTTGTCACCACGGAAAATGCTGTTCGCCTCTTTGGCCCACGCCTACGCACCCAGCTAACTGGCGAGGACTAGGCACCCATCGCGTAGTTCCGAGCGAATCCCACGACATTGGCCCAAAGACAGCGCGCAACGGTCGTCAGTCTGCGAGCCAACCATCCTGATAACTGCCTGGCATGGCAATGGAACCTTCGGGGCCTTGGCCGGCATGCACCTTGAGCCAAGCGTCAAGGTTGCTGGTCATGAGGCAGGCCGCGCCCCAGCGATGGGTCCAAGCCACGGCCATGATAGGCTGGGGCAATTTCGGAAAAGGCGTCAGGACGTAGTGCAGTTTGTTGCCGGCGGAATCGCGCCAATTCTTAGCAAAATCGTGAAGTTTTGCCACTGTCGCTGGGTCCAAGCATGGGTCGTACAGCAGCGCTACGCCGCCATGCTCCATGTTGTGGACCCAGCGTTGAGGCCACAGGAAACTGTACTGGCCCCACTTGGCCCAAACCGCACGGTGCGAGCCCGAGGCTGGCGGTAACTCTGTGTATGTAATGGTTTTTGCCATGTCGATGTGCAGGGCGCCATGGTCCGGCAAAGTCTCCACGGTATCGGTCGTGCAGGCTGGTAAGGCCCAGGCGGTGTCATTGCACGTGTAATTACATGCTGTTGGTCGAAGATCGTCGATGAGAGCGACGCCAGCGCCCGTGCAATCCAGGGTGGGCGTCGTCTGACAGGCTGACAGGCTCAGCGCCGCAAGAATACAAGATATTCCCAAGACTTCGACGCACTTCTGAGTCATAGCACCCTGCCGTGGATGGGCCCGATGGCCCAGCTAGAATTGGCGACGTAAGGCCACCAACTGACGTAGATTTGCTGTAATATTGCGGAGGTTATTGACCTTAGACTCGCCGGACATGCGCGGGCGCAACGCATTGACCTCATGGACCACGCGATAGGGCCCCCGCGAGACGCGCAGGATCATTTCCATGACGATGGCCCAGCCACGCCCTTGGCTATGCAATGGAATTTCCGTGAGAATCTGCCGGCGCAGTAGGAAGATCCCCTGAAATTTTGGGAAGGTGCCAAACAGGGCGCGGTACAGCAGGCGCTCAGTGGTCGAAAGGCCTTTGGCTAGCCAAGAAGAGTTGCGCTGCGGGATGTAGCCCAGCACCAGGTCAGCCTCAGGGGTGCGTGCGAGAAATTGTGGAATAATTGTCGCAGGAAACTGCCCATCGGCGGGAAAGAACGTTAGGTAGAGGCCCCGCGCCTGGGCAAAGCCGGTGCGATAGACGCCGCCAAGGCCGAGGTTGATAGGGTGGTGAATCGCCAAGGTATTGGGCGTCGCTGAAGCAATTTCGTCGGCCAAAGGTCCTGTACCATCGGTGGAGCCGTCGTCGACGATGACCAGCTCATAGCTGCGCCCGAGCCCAGCCAAGACAGCCGCGAGCTCAGCAACGCTCGCCGCCAAGTTGGCTACCTCATTGTAGGCCAAGACAAAAACGGAAATCTCCGGATCCTGGGCCCTGTCTTGGAGAGGGGACTCGTTCACGGGTGAAACCTAATCTTTGGCTGAATATTCAGGGTCTTGCCATTGATAGTTGCCACGATGGCAGCTTCGCCGATTTGTCCCTTGGGGGCAAGCCAAATTCGCTTGCAGGTGCCGAGGTCACACGTCGCGGGGCCCTGCCAACTCCCCGGAGAACCCGGCGCAAGTTCAAGGGAAATAACGCCGGTCGTGATGGGCTGCCCGCTGGTCTGGGCCGCCTGGGCCGTCACCGTTACGCTGCCATTGGCGTCCGAAATCACATTGCGGGACGAGAGCTTGACCAAGGCCGGTTCTTGCAGGTCAACGCGTTGATCCACCGGCACGGACACCGACTGTTGAAAGCCACTAGGCCATTGCACCGTAATTACAGCGGATTTGTAATCACCAGGCAGTGCGAAATGCGCCAGTGGCTGATCACTGGTCTGCGATGGCGCTTGCGTCGTCATTTCAGCATAATAGCTGTGCAGGCCCATCGACACGGTCAGGCGCGCGTGCAGCCCCCAGATGTTGGAAACCTGACCATGTAAGGCCACTTCCAGCCAGTGACTGCCGGTTACGATGTCATTGCGCAGCACCACGGGCGGCATCGTCTGACCGCCGAGGAAGAAGTCCAAGTCGCCATCGCCGTCGACGTCAGCCGTCGCCATTGGCCTAGACAGAAGGTCCACCGTCAAGCCAAAAATAGTACTAACATCAGCGAATTGCCCATTGCCTAGGTTGCGAAACAGCACCGGGCGGGCGCGACCTTCATCCGCAATCGTCCAGGCCTGATAGTCCCACCCGTGCGTCGCAAGGATGTCCAGACGCCCGTCGCCATCGAGGTCGACCATGCGCATCGACCAACTCACCATGGTCTTATGGGTTTGCGACAAAGACGTGGCAATTCCCGCGGCCAAGCCAGAACTTGCGAAACTGCCGTCCTGCTGGCGCAAAAGCAAATGATTGCCGCTGGCTTGGTCCAGGCCGAGGATATTGAGGTCGGGATGGCTCATGTCCATGCCACTCAACTCCTGATTGCGATAGCCCGTTTCAGAGAAAATGTAGTCCAAATCGCCATCGCCATCGATGTCACCGACAGAGCCGCCCATCGGCGTGCCGCCCGCGAGCGACGGGTACATGAACAGCGGGCTCAGCGCAGATGCCACAAAACCTGCGGATTCATTGTGCAAAAATACGTTGGGGCCAACTGGCGCGCAGCCTTCCTTGCCAGCCAGGACGTCGACCCGACCGTCCGCATCGACATCGGTGGCCATAGCAAACCAGAAGGAAGCGCTGACATTGCTGCCCAATTGGCTGCTGGCATCGGCATAGGTGCCGTCGCCTTGATTCAAGAAAACAACGACTTTGCTGCTGCCGTCACAGCCATATTGCGCCACCACCAGGTCGAGCAGGCCGTCATTGTCGATGTCGACCGGCTGAACCCCCTGAACTCCCGTAGGTTGTGGAAAGATCAGCCCTCTTTGCACAGCTTGGTCGACGTAATTCTCGCCCTTGGTGCGGACCAAGTAGCGAATCTTCTGACTTCCAACGATAATTTCTGGAAAGCCATCGCCGTCGACGTCAGTCGCCGACAGGCTGCGAACCCCCCCATTCTTCACCGAAATCAAAGGAGTGAAGATCCACTTCCACGGCGCGACGGCTCTGCCCCAATAGACATCGTTGATGCCGTCCGTCACCACCAGATCGAGCAGGCCATCTTTGTCCAAATCCAGCCAAAGCCCAATACTTGACTTAGGTTCTGTCTGCAGCTGCTTGTCGCCCACGTCGACCGGCAGGGTCAGACCCAGCGCCGCCGTGACGTCCACCAGTTTGCCCGTGGCCGTCAGTGGCGCAGGATTCACCAATACTTCTATGTCTTTGTCAGGCACATCACCGCTGATGTCGGTGGCCAACGGCAACTCGGTGGGTGCGCTATCGGTACTGTCGGCGACGCTGTCTAAGGTATCGGCATCACAGGGAATCGTGCGGTGGATGATGGTCTCGATCGTACAACTGCTTGCTAGGCCAACAGCCAAGCCGAGGGCCGCTAGGCGCAAGAGCTGCCGACTCAAGGGCGAATGCTGCGCAACTTGTCGGGTAGGTTGGGCATTTCGCAGCCAATTCACGCTGATCACCAGGGACCACAGGTCCACGGCCATGGTGCCAGTTTTGCTGGCTTGGGTCGAGCAACTGAGCTGATCAAGCACTCGGCTTGCGGTAATCGCCTGTTTGTAAGCCGAATTGTCCCGATTTGCCCAAGCCGCCCTACTAGACTCGGCGTGGAGAAATGTGCAGTTCGGCCCACTGCTTGTCATCGACGCTGTTGGGCGAATCACTCATTAAACACGTAGCCTTCTGCGTCTTGGGGAAGGCGATCACGTCGCGCAAGCTGCTGCTCTGGGTCAGGAGCATCATCATCCGGTCCATGCCCAGGGCGATGCCACCGTGGGGCGGCGTGCCGAACTTGAGCGCCTCCAGGAAAAAGCCAAACTTTTCTTTAGCTTCCTGATCGCTCAGACCGAGAGAAGCGAAGATCTTGGCCTGCACGTCGCTGGCGTGAATTCGCACGGATCCGCCGCCAAGTTCCGTGCCGTTGACCACCAGATCATAAGCCTGCGCAAGGACTTGCCCCGGATTGCTATCGAGCAATTCCAGATGGTCGGCGCGCGGCGACGTGAACGGGTGGTGCATGGCGTACCAGCGCTGATCGGTCTCGTCGAACTCAAACATCGGGAAATCGGTAACCCACAGGAAGGCCCAGGCATTTTTATCAATCAGATTGAGGCGTTCACCAGCAAACAAGCGCAGGCGCGCTAGCGATGCATGGACCACAGCCGGCTTGTCGGCGACAAACAGGATGAGACCACCTTCGGCCGTGCCCATCAAAGCATTGAGTTCATTGCGCAACTCTGCTGAGACGCCCTTGGCCACCGGGCCCGTCCACTCGCCCTGGGCCGTCACCCGCGCCCAAGCAACGCCCTTGGCACCAAAGGGAGCGGCTTCCTGGGGAATCGTCGTGTCTAAGTCCTTGCGTGTGAAGGCGTCTCCTTGGGGCAGGTAGAGCGCTTTGACGATGCCACCCTTGGCGAGAACGTCGGCGAAGACGCGAAACTCAACCCGATCACGCAGTGTTTCCGTGAGGTTGCTGAGCGGCAGGTCGAAACGAAGGTCCGGCTTGTCGCAGCCATACTTGTCCATGGCTTGCGCATAGGCCATGCGCCGCAGCGGCAGCTGAAGCTGGTAGCCAAGCATTTGACTCCAGATTTCAGCTACATACCCCTCGAGGATCTGGTAAATATCCTCGGGGCAGACAAAGGACATTTCGAGGTCTAACTGCGTGAATTCAGGCTGCCGATCGGCGCGCAAGTCTTCGTCACGGAAGCAGCGGCAAATCTGCATGTAGCGGTCCATGCCCGACATCATGAACAACTGCTTGAATTGCTGAGGAGATTGCGGCAGGGCATAGAACTGCCCCGGGTGAACCCGACTCGGCACCAAGTAGTCGCGGGCACCTTCGGGCGTCGACTTCATCAGAATCGGCGTTTCCAGCTCTAAAAACCCATGCTTTTCCGTGAAGTAGGCACGCGTCAGCTGCATGGCCCGGCTGCGGGCGACGAAGTTGCGATTGAGCTCCGGGCGCCTCAGGTCCAAATAGCGGTAGGTTAGGCGGCTATTCTCATTGGTATCAATGCCATCGCGGACTTCAAACGGAGGGGTCTGCGCTTCGGTCAGGACCTGCAGTTGCTCAACAGCAATCTCAACTTCCCCAGTAGGAATCTTGGGATTGATGTTGGTACCACGCGAAATGACCGTACCGCGTGCGGCAATGACCCACTCGTTGCGCACGGTATCCGCCACGGCATGGGCGTGCAGGTGCGGCGACGGCTCACAGCGCAGCTGGACAAAGCCCGTACGATCACGGAGATCGATAAAGATCACGCCACCATGGTCGCGGTAGGACTGGACCCAGCCAAAGACAACGGCCGGCTGGCCAACGTCAGCGGTCGAGAATTCGCCATTGTACTTAGAACGTTTGAGTTCGGTGATGAAGCTGGCCATCGGATCCTCAGCGCCACATCAGGGCGCAAAACGGGCCGAGGATGCTACGGATCTTGGCGCCGATCGGCAAGGGTCGCTCGCAGCTTGAGGTCGCGCAGGTACGTTGGCCAAGAGTCAGGGCTGAAGAAAGGTTCGCAGATTCGCGCGCCTGTGCAGCGTTTCTCGCGCCAAACCGTTCGCCCCAAGCTGTCGCGCTTCAGGGCAAGGGCGTCGCCGCCTGGCCATTTTCCGCCGATCGTCGTTGCAGCTGTGCGCCCGCCACCGTGCATCTGTTAGCATGGCGAGGCAAGGTCCCGCCGTGGGCCGGTGGAGCCTCGATGTCGCATGGAGAAACCCCTGTATTTTCAAAGTATTGGCTGGTGTCGATAGGCGCATTCTGCTTGCTTTCCGTGCCAGCGCTGAGCGCTCAGGCGCAGAAGCTGACCCTGCAATCAGCGACACAACCATCGGAATATACTCGGCAATGGGCAAAGGCGGCCGAAGTCGCCCATGTGCGCCTGGCCCAACTGGAACAGCGCTATCCGCAGACCGAAGCCGTGTGGCGTTCTTCGCAAGCGGGTCCGGAAGTCGTGACCGGACTGCAGGTTGCGGTCCCCGGGGCCAAGACCGACACTGAGCGAGCCGTTGCATTTCTCCGTAGTTATGAAGGGTTGCTTGGCGTCGGCAGCGATGAGCTGCAGCCGATCGCTGGCGAACGCATGAAAGGACAGTCGATCGTCCGCTTCACCCAGCAGGCGCGGGTGCCGGGCGGTTTCTTGCCCGTGTACAACCGCATGGTGGTTGTGGCTTTGGACGATAAAAGCGAAGTAATTTCAGTGACAAGCGATGCGGCACCTCTGCCGGCCTTCGTCGTTGGCTCGCTCACGGTGGCCCAGGCCCGGCAGGCGGCGTTGGCCCACCTGAAGGTTCAGGGGCCGGGGCGCACTGACCTGAGTCAACTACCTGCTTTACCAGCTATTTTTCTCATGCCTGCTCAGGCGCGTCACGTTATCGCGGTAGAGGTGACGGTGACGCCGCGGGTCGATCGACGCGTGGTCTTGGTCGATGCCGTCAACGGCCAAATCCTGCGTACGGAAACTAGGCAGTTGCATTGATGTTTTGTACCCCCCTTCCATCGCTGCTGCGGTAGGTTGAGGGGATGGAACGGTCTCAGCTCGTCGCTCAACGCTTTGCTCCCTTCGGCTGGAGTTTCCTATGCAAGCCCCTGTTTGTTTTACTAGAAATCGCCGCGTTCTCTGTGCCTCGGCGGTTCTGGCGCTGATCTCGGCCGCCTGTGCCAGCGCCGCGCCCGCCCCGTCTGGGAACTCCTTTGCCTTTGACAGCGCCGTTGGCGACGCCGTCGACCCGGGAACATTGGACGTCGAACAGCCCGATGTGGCCCTGCACGCTCGTATTTTTGCCCATGATCCCAATACGGATAAGAAGCTGACCGCAGAGGTGGTGCTGCCCGCGCCGACCAGTCAGGACGGACACTTGCTCGGGCCCTTCGCCGACGTGCTAAACTGTCTGCCTGAGGAAGGCGGTGCCCCCTTGACCGACCAAGGCATGACTTATGGCTCGACATGCCATGAAATTGCTACCGTTTTTCCCAATGCAGACGGCAGCTATCTGAGCTATCTCCCCCCCGATGATTACGCCGCGCCTGACGATTCCTTTGCCGAATTGCAGATGTACTACCATGTCCATCAGATGCACGCGTATTTTGCCGACGGCTTTGACATGCACGATGTCGACTTTCCCATTCAATCCGTTGTTAATTTCAGCATGTACATCGACCCCAAGGTGGCTGGGGGCTCAGGGCAAACCGGCGGTTGGCAGGGCTTTCCCAACGCTTTGTTCATGCCTCCCGAGGGCTTCGCCGCCTATGGCCTGCCAAAGGTCGCCAACGGTGCCATCATTTTCGGGCAGTACCAGGACGTCGACTTCAGCTACGATTCATCCGTGATCTACCACGAGTATACCCACGCCATGGTCGGCACCACGCGCCTTTCGACCGAAGGTTTTGACGGCTACGGCATGGACAACCTGCCGCGGGCGATGAACGAAGGTTTTGCCGACTACTTTTCTTCGGCCGCGCGCGAAGATCCGCATATCGGCCCCTACGCACTTGCCGGACTTGAAAAGGGAATCTACCAACGCGACCTCTCGCAGTCGCGCAAGTGCCCAGACGATCTGTTCTCCGAAATGCACGCCGACGGCAAGATCATCGGCAGCGCCATGTGGGAAATCCGCGGCGCCATCGGTGGCACAGAGGCAGATGGCATCATCTTGAAAGCGTTGCAGAAGTTTACGGTTGACACCTCGCTGGCGGGGGCCGGCCAGCTTATCGCCAGCACGGCGACCAGTGTCGACAAGACCATCTCAGCCCAAGTCAAGAAAATCCTGAATAATCATGGGATTATCAGCTGCGTTCGCGCCAAGAAATGGCAGGCCTACGACTCAGCCACCAGCCCTGAGCAAATCGCCTATAGCCTGACCGGCGAGGCGATGTTCGGCGGGAAATTGCCTGATGGAGTGCCAGGTTACTTCCAGTTCTACGTCGATGTGCCGGCCGGAACCAAGGCCGTGGCGTTGCGCTGGCGTGCCGGCGTCGATTCGCAAGGGGATCTGCTGTACGACAAGCAAATGAAGGTCGCCTTGGCAATTTCAGTTGGAAATCCGGCCACCTTGGGAATGACCGACGCCAAGGTCAAGGCCAATGTCATCACCGCCGCTGTGACCGATAGCACGGGCCCGGGCTGGATGCGCGTCACCTTGGCCAATACGTGCTTACCGCCGATGGCCGGCAAGGTCTACCTCATGTTCCTCAACCAGGGACAAAACAACTTGGCAATCGACAAGATGCAGGTCGATCTGCTGTCATCGGTGCCCAGCGATGCGTCCGTGGCCGTTTGCGGCGGCTGAGACTGTCGATCGTCCGCAGCGCCAGACATCACTAGACCGAGATTGGCGGAATGGCCCCCGCCTCGGCGTAGGTAGCCTGCGCTGAATGCTTGTTATATCGAAGCGTTATTGGGAGCGCACGGTCAACTTGCGCTGGTCCCAAGGGGACGCTACGCTGCCAGTTCGTGCTTGATGGAGGTTTGCGCATGCGCGGTTCTCAGCAATCGGTGTCCTGGCTTGCGGTTACGTCTCTGGCTGCCATGGGCTGCGTGGGCGCAATTGCGTCTTGTAGCTCGCCGAGCACGGGTGCGGCTGGCGGCACCTGGTACGCCTACGATGGCACGTCCTTGGGCGATGGCAGCGGCCTGCCCGGAGGCCAGACAGCCACCAGCAGCGACGCCAAGGGCAGTGACACCGGCGGCAATGCCAGCGACGTCACCCCGGCCGATGGCAGTGTTGGCGACACGGGCGGGACCCTCCCCGGATGCACCCCCGGCGCAACGCAGTTGTGCTACTGCACGGCGAGTTTGCAGGGAGTCCAGACCTGCGCAACCGATGGCAAAAGCTGGGGAACCTGCGCATGCGACGCACCTCTGCCCGATGGGGGCTCCACGGGCGACAGCGGCCTAGACCCAAATGACACCGGCAATCAATCGGATTTCGGCGGCTACTTTGATCAGGACGTCGACGGCGGCAGCACCGGTCCCGGCGACACCGGCGTAAGCCCCGATTCTGGCGTCAATTCCAACTGCAACGAGCGCGCCAAGATCGTCTACGTCGTGACTCAGGAAAACGTGCTGTTATCCTTTACGCCGGACAAGAAATTGCTTAAAATCATCGGGACGTTATCTTGCAGTTCGGGCTTTGGCGATACGCCGTTCTCCATGTCGGTCGACCGCGACGCCAATGCCTGGGTGCTCTATCAGTCGGGCTTTGGCGGCGGCGGTGGAAGTATCTACAAAGTCAGCACTTTGGATGCTACCTGTCAGCCCACCACCTTTATCCCCGGCTCTTCAGGTCTGGACCTGTTCGGCATGGGGTTTGCCGCCAACTACCCGGGCGCACAAGACGAATCGTTGTACGTCGCGGGTGAATCGTCGGGCAGCTTCCAGACAGCCTACAACAAGCTAGCCAAAATTGCCTTTCCGTCTATGAAGTTGACCGTGGTGGGCACCTTGTCGACCCAAGGCGGTGCCGACCTGACGGGCAACGGCGACGCTGAATTGTTTGGCTTTTTCCCCAATACCTCGCCGCCCAGCGTGCGCCAGATCGACACAGCATCGGCGCAGACTGGCAAGATCTACCCGCTGCCACCGGCCATGTTCGCTGGCACGCAGGCCTGGGCCTTTGCCAATTGGGGTGGCACTTTCTATTTGTTCTTCAAGGGTTACTCGGACCCGTCGACCAACGTCTTCGCCCTCGACAAGGGCACCGGCGCGGTCACCAAGATCATCCCGAGCATCGGCTATACCGTCACCGGCGCTGGCGTTTCCAGCTGCGCCCCGACCGGCAAGTAGTCCCAGCGCCGTGGTTTGAGGGGTCTTAGGCCCCTTCACGGCTCAATTAGCATGTACGAATAGGTGATTGGCTCGCAGGCACCTCGCCCATTACTTGGCGATGGCACGGAGCAAGGGCCCTTGCACGTCGTGCTGCGTTTGCCAGGGCGATCGGTGGTTGGCCGGCGTGACTTCCACAGCCGTCACCTTGTACTCAGGACATTGCGTTGCCCAATCGCTGAGTTCGGTGGTAATGACGTTGGTGCCAGACTCCGGATTGTGAAAGGTCGTATAGACCACGCCCGGTGCCATGCGCGATGAAACCTCGGCACGCAGCGTCGTTTCACCTTTCCGACTCCGCACTTCTACCCAATCACCGCTATGAATCCCGCGCAGTTCGGCGTCTGATTCGTGGATTTCAAGGATATCCTCAGGCCGCCATTGCAGATTCTCGGTTCGCCGGGTCTGCGCGCCGACATTGTAGTGCGCCAGGATGCGCCCGGTGGTCAACAGCAGGGGAAAATTGGCGTTGCTTCGCTCCTTGGTCGGCACGAATTCTGTCAAGATAAACTGGCCCTTACCGCGCACGAAGCCATCCACATGCATGATCGGCGTACCATCCGGCGCCCCGTCATTGCAGGGCCACTGCACACTGCCGCGTTCATCGAGCAGGGCGAAGGACACCTTGGCAAAGGTCGGCGTCAATCGCGCGATTTCATCCATGATTTCCGAGGCATCGTTGTACTGCATCGGATAACCCATCGCCTGGGCCAGCAGGGCCGTAACCCGCCATTCCTCAAGACCCGTAGCCGGTTGCATGGCCGGGCGTACACGATTGATGCGGCGCTCGGCATTGATGAAGGTGCCGTCCTTTTCCAAGAACGAAGTGCCGGGCAAGAAGACGTGCGCGAACATAGCAGTTTCATTAAGAAATAGGTCCTGAACGATGACGCATTCCATGGCCCGCAGCGCCGCTTCGACATGGTGGGTGTTTGGGTCTGACTGCGCGATGTCTTCTCCCTGTACGTACAGGCCCTTATAGCGCCCTGCCACGGCCTCATCGAGCATGTTGGGGATGCGCAGACCGGGTTCGGGGTCCAGGGGCACGCCCCAAGCCGCCTCAAAGAGTTGCCGCACTTCGGGTAGGGCAACTGAGCGATAGCCGGAGAATTCATTGGGAAAAGAGCCCATGTCACAGGACCCTTGCACATTGTTCTGGCCGCGCAATGGGTTGACGCCGACGCCACGCTCGCCAATGTTGCCGGTTGCCATCGCGAGGTTGGCCATGCCCATGACCATCGTCGAGCCCTGAGAATGTTCAGTCACGCCAAGACCGTAATAAATCGCTGCTTTTCCGCCCTTTGCGTAGAGGCGCGCCGCCAACCGCAGTTGTTCTGCGTCGACGCCGGTCTGTTCGGCAACCGATTCGGGAGAATTGATCGGATCTGCGGCGAATTCTCGCCACGCGCGGAAGGATTCCAGGTCGCAACGCGCCTGCACAAACGCCTCATCGACCAAGCCTTCGCGGACAATGACGTGAGCCAAGGCGTTGACCAGGGCGACGTTGGTTCCCGGGCGCAATTGCAAGTGATGTTGCGCTTGTACATGGGGGCTGCGCACCAGGTCGATGGCGCGAGGATCGGCGACAATGAGCTTGGCGCCCTGCCGAATCCGCTGCTTGAGCCGCGAGCCAAAGACGGGGTGGGCATCGGTTGGATTGGCACCGATGAGCAGGATGACGTCAACATCATCCACAGAATCAAAGTCTTGGGTACCCGCCGAGGTGCCAAAGGTTTGGCGAAGGCCGTAGCCGGTCGGCGAGTGACAGACTCGGGCACAGGTGTCCGTATTGTTGTTGCCAAAGGCGGCGCGGATCAGCTTTTGCACCAGGAACACTTCTTCGCTGGTACAACGGGAAGATGTGATTCCGCCGATGGATTTTCGTCCATACTTGGCCTGTATGCCCTTGAGCCGCTCGGCGGCAAAGGTGACGGCCTCTTGCCAGCTGACTTCGCGCCACGGGTCAGAAATCGCCTTGCGAATCATGGGCTTGAGGATGCGGTCGCGGTGCATCGCGTAGCCCCAGGCAAAGCGCCCCTTGATGCAGGAGTGGCCATGGTTGGCCTTGCCGTCCTTGAACGGGACCATGCGAACCAGTTGATCACCCTTGAGTTCAGCTTTGAAGTTGCAGCCGACGCCGCAGTACGCGCACGTGGTCAGCACTGTTCGGTCGGGAACACCATGATCAATGACCGTTTTTTCGATCAAGGTGGCGGTAGGGCAGGCCTGCACGCAAGCGCCGCAGGACACGCATTCGGACGAAAGAAAGTCCTTGGTTCCTGTGGCAATTTTGGCCGCAAAGCCTCGGCCGTCAATGGTTAAGGCCAGGGTCCCCTGCACCTCGTCGCAAGCGCGGACGCAGCGCGCGCAGACAATGCACTTGGCGGGGTCAAAGCTGAAATAAGGGTTGGAATTGTCCTTGGTTGCCTGAAGGTGCGACTGCCCTTGGGCCGGATAGCGCACCTCGCGCAGGCCGACCGCGCCGGCCATGGTCTGCAGTTCACAGTCGCCATTGGCCGCGCAGGTCAAACAATCAAGTGGGTGATCGGAGATGTATAACTCCATGACTCCGCGCCGCAATTTGGCCAGCTGCGGCGTCTGTGTCTTGACCTGCAGGCCTTCTGCGACCGGCGTGGTGCAGGAAGCTGGCGTGCCCTTGCGGCCTGCCACCTCGACCAAGCATAACCGGCAGGAACCATATGCTTTTATCGAGTCGGTGGCGCACAGTCGGGGGATTTCGATGCCCGCTTGGGTAGCCGCGCGCAGGATGGACGTACCGGCCGGCACGGTGACCGAAAGGCCATCAATTTTCAGGGTAACCTGAGCCTCTTGGCGGCTAAGCGGCGTGCCGAAGTCGGTGTCGTGTCGTAGTGCCATGGTGGGGTTCCTCGCGCAGGATCAGGGTCACGGGCAGCAAAGGCTTGGAATCATGGGGAACTAAAGCCCGAAATCCTCGGGGAAATGGCGTAGAGCGCTGCGCACCGGAACGGGCGTCATGCCACCCATAGCGCACAGCGAGCCAGAAACCATGACATCGCATAAATCATTGAGCAATTCTAAGTTCTGGCTGTGGTCGATGCCTTGCTGCACCTGATCCATAACCTCGACGCCACGGACGGCGCCGATGCGACAAGGTGTGCATTTGCCACAGGATTCAGCGGCGCAAAATGCAAAGGCGTAGGCCGCTTGGGTTGCAAGGTCGACGCTGCTGTCAAAGACGACGACGCCGCCATGACCAACGCCGGCATCTTGCGCAGCCAATACCTCGTAATCCATTGGCAAATCAAGCAAACGCGTCGGTAGGTAGGCGCCTAGGGGGCCACCAATCTGCACGGCGCGGATCGGCAAGCCGCTGCGCGTGCCCCCGGCAAAATCCACCACCAATTCGCGCAGGGTCACGCCAAAGGCCAACTCGACAAGGCCGCCATGGCGCACGTTGCCGGCCAGTTGGAAAGGCAGGGTGCCGCGGGAACGGCCGACGCCAAAATCGCGATAGAATGCGCCGCCTTTTTCAAGAATGGTCGGCACGGCGCATAGGGAAAGCACGTTGTGGACCAGGGTTGGCTGGTTGAACAGCCCCTGCTGCGCCGGTAAGGGAGGCCTGGCCCTGACTTCGCCACGTTTGCCTTCGAGGCTATTGAGCAGGGAGCTTTCTTCACCGCAGATGTACGCGCCGGCACCAATGAACAGCTCAATATCAAAAGACTTTCCGCTGCCCGCTACGGAGTCGCCGAGCCATCCGCCGGCGCGGGCCAATTCAAGCGCCTGCGCGAAAACCGTTTTCGCAATGGGGTACTCCGAACGCAAATAGACGAAGCCCCGCGTCGCACCGACGGCAAGACCAGCGATAATCATGCCTTCGATGAGGCTCAGCGGATCGCCCTCTAGAATCATGCGGTCGGCAAAAGTGCCCGAATCGCCCTCATCGGCGTTGCAAACGATGTACTTTTGCGGGCTTGCCGTGTCCGCCACAGTTTGCCACTTGATCGCTGCAGGAAAGCCGGCACCACCGCGACCGCGCAGCCCGGACGTCTGCAATTCGCCACGGATCGCGGCGTCCGTCAGCGTCAGGGCCTTGCGCAGCCCCAGCCAACCGCCCTGCGCCGCATAATCGCTGAGCGACAACGGGTCGATGCGGCCACAACGGGCAAAGGTCAACCGCGTTTGGCGCTTGAGGAAATCGTGGTCCTCGATGGGCCCCAGCGCGAGCGGATGAGGCGAGGCTGTGAGCAGTCCCGCTGCCCACACGCTAGGGACATCGTCCGCTTGAACAGGACCATAGCCGTGGCGAATGCCGTCGACTTCCACCTCGACCAAGGGCTCAAGCCAATGCATCCCTCTAGAACCATTGCGAACAATACGGATCTCGGTGCCTGAGCGGGCCGCTTCGGCCTTCAGCGCCGTGACCAATTCGTCGGCACCTAGGGCCACTGCGACGCTATCAAGTGGAACGTAAAGCGTTTTCATCGATTGCCCTCCGTCGCAAAGCGCGCCAATAGAGCCTCTAGCCGCGGGCCATCGAGGTCGGCCAGCAGTTGTTGATCGACCTGGGCAGCAGGACCTCTTGAGCAAAGTCCAAGACAATAAACGGGTTCCAGGGCCCAGGCGCCATCTGCCCTTCGCTGCCCGAGTGCCACGCCCATCGCTTGAGCCAAGCGCGCTGTGACCTTGGCTGCGCCGACGGCCTGACACGCTTCCGCCTGGCAGACGCGCACGGTTGTTGCCACCGGTGTCTGGGTCTTGAAATCATGGTAAAAGCTAATCACACCGCGAACTTCTGCCAGCGAAAGGTTGAATGCCCTCGCCAGAGATTGGGGCGCGGTGGGCGGAATCCAGCCCAAGGCACCTTGAATCGCATGCAGGGCGCGCAGGAGCCCTCCCGTCTGCAAAACGTGAGGCTCGATCAGCGGTTCTAGGGACATATCGGCGTGTAGCATGAGGTACCCTGGACGGGGGCACCGCCCCACCGCCGTCAGCGGCGCAAGCAGCCCAGTTGGCGCAAGCCGCAGATCCGATTGGGTCGGGCGCCGCGGCCGTGCGGAGATGTTGGCGCAAGCAAGTGCCAGTATTTGATGCCCTTTCGGCCTCTTTCCGCCTGACGGATCCAGGGGCAACCAGGGCGCTTGGCCACCGTCCACTTGTACGCTCGGGCAGGGCGTGCGTCAAGCAGACCAAGCCGCCGCGTTCCGTGCGACACCTGAAGAACAGCGCGTATTTATTCGCAAACGCCTACCAGGTACCCGCGGCGCCTTTACAGACTGCGGACCGCACCGGCCAGCGCCTGCTGCACCCCGCTCAGAACCGCAGGGCAATGGCTAGGCAGAACGGCCACGATGTCTGGGCGCTCCGCCAACTGGCTGAGAAAACTACGGACGGGCGCCTTGTCCTTGACCTGCCGCACCCGAACGATGCGAGGGACGCCTTGGCCGCCGGGAGGCCCGATGAGGCGCAGGAGCCACTGATCGGCGGCGCCAAAGGCAAGCAAATCCGTGAAAAGAAGGGCATTTCCCCCGGCCGTTGGCAGCTCGAGCATGACCTCGCTGTAGCGCAGACCCGGGACGATGCGGTGCTGTAACCCCAGAGCCGCTAAGCCCTTTTCGGGCGTTACGTCGATACGCACCCCAGGCAATTTGGCGGCAGCATCATCGGGGGCAATCACCTGTAAGCCTGGGTATCTTTGGACAAAAAACGCTGCATCCATCGTGTGCAACGGGTGCGGTACGACCAGCACGCCCGGTTCACCCAAGGCCTCTACCGCGGCCATGCCCGGTTCGTCGAGGGCAATCGCGCTGTAAATCAGAAGCTTACCGTTCGGCATCCCCCAGAGCGTCATCCAACGCGGCAGTGGAATGGGCAGAGAGCCCTGCACCTGCCATAGGCCCGGCAGCACCTCTTGGGGAAGGCCGTGCGGAAAGATTTTCTTTGGCTTTTCAATCGCTTGACCCATGGTGCGGCTCCTTGGCGTTTGGCGGGGTGGCTATTGCACGAGGTAGGTGGCGGTCTGCACCAATTTTGCCAGAGATGGCTCGTCCTTGTCGAACAGGCCAACGATGTGTCCGCGCGCATCGATCAGGACAAACCGTAGGCTATGGGCCGTGTCCAGGGGTGTTGGCTTGTCCGCCGGCACGTGCCCGTCTGCAGTGCGGTCATTGCGCAGAACCGGCAGCATAAAGCCTTGAGTAACAAGCTTTTCCATGGCCGCGTAGTCGTCGCCAGCAGTCGCGAGGTGCCAAATCCGTGGGTCGGCGCCATAGGTCTTGCCAAACTCCGTCAGCCGCTGCGGCGTATCGGTCTCCGGGTCCACCGAAATCGAGACGATTTGCAGGGGCGGCGTGCCCTTGTCTCCCAGCAAAGGCCGCAATTTCTCTTGCAGATCGTGGGTTGCCCTTGCCAGCGGCGGGCAGGAAGTTGGACACGACGTAAACAGGAAGTTGGCAATCCATGGCCGGCCCTTGAGCGTCGCCGAGCCAATCGTTTGACCTTGCTGATCAAGCATTTGCCAGGCGGGTACCTCGCCAAGGTCGACCAATTCAGGCGCAGACCGGTGGCATGAGGTGGCGACGGCAAGCAACACCGCGAGAAAAAGATAGTAATTCAAAAGGTTATCCAGCGCAGGGAGTCGATATCGCCCGCCGCTACAGCAGCCCTAAGGCTCGGGCTTTAGCCAGGATTCATCGGGCAAGGGGCCGGTCAGCGCCTGCAGGAAGGCCACCAAGTCCGCCGTGGGAATGTCTGGATCAACGAGGCGTAACACCAATTCGCGATGTCCGACGCTAGCTTGGCCTGGCAAGGTCTTGTAGAACTGCAGCACCTGTTCGAGGGTCTTGAACTGGCCACTGTGCATGTAGGGCGCCGTCATCGCAACATTGCGCAACGTTGGTGTCTTATAAGCCCCTGCAAAATCGGCGAATTTTGGATTGAGAAAGCGCAACTCCTCACATGTCGTCGTGTCGCTATAGGGCAGACCACAGCGGAATTCATCGCCAAGTACGGTACTTGCACCTCGGCCTCGCCCTGGGTCGGCTGGATCGACGCCAGGCGTAGGTGGTAAGCCAACGTTATGAAAGGTCTTATCGGTCAGCAGTGGCCCATTGTGGCAGGAAATGCATTGGGCCTGCCCGACAAACAGGCGAGCACCGCGCAAGGCTGCCGGTGGTAAGTGTCCGCCGCCATTGATATCTCCAGCCTTGAGCGCCGCAACGAAGTGGTCCAGAGGCGCGGGCTGGGGCCTAAGCTTGCGCTCATAGGCCGCCAAAGCCTTGCCCACATTGGCGAAAACACGGTTGATTCCAGCCTGTTGACTGACCGCTAAGCCATCCCACGCCACCTGCAGCGGATCCTTGCTGCTGAGGTGGACCGGCCGAGCGTGCTCGGGCAGCAAATTGGTGAGCAAAACCGCCGGAATCGCGCCGAAAATCGACTCATACGCTGGGCGATAATGGCCAAGAATTACGCGAAACACCGCCGTTCGGTCGGTCCCGTGCTCCAGTGGATTTTCCAACGGGCCCAGGGCCTGGGACCACTGACTGTCCTTGCGGCCGTCAAAGAACAGGAAGGGCAACCATTGCGCGCCCAGCAATGTTGGGGAGTTCCGCTCAGTCTGGCCCATTCCCGCGGCCAGCGCGTGGCCATCGGTCAGGTACTTGTGCGGTTCATGACAGTTGGCGCAGGCCACTTGCCCATTGCCGGAAAGCCGTTTATCAAAGAACAGTTGCAAGCCAAGGCGCGCGGCGCGTTCGTCGTCGGCAAAGGCATTGCTTGGGTCGGGTAGTAGAGGGGGCAGGGGACTCAGGCTCGATAAGAGGGCAATTTCCCCTGGCTGCAAAGGGCCTTGCAGGTCAATCCCGCGCTTATGGCACCCCGCTAGCACGGCGACGATGGCGATGACGGTCAGCGTTTGCCCCCACCAAGCGCTGGACGCCCTGAGGGCCTTGCGCTGGGGCTGCAGGTTGAGCGTCAAGCACGCAATAAGACAGGCAAAGGGCGCGGTCATGGCGTGGCCTCGCCCGACTGTTGCCAATCAAAGCGACAGGTGTCCCGGGCCTCAGCCGATTCAAAGTTGGCGACGATTTGCCAGTGCCCCGGCATGTGAAGTTTTAGGCCTTCGGAACGCCAAGTACCTGAAATTGTAGACTTATGCGTAGGCTGCGTCATCATGCCATGGCCGTGGTCGGGCATGGTCGCGTCGACGCTGAAATCCCCCTGTCCGGCGGCGTGCCCCTGTGCATCAAACACGCGCGACGTCACGGTGAACAGCTCGCCGATCTTGGGGACCCGCGTACGCAGTTCAAAATTGTATCGTCCACCTATTCCCTTGCAACGCAACAGCAAATTGCCGTCACTCTGCTCAACCGTCGGCTTGTCGGGGAAATCGGCGATGGCGCTGGTCGGCGTCGGCATTTGCGGCAAGGGCGGCAACTGCGCCTGCGGTATTTGCACTTGGGGCACAGGCGATTGCGGTGTTGTGACCGGCTGATCAGGCTTTGCCGGTTCGGCGGACTTCTCACAAGCCGTGGCCAGCAGCGCTGCCCCTAGGGCCGTGACAAGAGCTAAGTGCCTAGATTTAAGCCTGAATGCCGTCATCGCTGCCTACCTCGTCGCCTCGGGTCGGGTGAGGCGAAAAACCCATCAAAACAGCCTATTCTGGCGCATCCGTTGCCGGTTCGGCCATGGCTTGCACGCTGGCTTTCTGCGCCATGCGGGCGGCGTCCAGGGAAGCAATGCCCGTCATCCCGCGCGGCGGTGTGCCTTTCTTTAGCCAATTCCACCAGATACGGCCTAGTCCCAGCCACAGAACACTGCCTCCCGGCAGCCACATGAACATACCGCCAAGCTGCTGATCGCCTAACGCATTCAAACCAAAGACTTGGGGCTTGGTGGCATAGAACGTGTATAGCACGTGGTCGGACAGGCTGATGATCAGCCCCAGGAGCTTCATTGCAGCCATATGGCCGAAAATAAACACCATTCGCTGAGGGTGGCTGGCAGCCAGAGACGGCTCGGGGGCCAGCACGACCAGCCAAGTGATGACGGCTGTCGACATGAACAGCAAGTGCTGGACAATATGCATATTATGCTGAGTCAGGGCCAGATTGTACATCCACGGAACGTGCCAACCGCCGATGACGCCTTGGTAGAGCAGAAAGGCAACCGCTGGTCTTGTCAGCAGTTTTGCGATTGGCGCGATGCGTTTGGGGCGCACCAGCACGGCAGTCCACAGCCACGAGGGCACGGCCAAGACCAGCATCGGTGCCCAAATCAGCTGCAGGATCATGTGCTGCAACATATGGGCTGAAAACAGCAATTGGTCGGCCAAGTGGTGCAGAGGCCCGTCAAGGGAAAAGAACAGCAGCAGCATCGCCCCGGTGAACAGGCCGACTTGGATGCGCGTGGCCGGCTGATCGCTCCAGCCGTACTTGCGCCGCCACACGGTATTACCCAAGGAATACAGGGTGGTCAGCACCGTAATGCCGATGATGATGCTGGGGTGAAAATCCCATTGGTACCAAGCGCCGACGCCCTGCCAGTCGAATTCCCCTGACGGTTTCAAGGGTCCAAGGCCGGTATGCGCCCAGGCCGAGGGCGAAACCGCCAGCAGCATCAACAAAAATGTCGTGAAGATAGCGAGTTGCCCAGGCAATCGGCGGCGGCTGGGCATCAGTAGGTTCCTGACCTCAGGCCGCACGCCCTCCGAAGAAGGAATTGCCCGCACAGAAAGCAGCGGTTGGGCTGTACGATCAGGCTTTTGCAGGGGGCTTTGGCACATGAAGTGCCTTCCTTTCCGCGCGGTCAGTCCTTGGCCGGCTCACCGACGCAGGGCTGGCCTCCGGGGACATTCTTGCCGCGCAGGCTGCGTACGAAGTAGGCAACTTGGCGAATTTCTTCGCTCTTAAGCGCTGCTGCCTGAGACGGCATACGGCCATCGGCCCGGCCCAGCGCCACGGTTTGGTACAAATCCTTGAACGTGCCGCCGTACTTGTAGCAAGTATCGGTCAGGTTCAAGCCGAGATTGGGCATACCACCGCCGGCAGGTCCATGGCAAGCCACGCATTTCTCGCCGAAAATCTTCTTGCCGGTCTCAAAGCCAGCGCCCTCTGCCTTGGCGTAGGCGGCCTTGAACTGATCGTCCGGCAGAGGCGGATCGCACTTGGGCCCGTCGCTAGGCGGCGTATAGCCATTGCGCAGGTCAACTGCTGTCGCCGCATAGCCTTTGCCAAACGGCTCAAAGTGCACGATTGACATGAGGGTGACCGTCGTCAGGCACAGCAGCGCCAGGGCGAGGGGTGAGATGAAGAGGATCTTGAAAATCGAGCGATCCTGCCGCAAGTGCATGAATTCGCCGACTACAGCGCCAAACTTGCCGACCGACAGCAGCAGCAGCAGCGGCACCCAGACGGGCTGGAAGGGTACCCATATGCTTGGGACATTCTTGAGGAAAGGAATGCCCAGCTCAATGCCCGTCACCACCGTCAGGATGGCGGCAATGATCAGGTAGTGCTTCTTGTGCGAATGCGGCGCCGATTGGGCCTGGTCCTCGGTGTGCGCATGGCTCATTTGATGAACTCCAAGAGGTAGACGAACGTGAAGATCACGATCCAAACAATGTCAACGAAGTGCCAGTACAAGCCCATGACTTCGACGTTGGTCGCTTCGCGGCCGGGCACCAGTTTCTTCTTGGAAATCAGGGCCGCCATCATCAGCAGCCAGATCACGCCGACGGTGACGTGGGCACCGTGAAATCCGGTCATGATAAAGAAGGTGGAACCGAACAGCGAAGTCTGCGGTGTCAGGTGCTTTTCCAGAACGAATTCACTGAATTCGTAGATCTGAAATCCGACAAAAGCGGCTCCCAAGGCGGCGGTGGTCAGGATGTACTTGACCGCTGGGGGAAAGCGATTCTGCTTCATCGAATCGACGGCCAGCGCCATGGTCAGCGACGACGTCAGCAGCAGGAAGGTCGAAATCGACGTGATGTTGAGGCTGAACACATCCTGGGGCAGCGGGCCGCCCAAGCTATGGTCATGATAGAAGAAATAGGTGCCAATCAGTGAGCCAAAGAACATGCACTCAGAGCCGAGAAAGGCCCACATGGCGAGCTTGATGTTCGGCAAGCCGAGGAAATTGTTCTCAACGGTCTGGTGGTGCCCGTGATCGGGGGCGGCTTCAAGCAATTCTGCGGTCGGCGCGGACATGGAGGACCTCAGGACAAAGGAAAGAGACAGGCGGCAAATGTATAACCAAGCGTGCAGCCAGCGGAAAGCCGGCATTTGGGTCTAGACCGGTTCGGTCACCCAAGCGTACACACTGCCGATGATGCCCAGGGCGCCAACGACGCTAAGCGTCCAGGCAAAGGGCACCAAGTTGTAGAGCAAAAGACCAATGATGATGAGGAGAATGAAGGAACTGACCCACATCGGCTTCCACGACGGCGAGGGCATGTGAATCTCTTCGGCCGTGGTCGGCACCGGAATCTCCAGGCCGGGCGTGTACTTGTGGTCCCAAAGCGGGCGTTCCGACAAGGTCGTGGGCGTAAAGTCGAAGTTGTGCAGGGGCGGCGGCGAAGTTGTCAGCCATTCCAAGGTGTTAGCGTCCCACGGGTCATTGCCGGCCAGCTTGCCTTTGCGCCAGTTGACGATGACGTTGTACGCAAAGACCAAAGTGCCTGCAGTCATGAAGAAAACGCCGATGGTGGCGATGAGGTTCTCGGTATTCCAGCCCGCATCGGCCGGATACGTGTAGATGCGGCGGGGCATGCCGTTGTTGCCGAGCATGTGCATGGGGAAGAAGGTCAGGTTAAAGCCGATAAGAAAGAGCCAAAAGTGAATCTTTCCCAGGGTTTCATCGAGCATTCGACCTGTAATCTTGGGCAGGTAGAAGTAAAAGCCGGCGAACAGACCCTGTAGGGCACCACCGACCAGAACATAGTGAAAGTGCGCAACAACAAAGTAGGAATTGTGCTGCTGCAAGTCCAAGGGCGGGCTGGCGTGCATGAGGCCGGAAAGGCCGCCGATGGTGAACATCGGAATGAAGGACACCGCGAACAGCATGGCCGTAGGAAAGGTTAGCTTGGCGTTCCATAAGGTGCCGAGCCAGTTGAAGATTTTGACGCCGGTCGGTATGGCGATGAGGGCGGTCGTTGAGGCAAAAGCGGCATCGGCAATGGGCCCCATGCCGGTGGTGAACATGTGGTGGCCCCAGACGCCAAAGCCGACAAAGCCGATGAAAACACCGGAGAAAATGACCGC
The DNA here is from genome assembly GCA_903840165.1 of uncultured Myxococcales bacterium. Taxonomy (GTDB): domain Bacteria; phylum Myxococcota_A; class UBA9042; order UBA9042; family UBA9042; genus CAIMEY01. Next base: position 13,078 of record CAIMEY010000088.1, on the reverse strand, counting down.
GTGCTGGCCAAAGAGCGGGCGACGGGCAAAGACCGGCAGAATCTCAGAGACCATGCCCATGGAAGGCAGAATCAAAACATAGACTTCCGGGTGGCCAAATAGCCAGAACAGGTGCTGCCACAGCTGCGGATCGCCGCCCATGGCGGTCTTGTAGAACACGGTGCCAAAGGTGCGATCGAGGGCCAAAAAGATGATGCCGACGGTAATGGGCGGAAAGGAGAAGGCCAGCAACACCTGAATCACCAACATCATCCACGTCAGCACGGGCACGCGCATCAGGGTCATGCCGGGGGCGCGCATGTTGAGGATGGTCACCACAAAGTTGACGCCGGCGACCATCGACGAGATGGCGAGCATCGTTAGGCCGGCCCACCAGAAGTCCATCGCCATATCGGGGTGGAAATCCTTTGTCGTTAGCGGGGCATACGCGAACCAACCGGCGGAGGGAAACTCCTGCACGAACAGCAGCGACGAGTTCAGCACCAGCGAGCCAAAGAAGAAGGTCCACCAGGAAAAGGCGTTGAGGCGCGGGAAGGCCACGTCGCGAGCGCCGATCATCAAGGGCACGAAATAGTTGGAAAAACCGGCGATCATCGGCATGACGGCGAGGAACACCATGGTGGTGGCGTGCATCGTCACCAGGCCATTGAAGGTGTCGCCGACGAACAAGTGCTGGTCCGGCTTGGCCAATTGCAGACGCATGAGCAGCGCTTCTAAGCCACCGACGAGCATATAGAACAAGCCAGCGGCACCGTACAGGATGCCGATCTTCTTGTGATCAACGGTGGTTAGCCAGTCCTTGACGCCGTACAGGCTCGGTCGGTCCTGGTGGTACACAGGCTTGGGGACGCCCGCGAAATCCGCGATGGATGCCATGGTCAGGTGCTCCGAATCAAAAGGAAACTCCGGCTGCGAAAACGATCTTGGGCCGGGAGACGCTGCGGAAAACTTCAACGAGCCTGCTCAACGTGGTCAGGCACGGAAACTACTTGAGACTGGTAAGGAAAGCCGCGACGGCCTTGGCCTCTTCGTCCGTAATGCCGCCGGGGACGATCATCTTGGCGCCTGGCTTGACGCTCTGCGGGTCTTTGACCCACTTGACGATGTTTTCCGGCGTATTCTCAAGGGTTCGTGCGGCAATATGGGTGCGCGAGCCAACGTGGGTTAGGTTGGGGCCTGAGCTCGGGCTGCGCTGCGCCATGGCAAAGCCCTTTAGTTCGGGATCGGCAAACTGAATCACGTGGCAGGCCGTGCACTTCTTCTCAAACACCTTGGCGCCGGCTTCGACCGACGCTTGCGGTTTGGCGGCGGCCGTACGGACATGGCTGACCCAATCTTTGTAAGGTTCCAAGGTGATAGGCTTGCCGCCTTCGTTGATTTGCACCGCTTTGTCCTTGGGATGGACAAAGAGCCGCGTGCCCATCAAGGCATGGCTGGAACCGCAGAGTTCAGCACATTGTCCTTCAAATACGCCCACTTGATTCGGCTTGAAGTAGAAGGGCTGGGTACGACCTGGCGTGGCATCGCGCTTGCCGCCGACGCGGGGAATCCACCAAGAGTGGATAACGTCAGAGGAAGTCATGTGCATGACCACCTGGGTGCCCACCTCGACGTGGACTTCATTGGCCGTGTTGATGACCGCACCGTTGTCGCCGGTCAGACCGGCCTTGATGTAGTCAAACTCCCACCACCACTGCTTGCCGGTGACGTCGATCTCAATGATATTTTGGTTGATATCGGGCTTGCGGGCCAGCTCGAACACGCCACCTAAGGTGGGAACCGTGACGCCGAGGACGATCAGCGTCGGCAGGACCGTCCAGGCCACTTCGAGGCGCATATCACCAAAGGATTGCGGAGGTTCCGTCGTGTCGCCGGCCTTGGCGCGAAACTTGACCAGCGCCAACGCCCACACACTGACGACAATCACCAGGATGATCGCGTCGAGCCAAAACAGCAGGTTGTAGAACCACTGGCTGATCGAGCCCGAGTCAGCCACCGGCACCATGGTGCTGCGGGGGTGCGCCTCGTCGCAGCCGGTCAAGGCGAACGCGATCGCCAGCAGGACCAGGGGCAGTAGCTGGGCAGCCGCGGGCAGGATCGAGCCATTGAAGGCTCGCGCAATTGCGCGTTTAGCCAACGGGATTCGGCGGAACGCTTGGAAATCGATGTTCATGCGTGACGGTCCTTGCGAGGCGCAGGCGAGGCGCCGGGCAGCGGTCGTGGCTGTGTGAGTCAGCCCCTGGGTTCAAGTCAGTATCAGTTTTATGTCAGGCACTTGCAGTATCGGTCAGCAGATCGGCACCTGAGGCCGTTACTGGGGCCAGCGCGGTCGGGGCGCGGCGACAGAATCAGACGCAGCCTTAGCCTAGCGCCAAGTCGAGCGTCATAGCAGAGAACAAGAGGTGCAGAAACAGCAAAGAGGCGAAAAAAGCGCGTTTGGCCAGCGCGTCGGTTCGGCCACGGAACAGGCGGACACAGGTCCAGGCAAACCAGAGGCCTAGCACGATCGCGAACACGCCGTAGGCCACCGATAGGTTGTGGGTTAAGGTCGGCAGAATTGCAAAAGGAATGATCGACAAGGCGTACAGGACCATGCGCAGGCGCGTCGCCTCATCGCCATGGGTGATCGGCAGCATGGGAAAGCCAGCGTTTACATAATCTGCCTTGCGAAACAAAGAGATCGCCCAGAAGTGCGGCGGCGTCCACAGAAAGACTACGGCGAAAAGCGACAGGCTCATCAGGCCAACCCGACCGTGTAAGGCTGCGTCAACGATGATCGGAGGGGCAGCTCCAGCAGCGCCGCCAATCACAATGTTTAGCGATGTTCGGGGCTTAAGCCAGATCGTGTAGACAAAGACGTAGAAGGCCACCGTGATGGCTCCGGCGATCATGCCGGGAAAGCCGCCCTGCCATTGCAGAATTGCGAGTCCAGCCACTGCCAGCACGCTGCCCCAGACCATCGCTACGGGCGGTGAGATAAGCCCGGTGGGTAGTGGACGGTCCTGGGTGCGGGCCATGCGGGCGTCGCTTTCCCTTTCGATCCAGGCATTAAAGACGGAACTGGCACTGGCAATCAGGGCAATTCCGAGCAAAAGGGCCGCCGAACGACCAACGCTGGGCCAATGGCGATCCTCGATGGCCAGGGCGGGCAAGCCCGTGAAAAAAACAAGGAAAACAACGGACGGACGCGTCATGGCCAACAGACCACGGATACGCGCCAGCACACTGGCGGGCTGCAGGCGTTCAGCCCGACGCGCGGACGCCAACGCGCCCGAGGACAGCGTCACCGGGTCGGTCATTGCGTGGGCGTTGGCAGGTTGGACGGTGACGCTCAAGGCAGGACTTCTAGAGGAAGGCAGTGGCAGAAACCTAGCGCAAACACGTGGATTGACGTCGCGCAGGAGCGAAGACGTTCAGTTCCAACTGCGTGCCTAGCTGGCACCCACGGCGGCCCAGCAACCCCGCTGAACCCGTGGACTGTGGCCCCGCCTGTCGCGGGAGGGGCCTGGCAACATCGCGATGACATTGCCTTTTGTTCGCAGGGGAGGCCCCGGCGAGCGGAAAATTGTTCATCAGAACTGTAGCGTCCCGGCCGAAACGCTTGTAGAAACATCGCCTTGTTGCCGGCCGGAGCCGCCATCAACTTGCGCGCAACAGCTGAGCGAGCCGAAGCTCCCTAGCCGCAGGTTCATGTACGATTTTCGACTGCAATATCGGAGGGATGTCTTGCGCCCTGCCGGAGAGCAGGCGACGCAAAGTCCCGGAACAGGGGCGCTTTGTAGCTTACGGCGGGGCCCCTGTCCAGCCCAGGTTGTCGTGCCCCAGGGAATTCTTCGCACAAACCGAGCATAAGCCGTCTGGGTGGGCGCTAACGCCAGAGTCCAAGTTCGGCACAAGCTGGGCTATCACCCGGGGGATAGCAGGACTACTCGCAGCAAAGTGCGGCTAATCCCACCACTTTTCGTCGGTGTCGTCGCCATCTTCCTCGTCGCCGTCGATATCGTCTAGGTCAATGTCGTCCTCTTCCCCTTCATCGCCCTTCTTGGCGGGCTTGGGGTCCTCGTCGACATCCTTTTCGGCCTCGCCCTCGGTCTCCTCCTCGTCTTCGTCGTCGCGAATGCGGAAGTCGTCCTCGTCGAAATTCAGTTCCTTTTCAACTTCTTCGTCCTCGTCGTCGTCTTCTTCCTCGTCGAGGTCGTCGTCGTCGTCGAAGTCCGCGTCGTCGTCGTCCGAATCTTCGTCTTCATCTTCCCAGTCGTCGTCATAGGCAGCGCGCACGCCACCTTTGGCAGTTCCTGTGAGGAGTTGTAGCCGCTGGCCGAAAAGATTGGAATCCAATTGCATAGCTAGCTCCGCGAATCATCGAGGTCAGCCCGGAAATACTGCGTCCGGCGCGTGCGCGTGCCCCAAGGGCTTGGCGCGCTTGTTGCCGTTTTTTGCCGGCCCTGGCAAGGGGGGCGGCCTAGGTTGGCGCAATTTTTTGGCGGCCAACTCCTTTGGCGGTGGCGGGTGCGGCGTACGGGCCGATCGCGGTTGTCACACTGGTCGTGGCAGCCGTACGCTTGGCGCCACAATCGCCTGCATTCGCTGCGGCATTTGCCTTGTGATCGTGCTAGCCTTGGCACCGCGGCAAGGGGCCGTTGCCTGGGCTCCGACGTCTTGGCGCAATGGCCCCTCGATTTTCGCCCGTCGCCGCCCCGGCGCCCCCAGCAGGAGAGCATCATGGACCTGACGACCGAGTCGCTTTTGAACTGCCGATTGAGCAGCAAAGCTACGCCTGAACTGCGCGAAATGGTGGAGAATCTGTGGGAGCACACACGCACGGCGCAGTTGCCTTTGTTTGAGTCGATCGGCGTGGACAAGCTCAGCGATCTATTCAGCAAGCACGGGACGCTGGCGCAGTGGCAGACCGTGGGGCTGACCTCTGTCCATGCCGTGGAGCACGCTTGGCAGCAATTGCAAGGGGTTGCGCAGGCGGAGGCGCTGGCGTCGCTGGCTCCGGCTACGGTGATCGACCGCTACTTGGTGGGCGCAATTCTGCGTGATATTGCCGACGTTCCAAGCGTCGCGACGAATTTGCCCCGCTGGCTGCACGGTTTGGCCGCAGCGACCTTGGCCACCGACGTTTGGGCACCCTTGGTCGGTGGATTTGCAGAAGCTGCATTTGAATCAAAGACTTGCCATGCCGATCCGAGCCTGGTTCAGCAGTTGCCGGCAGCGTATTTGTTGGCCAAAAGCTGCGGGCTGGATGCGTTGCAGGCGCTGCTGATCGAGCCGAGCGCGCCGCTCGATCGCTTGGATAGCGGGGCCCTGAGGCGGGCACAACGGCTGCTGGAGACGGGCACCTTTGATGCACAAGACCTTCCGAATCAAGCGGAATTCGACGACACGGACATCGCCTGGCTTGAGGTCGGCCTATGGCTGCTGTCGAGTCAGCGCCGGCGCGTGGATGGCCTGCCGACCCTGCTGCCGAGCGTGCCCGATGGCGGCGCTATCGTTCTGGATTTGCAGGCCATGCAACTGCGGGCGCTGCAGCCCGCGGACCTGGGGAGCAGGCTTGCCCGCGCGCAGATCGAGCCGGCGTGCCTGGGGCTGCCCATCAGCCCTGATCTTTGCCGGCAACTGCGCGATCAGGGATGGCTGGGCCTGGCCCTGCATTTGCCGGTACCCGAGGAAGTGGATGAAGCGCTGCACGTTCTGTGCGATTTGGTCGTCGAGCGGAGCCCGCCCAGGGTTGTGCAAGGGGAATCCTTTCGCATAGAACCACTGGGCTAGGGCCACCCGCATGGGCTCCCTGGCGCTTGGCGGGGCGCGTGCCGCCGATTTCTGCTGGTTGGGCCTCGCAGTGGCGGGTTGACCGCTTTAGCTCGCCGATTCGTCGGCTTTCGCGTCGTCTGCCAGGGCGACACCAGGACAGGACGATGCACACTGACTCGGGACCGACGACGCCAGCCGCTGGAATTCCTACGCAGATCGTCATCTTTGGTGCGTCGGGCGATCTGGCGGCGCGCAAGCTGATTCCCGCGATCGCCGACAACGCCCGCTTCGCCGCATTCCGCGGTCCGGTGCAGGTCATTGGCGTGGCGAGAACGCCGATGAACAGTCAGCAATGGCGTGACGAATTAGCGCGTTCCCTGACGCCAGCCCAGGCCCAGGTATGGCCCGACCTCGCGCCGAACTTGCACTACGTGCCCATTGGCGATAGCAGCCTGGCCGATTATGCCCGTCTTCACGAGACCTTAGACGATCTTGCAGGGCCCTTGGCCGGCGATGTCGGGCGCTTGTTCTATCTGGCACTCAAGCCGTCGCTTTTTGTGCCGACGGTCGAGGCTCTGGCAGCTGAAGGCATGTTGGCCTGTGATTCCTTGCGCTTAGAGGGATGGCGCCGCGTCGTAGTCGAAAAGCCCTTTGGCACCGACCTCGCGACCGCTCAGTGGCTGAACATCGTGCTGCGCCGGCACTTGCGCGAAGATCAGATCTACCGGATCGACCACTACTTGGGTAAGGAAACTGTCCAGAATATCTTGGCATTTCGCTTTGAGAACTCAATTTTTGAGCCGATCTGGTCGCGCCAGCACATCGAATCGGTGGAGATCAACGTCTGCGAATCGCTGGGCATGGAGGCGGGGCGAGGGGCCTACTACGACACCGCCGGTGCCCTGCGCGACATGATGGCCAACCACATGATGCAACTGATGTGCTTGGTGGCGATGGAGCCGCCGGCCTCTCTAGATGCCGAAGCCGTTCGCGATGAAAAAGTCAAAGTGCTCAGGGCTTTGGAACCCTTTCGTGACGCCCACGACGTGTGGACGAACAGCGTTCGCGCGCAGTATGCGCGGAGTCCGGGAGAAACAGAGGCTGGATACCTGCAAGAACAAGGGGTTCCGCTGCAATCGCAGACGGAGACCTTTGTGGCCATTCGCGCCCGCGTGCACAACTGGCGCTGGGCTGGCGTGCCCTTTTTGCTGCGCACGGGAAAGCGCTTGGGCAAGCGTTTCTCCAGCATTGTCATTCGTTTCCGCGCGCCGCCGGCCGACCTGTTCTCGGGCCCTGCCGCGTCGCAGATGGCGCGTTTGCGGCCCAACGAACTGGTCTTTCGCATTCAGCCCGAAGAGGGCATTCGCATTGGCTTTCAGGTCAAGCAGCCAGGGCCCGGGCATGTGATGCGAACCGCGGCTTTAGGTTTTGATTACAAAGACTTGTTTGATGGTGAAACGCCCCCGCCCTACCAGCGTTTGCTCCTCGACGCGATGCACGGCAATGCCACCCTGTTTATTCGCGGCGATGAAGCGGAGGCTGCGTGGAAGTTCGCAGATTCCATCCGTTCTGGGTGGTCTGCCCCCGGCGCGCCGACGCCTTGGACCTATGAAATCGGCAGCATGGGGCCGACCCAGGCCAACGCGCTCTGGCATCCGCACGAGGGCGGCTGGAGCCAAGAGTGATTCGCCGTCCTGCGCGGATCCGTCACAGCAAAAGGTTCTATTTTCAGGAGGTTTTCCGATGATCGTCGTTCACCAAGCGCCCGTGGAGGACCAGCCGACGCCGCCCACAGTCCACGTGACGCCGGCGCTAGCTCCGGTGGCGGGGCCCCTGATCGCGGAGGCAATTGATCGGGTGATTCATCGACTTGGGCGCTGCCGCTTGGCTTTGTCGGGCGGTTCGACGCCGGCTGAGACGTATCAGTGGCTGCAAAGGCATCTGCCGCACCGCATCTACCCGCAATTGCAAGTGACTTTGGCGGATGAACGCGTCCTGCCGGGCGCGCCACAGAAGCCGGGGGACTGGCAGGCCTATCACGAAGATAGCAATTTGCGTTTAATTTACCAGCATTGGCTATCGGAAGTGCCCCTGCCTCCCCAACAAGTGTTGCCCATGACCTTTGGCAACGACGCCCGGACGGATTTGCAGCGTTTTGGTCAGTCTTTTCAACGTGATTGGGGCGCAGAAGTCGATGTGGTGGTCTTAGGCGCTGGGGCGGATGGCCACATTGCCTCGCTATTCCCGGACCATCCGGCTTTGGACGCTCAGGATATCGCCCTGTGCGTGCACGATAGCCCCAAGGCACCGGCCGAGCGCTTGAGTCTAGCCTTGCCGGTCCTGCAGCGGGCGCGCTATGTCTTTGTCCTCGGGCAAGGACATGGCAAAAGTCGCGTGTTCAAGCAGGTTTATCAGGGTGATACCCAATTGCCTCTCGGGCGCCTGCGCGGTCCGGGCGACGTGAATTGGGTACTCGATCCCGGCGCAGCGTCTGGGCTCACCGCGGCATGGCCGAAGGACTGAATCACTATTTTCGCAAAGGATGACAAGGACATGTTGGACAATCAGCTCGCCGACATCGGCATCATCGGCCTAGGCGTCATGGGCGCATCCTTGGCGCGCAATTTCCACAGCCGAGGGTTGCGGGTCGCCACGTACAACCGCGAACCGGAAATGACCGCGGCCTTTGCTGAGCGCTACGGCGACGACCGCTTTGAGTTGTGCGACGACTACTCGAGCTTTGTTCATACCTTACAAGCGCCGCGCCGCATTCTGATCATGGTCACGGCGGGCCGCGCGGTCGACGCGGTTCTCGAAGGCCTCGCGCCCCTACTGCAAGCGGATGACATCGCAATCGACGGCGGCAATTCCTTCTTTCAGGATACAGTTCGCAGAGATGCGTGGTGCCGACAACGGGGATTTCACTTTGTCGGCATGGGCGTCAGCGGCGGCGAGCAAGGCGCCCTACTCGGGCCAGCGATGATGCCCGGCGGCGATTTTTCCGCATGGTTACGGTTGCAACCGGTGCTTGAACTCGCTTGTGCCCATGCTGATACCGGCCCCTGCGTGGCGTGGTGTGGCGAAGGCGGGGCAGGGCACTTTGTCAAGATGGTGCATAATGGCATTGAATACGGGGATATGCAGCTGATCGCGGAGGTTTGGACCCTCTTGCGTGAAGGCATGGACTTGAAGCCCAACGCGGTGGCAGAGGTCTTTTCCGCCTGGAATCGAACGGAATTGCAGTCTTTTCTGATTGAACTGACGGCGCAGGTGACCGCTAAGCGCGATCCGCAGGGCAGGGGGGCGCTGATCGAGGCGATCGTCGACGTGGCCGGCCAAAAGGGCACCGGGCGCTGGACTTCGACCGAGGCCATCGATTTGGGCGTGCCCTTGCCGACGGTGACGGCGGCGGTGGATGCGCGGGCGGTCAGTGCAGCGGCAACTGCCCGAAAACAAACGCAATACGCCTATCCAGACCGGGCGACTGCCCCCTTGCACGGCATTACCGTCGATGACCTGCGCTGCGCTCTGTATGCAGCCAAGATCATGAGCTATACCCAGGGGTTTGCCCTGCTGCAGGCCGGTAGTGCCACCCATGGCTTTAACACTGATTTGGCTGCAATTGCGAGGATTTGGAAGGCGGGGTGCATCATTCGCGCGCGCTTCCTTGATCGGGTCCACGCCGCCTATGATCGCGACCCGCACCTGCCGCTGTTGCTGCTAGACGCCGATTTCCGTGAAGAACTGAGCCGTTGTCTGCCGTCTTGGCGCAAGGTGGTCGCCCATTCGGTGATCGCAGGCGTGCCGATTCCGGCGCTGGCGGCGTCGCTCACCTACTTTGATGGCCTAGCGACGGTTCCGGGATCGGCCCGTGTTATCCAGGCTTTGCGTGATGCTTTCGGCGCCCACACCTACCGCCGGGTCGATGCGCCTGACCTCGCTCAGCACAGCGAGTGGGCAGACCTGCGGAACCTGTAGCGCCGGCGGCCCAATTTGTTGAAAGATTGAACATGTTGAAATTTTCAACACAGTGCCTCGGTGATTCGCTGAACTAGCCTTTGGGCGCCTCTTGAGAGAATGCCTTAGATAACAGTCTATTGTCCTGGTATTGCCGGAATTGCGCAGCGCTCAGTTGCCTGCGGGATTTGGCACGGAACCTGCACCATGACAGCATGAGACCGGTTGAGGCCGGTTGGTAGATCGCGGCGGGCTGGACCGCTGTGGCCCCGCCCCGGGACGGCAATGCCGGCAACGTGAACGATGGAGACCCCAATGAAGACGATGAAATCTCTACGGACTTTGATGAACGCAGCTGCCATGTTGGTCACCACTGGTGCCATGTTGCTCAGCGCATCGGCTGCATTGGCGGCCGGCTATTGCGATGACAAGACGGCTTGCGCCAGCGCCAGTGACACCTGCCTCGGCAGCGTTTGCGTGCCAACCACAAAGGTCTGCAAGGCCGATAGTGCTTGTAATAGTTGGGAAATCTGCAACAAGACCTGTCCAGGCGGCGCCAATGTCGGCACGGTCGAGGTGTCGCCCCCCGGATCCGGCACCGATGGCGGCAGTTCCTCTGGCGGCAGCAGCGGTTCGGGATGCGCCAGCAGTGACGGCGATGCCTGCGCGACGCCCGTGCCCGATCCCAAGGATGCTGGGTCCATCCCGGTGCCCAACTCGGCGACTTGTCCAACCGATAAGGGTGTTTGCACGGCTGACCTCAGCAAGGTCAAGACCCAGCCCGGTTGCGAGGCCTTGTGCCAAGGCGTGCTGAGCTGCAACCTTGGCGGCTCGGGGACGACCTCGGTTTCAAGTGGCGGTTCATCGGGTTCAGGCGGCGGCGGCGTGCCTCCGTCGGCCGACGATGGCGGTCCTTCGCCCGCTCCCGACGCCGGAGCCGTGCCGGTGCAGCCCGATGCGAGTTCAGACCCTTCAAAACCAGATGATGCCGCGATCGACCCGGTGGATGCCTACGACGGCAAGCCCGTCACGCCCAATGCCAATGATCTTGCGCAGTGCGTTCAGATGTGCAGCCTGTGGGTGCTCGACAAAGTGGCGCCCGCTGAATTGGCGGCTGTAGAGGCCTGCATTGCGAGCGACACGAGTGATTGCAAGAAGATGGCCACCGATTGCCAGAGCACGGCTGATGCCCTTGGCAAGGCGCTGGCAAAGGACGACTCCTGGTTGATTGGGGTTGAGGGCGTCGGCTACGCCACAAGTGGCAGCAGCAACACTTCAGGTGCCGCCGGACAGGACAAAAGCGCCGATGCAGCCGCACCACTGGCCGCAGGAGCCGATGCTGGTGGGCACGCCAATGCCGCGGCTTCTAGCGCAAGTTCAGGTGGTTGCACCGCGTCAGGTGGGAGTGCTTCGTTGGACGCGTTCTGGCTCGTCCTCGCGAGTCTGGGCCTATTGGTGTCGCGGCGTCGCGAAGTCGCCAGCGTGAAGGCCTACGTAAGTGAAGTTGCTGAATAGGCAATGAATTATGCGGCGGGCCGTCCAGCCAGCTGTCCACAAGCAGCGCCGATGTCCTGACCCTTGGACTCGCGCACGCTGACGGACGCGCCGAATCGGCGAATGATTTCAGCGAAATCCCGCACCACGACCCGTTCTGGCCGGCGATAGGCACTGCCTGGCCAGGCGTTAAACGGAATGCAGTTGACGTGCGCGCCCAGGTTCACGGCCATGGCGGCGAGGCGTTGCGCGTCGGTTGGGGAATCGTTGATGCCTTGCAGTAGTGCGTATTCAAAGGTGATCTTTCGATGCGGCAGTTTTGGAACCGCCGCGAGCGCTGCCAACATTCGCGCGATTGGCACCCCGCGGTTGACAGGCATCAAGCGATCGCGCACGGCGTCGGTCGTGGCCGTCAGGGACCACGCTAGATTCACCTGGGGATGTCGCGCGAGTAAGGGCGCGATTTGTTTGGCCAAACCGACGGTGCTGACCGTTATCCGGCGGGGCGAAAAGTCATAGGCCTTGGCATCGCCGAGAATGTCGAGGGCGTCACACAAAGCCTCCAAATTATCAAGCGGTTCACCCATGCCCATGAACACAAGGTTGTGCGGCCTCGAGGCCAGGGGCCCGACTTGCCCGCCGGCCACCCCGCCGCGCAGCAGACCCTCCTTGGCCAAAAGTCGACACGCAATGCTGACTTGCGCCACAATTTCACCTGCGCTCAGGTTGCGTCGCGTGGCAATCCGCGCCGTTGCGCAGAAATCACAGCCCATTTTGCAGCCGACTTGGCTCGACAGGCATTGCGTCACGTGGGCCGCGCCCCCCTCTTCGCCGCCCATCGGCATGACCACAGTCTCGATCGCCTGCGCGTCCACCGTCTGCAGAACCAGCTTGTACGAGCCATCTATCTGAGATTGATGCGTTTCGGCGACACTCAGGGGCCCAAGAGGGCGCGTTTCGCTCAGGATCTGGCGCAGTCCGGCGGGCAGGTCGGTCATCTCGGCAAAATCAGTCACCTGGCGCACATGCAGCCAGCGAAACACCTGATCGGCGCGGTAAGATGGCTGTTGCAACTCTTTGAAAAGGCGATGCAAACTCGGGCGCGACAGGCTCGGCAAGTGGACCGTAGACAGGGAGAGCGGGGACTCCGGCAAGGACACGGGATTCTCCAGTGCGGCGAAGGCAAGCATGATCTGTTTTAGGACAATGGGTTGTCGGTGTCGATGCCCGCAGCGTCTAGCTCCTGAGGTGCCCGTCTACCGCGAGAATCAAGCATAGGCCGAGCCGATTGGCCATGCCTGCCAATTCGCCGTCGCGTGGGCCGCCGCGGGGTGCAATAACGGCCGTGATGCCTACTTTACTCAGTGTTTCAAGGAGTTCTGGGAATAACAAGGGGCCGTCGCTGGCTGCCGCGATTGCCCTGGTGCCCTTGCGCCCACGACCCAGCGCGATCACGACAGCGTCACTGCGCGACATTTGGCCGGCGCCGATGCCAATGGTGCTGTACTCGTCGGCTGTAACAACCCCATATGAACGCACATGTTTTGCCACGCGCCACGCCAAGTCCAGCGCATTCCTTTGGGCAGCTGTCGCCTGCGCTTTAGAGACCGTCGCGGCTGGATCGACGGAAAGGGGCCGATCATCAGCGGCTTGGAGCAGCAGACCAAAGCGGGTGACGCGCAATTCTTGGCGAACGCGACCAGGGGCCTGCGGGTTCAAGCGAACGACAGTTAGGTCTGGGAATTCCTGAAATACTTCAAGCGTTTCATCGTCATATCCAGGTGCCACCACCACAGCGGGTCGTTGCGCAATGAGGCCCCGCGCCGCCGTTAAGTCCACGGTATGACTCAGGGCCAGCACGCCGCCCTGG
>CAIMEY010000087.1 GCA_903840165.1 uncultured Myxococcales bacterium | reverse complement strand
GCCCAAACCCGACGGCTGCGTTCGTCCAACTGTTGGGCCAGAACCGTGTATTGCAGGAAAATTTGTTCGTCAGTTTTCATGGCCGGCGACTATACAGCTTAACCGCTAGATCGTCGAGTTATTTTTGCACGCGCCCTAAGGACGGCGCCCAGCGACTGCACTTCTTTTTCTGCCCAGGAAATTTGTCGCCGTGCCTTCCTCCGAGGCACGCAGCGCGCAAAGCCGAACCCGCCAGCGAAAAGCAATTCAGCTTATGCCGTTGGGGCCTGCGCCCAACTGGGCCGTGGCTTGTTTGCATCCGACGCGAAGTCGACAGGGGAGTGCGCATGTGTACGGAAGTTTTCGCCCGCTGGAGGGTTTTCCTCCTGTGCGGCGTGCTATTTGCTTTCGCCGGGCATGGTTGCAAAGGCGGCGAGATAGATTACGTGCGCAGCGACGCCTCTGGCAGTGCTGGCTCGGCTGACGGTCAGGGCCACGTGCCTTTGGCGACGGTCGTCACTTCTCCTGTCGCGCCAGAAGGTTACACGACGACATCAGATCAGGCCTTGCAGTGGAAGCAAAAGATGAAGTCCGGCGACACCTTCAACGAGGTGATGATCCGCCACGATGTCGTGCAGTTGCCCAGCAAGAGCGTTCATCAGGTCAAACTTGCTGACAATCAAGTCAGTTTGCCGCTGGCGGGCAACGAAGCCCTGCTTGCACTCAAGCCTGGCGCGCCCCTAGCCGGTGGTCGGGCCGACGCTGCTGCGCGCAAGTCCGGAGACTCCAACAACGTTCTCGGCTTTATGCGCAAGGTCAAGTCGGTCAAGCAGCAGGACGGTCAAATCGTTATCGAAACTGAACCGGCGCACCTGGAAGACTTTGTCGTTGGCGCCGCGTCCCTTTCTTTTCCAAAGGAAGTCACCCCGATCGACATCGGCGATGAAGTGGACCTGTACAAGATCATTCCGAAATTGCCGCCGCAAATGCCGATGCCCAATAGCGCCAAGAATCACAAGATCCATGCATCCCACGGTAATTCCAAAGGGATCGGGACCAGGAACGGCGCCTTGAGTCAGGACATCAATGAGAAGTTTGGCTTTGGCTTCGACGAAGAAGTCCACATCGACCTGCTAGACCTCGATGAACCATTTGAATACGGCAACTTATCTCTAACCGTCGAAGGAACCGGCAACGTCGACGCCGTGGCTGCGCTGTTCGTTGGCGCCTTTCTCAAGGTAACGATTGAGGAAACCTTTCTCGATCCGGCTCCGCACATGACCTATTTCTACGCCGGCGCCGGTGGCAAGGCGGATTTCGGCGTCAATATCGACGTCAATGCCAAGATTTCGATCACAGCCTCCACGGAAAGTGCCGATGAGCAAGGCAAGGATGAGGATGAGGCCAAGAAATCGTTGACCGAAAAGCCGATCGAGAAGAAAGCCGGGCACAAAGCCAGCAAGCCAGGAGGCAAGGCCGAAGGCGGCGACGACGAATTCACGCTTGGCAAGCCGAAATACTACGAGGGACCGACGATTTGGGTCATTCCCACGGTATTCGTTCTGACTTTACAGGGCAAATGCGATTTTACGATTTACGGTGAAATCGATGCCACGGCTGCAGCGGAAGTCGCCTTCGATGCGATTTATGCCATTGAATACAAGGATGGCGATTGGCAAACCCATCAGCCGGACGGCTTTAAGAAAGTATTCGCTTGGGATCTGCGCAGCGCCGGCGGTGGCGTCGAACTGCAATGCGAAATAGGTCCACGTATTGACTGGCTTTTCGCCGATGTTGCCGGCCCATTCATCGAAGCCAAGGCGGGTCTCAAAGCGGGTGCCGAATACAAAACAGTCTGTCCAGACCCAGGTACGATTGCTAAACCGCAGAAAGCAACAGGAAAAGTGTCCGCCGGCATCGACGTCGGCGTAACGGCCACGGTTGGCGTCGCGATCGACCTGGTGATTTGGAGCACCGAGTGGAGCGCGGACTTGGCCGACATTTGGTGGACACTTTGGGCCGATTCCTGGGGTGTTTCAGTAGGTTTTGGCACTTGCCCCAGCGATTGCAGCAATGGCATTCAGGATGATTTTGAAACCGGCATCGACTGCGGCGGTCAACAAGCTGGCGGTGGCTGCCCCGGCTGCGCTGTCGGGGCCCAATGCCAATCCAATGTCGATTGCGATGGCGGTTCGGTGTGTGCCGGCGGCAAGTGCGGCTTTGTCAATTGCCAGTCAGGTAAGCAAGAAGATTACGAAACCGATGTGAACTGCGGCGGCAAATGCGCGACGGCGGGCTTCCAATGCCCGAGCGGCAAGAAATGCAATAAAAACGAAGACTGCGACAGCCTCAACTGCGACCCGTTCAGCAAGACCTGTGGCATTCAGCAGTGCAACAACGGCGTTCGCGACTGGTGGGAAGGCGGCATCGACTGCGGCGGCAAATACTGCCCTGCATGCGCCGACGGCCAGACCTGCAAGCAGGACACCGACTGCATGAACGGGTCAAAATGTCAGATTTTCAATGACTTAACAGATGGCGGCTTTGGCGTGTGCCTCAGCACCAATTGCAACATGGACCAGTACTTCTCAGGCGTTTGGGCCCAAAAGGGTGACATGACCGACGTGATGTGCGGCGGCGTGTGCGCTCAGATTGCCGACTTACTCACCGATAAAGCTTGCACATTCGGCAAGGACAACTTGCTGTCCGAAAAGAAATGCGGCCGATACGCGGTCAAATGCGAAACCGGTAAGAAATGCGCGCAAGACGGCGATTGTGCAGCGGATCATTGCTACAATGGCCAGTGCATCGAACTCAAGTGCAGCGACGGCGCCGTACAAGAATGGGAAACGGACGCGGATTGCGGCGGCCTATGCGCGCAGAAATGCGCCCTTAATAAACATTGCAAAATCGATGGCGATTGCAGCGGTGGCATGAGCTGCGTCGATGCTGGCGGTGGCGAAGGCAAGTTCTGCGCATTGTGCAATAAAAACGGAAAGTTGGATGGATATGAGACCGACATCGACTGCGGTTCGCAATGTGCTTCAGGTAAGGCGGATTTCGATTTGTGCTTGCTCGGCCAAGGTTGCATGTCCGCGTTGGACTGTAAGACCGGGTACACGGCCAATATCAATGGCAAAAACCAGTATGTCGACTCAGCGTCGTGCCAGGCTGGCAAATGCGTGTTGACTTGTTACAACGGCCAATTCGACAAGAATTCCGAAACAGACGTCGACTGCGGCGGCAAATGCGCGGCCAAGTGCAGCCAAGGCAAAAACTGCGCGTCCGCCAACGACTGCGATGCTGGTGCGTGTTTTGCCGGCAAATGCCAAAACGGCAAGAAAGACAGCGATGAAGCGGGCATCGACTGCGGCGGCGTCTGTGGCAGCAAGTGCCTCAAGGGAATGCAGTGCGGCGTCGACGGCGATTGCAGCACTGGCCAATGCCTCAAAGGAATCTGCGGGTTCGACGCGTGCAAGGATGGCGTGCTCAGCCCAGGCGAGTCTGACATCGACTGCGGCGGCAACTGCGAGGCTAAGTGCATCAATGGCAACGGTTGCAAGGCCGACAAGGAGTGCCAGAGCGGCTTTTGCGATGGCCTCGTGTGCGTGGGCAGTTCCTGCACGGACAAGAAGCAAGATGCGGGCGAAAGCGACGTCGATTGCGGTGGAACCTGCAAAGATACAAAGACTTGTGCGATTGGCGCCAAGTGCAAAAGCGGCAGCGATTGCGTCGGCCAATTGTGCAGCACCAATGGCAAATGCGTGGCCGACAAATGCTTGGACGGCATCAAGTCCGGCGACGAAACCGGTGTGGATTGCGGCGGTTCCTGCGCGGCCAAGTGCACGTACGGCCAGGGCTGCAAGAGCGGCGTCGACTGCGACAGCAAATACTGTGACGGCACCCTATGCGTCGGCGATTTCTGCAGCGACAAAGTGTTATCGCCCGGCGAATCCGACCTCGATTGCGGCGGCGCGTGCAGCAAGAAGTGTCTTTCCGGCAAGTTATGCAACGGCGGTGGCGACTGCCAGAGCGGCGTCTGCAACATCTCCGGCAATTGCGCGTCCGGGCCTTGCGCAGACGGCAAGAAGTCCAGTGGTGAAGCGGATATCGACTGCGGCGGCCTGTGCGCAACCAAGTGTTTGGCGGGCAAGGCGTGCAACGGCGGTAGTGACTGCGCTTCGACGATTTGTGCTGCAATATCATTATCTTGTGTGGTAACGACTTGCCAAGACGAGATCAAGGACGGCGGTGAAACGGACATCGACTGCGGCGGCAATTGCAATGGTAAGTGCTTGATTAACAAGGGATGTTCCGTCAACGGTGACTGCCAGAGCACGTTCTGCAACGGCGCGACCTGCGTGGCAACCGCATGTGAAGACAAGCAGTTAGACGTGGGCGAAACCGGCGTCGACTGCGGCGGACCGTGTGCCGTCAAGTGCGACTTGGGCATCGGCTGCTCGGTCGACAAGGATTGCAGCAGCGGCTTCTGCGACGCGATCGGCGGCAAATGCGTAGATTCACAGTGTAAAGACAACCACCTGGACAAAGGCGAGACCGACGTCGACTGCGGCGGCCTGTGCCAAGGCAGCAAAGCCTGCGAATTGGGCAAGGGCTGTGCCATAGGTGCTGATTGTAACAGCGCAATTTGCTCCCTGTCGGGTAAATGCGTCGACACCACCTGCAAAGACGGCAAGTTGACGCCCGACGAAACCGGCGTCGACTGCGGCGGCAGCTGCGCGCAAAAATGCGGATCTGGCCAGGGCTGTAAGGCAGGTGGCGATTGTGACAGCAGTTTTTGCAGTGCAGCGTTGTTGTGCGTCGGCGGCACGTGCGAGGACGGCAAGCTGTCCGCGGGCGAGACCGACATCGACTGCGGCGGTTCGTGCAGCGCCAAGTGCTTGACAGGAAAGGGCTGTTTGCTTGAAGCCGACTGCAAGAGCGGTTTTTGCGACGGCAGCGTCTGTGTGGCCAGTGCCTGTCAAGACAAGAAAGCCGACTTGGGCGAAACCGACGTCGATTGCGGCGGACCGTGTAGCCAAAAGTGCGCATTGACCAAGGGTTGCGCCGTTGGCGGCGACTGCTTGGGCGGCGTTTGCGGCGTTAAGTCCTTGAAGTGCGTGGCTTCCACCTGCGTCGACGAGACCCTGGATGGCTCCGAGAGCGATGTTGATTGCGGCGGCAGCTGTGCGGTCAAGTGCCTGACTGGCAAAGGTTGTTCCAGCAACGGCGATTGCGGCAGCGGGTACTGCGACGGCCAAACCTGCGTCAGCGACCCGTGTGTCGACAAGCAAAAGGACCAAGGCGAGTCCGACATCGATTGCGGCAATGTCTGCTCGGTCAAGTGCGTCAATGGCAAAGGTTGTTCCGCGCCGACCGACTGCGCCAGCACCTTCTGCGACGGTAGCGCGTGTGTGGCAACTGCTTGTTTAGACAAGAAAGCCGACTTGGGCGAAACCGACGTCGACTGCGGCGGCCCCTGCGACAGCAAATGTGCGTTGACCAAGGGCTGCGCCACGGGTAGCGACTGCGCGAGTACGTATTGTGCCGCTATTTCCTTAGCTTGTGTGGCAAGCGCTTGCCAAGACGAGGTCAAGAACGCCGGCGAAACCGACATCGACTGCGGCGGCACCTGCCAGAAATGCACCACAGGCAAGGGCTGCGCCAAGAACGGCGACTGCGCCAGCGGCTACTGCGATGGCAGCGTTTGCGTCGCAGATCACTGTTTAGACAAGCAAAAGGACGTCGGCGAAACGGGCGCTGATTGCGGCGGCACCTGCCAAACGGCGTGCGACAATGGTCAGGGCTGCTCCTTGCCGAGCGATTGTACGTCTACCTATTGCGCTGCAATTGCACTGAGTTGTGTTGGTACGCCCTGCCAAGATGAGGTCAAGGACGGCGACGAAACCGACATGGACTGCGGCGGCAGTGTCTGCGCCGGCAAATGCGCGGCCGGCAAGGGGTGCAAGGCTAGCGGCGATTGCCAAAGCACTTTCTGCAACGTCGGCAGCGGCAAATGCGTCACCGACCACTGCAGCGATGGCGCCAAGGACGCGGACGAGCTTGGGCCCGACTGCGGCGGAAGCTGTTTGGGCTGTGCCGACGGCGTGGCGTGCACCAACGATTCCGACTGCGTTTCAGGCACTTGTAATCCGATGGGCTCCGGTAAGCCCAAAGTCTGCGGCTGCCCGGCGTGGACCGTCCCGATGCAATCGACCATCGGCGGCCAGCAGAAAATCCAATGCGTGCGCAACTATATCGGCACGTACAGCACGGACAGTTGCACGCCAGCGCCGGAGTCATCCAACATCCTGAGCTGCAACAACTCCGGATTACAGTTCCTGAATTACAACTGGGCCGGACCGGCCAACGCCGCTGGTGCCTTGCAATTCTGCGACAACATGACCGAAGGCGGCCACGACGATTGGCACCTGCCGACCTTGGGCGAAATGATGACAGTGGTCCAATTCGGCAACAAAGACGCGATCCCTGGCGGATTTGCCCTGACCAGCGGCTTGACCGCGCCTTCGCCCGTCTCTGTCCGCGGCCTGTGGACCAGCAGTTCGATCAGCAAGTCCTACCAATATATCGGCAGTGGCGTAACGTATGTACCGGGAAGTCCGTACTTCTTTGAACTTGACCAAAGTGCCATCATGGGGCTTGTCCGCGGCAATGCCAACGCGCCGATGCAAACCTTGCTTGGCGATAGCGACACGGGATTCGCCTATTGCGTGCGTTTTCCCTACGGTACGCCCTCTCTGCCCTACCCGCGCTTTACGATCATCGCCAATGGCCAAGTGGTCCAAGACGCGCTTACCAACAAGTACTGGTATCGCAACAAGATTACCTACATCGACCAGGCGAGTGCAACGGCCTTCTGTGCGGGCTTGTCCGTACCAGGTATCAATGGTCAATGGCACTTGCCGACCGTTCCCGAGCAGATGTCGATCGTCGACACCACCAAGCAGCAGCCGTTTTGGGACACCGACCTGTTCGGCCCGGTGGATCCGCCCAGCGGTGGCTCCTCGGACTATTCGGGTGAGGGTTTTGTCACGTCGCAGCACGGCAATCCAAGTTGGCTATTGCCCTGGGCGGACGGCACATACCCCAATCCTTACGCGGTCTTCCCCTGGACCGGTCGCATTTTCTACGGCGGCGGCGTCTGCAGTGGCGCGAGTTGCGCCCATAACTCCGCCCTGTGCGTGATTCCATAGTCTTCACCATCATCTGAGGATATATGTCCAAGTTCCTGGGATTTATCTGCCTTATCGGCATGGCCAGCTGCGGTAGCCTTTCGACTACGCCTTGGCCCGACATTGGCTATGGCGATGCGGCCTCGGCAGCTAGCGATACGGCGAATACAGAGCTAACTGCGGGTGGTGATAGTCTAATTGTCGGCACCAATTCGGACGTGGGCGCCACGGCTCCAACAGCGAGTTGGCTGCTACCTGCGGACAATGCGGTGGTCGGACTTGCCCAACCCGTGACTTTTGAAGCGCAAGTCTCCAGCCCATACCTGGCACCTGTGGATTTGTTCTTCAATGTGACCCTGACGACGGGCCCTGTGCCGGACAAGCCGCAGCTCAAGGCCGATGCCTCTGGTAAGCTCTTGTTTGTATTGAATTTGCTGCCGGCGGGGCCTCAAACCGTGGTGCTGCAAGTGATGGACGGCGCCAATCCGGCCACGGCGATCACATTGGATTTATACGTCGATTCGCCGCCGGGAACGCCGCTGGTTCTCGTCAATCCGCCGACCCCGACTAGTGCCGATGACCTGCAGGCCATGGTGGTCAAAGCTGCCTCGGATGTGGACTTGGGAGAAAGTACAACACAAACATATGGTTATGAGTGGTTGCTCGATGGTTTGCCCAGTCCCGTGACCGCGTCGACTGTTCCCGCAGCGCTGACGGAGCCAGGTCAAACTTGGACCGCCAGGGTGCGCGCCTGGGATGGCTACGATTGGGGCCCCCCTGGTCAATCGAGTGTTATCATTAGCAATCAACCGCCTGTGCCGCCTCAAATCGTGATCGATCCGCCCAATCCGACGGTTGGCAGCACGGTTTCCTGCAACATGGCCGTGCCCGCAACCGACGTCGACGGTCAGAACTTGAGCTATCAAGTGGCTTGGACCTTGAATAATCAACCGTTTTTGGCGGCGAATGGCCAGGCGACATTGCAATTGGCAACCAGCAATGCAAAGGGATTCAAGGCCGCTTTCGACGTAAAAGTCGGCGATATTCTAGGATGTTCTATCCAAGTCAGCGACGGAATCGCGGTCACCGCGCCAGTGGCGGCTTCCTCGGTCACCTTGGGCGAATTCGATGGCTGCGGAACAGGCCAGGTGCCCTGTTCTCTTTTCGCCGATTGCTCCAATACTACAACGGCGGTAAGCACTTGCACGTGCAAGGGTGGCTACGCTGGCGACGGCTACAACTGCGCAGACATCGATGAATGCCAGGACAGCCCTTGCAACCTTGGCGCCGATTGTACAAACACGACAGGCAGTTACACGTGCACGTGCCAGGGTGGGTACAAGCAACTGAGCGATGGCGCCACCGTCACTTGCAACGACATCGACGAATGTGCAATGAATGTATATAGTTGCGACTTGCATGCCGATTGCACCAACACGGTCGGCAGCTATGACTGCGTGTGCCAACCCGGCTGGAGCGGCGACGGCAGCAACTGTACCGATATCGACCAATGTTTATTAGGTATTTTGCTATGCGACGCCCACGCAACGTGTACCAACCTGCCGGGCAGCGATACATGTACCTGCGACAAGGGTTGGACAGGCGATGGCTCACAGTGCCAGGACATCGACGAATGCGCAGATCCGACGCCTACTTGCAGCACCGACGCCACCTGCAGCAATACGCTCGGCGGCTTTGACTGCACTTGCAAACCCGGCTTTCTCGGCGATGGCATGAGCTGCAGCGACATCGACGAATGCGTAGAAGAAACATTTACTTGCGCCATAGAAGCCAGCTGCGTCAACGTGCCCGGCAACTACCAATGCGCCTGCGGCGTCGGATTCGTTGGCGATGGAAAACTGTGCGACGATATCGACGAATGTGCAATAGGCACGGCTACTTGCGATCCAGCAGCCGCGTGTATCAACACACCTGGCAGTTACAGTTGTGCTTGCAAACCCGGCTGGACCGGCGACGGCAAGAGCTGCGTGGTGACCCAATGACGAATAAATACAAAATCTTGACGCGGATCTCCTGGCTGCTTGCTGCGCTTGTCGTGCCCGTGACTGGCATGGCTGTGGAAAATCCTCAACAAAATACTGATACTTTTCGACCCTCGCCGTTGGCCGGCTCGCTCTTGGGCACGGATACGTCGCAGGCCCAAGCGCCGTGGCAATTTCATGGCGGTATGTGGCTGAATTACAACCATATGCCGGTCAAGATCACCGACGCCCAATCGGGCGCGCAAGTGGCGCTGGTGCGACGGCAGATAACCGCGGATGTGTATGGCGGCATTGGGATAATTCCGCGCCTAGCCTTGGGCGTCAAGGTGCCGGTGTTTTTGCAAGCTGCGGGGGACGCATTGCCGCAAGAGCTGAGCCTGAGCCAAATCAGTGGCACCTCGCTGGGCGATATTGCGCTGGCGGCGCGTGGGGTTATCGTGGATAGCCGAGGTCAGGGGCTGGGCCTAGCGCTGGTGCAAGAGTTTGGCCTTCCGACGGCGAGTCGCCGTGAATTGACAGGGGATCTCGGCGTTACCGCGGCGACGCGCTTGGTGGGCGATTGGACGCGCTCGCAGTGGCGTCTGGCGCTGAACATCGGCTATCGACTGCGAAAGTCGGTAACCTTGCTCGGCCAGGAATTCGGCAACGAACTCACCTACGGCGCAGGCGCGTCGATTCCGGTATACGGTGAAAAAATCGATGCTTTGGGCACATTGACTGGCGCTACGTCGGCAGCGGCGCCCTTTGGCAACGCGCAGCTGACCGTGCTCGATGCTGTCGGCGGTGCGCGAGTTCATTTTGGCGATTGGGCAGTTACGGCGGGTGCAGGCGGCGGATTGTTGACGGGTATCGGCACTCCGGCATTTCGCGCGACCTTGGGCGTGGCCTGGACACCTCCAGCGCCCGGCGATGAAACGCATTCATCGGTCGCCTTTTCTTGCCCAAATCATCCAGAAATTCAACAAGCTGAACGCTGCCTGGACAGCGATGGCGACGGCATTATCGACTTGGATGACCATTGCCCGACTGCGACCGGCGCTGCGGCGTTGGCGGGTTGCCCGGATCGAGATGGCGATGGCGTTGCAGACGCAGAGGATCGCTGCCCGACCATGAAAGGTCCTTTGGCAACGGGCGGTTGCCCAGATGCAGACGGGGACGGCGTGGACGATGCGCAAGACAAGTGTGTCGCAAGGCGTGGACCTGCGGCAACTTTTGGCTGTCCCGACAGCGACGGCGACGGACTCCTTGATTTTGAAGACAAATGTCCAGATGTCAAAGGCAATCGAGGGGCCGGCGGCTGTCCAACGGATCGAGATGGCGACGGAATTCCAGATGTTGCCGACAAATGTCCAGATGCCCCAGGTTCGGCCGAGCGCAATGGTTGCCCCGACCAGCGCGTGAGCGTGACCAAAGAGAAAATCGTGATTGCGGAGAAGGTATTCTTCGATCTGGGCGATGTTGCGGTCAACAAGCAGTCGTTTGGCTTGCTTGCGGAAATCGCGGTTGTGGTCAAAAAACATCCTGAAATCAAACAGATAAGCATTGAAGGCCATACGGACAATGGCGGCAACCCTGCGGAAAACTTGGCTTTAAGCGAGAAGAGGGCCCAGGCCGTCAAGAAATTCCTCGCAGGCAAGGGTGTGGCTGAAAAACGGATGCTTGTCAGGGGCTTTGGGGATACGGTCCCCGTTGCTGACAATGCGACCGAACCAGGAAGAGCGAGCAATCGCCGCGTAGAATTTCGTATTATCCAGCGAGACTAGTACACGTAACCCTAAGTCCTTTCCGGGTTGCCGGAAAGGACGCGGCGTTGTGGACTTTGCAGCCGGGGACCCGGCCGAACGCAGGGGTG
>CAIMEY010000086.1 GCA_903840165.1 uncultured Myxococcales bacterium | reverse complement strand
ATGCGTAGACCTCGCCAGGACGCATGGCCGTCAAGCCCAGGACGATGATCTTGGCGTACCGGTCGGCGGAGTACTGCCGCGCCGCAAGCTGCCGTGCCAAAGGCCATCATTCTGAAGCGCTTGGAGCAGTGGCAGGAACGCCTGCGCGTCGCAGGAACTACCCGGCGGAGGCGATAAGTGCCTGAACGTCCGCTACTTGTTTTTCCGACGCCAACGACGGCGACACGTTCGAGCCTTCGGCCCGGTGGCGAGCGCCCATCAGTTCCCAGTCGTCCGCGCCAAGAGGAGCGCCTCGGGAACCGTCTCCGTTCCCTTGTCGCGGACCTCCGAGCGAGCGCACTGCATCCGTCTCCTATCGGAACTTCAGCGGAAAAGTCCTGGTGTTTGAGGTAGCGGGGTCTGTCGACTCGTTCGCCGACGCGGCAACCCGACTTGCCCAGCGAGTGCCAGGTCTGCAATGGCTGGTGAAATGGGCCGCCGGCGATCGTGACCCCGACGACGATTTTCACCTCCTCGACAAGAACGGCAACCGAGCGCAGAAGGCGTGGCAGACAAAGCGATATCTCGTGTCCAGCAACTTGGCTGGTCTGAACTCGCTGGAAAGACTGTGGCGGCCGTGGCAAACGAACGCATCGGGCAACCTGGCTTTCGGGCTCGCGCCATTGGCCGATCTCTTCAGCCAACTCGCGGACGTTCGGTTTTGGGGAGTGCAGGATCGGACCGACGAGACGGGGATTGGTGACGCGTGGCGCGAGGACCTCGTGGATTTTCCGAATCAGCCCGTCCGCTGCGAGGTTGAGTCTTGGTACCGGGACTCGCGCCAGACGCGGGAGCTTGCAGAATCTGCAGTGAACCTCGTCGTTGCCTCATGCGGTGGTCGGCTCATTTCCCGCTGCGACATCCCGCAAATCCGGTACCACGCCCAGTTGATTGAACTGCCCCCGCCGAAGCGTTCGTTCAGGACATCGCGTCATTGGCGGTCGTCCGCTGTGACGAAGTCATGTTCATGCGTCCTGTCGGACAGGCGGTCAGCCTTGATGGGGACGGCGCGGCGCTCCGATACGAATTGCCGATTCCCGCTGCGCTGTTCGCCAGTACACACATCAGGCGTCTGGTCACGACGCTCGTGTGGTTCTCGCCCATTGGCCCGTCGAGCCGGAAGTATCGAGCCGCTGACCTGTGGACGGACTTGAGACCCGCTGAGCTAGGGGTGAAGTCTTGCGATGTCGACGACAAGGCCGCTGGCAGGGGAACCGTCGAGCATCGCGTCTACGAGGGACGCCGCGTCATCGTCGAACCGAGACCGACGTTGACGATTCAGGTGAATTGCCGTGAAGACGCGGCGCCGATGCGCGAATCTGTCAAATATGTGCTGATGGTCACCCTGGAAGCGCTAGAGACCGTTTCGGTCGACGTTTATGTTGTGATGCGGCAAGCGATTCTTGACGCCGTCCGGGTGCAGGAACGCGAGCGCATTGGGCCGCTGGGTTGACAGGCAGTTTTGGCAGAGCGCGCGCACTGAAGGGTCACATCGCCTTGGTGCCGTCGGTCGCCCGTTCGCTCGGCCGGCGGGAACCTTTGTAGGGCCGACTGTAGGGCAGTCCTACAAGTGCGTGCAATCCGGTTGCGGGAGCGAAACGAGACGTTGCAAAATCACCGAGAAGTTCATATGTTCGTAGATGGCAACGGCGAGAAGGGGCGTTTCCCAAGCTCAATGTTGCGGGTTCGAGTCCCGTTTCCCGCTCCAAAGAAATCTCGAACAGTTTAGGGCCTAGCAGCTCCAAGGCGCAGTTCCTTGCGATTTGGCGATCGATGTTTTGCCCATCGATTCAAGGGGCGTTCGGCCTACCCACGCGCTGGGGCGCGGCGTCTCCTGGCCCAAGCCGCGGCGGGCTAGGATCTCTGTCGATAGGCTCAGGGCCTGACCGAGATCCTGACGGCCAAGCCAACTGAGCTGAGCCAGCTGAGCCGAGCCAGCTGAGTCGAGCCAGCTGAGTCGGGCACACTGCACCAAGCGTCGCGGATGGCCGACACGCGTATGGATGGGGAGACTTAGCTTGACGCGCGCTTGAGCCGGGTGGAGGATCGGCCTGCAGCCGGCGGTCGGCAGCGGTTTTGGCGGAAAATGGCACGGGCTGGCAGAGCGGATGGACGGCGGATGGAGATTGCAGCGCCTTCTCCGCGCCGCGCGAAATGATAGGTGAAACACGTCCAACGCACCCAAACTGGCAGTGCGAGGGGCAGGGTCGATTCTGGAGGCCGGATAATGCGTAAGTTCAAAAGGTTACTGAGAGCGGCTGCGACCGCCATGTCCGTTTGCCTTCCGGCTGTTGCATGGGCGGATTCCCTTTGCGCCGCTGATGAAAAGCCGCTGATGACCAGCAAGCTGGAAAAGTCGGACAAGTTTGTCTCTTTGTGCCAGGCCAAAGGCGACTCCAAGAAGATCTATTACAAATTCGGCACACCGCAAAAGGTCGAAATTACGCTGCCCAACGCCAAGTCCGCTCAGCCGTCCATTCACTTTGAACAGTTCGGCACAAGTGAGACCCAGTGGATGAAAAGCATTCGCTTCCCGCTGGGCAAGGTCGTGTATAGCCTAACCACCTGGCAAGGACTTTCGGTCACGCTAGCGGTAGACGGGACCAAGAAACCATTGCAAATGAATTGTGAGGCCGAGACGGCTGGCGCTGATTTGCAAGACGCCTATGATATTATGGAGAAATTTGGTTTTAAGCGGAAGTAGGTGGGTCAAGACGAGCGGTCCGCCCGCGACCCATCGCAGCCGTCGCAGCGGATGGCTGAATTATTGAAAATGATTGCGATTTTATCCGGCGCGTCTCCCCCGGCGACAGCGTGAGTACTACAGGACCACCTGAAATAATGGAGTTTATCGACTTTTAGCCGGAGCCTGACTGGGGCGACAGCGGTTCAGCCGAGGCCGACGTGGACGATTAGCACCAGATTGGCGGTGCCGGGCGGGCGCGGACAGAGGCGAATTCTCCGTGAGGGGCCGTCGGGCCTTACGCGAACAACACGCTGAAATCGATGCGAAATTACAGCAGGAGGTTCCGCCGCTGTTTGGGATCCTGACCAACCAGTTCGACCCGCCCGCGCCGAGGCTATCCCTCAACTCGCAGTTCGCGCCTCAAGGCCTTGCGAATCATGGCGATGCGCGCGCCAAAATGGTAGCCAGATCAGCAGATTCCATGCGATAGACGTGATGATCAGGGCGATGCCGGTGGCTTGGGCGCTCAGGCGCGAGCCGCTGGCGATGGCATGTACACCAACGAGTAAAGTCCCTACATGTACATAGAAATTGGCGCGGACCTGTTGATCTGGGAGCAATCCCTTCATGGTCGGCACGTCCTCAAGGCCTGTGCGCGCGGCATAGCGATGAAACCAAAGGAGAAATGCGATAATGCGCGACATCATGCCGTGCACCATGCCGCCGGCCCAGCCGAAGATGGCCAGCCAGCCAAGAAGCATCGGCCACATCGGCACTTGGCTTAGCACCGTGACTGCCGCCACGATGAACACGGCCGGCCCGAGCAACATGGACATTTGCCAAAAGAGCAGGGATGGGTCGGCGCGCTTGCGTTTGCGTTTTCCAAGCATATGAATGACTTGCCACGGATGGACGAGCCAGACCACCACTGCAGCCGGTAGCGCCAGCCCGACGATGGCTGTGACCGGCGCGCCAATTCCGGCGAGGGCAGCGGTGATGATCACACAACTAGGCACGCCAACAGCAAGAATCGTCGTTGATCGCTTGGCCATGGGCGGGGTCAAGTAGAACATTGGCACGACGTGCCATGCCACAGCCATGGTTAGCGTCCCAACCCAGCCCAGCAAGGCGACCACGATGTGCGCAGCTAGGAGCCCCTGGCGGTCGGTGGGCCACAAGCCGGTTGCGTGGCCGAGGAGCAGGCGCAAACCCAGCAATACCAATACAATCAGACAGATCCAAGCCCCCTTCATCGCGACGGCCGTGGGGGACCGGACCGAGGAGCGGAGCAGCGCCATGGCCAGGGGCCAGGTCAGGCCCAACAGGCTGATCGCCAAAGAGCTTGAGGCGACCCACAGGGCAACAGGCATGGCCAGCAGCCAGCCGATGGTCAAGGCCGTCATCGCGATAACCAGTAGACCAATTGTATAGTAATTTGAAATGATTGGCTGAACTGGCGAGCCAAGCAGCACCGGCAGTATCTGCTCGAGCGCGCCGAGCATGGGGGCCAGCAGCAGGCCCAAGGTGCCCATGTGCGTCCACGCCAAGGTGATGGGCGACCAATGATCGGCCAGCAACTCTGGGTGAATCAAAAGCAAAATGCCGGCAGAGGCCAGGGCCCATGGCACGACGGCAAAGTAGGTGATGGGCACGGCGAGGGGCGGGGCTTGATCCGTTGAAAGATTTGAGAAATTCATGGAACCGACCAACGTTAGCATAGCGGCCTTGGCGAATTGATGGCGCCAAAGGGGCAATTCAGGTCCTAGAACCCTTTGTTGATAGCATCGGGCGCGATTAGACTGCCATGGGCAGCCACTGACCGCCGCGCGCCGTGGAGCAGCAAAATCGCTGAGCCATCGACCAACTCCAGCACGGTGAACTCATGCTGTCGCTGGCTGAGATGAGGTAATAACATTCGGGGGTTATGGGGTAGTCTGGCCAGCAGCAACGCGCCAGGCACCAGCAGGGCCCCGCGCTTGAGGACCTCCGCCATGGGCTCGGGGGGCGGAAAATCGCGCAAGTCGACATAGCCGGGTTGCGCGCCGATGAACACCAAGAGATTCCATAAGTTGTCAGAGCCTTGCAGCAACTCTACGCCATGCCCTTGACCTGCGAGCAAGGTCAGCAGGGGACGCGGGGCAAAGGGCGCGGTCACGGCCAGCACCGACCCTTTTGCTAGAAGATCAATCTGTTGCATGATCGTCCGCAGCGGATCTTGGCCCGCTGCCAACAGGGGACGCGCGTCCATGCTCGTAAGGCTTGGGGCTGCCGAAACCAAGGGCTTTGCCTCGGCCAAGTGCGCGACAGGCTGGCTCGCGACGGCGTGATGCCATAGCGACAGCACCGGCGCCAAGCGTTGCTCAAGGGGGGCGGCAGGCATCGGCGCAGGGAAGGTCGTGCCAGTCAGAATCACGCCTTGAATCATGGAGATGAACAAGGTAGCTGCCGCTTCTGAGTCGCAATCGGCGCGAACCTGCCCCTGGCGCAGCCCTTGAGCTACCAGCGTGTGGACGAGGTTCCACTGCATAGACGTCAATTGCTGTATTGCTTTAAGGAGTTCGGGCATATCGGCGCTAACGTCGGCCAGCAGGAGTCGCGGCAACCCGGGGTTCTCGCGGGCATGGTGAGCCAAGTGAAGTGCAAGTAATTCGCACGTTTGCAAGGGAGCGTGCTGCTGGGCCAGGAGCGCTTCGACGCCCAGCGCCAGTTGGCGGCGGGACTCGTCGATGAGCGCCAGAAACAACGCTTGCCTACTGCGAAAATGGCGGAATAGGGCCGGCTGGGTCACCCCGACGCGGCGGGCGATTTCCCGCGTCGTGACGTTGGGCAAGGGCAAGGCGGCCAGCGCTTGGTGGGTCGCGGCAAGAATCTGGTTACGACGTGAGGGGTTACCGTCAAGGAGCGCCATATTTTCCTGGTCCGATTGGCAAAGATTGCTAGATGCCGCAGACATGTTATCATGCGATAACGGCGCCGCCAAGTGCCTGAGCGCGACCGTTCATTACTTCGACAGCGACAAGGAGAACTAGCGATGAATGCAAGTGAATTCCTGAGCAACGACCATCAGCACTGCGACCAACTTTGGGCGACGGTCGAGGATAGCTCAGAGGCGACAAAATCGCAGTTTCATTCAGCATTTGATGATTTTTCAGCCGCCATGCAGCGCCACTTTGAGTTCGAAGAGCAGCACCTGTTTCCGCTTCTTGACGGCGTGCTTGGGCCCTCAGGTCTTGGACCCCTGGCCGTGATGCGCAGTGAACACGAACAAATGCGCGGCGTTTTGCGACGGATGGCAGCGGCGTCGCACTCCGATGAACGGCAAGGTCTGCTTGAGCAGGGCGACACGCTGCTCATGCTGATTCAACAGCACAATCTCAAGGAAGAAGCCATTGTTTACCCGGCCGCTGACGCGCGCTTGGGCGACGGTTGGCCGCGTTTGCAATCGCTGTGGGCCAGCGTTTAGGGGCGGCCCTTTCCTCGCTAATCCGCCACCAGCAGCACCAGCGCCAAATGCCCATCCTCACTCTGCGGGTCTTGGGCCAGGCCCAGGCCTAGGCGCTGACCGGCGGCGGCATCCACACTGTCTGGCCATGGCACCTGCCCCAGGTCCGGCAATTGCGCAGCCCAGGAGCGGAGTTTGCCGCGCAGCAGGTCCCGCGACCGGCACAGCGCCAGGGCCTGACTCGACGCGGCTTGCACATCGGCCCCCAGCGCCTGCGTCGCCACGCGTTGCGCCACTTCGTCGAGGTCGGGGTCGCTGCGCAACGGACCGAGGCCAGCTTGAGCCCGGCGCTCGGCAATGGCACGCACCAAGACTTGTTTTTCATTAGAAATATCAATTATCTGCACCGGCTTTGCAAACAGCTGCGTCAGCCACCAGCGGCGATGCCCGTCTTCGCCATCCTCGCCCGCCACGCCCATGCCAACGCGGGTCACGCGGCTGTCCAGGATGTTGCGGCGATGGCCTAGACTGTGCATAAGGCCTTGTTCTGCCTCAAACATCGAGGCGTTGTGCGCCAGATTCTCCGCTGACGCCACCGCCTTGTAGCCAGCCGCCCGCAGCCGGTCGTCGTGCATCCCGGTCGTGGGAGAACGGTGTGAAAAGAAGTGGTTATCGCGCATGTCGGCACTATGTTCGCGGGCGATAGCGTCCAGGCGGGCGTCGCGTTGCAGGGGCTCGAGGTTGTGCTGGCTTCGGTCGGCATTGAGCAGCAAAAACGCGAGGTCCTGCGCTGCGTCCGCCGTCTGAATGCGCGACTCGTCGGCCGGCAGGTGGGTGCGCAGAACCTGGGGCAACGGTTGATCGATTTGCACTTGAAATTGCAGCAGTTTTCCAGGACCCAGCGGCCCGTCGCCCACGAACTGAACTTCCAGCGTCCCGGCGAGTTCGCCCACGGGCGCATCGAGGGCGATCCGGTCCTGCTGAATCTGCGGATCAACGCTGACGATTTCACGCCCCGGCCCCGCCAGCAGCGCATGGACGTCGCGCCAACTGCCGACGATTCGCCCGCGCACGTGCAGGGTCGCACCTTTGGCCAGGCGGCGCGGCAGGGGCTGAATTTCCATGGCCAAATGGGTCGCGACAACGCCAATGTGACGACTTAAGGCCCGCCCGGGTTCAAAAAGTTCGCCGACGCCAATATGCAACGCGCCCGCCCCAGAAGGGCCTTGGGCCGACACGGCAGCAATTGCCTTATTGAGTGCGGACTTATCCTCTGAAGACGTACGCGCGTGTTGAAAAAGCGTGTCGTTGGCCAGGGCCCCGGACGCAGTGATCAAGAACTCGCGGATTTCAGTGGGCGGTTCTTGGCCTAACTCCGTGTATTGCACCACGAATTCGCGAGCAGCTACCCCCAAATTGCGGTCGTAGATGGCGTCTGGACCGGCGATTTCCCGGACCGCAGCGCGATAGAAATCGTCGGTTTCCGAAGGTTCAGCGCCACCGATCGATTCAGCAGGCGGATCGGTGAGTTGCACGACAATCGCCCGACCCGCCGGGACCTGAACACGCTCCACCGGCGCGCGCGGTTGGGCTGGCATCTGAGGCGCCCGAGCAGCGTCTTGGACTGCAGGAATGTGCTCGATGTATCTAGCATTGCTGTGTTTTTCGGACTTCTCTGGAGGATCCAGGGCGCGCCAAAGCGGTAGGGCCACGGCGACGGCGATGGCAGCTGCTACGACAATTAGCCAATTATTCCGCTTCAAAACCCGCTCCTGACGCTTTGCTTGCCGGCGATCATCGCCCCGCGCCTGCTGCCTAACCCTGCGTTCGTCCGGTGCCCTTGCCGAAAGTCCATATCACCGCGTTCTCTCCGGAAACCAATAAATAACATGGGGTTGCGTGGGCTACTGCAACTTCGCCTCAGCACGCACCGCCGCCACCCAGTTGGACACGAAGGCCGCCTCGGTCAGGTCGCACGCCCGCAAGTGTGCTTCAGCAAAGGGATGTCCGGCTCGCATCGCCCGGCACAGCGAAGTCAGGCCCACCGCGCCAAAGCGGTCCATCCAGGCCTGAAACAGCAAGGCGGCGGCCAAGTAGCAAGCGGCGGCATCGTCGGCCATGCGCGCATCATCGGCATTGGGCAGGTGATCGAGGTGCGGGTGAAAGCCTAGGTCGCGTCGTAGGTTAGGGGACGGAGCCCCTTCGGCCACCACCACAGCCATGCCTTCGCGAAACCACGTGGCGATGTAGGGCGGCAGGACCTGTCCAGAGGGGCAACACCGCTGAAACAAAAGAACATGCGCCAGTTCATGGACCATGGCTTGCAACAGTTGCGCCGAAGTCGGTGGAACCGGCCAGCGCTGGGGCGACAGAATGGTCACCTGATTCAACCCCGCGATACCTGTGAGTTGTAGCCGCGTTTCGCAGGTCGCCGCTGCGCGCAGGGATTGCTGGTCGCCGACCACCTCGACCCGGACCGGCGTCGTCCAGCGCCCCCACGGCCGTAATTGCGCGGCAATACTATCAAATTCATGAGCCAGCCAAACTCGAACCTCGCCGCTGACACCCTGGGTCAGGTCGAGCTGCAGTCCGGTGCTTGGCGCTTGGAGGATCATCAGGTCCTGGTCGATGTGCATCGGGGGCCGCAGCGCCCGGGCAAGGATCAAATGGATTCAGCAGGTTAGGTCCTTGGGCTGCAATCGACGCGCCCGCATCCGGGCACCGTTCCTTCCTGGCCAACAGCATGATAGCATGGGGCCGCCTTGCGCAAGCCGCGGGGCATCGATTGGCGCCCGCTAGCTACAGGGACTCGCATGACCGAACCGCTTTCCGCTTCAGTGACGCCCAGTTCGCCAGAGAACTCTGTAGATATGCCGAGTTCGCGGCCGTCCGCCTCGCGCCGACAGCCGACCTCTGGCCTACAGGTTCGCATCGGCGTGACCTTGGGCGATGTTGCCGGCATTGGGCCGGAAGTGACCCTGCAAGCGCTTGTTCACACACGTCTTTTGCAGCGTGCGCGCGTGACCGTTTACGTTGCGGCAGAGCTGGAGAACTGGTTTCGCGCCGCCTGTGATCGCTTCGGTCTGCGCATCGATTCTTCAGGAAATCAAGGCCTTATTTGCCGCCCCATCGCCACGGGGGAGTCGGCCGCGCAGCAGCTGGTGCCGACGGCCGGTCGATCGTCGCCCCTGAGCCGTCACCAAGCCTTTGTGACGCTAAACGCTTTGTGCGACGCGGCTTTGGCGGGCGACATCGACGTCATGGTGACCGGACCTTCGCCCAAGGGCATCTTCGATCACCTGACGCCGCGGCCGCCGGGGCAGACGGAGTTCCTGGCCGCGCGAACGCAGGCGCCGCGATTTGCGATGATGCTGGCTGGACCGCGGTTGCGGGTCGTGCCGGTGACCACGCATGTGCCTCTCAGTCAAGTGTCGAACCTATTGACGACACAGGGTATTGTGGATTGCGCCTTGGCCGCGCATCAGGCGCTGGTGCAATGGCTCGGCATCGGCACGCCACGCCTAGCGGTCTGCGGGCTCAATCCCCATGCGGGCGAGGGTGGGCGTATCGGCAATGAAGAAGTGACCATTATTGCCCCTGCTGTCGCGCAGTTAGCGGCCCTGGGTCTGGATGTCGAGGGACCGCTGGTCGCCGACACGGTTTTCCACCGGGCGATGAACGGCCGGTACGACGCCGTGCTGTGCATGTACCACGATCAGGCGCTTGGGCCCCTGAAGACCGTGCATTTCCATGACGCGTACAACTTAACGTGTGGCCTGCCGGTGCCGCGAATTTCCCCTGACCATGGTACGGCTTACGACATCGCAGGCAAAGGTTTGGCGGATCCTTCAAGCATGATTCAGACCCTGATGCGGGCTGAGCGAATGGCCGTTGCCCTGCGAAGTGGGCAAGCAGCGGCGCAGTAACGGTTTTCTGCCGCACCGGTGGGCGGTGCCGGCCGGCGAAACGGGAGGGTGCAGATGCGCTTACAAACGTCTTGGATTCAAAAAAGAATTGTCCTGGCCTCGGTCCTAACCCTGACAGCATTTGGCTGCAAGGACAAGGCAGGCGATTCAGATAAAGGTCCAGAATCAGGTCGAAAACCTGGTCCCGCTACCGAAAAGCCAGGAGGCCAAGCTGGCCAAGGGGGTACCCTGGGCAAAGGGCCCCATCAGCCCGACGCAGCGGCCAATCATTTAGCGTGGTTGGATGCGGTTCACGGGCTGGAACTGGCGGTGACGACGAGTCATCAGGTCGCCCCGCTACCGTGGCAGGAGCCGGCCCCGGCCGCTCAAGCGCCAGCCGCGCCCACGTCGGCCACGGCCCCTGGACAGCCAGTGCAACCGCCTGTGACGCCTCGGGTTTTCAACAAACCTGCCGTCCTGATTGGCCGCGGGCAATGGTTTGTCGGTGCGCGGGCGCTCGGGCCCGTTCGCTGTGCGTCTGATTCGCCAGACCTCTGCAAAGCGGAAGCATTACGCGGGCCAACAGGCAAGGTCGTGCTCGACTTCGACCCGGCGGCGTTGCAAGGCGTCCTGCTGACGGCACTACAAGAGCCAGCGGCAGCGTGGAAAGGTCAGCAAGTACTGGTATTTGCCGATCGTCGCGTCGCGTGGTCGGCTGTCGACGCTGTACTGCAGACCTGCAAGGCGGCCGGGGCAGAGCCGGTGCTCGTTGCGGCAACCTATGATGGACAACTGGCTGAAGTGTTTGCTAAATCGGTAGCACCTACTGCTGTTGCTGCCGCGGTTGCCGGCGCGGGGGCCGAGTCCAATCCTGCCAGCGCTGTCCCCGAGGACCTCAGTGCGGTGCGTGTGCAGGTCGGTCGCTCTGGCGTGTCGCTGTTCCTGGACCGCAAGTCAGGAGAACCTTTGCAGCCAGAATTGCTGGGCAATGTCATGGAATCATTGGCAGCCTGGGCGCAGCGCCTAAGGGCGACGGTGCCGAGCGTGCACGCGGCGACGGTCGAGGCAGACGACAAAGCACCTTTGGAAGAAATCGTCCGTGTGATTGACGCATTGCGCGACAGTTGCGCCAAGATTGCCAAGGGCATGCCCTGCGACAAGCGCGACGCCTGGTTTGACCCCATCGACGTCGTTCGCGCCAAGGCCCAAGCAGCAGAAGGGGCTGCTCCTGCTGGGGAATCGCCCGACTCGCCGGCAATGCCCGTGATCGGTGCCCAACCGCTGCACTTTGACGACCCAGGCGTGGGCAACTCCGGCCTTTCGCTGCACGGCAGTAAGGAATTGCTGCAGCCGAATCCAGGGTTGCACATGGATCCTGTGCAGCCGCGCCTACAGGTGCCGCCGCCGGCTTCGCGGTGAACGAGGCGGCCGTGGCTCGCGATCCACAGTCGCCAGTGCTACAGGCATCTGGTTTATCTGTGGAATTCGTTGGGCAGACCGGGCACATTGCAGTCGTGCGCGATGTCGAGCTGACCCTGAGGCCGGACGAGACCCTGGCGATCGTCGGCGAAAGCGGCAGCGGCAAGACCGTCACACTCTTAGCGATTTTGGGCTTGCATCCCCCTACGCGTAGTTGCGTGGTGGCGACGACCTTGCGCGTGTGTGGCGTTGACATTCTGACAGCAAAACCCAAGCAATTACAAGATCTTCGTGGCAACCGCGCCGCCATCGTCTGGCAGGACCCGCTTACCGCGCTCAATCCCTACCTGACCATCGGCACCCAGCTTGCGGAAGTTCTGGTCATTCATAAGCAATTTTCCAAGGCCGACGCGCTGGACCAAGCGGCCCTTTTGCTTGGGCAGGTGGGATTGAAGGACGCGGGCTCGATCCTGCGCCAGTATCCCCATGAAATGTCAGGGGGAATGCGTCAGCGAATCGGCGTTGCCATGGCCCTGCTGTGTCAGCCCGAACTGCTGCTGGCCGATGAACCGACTACAGCGCTGGATGTTACGATTCAGGCTCAGGTTTTGCAGGTGCTCGCCGATCAACGCGCCCGCACCAAGCTGTCCCTGCTGCTGGTGACCCATGACCTCGGTGTCGTCGCGGCGCTGGCTGACCGGGTCGCGGTCATGTACGGTGGGCAGATCGTAGAACAGGGCACGGCAACAGCCATTTTTGAGGACCCGCGCCATCCCTATACCCAAGCGTTGTTGGCGAGTCTGCCGGCGCGACAGAAACGACATGGCCGGTTGGCGAGCCTGCCCGGTTTGGCGCCTCCTCCCCAAGAATGCCTAGCTGGATGCGCCTTTGCGCCACGCTGCGCCCAGGCCGTGGCGGCTTGTAGGCAATTCTCCCCGCAATTGCGCGCCTTTGCCAGCGATCGGGCCGTTCGCTGCACGGTCGCCTGGGAGGGCATTGGCTAAAATGACTCAGCCGATTGCAGCGTTGCGGGACGTTTCGGTCCATTTTCCCCAGGCGGGGCCCTGGCCTTGGTCCGCGGCGCTGCCCCTGCGCGCAGTCGATGGCGTTTCTCTGGACATCGGTCCTGGCGAAGTGCTTGGTTTGGTAGGTGAATCGGGGTCTGGCAAGTCGACCATCGGCCGGGCCCTGCTCCGTTTGCAGCCCGTGACCGCCGGCTCGGTTCACTTTGAGGGCGTGGACATCACGGCGTTCAAGCCGCGGCAGTTGATGCCAATTCGCAAGAAATTACAGGTAGTCTTCCAAGATCCCGAGGCCAGCTTGAACCCGCGCATGACCATCGGCGCTGCGATCGGCGAAGCCCTGCGCGTTCATGGGTCAATGACGGGCAAAGAGCGACAGCGACGCATCGCAGAACTGCTGAAAAGTGTTGGTTTAGACAGCGAACTGCTCAACCAATGGCCCCACGAGCTCAGCGGCGGGCAGCGTCAACGGCTTGGGCTGGCCCGCGCCTTGGCCACCGAGCCACTGCTGCTGGTTCTGGACGAACCGATCTCCGCCTTGGATATGTCGATTCAGGCACAAATCCTTAATCTTCTTTCGGATTTGCGCGCGCAGCGCCGGCTGAGCTACCTATTCATTAGCCACGATTTGGCGGCCGTTGCGCACCTGAGCGACCGGGTGGCGGTGCTCTACGCGGGGCGAATCGTGGAAATCGGTACTACTGCGCAAGTGCTTGATATGCCCAAGCATCCTTACACGCAGGCGCTCAAGCGCAGCGTCCTGCTGCCCGATCCCAAGCAGGCGCGAAACCGGGGGCTGCAGGCGCTACAGGGGGAAATGCCCACGTTACAAGGGCTTATGACTGGCTGTGCCTTGCACCCACGTTGCCCGCTGGCGACCCAGCAATGTCGAGAAAAAGTGCCCCAATTACGAGATGTTGATGGTCGGCAGGTGGCTTGCCACATGGCGTGACAGTTCGGGGATACGGCGCAAGATCATGGGCTTTGCCTTTGTCCTGGATCTTGGGTCTTGAGTCTTAGACCCGCCCTTGACAGGCAGCCGCACCCGTCTCACCCTAGGAGCGCCGCGTCTGGGTTGCGGCCTGGCGTGACGATGCTCCGGGAATTGTTGTTCGATTTGGCCGCGCGGGCCCTTCGCCGACTCCAGCGACACCTTGGGCTCAGCAGCAATGGCCAAGCCGTGCGCCCGACTCCCCCGACCGCTGCGCCGCCTCCGAGCGCTTCGCCTACGCCGGACCCTGCACCCGCCGCGCACTATGAGGTCGCGTCCTTCGTCGTGGTCGCCGAGCCGAATCTTGTCGCCGAGCCGAGTCTTGTCGCCGAGCCCATCGCTGCCCCGCCGCCGCCTGAGCCGGTGGTGGACAATCTGGCCGTCGATGTCGTGGAATCTGCAAAAAATCATGAAGTTTCAGGTGATTCTGCCATTGAAGTGCAGATTGTCGAACCCCCGCCTGAACTGGAACCTGAGCCCAGTCCGGTGGAGCTCGCTGCGTCGGATCCGAGTTCGACTGAGTCCAGCGCCGTGCACGCCACTGCGGTTGCGCCGAGTCCCGTTGAAACCACCGAGGTTGGGCCGAGTGCCGTTGAAGCGGGCGCGGTTGAGTCAGGGGCTGCTGCGCCCAGTCCGGCCGCGCCTGAGCCCAAACGGTCCGCCCGTCCGCCCAAAACAGCGAAGCGCGCGACGCCCCTGGAAGAGTCGACTCCTGCCAAGCCGGAGGAATTGCCTGTAGAATCGCTCGCTTTGGTGGCTGTGGTGCCCGTCGCTCTAGCGCAGCCAGCGTCGGTCAAAAAGTCAGCTTCGGCCAAGGGAGCATCTTCCCCCAAGGTTGCGCCTTCCGCCAAAGTTGCGTCCTCCGCCAAGAAAGTGTCTCCAGCCAAGGCAGCGTCGGAATCGGGCAAAACCTTGAAGAAAAAGGGAAATAGCGTCGCTCCTGCACCCAGTCCCACCGATGCCGAAGCGCGGGCCTATGTGCTGTCCATCCTGCGCGCCTATCCCGACAGTGAGTGCACCGCGGAGGACCTCGTCGAGTTCCAAGAGGCCGGTAGCCAGATTGGTACGCAACGCCTTGAGAAAGCTGCTGAATCCCTCGCGCATGAAGGCTTGCTGGTCAAGACGACTGAAGGGGCGCAGGCCTACTTTGCCTGGGCCCATGCATAAGGCGGAGCCGGCTCTGGGCTGTCGTTTTGCCTTGGCAATCGGGCTGTTTGCGACCGTGGCGTGTCAGCATACCGCGACGCCTGCCAAATCGCTCGACGCGGTTCAGGCGCTGGACACGGTTCAGGCGCTGGATAGCGGGGCACAAACGCCTACCTACTTGCAATTGCGGCCGTTATCGGTGTCGACCGACCGTCGCATCGTCGATGATACCGACCGCGAAGTGCTGCTGCGCGGCGTCAACATCACGTCTTTAGGCCAGTATTGGCAGGGCGACCCGGTGCTCAAGCCGACCGCGGAACTGACCGAGACTGATTGGCAAGACCTAGCCGCACAAGGGTTTTCTGTGATTCGGCTGGTCATTCACTGGTCCTTGCTGGAACCGACCCGTGGCGCCCTGGACCAGGCCTATCTCAAGCGTGTGGATGGCTACGTGCGTGCCGCGGCTGCGCATGGGCTCTACACGGTGATAGACATGCACCAGGATGCCTATTGCTCTTTTATTTACAGTCCATTGCCGGCGGACTGCTCCTCAGGAACGCAGCCGGCCAAGGGCTGGGATGGGGCACCGGCTTGGGCCACACAAACCGATGGCCTGAGCACTTGCGTCAGTGGCGACCGCAATTCGTCTCCCGCCGTCACTGCTGCCTGGAACCACTTTTACGACAATACCGATGGCATTCGCGACCGATTTGTTGCGACGTGGGCAGGCGTGGCGGCCTACTTTGCTGGGCGTCCTGAGGTCGCTGGCTATGACCTGTTAAATGAGCCCGAAGTGCCTAGACCAGCTGGTGAATTGGCGCCCCTGTATAACCAGTTGCTGGCTGGTGTGGTGACCGCGATTCGCCAGGCTGAGGCCCAAAAGCCCTTTGGCCACCTGCTGATTGTGGAGCCCGCCATTGCCGCAGGTCATCCCCAGTTTGGTCTGGTTGTGCCTGCCCCGGCCAGTGTCCAGTTGCCCATCACCAACTTGGTGGCGGGCCCGCACAACTACGCAGAAGCCATTGGTAATGGGCTGGATTTGAGCATTGAAGACATGAGCGCCGTGTATGTCGGTGCGGCGGCCAATATCGGTGTTCCCGCGTGGATTGGCGAACATGGCTTCTGGGACACCAACGAAGAGACCCTGGCGCGCCTCGACCGCTACGCCGCCGATGAAGATGCGCGTGTGTTGGGTGGCGCGTGGTGGCAGTGGCGTCAGCCTTGTGGTGATCCGCACAGTGTTCCCCTGGGTGGGTATGCGGCGACAGGCCAAAAGAATCAACAGATTCACCTGCATGGCTTGGCTTGTCCGGGCGATGTCGACCTTGGACCCACAGAACCATTTCTACGTGTGCTGCGCCGCGCCGCGCCAAGGGCCGTTCCCGGGCGGATTGCTACCCTGAAAAGTGATTGGAAGTCGGGGAGTTTTTCGCTGAGCGCCGGCCAGGCCGCGGCGGGAGGACCCCTGGTCGTCTGGCTGCCAGGGACCGTTGCAGCGTCTGCAGTTTCAGCGACGGGGCTGCAGGATGTCGTGCTGCATCCCGTGCCGGGCGGTGCTTGGCTGACGGCGACCGTGACCACCGGGCCAAGCTATAGTCTTGGTGTGACGGGGCATTAGGGGTAGGGGATGGATTGACAGGTCCTTGCTTGTCCCGCGGACTGCAATCCAAATGCTGGGCTGCTGCTGCCTTAGCTTGATGCGGGCCGTCGGGCGTGGCGAGGTCAACTTGACTGCACCCGGCCGACATGGTCGATTTCCCGACAAAAACACTTCACATCAACTGGTTACTACTCCGGCATGGAAACAGTTGACAATCCGACATCGCCGAGGTAGGATGGCGCGCATGAAAACCACCCGCGACGCGCGCAAGCTCAGCCAGACCGCCCAAGAAGAACTCCGTCGCCGGGCGGTGCACATGGTCAACAGCGGCATGACCCAGACCCTGGTTGCGGAACTGCTGGAAGTGTCGCGGGTTGCAGTGAATCAGTGGTGTCGGCGCGTGCTGGCGGCGGGCGAGCAATCGCTGGCCAAGCGCAAGCGCGGCAACATGTCCAAGGGATTGTTGCACGGCACGCAGGCCGCCATCATCTGCAATATCATCCGCGACAATTGCCCCGACCAGCTCAAGCTGCCGTTCGCGCTGTGGACTCGCGAGGCAATTCAGCAGCTTATCCTGCAGAAGTTCGGCATCGAGCTTGCCGTGCGCACCGTCGGCGACTACCTGGCGAGGTGGGGGTTCACGGCGCAGAGGCCAGCCGTTCGCGTCTACGAACGCAGTGAACCGGCCGTCCAACGCTGGATTACTGTGGAATATCCGGCGATTGCTGTGCGTGCCAAAGTCCAAGTTGCTGGCATTTGGTGGGGCGACGAAAGCGGCCTGCGCTCGCGACAATACACCGGCACGAGCTACAGCCCGCGTGGCAAGACGCCAATTACGCGCGGCAGCGGCAAGTACTTTGGCTGCAACATGTTTTCGGCGATCACCAATAAGGGCGAACTCGCTTTCAAGCTCTACGAAGGCAAGTTCAATGCCGAGGTATTCCTGGATTGCATGATCCGCCTGATCCGGCACGCCAACGGCCGAAAGGTATTCCTGATTCTCGACAACTTGCGCGTGCATCACGCCAAGACGCTCCACCCGTGGCTCGCGGAGCATGTCCATGAAATTGAGCTGTTCTT
>CAIMEY010000085.1 GCA_903840165.1 uncultured Myxococcales bacterium | reverse complement strand
TGTGTGGTCGACGCAGATAGAACTAACTGATTTAGCGGACGAAGTGACGATGGCGGCGGTTGTCGACGGCGAGGTCGTCAGCCAGCGCTTGGTTTGGGTGACAGAAAGAACGCCTCAGCTGGATCCCTTTGAAATAATTGATCCTTGGCGCATCGACCTCGGTCGAGACCTAGAGACGCTGCAGGTGGTGACCGACACCAGTGGCAACCTTGCCGTAAATAGCCTGCCCGTGCCCGATCAAGTCAATGATCTGACAGCCGTTTTGAGCGCTATCGGCCTTCAAGGGGGTGACGCAAATTGGAATGCAACGCTGATCGCCCAATTTCGCGATCAGTTGGTCAAGAACCTGCGCAGTTTCTACTTGCAGAAGCCCGATGGGACACTGACTGAAGACAGCGTACGGATTGCCTTTTTCCTGGACGGTGAGCCAGCTCCGGCAGCGACCGGCCGACCTCTGTCGCAGATCGCAGTGGGCGGAGATGCTCCGACAGATCCTCAATATCATAGTCTTTTCGGCTTAGCCCACGTCGATCTTCGCAACGCGGTGGCCGATGACGATGCTGCCCCAGGTTATGGGGTATTTACGACTTCCCTGCTGCGGGCAATTGTGAGCAATCCTGCAGGTCTGGCCATACTGACGCCGATCATGCCGGTCCTTGGCGGACAGCCCTTCGGCAGCCTGCCCGGGGATCTCCCTATGCTGCAAGAAAATTTTGACCCGGCATCTCTTCCCCAGGGACCGGGCAAGGACCGTGCGGTGCTGTTTCAGTTCACGATGCGGATGCTCAATCTGGCGGTCAGTTCGATTGTGGCCCACGAAATTGGCCATAGTTTGGGGATGATCGCACCGGGGGCTCCACCGCACGGTCTGCTCGGCGGGGTGCCGGGGCCCTGGGTCGTAACGCCGCAGGATGATCACCACATCGACACGCCGGGCCCCAACCTGATGCAGACTGGCAAGAGCTTTAATCCCTCTGAAATTCTTAGCCAAAAGCCTGCGTTCAGCCCGATGGAGCTTGGCTACCTGCAGCGACGCCTGCTGGTCCTGCCTTGAGGGACGCTGAGGCCTGTGCCTGCCTTGGCTTTGCTGCGCAACCGCGGCTGGTATCTTAAGCCCGAAGTTCCTTGCGGGTTTAAGATCCTGCATTGCTTCTAGTTTCAGGGGGCCCGCGATCTCCACTTTCGCGGTGCCGGACTTGGCACGCCTCATGCGCTGCGCCCGCCGTGGAGTCCTCTCTTCGTCCGCGCCTGCGGGCTCACCCCTGCAGTTGGCCGTGTCCCCTGCTGCAAAGTCCACAACACCGCGCGCTTTCCGGTAGCCCGCAAAGCAAAGCACTTAGGGTTACGCGGACTAGTCGAACGGCCGCGGATTGGCTATCTTGTGGCACCGTGGCCGCCGACAATGCTTTGGCCCCAAGGAGCTACCGTGCTAGACGCCCAGAGAATGATTCAGGATCTCAAGGACC
Organism: uncultured Myxococcales bacterium; assembly: GCA_903840165.1. Taxonomy (GTDB): domain Bacteria; phylum Myxococcota_A; class UBA9042; order UBA9042; family UBA9042; genus CAIMEY01. The sequence goes on along the minus strand of CAIMEY010000085.1, from coordinate 41,949 downwards.
TTCGCACCCTCACTGCCAACGACGATGGCGGGCAGCGGGTAGCCTGGACGCCCATTTGGCTCAAGGCGCGCGCGTGGTTCAAGGAGCAGCTGGCGGAATTGCCGGTTGAGGTACAGATGGACCCCGCTGGCAACCTGTGGGCGACGTTGAAAGGCACTTCAGAACAGAAGCTCGTCATGGGTAGCCACCTCGACTGCGTGCCGGGCGGCGGCTGGCTGGACGGCTGCCTGGGCGTGATTGCCGGACTCGCGGTGTTGCGACGATTCGCTGCGACGGGACAGCGCCCGCCGGTGACCATCCAAGTGGTCGACTGGGCCGACGAAGAAGGCGCGCGATTTGGCCGAAGTCTATTAGGTTCCGCTGCCTTTGCCGGCAACCATTCGATTGAAGCCGACCGGGGCCGCACCGACCGGGAAGGCGTGCGTTTGGAAGATGCACTACGCCAATGTGGTGTAGATATTGCTAATTTTCCGCAAGCTACGGCTTGGCGCAAGAATGTAGCTGCCTACCTCGAGTTGCACATCGAACAGGGGCCCGTGTTGGAAAAGCTCGGATTGCCACTGGGCGTGGTAACGGGAACCAAGGGCGTGGAACGACACGCGATTACCTTCATCGGTCAGGCTGCCCACTCCGGGGCGACGCCCATGCCTCTGCGCAAGGACGCACTGGCGGCAGCGGCTAAATTAGCTTTGGAAATCAGGACGATCGCCGGCCATCATCAGGATGCAGTTTGCACCATGGGCAGCGTCAAGACCTTTCCCGGCATTGTGACCGCCGTTGTGGGTCGTTGCGAAGCTACCTTGGATCAGCGGGACTTAGATGCCAACGTCTTGGCGCAGATGTTTGAACAAGCCCAGACTGCGTCTCATCGCTTTGCAGCTGAAGAAGGGTGCTCAGTCACTTGGTCGCCCATTTGGACCATTGAGCCCATTCCATTTCACCCAGAACTGCTTGATCTTTGTGAGCAAGCCGTGCGTGAGGTCTCGGGCACCGGCCATCGGTTGCCCTCGGGCCCTCTACACGATGCGGCCGAAGTTGCCCGCGCAGGCGTACCTACGGTGATGATTTTTACACAATCATTGCGGGGCATTAGCCACAACAAGATTGAGGATACCCTCGAAGCACACCTCGCCCTGGGCGTGCAGGCGCTGGACAGGCTGGCGGACAAGACTGTGCAGTGGATTGTTGCCAAGCAATAGACGCCCTGAGCCTACCGGCGGCAGCAAGGGCCTTGGTCGCCCTGCACCGCCGGTAGCGCCCATTTCATCGAAATGAGGTTATTTTGCGACACTTAGCCCGATTGCTTGGAGCCTCGCTGATGGTCCTCCCTACCGCCGCTGTTGCGGCAACGCCAGCCGCCGACTCAGGTTCTACAGCCGCGCCTGCCCAACCGGTGCCTTACGCAGAGACCCTCAAGGCCTTGATCAAGGCTTGGCCCAAAGACTTAGCCATTGCTTGGACGCTTTCCAGCGGCGGCGTCCCCCCCCACGTTTTGCATTGGCAAGTGGATTCAAAGGGTTTGGGCAAATTTGAACAGGTCACCCCTGGGTCAGGTCCCAGCGACACGCGCTCCTGGTCGGTGACCTTGCCTGTGGCTGAATTGCGTGAATTATTAATGGCTTTGACACTTGTCGACTTTGAACACGCGCGTAAGCCGGTCCCCGACTCACCGGTTCAGTTCGTCGCTATCAGCAGTGGCGGGCAAACTGCCTACATAGACGCCTACGCACTATTGCCGCCAGTGACCACCCAGGCCAATCAAGCCATTGTTTTTAAGGCTCTATCTCACCTGCAGAGCATCGGCATGGCCGCTCGCCCCGACGCTGTTGCACCGCCGACTGCTGCCAAACCATAGCCATCGCGGCGCCTATCGCGGCCGGAAATGACTTGTATATCAAGCCATTAACCTCTGGTTCTACATAAGGAATTTTGATGAGCCACCTATTCTCGTCTTTGGCCATCGGCCCTCTGCAGTTGCCCAACCGCATCGTGATCGCGCCGATGTGCCAGTACTCAGCCAGGGACGGGCTGGCGACGGACTGGCACCTGATGCATCTGGGCCAAATGGCCTTTTCGGGTGCCGGGTTACTGATCATTGAGGCCACCGCCGTTACGCCTCAAGGCCGGATTTCGCCCGCCGATTTGGGGCTCTGGTCGGACCAGACAGCGACTGCCCTCGGGCGGGTTCTTGCCTCGGTGCGGCCCTATTCGCAGATGCCCATCGCCATTCAAATTGCGCACGCGGGACGCAAGGCGGGTACGCAAGTGCCGTGGCTTGGCAGCGGGCAAGTCCCTGTAGATGAGGGAGGTTGGACGCCCGTTGCCCCCAGTGCCCTGCCCTTTGACCCCGCCGACCGTCCGCCCCAGGCCCTTAGCGTAACTCAGCTGCAGGAGGTCCGCGAAGCCTTTGTTTCTGCAGCGATTCGTGCCCATCACATCGGCATAGACGCCATTGAAGTGCATGCGGCGCACGGCTACCTCTTGCATCAGTTTCTGTCGCCACTGTCCAACAAACGGACGGATCGGTACGGCGGAAGTCTTGAAAATCGAATGCGTTTTCCCCTCGAAGTCTTTCAGGCCATGCGCACTGCCGTGCCGGCTCGCCTGCCCATAGGCATCCGCATCTCGGGCACCGACTGGGTCAAGGGCGGTTGGGACATCAGCCAAAGTATTGCGTTTTCCCACGAGATTCAGACTCTAGGCGGTGCCTTCATCCACGTTTCGAGTGGTGGACTAAGCCTACAACAGCAAATTCCAGTTGGGCCAGATTTTCAAGTGCCATTGGCTGAGGCTGTACGCCGGGAAGTCCAAATTCCTGTGATTGCAGTTGGTTTGATCACCGAGCCGGCCCAGGCTGAGGCGATCGTCGCCCAAGGTCGGGCGGATGCCGTCGGCTTGGCGAGGGGAATGCTCTACGACCCACGCTGGCCCTGGCACGCTGCGGCCGTGCTGGGTGGACAAGTCCAAGCGCCGCCTCAGTATTGGCGTTCGATGCCGCGCGGCGTACACGGACTTTTCGCGCCGCTAGGCCGGTAAGGGCTGAGCGGTGAAGGTGATTCCAGCAAACCACAGAACGCCCAGAATCTCATAGCTCTAGGGCAGCAAGCGCGCGCCGCCTTCCTGGGTTGCAACGAGAAAGCCCTCAACATCCTGAGGAGTTAGCAGATATCTCCCGTCGCCTTCAAGCAAGACCCCTTGCTGGCGCAGTGTCGCCCAAACCCGGGCCCGCCGCCCCTCCACCAGAAACCAACCGGTGAAATACCCAGGCAACCCGGTACCGCCGACCCTCAGGCCAAGCCCGCCCGGGCAGCGCCGAACGGTCAGCCCGGCCAAACTGATGCGCCTCTGCCCCAGAAGTGACCGGACAGTCAATGTGGAGCCATCCACCGTATAGCTCAGCGACTCGGGCCCGCGCAGCGTCAGCGCCGCTAGCAGCAATCCCCCAAAAACAGAGGCTATTGCTGCGGCGACAAACAGCAAGCGCAGCCAAGAAGGCAGGCTGCTCTCAGTGGACTCCTGCCAAGGATGATTGCCGTGCAGCGCCTCGGTGAGCGCCACGTGGTCATCGGCCGACAGGAGCAACCGCAAGGACGGCGTGTCGATAAGAAGCAATTTTGCACGACAATCAGTTGCTTGCCAGACTTCTCCGAGCGTCGGATAGGTCCACCAGCCCGAACAGTGCCCCGGCAAAGCCGTACCGTTTCTTCGCCGCCCGTTGGCGACCTCGACGGTGCGGATAACGCGAATCTGATCCAGGGGCACGCGCTGGGACTGACGCAATAGCCCCATGCCAGCCTTGACTTGCAGGACGCCCCCCAGGACTTGACCCTCGATCGCCGCGGGGACCAGCGCTAGGCTCCAGAGCAACACAGACGGCACGGCGACTGCGATAAAAACTAGCAATCCCACGACCTTCCTCGCCGTGACCGAGACGATCGGCGGATGAAAGGTCCGAGGCACGGTGTGATGGAACAAGGAACCGGACATAGGCACCTCCCGAAACGCCATGAAAGCAGGCGCGCGGGGCAGCGTCAAGCGTTGCCGAAGCGGTCAACCGCGGAGAGCCGGCAGGCGCAACTGCCTTTGTTGGGCCAGGGTTCCAACCTGTTCCTCGGCGAAGGCGCGGCGATCGTTCGGACAGCAGCTCCATGACCGTGCGCTCCGCCTATTTTTTTGATGGCAGGTGGTCTGTCAATCTTGGGCTGCAACCGGCTAGCAGTCCCTTGTTCTGACAACTGAATCCTGCATCAACGTTTCGCTTGCATGCCGATTCGTTGGTATTGCGGGGCAATTATCCACGACATGTGTGGGCCCACCAAGCTCGGGTGCCGACGCGGACGGCGGCAAAGTGACCACAGTGGGTCTTGACGACCCCAAGTGCCATCCTAACTTGGTTCAACGCAGGTGGGCTTGCGTGCAGTGATCGCACGGTAGCCTTGGCAGGAAAGAATGAACTCGCAACTTTCTGGATTCACCCGGGATTTTCACACAAAGGACCTTGGTCATGGCCCATCAGCCGCTGGTCGTCACCGCCCTGTTCGGGCTCCTTTCCATCGCGGCGTGCGGCAGCAATACCGCAAAACCCGGCGCAATTCAGACGGACGCCAGTCAAACGGACGCGGGGCTCGATGCGGCCTCCACCGACAGCGGCTCAACCGACGCGGGCGATCAGGTGGATAGCCATTTGGCCGACACGACAACACCGGCAGATTCGGATGCCGTATCTGTTGATATTTCGGATGTTCCCGCCGATTCGGCCGCGGACAGCGACTCCTCTCCCACCGCCGACAGCAACGATGGCACTGTGGACACCAGCGAGGCAAGTGACGCCCCACAACCTGTTGACGTTTCAGCAGATACGGGACTGGCACCGGATGCAAGCAGTGACACCTTGGCTGCCGCTGCCTGTGCCGACTTAGGCGGCGTCTGCCTGGGCATGGGCGGCGATTGCGTTGGCGGCAAGGGCACGCCAGCCGTCAAAGGCGATAGCGTCTGCGGCTTCGATGACGGCCCGGGCAGTTGCTGCATACCGCCTCCGCTCACTCAAGCCAAGGCAACTTGTGCGGATTTTGGCGGTGTTTGCGCGCCCATCGGCGGTTGCAACATGGTCGGCGGCGCCTTCGCACCGGCGACGGGCTGCGGCATGCCGCCGATGATTTGCTGCGTCCCGCACAGCATTTGTGGTGAGGAAACCGTGGCTTGCTGCGACAACATGACGACCTACCACCCGTACTGCGATCATGGCACGTGGACCTGCGAAGGACTGCCGGGCACACTCAAGCCGGTGGCCCAGTGCCCCAAATAGTCCAGCCGCCCGGGTGCCAGACGATCTTGGCCTTTGGCCGCCGCGGCGTGCGATATTGGCCAGGAATTGCTTAGGAAAGGGTGGAACTCGCCCCGGCGCGTCTGTGTAGCCCTGAGGGGCGCGCGCTCCGGGCGGGGAGCATCCGCTTTGGGGCAGGCAAAAGCTGCAGCTTGGCGAGAACGAACCGCAGTTCACCTTGTGTTTTCATAGGCTTGTTGAAGTAGTAGCCTTGTCCGTACCGACAATGGATGCTGGACAGTCGTTGCACTGATCTTCACGCTCAATCCCTTCTGCAATCACGGTCTTACCCAAAATGGTCGCCATGCCGACGATGGCGCGCACCAGGCCGCAGTTGGCGCCGTTATGCTCGAGATCTTCCATGAAACTGCGGTCGATGTTGATGACGTCGATGGGGAGTGGCTGCTGGTAGGCCAGCGATGGCAAGCCCGTGCCGAAGTCGTCTCGATCGATGCCGAAGCCAAGGTCGCCTAGTTCGTGGAGCAATTTCGTCGTTGTTTCAAAATCTTGAATGGCCGAAGTCTCGGTCACTTCCAGCTTGATGCGGGATGGATGGATGGCGTGTGTGGTTAGCGCTTCCTGCAAACGCTGTGCCAAACTAGGCATTTGCACCTGACTAGGCGACAGGTTGATAGCCATGGTCAGCCGCTTATCCGGGGCGACATTTCTGCATCCCACGCCGCGAGTTGCGCGATGGCGGTGTTGAGGACCCACTGGCCAATTTGCACAATCGTTCCAGTCTCTTCTGGGAGCGCAATGAAGTCGCCGGGCAGCACCAGCACCCGGGTCGGCGACTGCCAGCGAACCAGGGTTTCAACGCCCACCATTTGCGGCGGGCGCAGATCAAGCGCAGGCTGACAAGCAAGGAAGAACTCTTGCTTTTTGAGCGCTTGGTGCCGATCCGATTCCAGGTACAGGCGCTCCACCGCGGCTGCGTGCAGCCCACTATCGGACATACGACTCCGCCCCACGCCTTGCACCTTGGCGCGATTCATGGCCACGCCAGTATTACGACGAATTTCATCGGCTTGACGTAGTCCGAGTGCGACACAGCCACACCAATACCCACGGCGGCAAGCACGGTCTGATCGCCCAAGGCAACCGGTTGCTCCATGCAGCGGTGAATGCAATCGGCGAGACGAAGTGCGGCCAAGTCACAAGCTACGTTACTGATAAGAAAGCAGAACTGATTGCCACGGACCCGCGAAATGGCGCCTACACAGTCTCACCGATCTGCAAGATCATGTCAGTCAACCCGCGCAGGCAGGTTTCTTGATTGCGAGCCCAGGGTTGCATCCCTGAGTCGCCCCAACTCGCAGGCGCTGTACATAGGTCTGACTATGTAGCACGTATTGGCGGGAGTCAGTCACTGTCTTTCCTGGGCCTTACGTTCCGAATCTGTGCAATCAGCCTACTGGGCAATGGACAACTGCGGCCGATGCGGTCAAATTGCGTGGTGCCTTTGAGACCGCAGGGCGACTTTATTTCTAAATAACAAGGAAGTACGTCACACCAGCATCGCGCCACCGCTGAAGGTGCAGGTTCGCGTGCCCCTCGCGGCAGTCCTCCTTTTGGCCGATTCAGGGCCACAACCGCCCGGGCATCGCTTTGAAATAAAAGGCATTTTTTGAAAGTCGCGCGGCAGCAAATGGCTTCGACGTCGGCTACGACCCCCGAGGCGTCGGGCAAGCAGTTGGCCAGACCTTGCGGCGGCGTGCCTGAGGCGCTAAAGTCGGCGGGCCTACCCTAGGCGCGCGTCGAAACCGACCGATGCGCAAACCTTCCATCTACCTGAACCCAATGGTGTCCACAACGGCTTGCCGGTGTGACCTCCGACCGACGGCATGACCGATAACCTGGCTCCAACCCGCAAGATTCTGCTCGCACGGCAGTCGCCACCGGACGGCGCCCTGCGCGTGGTGGAAGGTCCGCTGGCCGGCCTGACCCGCGATCTGCTGGAAACCCAGCGGACCCTGGCGGCGCAGACTCACCATGATGCATGGAACTTTTGTGATTTCAGAAGGTTACTGCCGCCCAGCTTGCAGAGAAAGAACGGAATCCCTTCTGCGTACCAGCAGATGGTGCATACCCTGCTCGATCCGCGCGCGCCGGCGGCTGATGTGCTGGCCAGCGTGCCCGGCGTCAGAGCGGCCCAAGGGGAGTTCTGGGTGACGTCGCGCACGCCACTTTTGCGCCTGCGCACGCGCATGGAAGCGCTGCTTGCCAAGGCACTGCCCGACAACGCGCGCCTCCTGATCAAACTCCAAGACGACTGCGTGATTGACGATGCGCTCCATTGCGTAGTGTTCCTGGTGGTTTTCATGGCCCGCTACGGAGGAACGGCGGTGGCCCAGGCCCTGTTGGCGGAGAGCGGCCTGGGAGAACTTAGGCCGAGTCAACTCCGTAAAACAATGGATGATCGCTATCTAGAGCCAACGCGGCTATGCGCAATCATGGAGGATCTTCCTGGCGCACACGTGGCTTGGAGGTCGGTGGCTGATAAACGGGGCCCCCTTGTTGCCCAGCACGCTTTTGTCTGGGACGTGTCTGAAAATCAAGTACTTTCAAAGTCTTTTACCCATGCCTACCAACGAATTCGCCGCTGCGACCAACGTTGCGCGGTCCTGGCTCGACAGGCGTTGGCGATCGAGACGGCCCTTGCCCTTCCCCGAACTGGCCTAGATGCCTAACCCGACGTAGGATGCGCAGAGGAACAGCCCTCCCTGGCACCGGCTGTCCTTTAGGCACTGTAGCCGGCCCCACTGTAGCAGCGAGCGGAAAAGCATTGACATGGCTGATAGAATTGCACCTTTGCACCTAACATTTGCCGTCGATACCAGCGCCCTTGATGACGCCCAGGTGGCCCGCCAGCAATTGTGCCGGGAGTTGGCCGTCGACTTGCCGACCTTGGCCCAGGACCTCAACACCCTGCAAGGCGATTCGCCTTTGCTCGATGCCATGCAAGCTTTTGAAAGGCTTGTCGTTCTGGCACCCGAGAGCTTCAACCCCAATGATTTCCTGCATGGGCGTGAGGCGGCGATGCAAGCCGAGTACGACGCGCAACTGGGCCCCTCGACGCGTAGTGTGGGACAGACGCTCGTTCTGCCGCCAACTATTTTGAATTTTCAACGAATTGCGCGACTCTGGCCTCTGCTCGATGGCCGCCCTTTGGAACAAGTGGTGCAGCTGTCCCCCCTGGACCTCCTGTCCACCTGTGCGACCGTCAGCCTACTGCAACAGCTTGATATTATTCGTCTTGGTCGGATACCAACGGGTTGGACGGGAACGACCTTGCCGGCGGAGTTGCCCAACCTGATCACGCCCCGCGCCAGCGATCCGCAGTTGCCCACGCGCGACCGGATTGCTCAGCGAATGCGTGCATTTCAACAGGATCAACGTGAGACGGCTTCAGGCAATTCGCCTTGGGTGCGCGCGCGCCTCTGGTGGGTGCCGGCTCCAGCGTTGCCGCGTCTGGAACCTTGCGGTGCCCTGGTGCTGCTGATCGACGCCCTGGACACGACGATGGTGTGGCAGATCGAGCACGCGCGCGGCTGGCAAACCCGGGACTTCGGCGCCAAGGAACTGGAAGGTCACGCGATTTTGGTGCCGACCGGTGCCATGCTCCTGCGCGGTAAACCGCTGCATGGTCGGGCGTTCCAGCGGCGAATCGTCATGGAACCTGGCCACTTGTACCTGTATCGTTTTCACAGCTGGATGCGCGAGTGGCAACAAGAACGCGTTGCCCTGGAATTTTAGTTTAATTACAAGATATTATGAGTTCTTGGCCCAACTTGGGTTCGGGCGAGCGCGAGGACTGTAGCCTTCCCGAAGCAAAATCCTGCGTAGTGGCAAGCTATTGCCCAATCGCGCTGAGCTCCTCGGTGGTCGCTGTTCGCAACATGGGCCAGTGTACACTGTCGCTGAGCTGGATGTACAATTGCCGCGGAGGCTAACGAAATCATGAAGAACCACTTGTTTTCTCAAGGTCCGTCCGCAAAAGTGACACCGTGTGTGGGCAGCGCTTGGGCCAAGGCTGCGCCCGATGCGTCTCACCAAGGACGTCAAATCATGAGTAATAGCCATGGCTTTTCCTGGATCGGCTGGGCTGCAGTGCTGGTCGTGGGTTGCTCAAGTGCCAAGCCGGCTGCATCGACCAGCAGCGATGCCTCGGGCGCTGATGTCGCGGCCGGGGACGTTGGCGGCGCAGACACCAAGGTGCTCGCCGATGCGGCATCGGACGTGGGGACGCAGCCCAAACACGCCAATCAGACTGTGTTTCTCATCATGATGGAGAACCACAACTGGGACATGATCGCCGGCAATCCGTCCGCCCCTTACATCAATGGGACCCTGCTGCCCTTGGGGGCGCACACGGAAAACTATTTCAATCCTCCAGGGTTACACCCCAGCGAGCCCAACTACCTATGGCTTGAAGCGGGCACCAACTTCGGCGTGTTCGACGACCAAGCGCCCAGCCAGAATCACCAAGCTACGACCGCGCACTTGGCAACTCAGCTGAAAGACGCGGGAATTTCTTGGAAGTCCTACCAGGAGGACATCGTCGGCGACGTTTGCCCGCTGACCAATGTTGCCAAGTACAATCCCAAGCATAATCCCTTTGTATTTTTTGATGATTCTACCGGAAATCTCGACCCCAAGGACCCGTATTGCATCGCCCACAATCGGCCAATGGCTGAATTGGCGGCGGATTTGGCGGATTCGTCGGGCGGCAAGATCGCGCGCTACAACTTCCTGACGCCAAACATGTGCAATATCATGCACGACCCGTGTCTGCCCAACTTCGATGCGGTGCAGCAGGGCGACGACTGGCTCAAGAAATATGTGCCTTTAATCATGGATTCCGCAGCCTTCAAGGCCGGCGGTCTGCTGATGGTGCTGTGGGAGGAAAGCGAACTGGGCGACTTCCCCGTGGGGCTGATCGCCATTGGCGATTCGGTGCACGGTGGGAACTACGCCGTGAAGACAAAGTATACGCATTCTGCGATGTTGCGCACGATGCAGGAGATCTTCGACGTCTCGCCCTTGCTGGGCGATGCGGCCAACAGTCCGAATTTGAGCGAGTTATTCGTCAACTATCCCTAGCACTTGGCGCTTCCAGGCGATTTGGTGCCCGGGGAACAGCCTACCGCGTCGGCAATGGCTCACTTGGACATCGTCCAAGAATTCGGGCAATTGCGTCACGCTCGGGAGGCGTCACCCACAGCCCGTAGCGCGCCTTGACCGCCACCTGCCGGGCCACGTACGCACAACGGTAATCTTTGCGCGGCGGTAGCCAAGTGGCGGCATCGCCATCGCCCTTCTGACTGTTCAGCCATCCTTGAACGGCGAGCAAGTTCAAGGGATCGTTGGCCAATGTTTGGCGTTTTCCCGCCGTCCAGTTCCCGGCGCCCGTCTGCCAAGCGTTGGAAAGGGCGACGACATGGTCGATCTGAATGTCGGCGCTGCGTGGTCCACGCGTGAAATCAATGCGATCACCGGAGTACGGGTCGATGAGAAAACCGGTCAAGATCACACAATCGTGGGTCTTTGGCTTGACCGTAGTGTCACGCAAATCGCGACGTAGCATGTCGTTGCGGGTATCGCAGCCATTGTGGTCCTCGTCGGCCCAGGCGTGGCCAAACTCCGCGCGGTTATAGCCCGTTTTGGGCGCGCGTCCTTTGACTGACAGTTGTTCCAGGACGCCCAAGGCAGTCGCGGCGGGAGCAGCGTGGACTTGCGGTTCGGCCACGAGGGGAGCGCCTGCCAGGAGAAAAAACGCTAAGAGTACGATGAGTTGAAACCTTGTACTACAGCGAAGTCCGCTACTACCAGTAGTGCGAAATTTTGTCCCGCTATCTTTTTTCATTTCAACACCTTATTGCCACGTGGAAGACCGTTGCCCGAGGCAGGGTCACCGCTGCAAGGCGCAGCAACGGTTGAGCGAACCCGTCCGCCTCGGGATTTTGGTAACCCCGCCCCGCCGCAGTCTGCAGGGTTCCTTGGCATTGATCAACAGTTGTTGCCGGATAGGAACCGACATGCGACGTCTGTTAGGCCGATTCGCAGCGTTGTATAGCAAGCCCGGAAGATCGCGTAGCGAAAGGTGAACTTAGAGCACCGACGGATTCGCAAGGCGCTCCTGGCGGTCCACCTCGGCCTGCGTGCGGACCATGGCCATGATGTGCGCAGTCGTCTCAGCCGCATCCAGCCTGAGCGCCTGGACGGCTCCAACACGCACGGGCGGCGCAAAGCGAATGCGCACGGGCTCACCGCGCTGCCCGAGCGGCTGCCGCGCCCTGCGCACTTCGACCGACAGGTCATTGGATAGGCCCGCGATGAACGTCGGCAGCACCCAGGTGTCGGGGTGAAGCGCCTCAACCAGTTGGCCAAGCCCGGGCTTGAGGGGCAAGAACTCATAGGGATCTGCGCCCTTGCCGCGCGTCCCTTCGGGGTGAATGCCGATGCCCGTGCCCGGCGTCATCGTGTGCACAACCTGTTGCCAACCAATCGGATTGAGCAGTCGGCGCCGGTCGTCGCGAAACACAGGCGGCCACATCGCCCCGCCCGAAACGGCCAAGTTGAGCAATGCGCCCGCCGGATGATCGTAGAAGAACCGCGAGCGCACGGGATAGGCGACGCGGCGCAGCAGGTCGGTGCGCTTGTTGACGACGGTCGAGATAACGTACATATCAAAGAATGACCGGTGGTTAGACACCAACACCAGTCCGCGCGGCGCCGTCAGGGAGCGAATCGACTCGAGGCCGTGCACCTCCCAGGTCGCCCCGGTAAAGTGCTGGATCCACCATGAGTTAACGGCCCCAATGGTGGCGTGCAGCCCCGCCGTAACCTGGCTGTGGGCGTGGATGAACTCATAGAGCGGCACCGATACGTGCTCAAGGCCACGCAGTTGGTCGTGCGGCATCTTGGGAAAACGAGTCACATCGAGCATGGCATCCTCGAAGCTCTTGATAGTACGCTTGTTTTCATCCGGATCAATGTCCGTCTAAGCATGGACAAAGGGGGCCGGCGTCTTGGGCCCGTTCTTCACAAAGTGGTCGACGCCGACGCGCATGTCGTCAAGTTGGCAAATCCGGCGAAAGACCTCCAGTTCCTCGACCAACCCTTGCTCCAGCCCATGGATTGCACCGAAGGTCAGGGATTGCACTAGCAATTCATCGACTTTGCGGGACCTGTGCCCGATATCTACTGGCGCGAGCTGTACGCCGTCAGCCGCCAAAGGTCCCTGATCAATTCGTCGCCAGGGCTCAGCGCCCGTATGAAGCGCGACGACGTGATCGACGGCGGCCGCCACCACTTCCGACTGCGTCACCAGCTTGTGTACCAGGCCGGCGGCCAGGGCATCCACGGAAGACAGAGATGAGCCTGTACGCAAAAGGGAATTGGCGCGCTCCAGTCCCACCCAACGCGGCAGGCGCTGCGTGCCCCCTCCGGCCGGAATGATGCCGAGGTTCACCTCAGGCAAACCTGCAAGAACCTTGAGCTTATCGGCGGCGATGCGCGCGTGGCAGGCCATGGCCAATTCCAGACCGCCACCAAAAGCGAGGCCGGTCAGCGCCGCAACCACTGGTTTTTCGCTGCTTTCCAGCGCTGTGGCCAGATCGTGGGCCACTTTGGCGATGGCGTACCCTTGATCAGGGGTGTGCACCTGGGCCAACGCGTGAATATCCGCTCCAGAAACAAAGGCTTTGGTGCCAAATCCGCCAATGACCAGGCCAATGAGGTCCTTGTCCTGCTTGAGCCGCGTCGCCACCGCCATCAGTTGCCCGTACGTCGTGTGATCCAAGGCGTTGAGCACCTTAGGGCGACGAATCCGCACCACCAAGACGTTGCCGGACGGCGTCGAGACCACCTCTTGGCTCAAGTTGCTTGGAACCTGTGCACGATTTTCCTTAGCCATAGCGCGCACTTGCTCACTGACGGGCAGATTCGGATGGGCCGCATGATAGGCCTCGCACAAGCGCAGCGCTTCCTGGGGGCCCAACTCGCCGATCAGCCGCAACGGTCCCTTCATGTCGAGCGCCGTTTCGATCAGCAGCTCAAAGTCACCGGTATCGATGATGCCGCTGTCCAAAATCGAAAAGCAGATGCCCAGATAGGCACCGCGCAATGCCTCAATAATCTTAAGGTTTTGATCATCAGGCAGGGTCAACGTTTCGCCGCGTCCGCACACGGTCCACTGGCCGCCTAGCCCGGCTGTGGCAAGGAGATCTGTCAGCAGTTTCGGTGCCTTGAACCAGGGATCGGGCCAGGACGGGCCGGCGAATCGCTGGTGCATCAGGTCCAAGCCGTGGGCTGTAATCGGACTGCCGCCGGTGAGGTTCATGGCGGTGAAGGGCCCGACGTTGAGCCCCACTGCGGCGCGGGCGGCCCAATCGACTTCCTTTACAGTTCCAAGACCTTCCTCGACGCACAGGCAGGCGGCGGCGAAAATGCCCTCAAAGACTGGGTCGGCCGCGTAGCCATAGCGCGAAGCGACGCGCACCGGAATCTTGCCGATCTGCTCGAAAAACCCCATGAGCCACGCGGTGGTTTGCGGCGAAGTCGCGGCGCCCGGGATGATTTCGACCATCGGATTGCGCTCAGCCGGGAAGAAATAGTGGGCGACGGCGGTTCGACTTTGATCGGCGACGGTTGCAAAAATGCGTTCGGGCTCCAAATGGGAGGAATTGGAAAGCAAGATCGCGTCGGCAGCCACGAACTCCTGCAATTGCTTGAAGATTCGGCACTTAAGGCCTTCGTCTTCCGTCGCAGCTTCCACCACCAGTTCGGCACCGGCCGTGGCTTGGTAATCGCTGGTGAACGTCAGCGCGGCCTTCATGGCTTGGGCATCGGCCGGCTTCCAAGCCCCTGATTCTGCGCCACGATCGATTTTCTTCCAGGTGCGTGCTTGGCCAGCTTGCAGGGCCTTGTCACTGACGTCGACGACCGTTACGCGACCACCCAACCCTGCGATTGTCTTGGCAAAATGCAAGGCAATGTCTGGCCCGATTTGGCCTGAACCGATAACGGCGATATGAGCGATCTGGCGGGAACCCAATTGCAGTGGCATGGCGTCACGTCCTGAAGGCGCCCGAACCTGGACGCCAGGGGCCAAGAGCATAGCGCAATCCGCGGGCGAGACCAACGGTCTGTAGGCCGGAGACGGGGCATACATCAATAATCTCCTTTACAATTAGGCATTTTGGAGCGTCCTCTCCGCGCCGACTGGTTGGTACCGACGGCGGGGCCGCCACAGCGATGGGCACAAAGGGCGCTCCCGGCGTCCTTGACCATGCTTGTTCATGCGGGGAACCAACCATCTAGTGTCAACCGGACCCAACAAAATGAGACGGTTGTTGCGATTTTTGACCAGAGTTGCTAGGAATTGAGCGTACCTTCAGCCTTAAGGCCATTGGAGACGACGTTGAATTCTTTCGCCCTTCCCAGGCTCTCTTGGGCAGCCATCGCTGCGCTTTGCTTAGCTATCCTCGCTTGCTCTAACGCGAATTCTGCGGGAGGAGGTGATACTGCAGCCGCGGTCGATGACAGCCAAGGCGGGGACGGCTGGGTCGACAGCGCCGACACGGCGAACGATGTTTCCAGCGATGATGCGATCGTCGATGTCGCAGCGGCCCAAGACTTGCTAGGGCCTCAAGATGTCGGCGCAAATACGGACGTCGGTGCCGTCGATGCGGGCTGTTCGGAAGCTGGATGCCCGTGTAGCGCGGCGGACCAGTGCAATTCAGGCGTTTGCGTGGATTCGGATTCTGGCAAGAAATGCGGGCAGTTGTGCGGTGCCGGCTGCGCCGCTAGCGAACAATGCGTCCAAGTTTCAGGCAGTTCGGGCGACATCGTAAATGTCTGCGTCGATGCCCACCCCCGCCTGTGCGAACCGTGCGCGGCGGACAGCGACTGCAACAACGTGTTAGGCGGAGCGAACAATCGCTGCACGACCTACAAGGACGATTCTGGCTCTAGTCTCGGGAGCTTCTGCGGCGTGCCATGCAGCGATGCCCAGGCTTGCCCTAGCGGCTACGCTTGTCAGGCGACCGTCAGCGTCGGCAGCGTCAAGAGCCAACAGTGTGTCAAGACGGACTTGGTGTGCGTGTGCGACCAGCGCGCGACGACTTTGGGCCTCGGCACCGCCTGCAGCAACGCCAGCAAAGACGGAACCTGTGGCGGAAAGCGGAGTTGCGGTGCTGCCGGATTGGGTGCCTGCGATGCGCCGAACGCCGCCCCAGAAACGTGCAACTTGATCGATGACAACTGCAACGGCCAAACTGACGAGCCCGGGCCCGGCGTCTGCAACGACAACCTCCCGTGCACGTACGACAATTGCATCGCCGGCAACTGCCAACACCCGCCAACCACAGGCACCTGCGATGATGGCAGCGCCTGCACTGCCGGCGACGAGTGCAACAACGGCAAATGCGTTGGAAGTCCCGTAACTTGTGACGACAAGAACCCGTGCACCAAGGACAGCTGCGACCCGAGCACTGGCTGCCTCGCCACCGCCGACGATGCGAGCACGTGCAGCGACGGAAATCTTTGCACTACCAATGACTTATGCCAGTCGGGCGCGTGTCTGCCCGGCAGCGCAACTGTCTGCGACGACACCAACGGCTGCACGACCGACAGCTGCAATCCCAAGACGGGCTGCGTATTTACGGCCAACAGCGCCGACTGCAGCGACGGCGACGTCTGCACCGGCGGCGACCTTTGCCAGGCCGGCGTTTGCGTCCCCGGCGCCATGATCAACTGCAGCGACGGCAATCCGTGCTCGGACGACAATTGCAGCGCCAAATCTGGCTGCGTATACACAAGCAATTCGGCTGCTTGCAACGATGGCAACGCGTGCACCATGGGCGACATTTGCGCCGATTCGACCTGCCAAGGCCTAGGCAGCAAGACCTGCGACGACGGCAATCCGTGCACCAGCGACGGCTGCGACCCAACGAAAGGCTGCGTATTTACAAAGAATGTGGCGCCTTGTGACGACGGCAACGCGTGCACGTTGAATGACGCTTGCGCAGACGGCAACTGCCAGGGCGGCAAGTCGCTCGCGTGCGTCGATGGCAATCCGTGCACCGACGACGGCTGTGACGGCAGCAAAGGGTGCGTTTACTCTAGCAATCTGGGCGTGTGTGACGACAACAATCCCTGCACGATCGGCGACTCGTGCCAGAGCGGCAAGTGCCTCCCCGGGGTCACCAAGGTCTGCAGTGACGGCAACCCGTGCACCGACGATTCCTGTGACGCAATCGCTGGTTGCATCTATACCAACAATACGTCGCTTTGCAGCGATGGCAATGCCTGCACGTTGGTCGACAGCTGCGCGGCGGGCGTGTGCAATGGCAGCGCCCCCCTGAACTGCGACGACGGCAATCTCTGCACCAATGATTCTTGTGATAAAGCAAGCGGTTGCAGCCATATCGCCAACGGCAACCTCTGTGAGGACGGCAATCCGTGCACCGTCGGCGACCTTTGCGCCGCCAAGCTCTGCGTCGCCGGAGCCATCAAGACCTGCGACGACGGAAAGGCCTGCACAACCGACGTGTGCGACGGCACCAAAGGCTGCCTATCCTTTAACAATTCAGCGCCTTGCGACGATGGCTCGGCTTGCACCAGCGGCGACGCCTGCAGCGGTGGGACTTGCGCTGCCGGCAAGCCAGTCGTTTGCGATGACAGCAATCCGTGCACCGACGATAGCTGCGATGTCGCCAAAGGCTGCAAGAACACACCCAATACCGTCGCCTGCAATGACGCAAACGCCTGCACCAGCGGTGACATTTGCAGCGGCGGCAAGTGCGGCGGCGCAGCCGTGAACTGCGACGATGGCAAGGCGTGCACCGCGGATAGCTGTGACGCTGCAAAGGGTTGCCTCAACACCGTCATTCCCGGCATCGCCGAGATCTGCGGCAACAGCATCGACGACAACTGCGACGGCCAGACCGACGAAGGCTGCGGCGCGGCGGTATGCGGCCCCAACCTCTTGACCGACCCGCAGCAGGTGCAACCCGGCTGGACGCTGTGCTACCTCAACGGCGCGGCCACGCCGGCACTCAAGAACGCCCCGTGCAATCAGTTGTTCAACAGCGCCGGCAAGACGTATGGTTGCTGGCATGGGAATAGCACTTTTCCCCATGAAAACAACAACAACATGATTCAGAATGCATGCTCTCCGAACATCCAGAACACCACGACCTACTGGTCTTGGGCTGGGGATACGCATATTTTGACGGTGTGCGTTAAAAACTAATTTTTATCAATGAGATAGAGCCTTGCTATACAAGCCTTTGGCCTGCTGCAGGACCCGTTTCAGCCGGACAGTGGCATCGCGAGGGGCCGGCTGACTAGGTGCGGACTGGGACGGCTCGGGCTGGTCGAATTGCGCTTGAAGTACAGGCAGCTGCACCCTTGCGATACATGCCCGTGGCTTCCTAGAGCGAGGCGTCGCGCCGGTCGGCTCGCGGTGGGCCAAAGCAGGTGACTGGCGCTTGTATCGGCCGAAAATCTTCATCCGGAACAGCAAGTTAGACCCTTGCTATACAAGGATGCTTCGGCCCAATTCCAGCGGTTCGTGCCCCGCAGGCTAACGGTTTGACAAGCCGCCGCACGATTTGCCACTGTAGCCGTGCGCCAGGGGAATTGGCGGATGGTCGGTCATGCGCCCTTCACTAGCGGCCGAGTGCGAACGTTTCACCCAAGGCTGGGCACCGGCCGAGCGGGCTGCCTTTGAGGCCTTGACGACGCCCCAAGAAATTCAGTCATTTCTCAATCGTTGCGCGTACAACACCGACGATTTCTACCGCAGCCCGCCCCAAGTCCTGCGCGACCGAAGGGCCCATTGTTACGATGGTGCGGTCCTGGCGGCCGCGGCGTTGTATCGTCTCGGCGAGCGCCCGCTCATTGTCGACTTGCGGGCCGTCAATGACGACGACCATGTCATCGCCGTCTTCAAAAGAAACGGGCGGTTTGGCGCCATTGCCAAGAGCAACACGACGGTTCTGCGCTTTCGCGAGCCCGTGTACCGCGGCCTGCGCGAACTGGCGATGTCCTACTTCGATTTCTACTATAACCTGAACAGAACTAAGACATTACGGCAAGTGTCCGTCGCCGTTGACTTGCGAGGCTGGAACAAGCGGCGCTGGCTGCAAGACCCTGAATGCTTGGACGATCTTGCCCATCACCTCGATAGGATTCCCCATACCGACCTGCTCACGCCCGCTATGATCGCGGCTCTGGACCTGGTGGACGACAATGTCTATGAAGTTGGCTTCTTCGGTGCCGATCCAGCGGGTCTCTACCAGCCAACCTGAACCGCGTCACCTTGACCGGGCCCTGGAGGCCATGCTTGGCCCTTTGCGCCTACCGGGGGGGCTTCCTCTTGGGTGGCAGCTGGGACAAATTGATGTAGATCAAGGGGTTACTCTATTGGTATACAACGAGTTGTCCGGTGACTTGCAGCCGCCGCGCGCCGCCCTGCCCCCCTTGGTCATTGAGTTGGACCAGCGCAACCCCGACCGACCGTGCTTTGCGCATACCGAACAGTTCAACATTAGCTACAGCGAAGTGCAGGGAGCCCGCGAGCGCCTCAGCGATGAGGAACTGCTTGTGATGGCAGCGATAATCGCGTGCGTGCGCCAAGGGGAACAGTCGCTGGTTCCCACGCTGGAGGTCGCACGCGAACGTTGGCCGACGCGGGGGCAACGGCGTGAAATCACAGTCGATCACCTGCTAATGCGCGACGAGCAGTCCTCTTGGTACATCAACCCCTATGTGGGTTGCACGCTAGGGTGCTGTTTTTGCTACGCAAGTCACCGAGGTGCTTGGTCGCGGAGCTTACAGGGCCTGGGCGACCTGCCCTGGGGGAGTTGGGTCGATATCAAGGTCAATGCAGCCGCCGTGTTGGCCCACGAAATTGGGGCTAACCCTAGAGGTGTGGTGCGACTAAGCCCTGTGATTACAGATCCTTATCAGGGCCTGGAACGCAAGTACGAAATCACGCGCCAGTGTCTGCAGGTCATCCAGCCTACGGCGCTCGAACCGATGGTGCTCACGCGTTCGCCACTAGTTCTCCGTGATCTTGAGCTGTTGCAGCAGTGTCGGCACGCGCGTGTGGGTTTTTCCGTGCCCACCGAGGACGACGCGATACGCCAGGCTGTGGAACCGGGAACTGCTCCTATTGCCGAACGAATTCATGCACTTGCGCAGCTGAAAGCCGCCGGAATCGAAACCTTTGCCATGATTCGGCCGATTTTGGTCCGCGACCCCGCCGCCTTGGCCCGGCTGCTGGCACCGGTCGTGCGCGTGGTCGAGATTGGTCCACTGCAAGAAAAATCGCGAATTGCCCGGGAATTACAGGCCATTGACTACGCAGCTCCCCTAGACGATGCGTGGCAAGAGGCGCAGTTCCACATCTTGCAGCGCGCGTTGGCCAATGCCGGCGTGGCCGTCAATCCGCGAGAACCGCCCTGGTGCAATACGTAGGCAACCACCTGTACTTAAACGGTATTGCGCTGTGCCGGGCGCCGTCGGTCGACGAGACGGCCCGAACCAACTTGAGCGTCCGCACGCCCGGCATCAACTTGCTTTGGCCCGCCGATATGGGCACAGTAGCGGCCCAACCGCTGAAACCGCCCGTGATTGCTGCGCGGATGTGCCACCGCTAGCCAGTTGAGGAGTCCATGCCTGCTACGCCCGATGCCAGCCACTACGACGGCCAAGACCTCGAAGCGCTGTCCGACCTTCCGCGCTACAATCAATGGATTTTAGACCATTTTTCGGCTCACCTACGCGGTCGTGTCATTGAGGTGGGGGCGGGTATCGGCAATGTTTCGGTCCGATATGTCGGTCAATGTGCCTCAGCGCTGCTAGTGGAACCTGCTAAGAACCTTCATGAAAAGCTCGTCGCTCGGACTTCGTCGTTTCCGCAGGTGGAGACGGCCTGCGCGCTGCTGTCTGAAGTCGATCCAGCGTTGACCGCGCAGCCCTTCGACGCCGCGATGATGGTCAATGTCCTGGAGCACATTGACGATGACGCTGCGGTATTGCGTAATCTTTTTGCGTTGTTAAGCCCTGGTGGTACACTGCTCCTGTTCGTTCCCGCCCTGCCGGCGCTCTACGGCAGCCTGGACGCGCTGGTGCACCACTGCCGGCGCTACACCAAGTCAAGCCTGGAAAATGTCATAAAGAACGCAGGCTTTGAAGTGGACAGCTGCCGCTACTTTGACGCCTTGGGCATGCTCCCCTGGCTTGTCGCCGGTAAGGTGTTGAAACAGAAGGCCTTTGACGCGCGCGGAGCGAAACTCTACGACCGCTTCGGCGTACCGGTGACCCGCGCTGTGGAGCGCAGGCTGGCCCCGCCCTTGGGCAAGAGTCTGATTGCGATCGCTCGCAAGCCGTAGCACGGGCTCGAAAATCGACTGTATAGCAAGGGTCTATCCCCACGTTCTGTAACACGAATTTCCAAAACCCAGGTTCCACTGCTGTTCCACCCGCACCGCGCTCTGACCGGTGCGCCGGCAGATGCACAGGCCGCGGACTTCGGGTATTATCTCCGGCCCAGGCGTCCGGCGCAGCGTTGCCGGAGCGGAGGAAGAGTCATGGTTACCAAGGCAAATCCGCATCATGTCAACGCTCCGACGCCCGACCCGGCGGATTCGGTGCCCTGGCTACCGCCGGCGATGACCGATGAACTGCAAGTGCAAATCCATGATTTGATGGTCAAAGGCCGCAGGACCGAGGAGACCCTGATTCGCATGGTGCGCACCGGCCAAGGCTATTTCTGGATCGGCGGTCCGGGCGAAGAAGCCTTCGGCGTGGCCATGGCGCTGCTGCTTAAGAAGGGATATGGCCCTGATTACGACTACTTGCATCTGCACTACCGCTCTAGCGCTCTTGTCTTGGCAATGGGCGCAGATCCCATCGACTTGCTTCGGCAAATGCGCTCCACTGCGACGGACCCCTACTCAAAGGGCCGCAACTTTGTGAATCACTTCGCGATTAAGCGATGGAACGTGGTTCCGGTGACGCCGACGATTGAAACCCAGTACACGATGGCCCCCGGCACGGCCTTGGTGCAAAGGCGGCATGGCGGCAGCGGATTGACGATGGTCAACGGCGGCGACGCAGGCTCGGCGGAAGGCGATTTCTGGACGGGGTTGAACTGGAGCACGCGTCCTGGCGCTGAGCTGCCCGTCCTGATGGTAATCGCTCAAAATCTCTGGGGAATTTCGACACCCGCAGCACAGGTCCAGAACTCCACTGCCTTGCACGTCCGGGCTTCGGGGTTCGGCATGGCCAACAGCCGGGTGGACGGCAATGACCCCATCGCGTCATTCGAAGCAATTCGTGAAGCTATGCAGTATGTTCGCTATGAACGGCGCCCCTACTGCCTGCAGGCGGACCTTTCGCGGCTCTACGGCCACTCGTCGTCGTCTGGCGCGAATCGCGATGACGAACCCGACTGCCTGAGCCTGTACGAGGCCAGAATGATTCGGGAAAACCGCATGACCCAGGCGGAGATCCAAGCCGTGCATGACAAGTGGGACGCCCACCTGCACGCCGCATTGGATGTGGTCAAGGGCGAACCGATGCCAGATAAGTCGCACGTGCTGCAACACGTCTTTTTTGACGGCCCCGCCGGCAACTGAGGAATACGATGGCAAATCTTGCTCAGGCCATTCGGTTGGCGCTGCATTACGGCGAGACGCACCTGGGCGTCACCGATATTTTTGGCGAAGACGTAGGCGCCCCCTTGGGTGGCGTGTTTACGGCAACGCAAGGCCTTAAAACAGCTTGGAATTCGCCGCTTGACGAACGAGGCATCATCGGCACGGCCCTAGGCATTGCGCTGGCTGGTGGCAAACCGGTTGCCGAGATTCAGTTCTGCGATTACATCTACAATTGCATCGACTTACTTAAGCTTGCCGGCAATATGCATTGGTCTAGCGCCGGCCAGTACCATATCCCGCTGGTCGTCATGACCCCTTCCGGGTCCGGCATTCACGGTTCCATGTATCATTCTCATAGCTTTGAGAGCATGATGACCCACATCCAGGGCTGGAAGGTGGTGATTCCGTCCAACCCAAAGGATGCGTACGGGCTGATGCTGTCGGCCATCCAAGACCCCAATCCCGTTATGTTTTTCGCGCCCAAAGCCCTGATGCGGCAAAAGGGCGATGAGTTGATCCCGGGAGAACCTGCGGAGGAAAAGGTTCTCAACGCGATGATCAATGCGCCCTTGGGTGATCGAAGCGATTGGCAGCCTACTTGGCCGGAATTACAGCCTTATTACGTGCCGATTGGCCAAGCCCTTCGCCTGCGGGAAGGCGCCAACGCCACCGTGGTCAGCTACGGACGCATGTTGCCCGTCTGCGTTCAGGCGGCAGACGCTTTGGCCGCAGACGGTTTATCCTTTGATGTCATTGACCTGCGCACGCTTTACCCGTTCGACTTGCCCCTTGTCAGGCAATCGGTTGAAAAGACGGGGCGTTTGCTCGTGGTCAACGAAGATACGGAAGTCACCAACTTTGGCGAACACGTTATCCGCCGGGTGATGGACGAGTGCTTCTATCACCTTGAAGCGAAACCTCAATTGCTCGCCGGCCTTGATGTGCCGGGGGTCGGACTGGCTTGGGGCTACGAGCAGAACAGCATCCCCCAACTCGATGACGTCAAGGCGGCGATGCGCGAGTTGGTCCTGCAAGCGGCGTGACCCAAGTCGCCGTGCTCGGTCGCTGAGGGGCGAACCGTAGCGACAGAAATATAGCTTTACAGATTAAGTAGATAGACCCTTGCTATACATGCTTCTGGGACGCCATCGACCGGTTTGGGGCCCGGTCGGCGTCGGCAGGCTGGCGTGTCCGCGCACAGCGAGGACCCGTAGTGTGCGGCAGGAACAATCTCATGTACTTTCAATGGCGAATATCGAACCTCCTAGAAATCGTGTGTTTCTATTGGTGATTGCGCCGAGCAATGACAGTCATTCCGATTTCCCCATTGATTTAGCGATATTACACCCTTGATATACAACCTCTCTGGCCCGACTGGATGCACTTCGCGGCCTTGGCTATGCTCCCTGCGTCCATTCCTCATTCGTCCCTGGAGCGCTGACTGGTGAGCCCCTCCGAGCCACGGCCCACGTCCATTGCGCTGCGCCCCGTGGGTCGGGCCCCTGCGCCAGACTCGCCAAAGCTTGGGGGCCATCGGTCGGAGACCGTCTCCGTCCGTCCGTCGTTACGGGACCGTCTCGTTGAAATTGTAGCTGATTATGCCGATCGCTTGTTGCCGACGACGCTGCGCCCGCCCGACCCGCTCAGCCGCCTTCGCGCCCGCTTGATGGTGCTCTACACCGCGCTAATCCTCGTGGTTCCGTGTGTTTTCGCTTTCATCGCGTGGGGACAAGGCATGTCCGCTGTGGCCGGCACATTGGCGCTGACCTGCGTGTTGGGGGCGCTCACGACTGTTGTGCTGCGCGCTAGCCATTCCGTCGCAATTGCAGGACATTACGCGGCAGCAACGTATTCGACCGCGCACTTGGCGACATTGCTCTTGCTCGGGGGCTTCAATGCCGGCTCCTACTACTGGCTGGCAACGACCCCAGTTTTTGCTGCAATTCTCGTGGGCATGCGCGCCTGTTGGTTCTGGCTGGTCGTCGTGACCGTCGAAGCGGTGCTGTCCTACGCCGCCGCCCACCATGGCTTGCTTGGGCAACAGAAGTCATTGACACCTTGGGCAGAACTCGCGAGCCAGCTGGGTCTTGGCGGTACACTGGTGATCATGATCGGCACGTACGAGCGGGTCAAAGACGACCTGCTCGCGGGCATGGCTACGACGGCAGAGCAGCTCGCAATTGCCCGAGAAAAGGCCGAATTGGCGACGATGGCACGCACGACGTTTCTTGCCCACATGAGTCATGAAATTCGCACGCCCATGAACGGCGTGATCGGCATGGCCGACCTGCTACTGAGCGGCGGGCTCACGCCAAGCCAGCAAAAATCTGCTGAAATCATTCTTGATTCCAGCCGAGCGCTCATAGCGATCATTGATGACATCCTCGACTTTGCCAAGGCCGAGACGGGCCACCTCACGCTGGACAAGAGACCCACGGACATTCGCGCAGTTGTGGATGCTGTGGTGGCTTTGCTCGGGGAGCGTGCACGCGCCGGCGATCTGACGATGACTCGGCATTTCTCGGCGGACGTCCCGCAGCGACTCATGCTTGACGCTGGGCGACTGCGGCAGGTACTGCTCAACTTGGTTGGCAATGCTCTGAAGTTTACAAAGAAAGGAACCGTCCACGTCGCAGTTGCCGTGGCCAATGGCCGGCTGCAGTTCGCAGTGCAGGACACCGGTATCGGCATCGCACGGGAGGCCCTGGCCGGCCTCTTTCAGCCTTTTAGCCAAGTAGATGCCTCGATCACCCGGCGTTACGGCGGCACTGGGCTCGGCCTGGCGATATGCCGGCAGATCGTCGAGGCGATGGGGGGCCAGATCCATGTCGAGAGCCAAGTAGGCCAAGGAACTACATTTTCTTTTACGATCGCCATCGAAGGTGCGTCTGAACACCTCGGTGCCGCCGAACCCAATAGGGTGGCAGGACAATTCGGTGAAACACCGCGCAAGATCTTGATTGTTGAAGATAATGACATCAACCGCTTAGTAGTACGGCGAATTCTGGAACGCTTTGGCCATGCCTGTAGCGAAGCGCCCGATGGCACCGCCGCCCTCCAACGCCTGCAGCAAGAACATTTCGACTTGGTCCTCATGGACTGTCAAATGCCTGGAATGGATGGATTTTCTGCAACTCGCGTGCTGCGCGCAACGCCGGGGCTCAACCAGCAGGTGCCAGTGGTCGCCCTGACCGCCCAGGTGCAGCCCGAGGATCATGCGCGGTGCCTCGATGCGGGCATGGACGGCTATCTGCGCAAGCCTGTGGATGCGAAATCGCTTTCGGCGGAGTTGAGCCAGCGCTGGCGCGTACCGTCGCCCACCACCGCCGCCGCACTAGCCATTGGCGCTGACATCTGATGATGGTGTCCGGCTCTTGCGAAAATACTGATATAATCCAAGCCCATACACACCAGCCGGCGTTTGCCGTAGCGCGGTGACGAGCGACTGCACGGCGGCTGGTTGCATCGCCAAGGGCAGAAAAGGCACTGGGTGTTCGCTGGGTTGCAGCACAACGCTCGCCAGTGAAGCAAAGGTTAGGTCGGCCGCCGACAAAGTTGGCCCCACCAGGAAAGGTCGACCATCGGCCACCAGCTCGCTAACTTCATGAAATATTTGCTTGATCTTTTGCCGTGACCGCGCTTCCCCCGCCGCATTGATTTTCAGTCCGCGTCGCATCAGCCTGCCACTTAGAGGCAGCGTCAACCGGAATAGGAGTCGTTCCGCAGGCGAAACCTGTTGCGCCACATACTGAATCGTCGCATCCTTGTTGGGCAAAAGGTGGTAGTAGCCCCAGCGGCGAGTCGCCGGCCCGAGGTGCCGGTCAAAGTGCGCTTCTAGGCGACGGATTTCCTTTTGATCGTCAGGTGTTCGGCCAAACAAGTGGAGGGACGGGTGGCGCTGGGACAGCCAAAGAAGGATATCGGTCGAATCCGCCAGGATATCGCCATCTTGGGTAACTAGCACAGGCACAGTCCGCCCGCCACCCGCGCCCAGGCTGAAGGGCCAATGCAGAAGTGGGACATGCGCCTGTTCGACAAAGGGCTCTCCCGCCCACTGCAGGGCCCAGCGAACCTTTTCGCAATAATGACTGATCGCAATAGATACAAGGCGATGCACGAGAACTCCTTGCATAGGCCGACGCAGGTCGACGAACAAACCAACGGATTGCAGACGCGGCCGCCGTTCAGCTGTCTGGCCAAGCCCAAGGCGGTGTTGCGAAGGCTTGGGCCAAGTCATCGACAAACAAGCGGACTTTGGCCGACAGGTGCCGAGAATGCGGGTAGACGGCATGTACCGCCCCTGGCTGAGGCCGAAACTCACGCAAAATTTCAACCACTTCACCACTACATAACTCAGCGCCGGCAAAGAAGGCCGGCATGACCGCCACGCCGATGCCCGCGCGCACCGCCGCTAGGATGACTTCGCCGTTGTTGGCCCGCATCGTGCCGCGGACATGCACCTGGTGAGGACCACCTTCACCCTGAAATGTCCAAGTATTTGCTACGGTTGCGTATGCGTACTCCAAGCAGTTGTGCTGAGCCAGGTCGGCCGGTACCCGCGGCGTCCCCTGAGCCGCCAAGTAGGCTGGCGACGCTACCAGATAGGCCGGCATGGAGCACAACCGCTTGGCTATCAAGCTGGAATCGGCCAACCGACCCACGCGCACAGCCAGGTCAAAGCCTTCGTCGATCAGGTCGACAACGCGATCGCTCAGACTGACATCGACCTGCAGTCCTTCGTATTTATGCATGAACTCAGCGACGAGCGGCGCAACGTGACGGGCGCCAAAGGTCATCGGTGCCGTCAAGCGAAGGCGACCGCGCGGCGCCGATTGCATACTACTTACAGCTAGTTCAGCCTCTTCAGCCTCGGCAACGATGCGCACGCAGCGTTCAAAGAAGGCAGCCCCCGCGTCGGTCAGGGACAAGCTTCGCGTGGTGCGATTGAGCAGGCGCGCGCCGATGCGATCCTCGAGCTGCGAAATCTGCTTTGAAACAGCAGATTTTGACATGTTCAATCGTCGCGATGCAGCAGAGAAACCCTTCTCTTCGACCACTCGCGCAAACACCAGCATCGCATTGAGGTCCATCGTCGTCTCCCGTCCCTGCTGTCGATTGTTTCGGCCAGGAAACAGTTTGACCACGCCAAGCGAGAAGTCAACGGCGCGCCATAGGGCATGGATTGCAAGAGCCGCGCCGCGCAGCGCAAATTTCGCAGCAAAGCCATGGTGTAAGGGCTGGCCAGGGGATTGGGTATGGTTGGACAGAGGACGGCATTGGGCCGGCCCGCCGTGGTGATTGGGGCGGCGCAGCCACGCATTCGCCCGAGCCCCCGCTTGACAGTGCCGGCACTGCAGCGTATCTTCAGAGAGTGAACCAACATTCACTGAGTCTGTACTTGCTTCACGACTTGAATCCCCGCGACAATCCTTGCTTTGGTTCAACGGCGACAGACGCCGACCAGAAAACTACTTGATTTGTTTATGATTTCGGAGCTTGCCATGAGCGCCGTCCCGCGTCGCGACTCCAGCGAAACGCCCATTCCCCCGAGGCTGCGTGACCGATTGCGCGAGCAGACCCGCGCCGCGATCATCGATGCTGCCGAAGAAATCTTGGTTGAACAGGGACTTGACGCACGAATCGACGCGATTGCTGTCCACGCCGGCGTAGCCGTGGGCACGCTCTACAACCACTTCAGCGACCGGGACGCCATTGTGCGCGCCGTCGTGCAGCAGAACCGCGAGGAACTTTTTGCTGTGCTTGACGAAGTTCTCAAGGAGCCTCGGGCAAGTTTCGCTGAAGATGTCGGTGCTTACCTGAAGGCGATGGTTGCGCACACGCGACGCCATGGGCCCCTGCTTACCGTACTGATGAATGACCGTGCCGTTAGTCCGAACTCTGAGTTGTATCGGTGCGAATTTGTTGAGCCTTTGCGGCAACGAGCCCTGACGTTGGTTCAGCGGGGCCTGCAATCTGGAGCCCTGGCCGCCCAAGAGCCAGAGCTGGTTGCCGATGTATTGCTTGGATTTTCTCGGGTGAGCGTGATGCGGAGCCTGCGTCATGGCCGCCCCTCGGAGCCAGAGTTGTTGGCGCGTTTCTTTCTCCATGGAGTAGGTGAAAAGTCGTGATTCCGTCAACCTATTTTTCCCGCGCGACCTCAATTTCATCTGCACCGCGCCCAGCGCTTGGGGCCTACCCCCGCCTCGCCGGAGCGGTGTGCGCCGTGGCTGCTACGCTGCTTGTTGGCGCTCCAACGGCAATTGCTCAAACCGAACAAGCGGTTGCAGCGCCAGCTGGGCCGCCATTGACCCTCGACCAGGCGGTGTCCCAGGCGTGCGAAAGAAGCACCGACATCGCCGTGGCCAAGGCGCGATTGGCCGAAGCCATCGCCACGCGGGGCAAAGCAGGCACGGCATTTCTCCCTAACATTCAGGCTGTTGGCAGCTACACGCACAACTCTGTGGAGGCGTCCTTCGACTCCGGCGCCCTAATTACCGGCGTGGCGACCGCTATCGGTATGCAACTTCAGGGCAAGCCGATTCCGATCCCCGCTTCGCAACTGCCTGCGCCGTCTACGATTCAGAAGCAGGACACGATTGGTGGCGTGTTGCAGTTAGACGAAACCGTCTTCGCGATTTCGCCTTGGCTGGCTGCACAAAGTGCAGACAAGGCCGTGAATGCACAGCAGATTACCGTGGAAGCTGTCCGCCGTGAAATGGCCTTTCAGGTCGCGCAGATCTTTTATACCGTCGCGGGCATCGAACGACTGATTCAGGTTGCGGAAAAGGCAGTTGCGTTGGCCGATCAACGAATTGCCAACGCCCAAAATCGGCGCGCCGCTGGGGCCGACGGCGAAGTATCGGTCCTGCGGGCTCAAAGTGAGCGCGACAAGGCCGAGCAGGACTTGGTTCGATCCAAGCAGTCTCGGGCTCAACTGCTGATTGCTCTGGCAACCTTGACTGATAGCGAAGCACCTGCACAACTGGCGCCGCCACCTCCTCTGACCATGCCAGTTGGTGACGCGGCTCGTTGGGTGGAAGACGGATTTGGCGAACGTGCTGATCTGAAAGCCAGAAGGGTGGGAGTCGACGCTGCTGCGGTGGCCGTGCGCGAGGACCAACTGCGCTGGCTGCCCATGGTCACGGTTCAGGCCCTGGGGCGCTATACGGACACCCCTGGTTTTATTGGAAAAAACTGGCTCTGGGCGGTGACAGCGAACCTCGTTGTCCCCCTTTTCGACCGCGGGCTGCGCTATGCCGAGGCCGAGGAGCGCACTGCGCAAAAGCGGCGGATGAGCCTCGAATTGTCCAAGGCTGAGTTGGACTTGCGCGCAGGTATTCGCCAAAACGAGCTCGACATCGCCACAGGCAGACGGACGCTGGCCGTGGCCGAGTCCTCAGCGCAAAAGGCCAAGAGAACTGCAGAGATCGTAGCTCGAGCCCAGGCGGCTGGTGGAGCGACGTCGCTCGAAGTCGCAGAAGCGGACACCAACCTTCGCGTGGCGGAGGCTTCGGTTGAGCGGGAGAAGATCCTACTTGATTTAGCGATCTTACGTCTGCGCCATTGGACAGGGGCTGTCCGCGCACCGTAAAGGCTGCCGTAGTTTGAGCCGTTCATCGACAGGATTTTTGGGGGAATAAGTACCATGGGACATCAGATGCTGCGCAACTGCTTGAATCGACAACACTGGTTGATGCTTGGGCTGGCCTTGGTCGCCACCCAACCTGGATGCAATAAGTCTGAGACGGCTGCGGCGCCCGCTGCGGCCGCGGCAAAACAGAGTCAGGAAGTGGTGTTATCGGTGCACGCCGCGGCTGTGGTCGCCCAGAAGCTTCCGCCAATGCTCGACCTGACTGGCACGCTGGCGGCCGATGAGAGCAGCGAAGTTGCTGCGCCAACCCCTGGAATTGTAACGGAAGTGACCGTCGATGTCGGCTCACGCGTGACACGCGGCCAGGTCATTGCACACATCGATCGACGGGACGCGGCCATGCGCGAGGCCCAAGCGGCGGCGGCAACGGCACAGGCTGCGGCTCGGGCCGGCGTGCACAAGGGCGACTCCTTTAGCCCGCATCACGTGCCGGAAGTTCAGGTGGCGCACGAGGCCCTGGAACTGGCTGATACGGAAGCAAAACGGGCCAAGGCTCTGGTCGAAGGGGGCAGTGCGCCCCAGTCGATGCTGGACCAAGCAAAGGCCCGGGCTGAGCAGGCACGGGGTCAGTACGATTCGGCGTTGAGCATGGCTCAGCAGGCCTTCAGTGGCTTGCAAGCAGCGAAGGCAGCACAGGAATTGACGGCCAAGGCGGTCAATGACACCGACGTCCGCGCACCCTTTGACGGCGTGGTGACAGAAAAGCGCATCGCACCGGGCGAGTACGCGCAAATGGGCCGAGTGATTGCCGTGATTGTGCGCGACCGACCGCTGCGTCTTAAGCTGGACGTTCCTGAAGTGGATGCTGCCAAAATTCTGCCCGGCGCCCAGGTCGAGGTGACTGTGGCAGCCTACCCAGGGCGCGTATTCCTCGGCACCGTCAAACGAATTGGCGCAGCCCTCAAGGCTCAGGCCCGTGCCCTGCCCATTGAGGCGGAAATTGACAACGAGTCTGGGGAGTTACATCCCGGCTTCTTTGCCAAGGCGTCCATTCGAATTCCAGGTCCCGACCAGGACGCGCTCTTGGTTCCGGCCGCGGCGATTGGCTTTTCAGGGAGCGCGTCTCGCGTCTTTGTCGTGCGTGGCGACCGCGCCGAAGAGCAGATCATTTCGGTGGGCCAAACCACCGCGCAAGGTCTGGTACCGGTGCGTGGCACCCTCAAGGCGGGCGAGCTCCTGGCGACGGAGAAGGTCGATCAGTTGAACGACGGCATCCGAATTTCCGTAGTCAAATAAGGTCCATAGGAGCTTGCTATGCAGTGGCTTGCCGCAATTTGCGTCCGTCGTCCCGTATTTGCCTGGGTGCTCATCCTTGTGCTGACGGTTCTGGGTATTTTCTCCTATAACCGCCTGGGAATTGACCGTTTTCCCAAGGTCGATATTCCCACGGTGCTGATCTTGACGACCCTGCCCGGCTCGGCGCCGGAAGAGGTGGAGACTGAGATTTCGGACAAGATCGAGTCTGCGGTCAATACCATTAGTGGTATTGACGAGTTGCGCTCTACATCGACCGAAGGTGTCAGCCAGGTCATCGTCACCTTTGTGCTGGAGAAGGAACTCGACGTCGCTACGCAGGAAGTGCGCGATAAGGTTGCGAGCGTCCTAGCCAATTTGCCCCCGGGCATCGATCCGCCTGTGGTGTCGAAGATCGATCCGGATGCGTCGCCGGTACTGACAATCGCGGTTTCCGCCAAGGCAAATACTCGAGATGTAACCGAATTTTCCGATAAGACCCTGCGACGCGAGCTGGAGTCCCTCTCCGGTGTCGGTGAAGTGACACTGATCGGCGGTCGCCCGCGGCAGATCAACGTGGTCATTGACCCCGATAAGCTGGCGCGTTTTGCCATCACCGGCACCGACGTGGAAAGGGCTTTGCGTAGTCAGAACATTGACTTACCGTCAGGTCGTATCGAAGCCGGGCAGCGTACTTTGACTTTGCGAACCCGCGGCCGTGTTGAACACGTCAAGCAATTCGAAGACTTATTTGTCGCCACCCGCGAAGGCGTGCAGATTCGCCTGGGCGACGTGGCGCATGTCGAAGACGGCATGGCGGACCCAGAATCCGTCGGCTACCGTGCCAACAAGTCCACGATTTTGCTCAATGTTCGCAAGCAGTCGGGCACCAACACCGTCGAAGTGGTGCACAACGTCAAGGAACGCCTCGCCGAGGTCCAGAAGAGGCTGCCGCCGGGCTACGTGGTGGAAGTAGCCAGAGATCAATCTGAATTTATTGAGAATGCCATCCACACGGTTAAAGAGCACCTGATCCTGGGCGCGATTTGTGCAGCCATCATCGTCTTGGTTTTCTTGGGCAATATCCGCTCGACGGTGATCGCCGCCATTGCCATTCCGGTGTCCATCATCAGTACGTTTGCCTTGATGCAATACGCTCACTTTTCTTTGAATTCCATCACGTTGTTGGCCCTAACCCTGGCCGTTGGCATTGTGATTGACGACGCCATCGTGGTGCTGGAAATCATTTGGCGCGACATCGACGAATATGGCATGGACCCCGAAGTGGCCGCAGTCCACGGCACCAAAGAGATTGGTATGGCCGTGCTGTCGACGACGCTGTCCTTGGTGGCGGTGTTCATGCCCGTGGCTTTCATGGGGGGCATCGTCGGACGCTTCATGAATTCCTTTGGTTTGACCATGTCGTTCTCGATCATGGTGTCCTTGCTGGTGTCGTTCGCGCTGACGCCGATGCTGTGCGCGCGCTGGCTCAAGAAGAAAGTCGCCAAGAACGTGCACGCGCGAAAGGCCCAGGAGCAGGAGCAATCGGCTACAGATCCGCATGGTTTGCCCCCGGCTCACGACAGCCACCACGCCGTGCTGGTCCGCGAAGGCGATGTGGCGGCCCTGACGACGGCGACGGGTCTGTACGGACTGACGGAGCGCGTGTATCTGCGTATTTTGGCTTGGTGTTTGCGGCATCGTTGGGTCGTTGTGCTCGTCTGCGTCTTGGCGTTGGCGGCAATTCCGGTGCTAGGCAAGAACGCCAACGCCAACTTCTTGCCGGACGAGGACGAATCACAGTTCCAAGTCTCGGTTCGGACTCCAGAAGGTACGAGTTTGGACGAGACCCGCCTGCTGGCGACCCGCGTGGCGACGACGTGCGAATCGCTGCCGGGCGTGATGTACGCCGTCACAACCATTGGCGACGATCCGCAGAAAACGCCAAACCTTGCAGGCATTTACGTTAAGCTGGTGCCGTCAGACGAGCGCGCCAAGAGTCAGGCCGAGATCATGACCGATGCGCGGGCCTTGGTGATCCCGAAGTATGGCAACGGCAACCGTGTTGCGGTCAGCATTGTGCAAGCCTTTTCTGGCGGTGGTGCGAACTTCCCGGTGATGTACCAGATCGCTGGCCCGGATATGACGAAGATTACTGAATATACTACGAAATTGCTCGCCAAGATGAAAGAGATCCCCGGTGTGGTCGATCCGGACACGTCGCTGATCCTCGGTAAGCCCGAGCTCAGAGCCCATATCGATCGCGCTAAGGCTGCGGAATTGGGCGTGAATGTAGCCGACGTGGCTTCATCGCTGCGTCTGCTTGTCGGCGGCTACGAGGTGACAAACTACAATGAAGGGGGCGAGCAATATGAGGTTCACGCCCGCGCGGAGCCCGGCCATCGTTCTGATGCTAAAGGGCTTTCGCGGATGGCGGTTCCGTCGACCAAGTTGGGGACCGTGACGCTGGATAACCTCGTGACCTTCACCGATGGCGCGGGCCCGTCGAAGATCGAGCGCTACAACCGTCGCCGCCAAGCCCTTGTGATGAGCAACGTGCAGAAGGGCGCGTCAGAACGGACAATTCTCGATGGACTCAAGGATGCGACCGACAAGATGCACATGGACGCCGGGTATAGCGCGATGCCCGTCGGACGGTCCAAGGAACTAGGCAAAGCGGCAGCGAACTTCTTCCTGGCGTTCGCAATGAGCTTTATTTTCATGTACTTGGTGCTTGCGGCTCAGTTTGAGTCGTGGCTGCACCCGGTGACCATCTTGCTGTCTCTGCCGCTGACGGTGCCGTTTGCCATCTTGAGCGTGATTATCTTTAAGCAATCGCTCAACATCTTCTCGATGCTAGGTATTCTAGTGCTGTTTGGCGTCGTTAAGAAAAACGCGATCTTACAGATCGACCACACCATCAGCCTGCGGGGACGAGGTCTGCCGCGCTGGCAGGCGATCATCCAGGCCAACCGCGACCGGCTCAGGCCCATTCTGATGACGACCGCGGCCTTCGTAGCAGGCATGGTGCCGCTGGTCGTGTCGTCGGGCGCCGGAGCTGGCACCAACCGCGCGACAGGATTCGTGATCATCGGCGGGCAAAGCCTGAGCCTTCTGCTAACGCTGCTGGCGACGCCGGTGGCCTACTCGCTGTTCGATGACCTGTCGGCCAAGACGCGACGGCTGCTGCGGTTAGGCGGGACCGTGCCGTTGCGGCGTGAGGCGGCGGTGGAAGTTGGTCACGATTAGGCGGAACCGGGCAGGATTCCGGGTTGTATAGCAAGGGGCTAACCCATTATTCTTGAATGCCAATCCGGGACCAGCGCTTCAAGTTGAGCCCCAGGCAGGTACCGGCAAGGGTAGGTGGCTGGGGCACCTTGAGTGGGGCCGGGGCAGACCCGACGAGCAGCTGGGCTGGTGTGTATAGCAAGGGTCTAACCTTTCGTTGTAGAACGCAAATCCGCGCCCACCAAGACAACCCCGGCCCTAGAGACTCACGCTCGCCGGCATAGCGTGCACCGACTGTCGCCAAGACGGTGACTGAGCGCGGCAAATCACCCGCCCAAGCCGACTCATGCCTTCCTCGATGTCATCCGGCTTGCAGTTCGAGAAGTTCAAGCGCATGAACTCATAACGCTTTTCATTGGCAAAAAAGCCGCTGCCGGGAACGAAGGCCACCTTTTCGTTGATGGCCTCTGCAAAGAGCTCCTCGGCGCTCAGACCGTCAGGTAGTTGCAGCCAGACAAACATGCCGCCGTCCGGATGGGTCCAGCGCGTACCCGCCGGCATGTGCTTCGCCAAACCCGCAAGCATCGTGTCGCAGCGCGCTCCGTAGACCTGGCGCAACTGGGCCAAGTGGCCTTCATAGTCAAAAGTCGCAAGAAGTCGCGCTGTTGCACGCTGGGCCAGTGTGCCAGTGTGCAGGTCGCAGGACTGCTTGGCCACGGTCATGGCGCGAATCAACTCCTTGGGACCAGTAGCAAATCCAATGCGCAGGCCGGGTGCCAAGGTCTTGGAAAATGAGCCCAGGCGCACTACGACGTCTTCGCTGTCGAGGGCGGCAAGGCTCGGCAAGTGGTCACCACGAAAGCGCAATTCGCCGTAGGGGTCATCTTCAATAATCGCAATGCCATGGCGAGCCGCAATGTCGAGCAGTTTCATCCGCCGGCTCAGAACCAGCGTTGTCCCCTTGGGATTTTGAAAACACGGCACCAAATAGAGAACCTTCACGCCTTCCCGAACCGCAATCTCCTCAAAGGCGTCGACGTCCAGGCCGTCATCATCGCTGGGCACCGTGACGAATCGCGCCTGATACCCGTGAAACACTTGGAGAGCCGCGAGATAACTAGGATCTTCCACAGCGACCGCGGTACCTGGGTCGACCAAGACGCGGGCGGCAAGTTCAATGCCCTGCTGCGAACCAGTCGTAATGAGGGTCGCTTCCACGTCAGCCGCGATGCCATGAGCGCGGAGGCGGTCAACGAGCCAGGCGCGCAAAGGCAGAATGCCTTCTGTCGTTGAATACTGAAGCGCAGCAGCACCTTCGGTGGCAAAGACTTCTGCATGCGCCGCAGCCAAGGCGGCCACAGGAAAGAGGTCTGGTGCCGGCAAACCACCCGCAAAGGACAGAATGTCAGGTCGTTCTGCAACCTTAAGGATCTCCCGCACGACAGACGGCCGAGCGTTGAGGGCTCGCTGAGAAAACGTCAAATTCACCGGGACCTCCAATGGGCCGTCTCAGGAGCGACGCGAATCAACGTCTCCTCCTTGATCGACCGCAAGACAATCGTTGTATGGGTACGCGTCACACCCGGCAACATTCGTAGATTGCCGACGAGCAAATCGTCCAGAGCCGCCGGATGGGCCGACTTGACCTTGAGCAGGTAGGAGTCCTCGCCCGCAACGCGGTGGCACTCCAGGACGTCGTCCATGCGCTGCACGGCGATGGCAAATTCATCAAAAAATCGCGGATGTTCTATCGACACGCCGACAAAGGCTGTAATTTCCTTGCCCAGCATCGCGGCATCGACCTTTGCCGAATAGCCTTTAATAACGCCACGTTCTTCCAGTTTGCGAATCCGCTCGGCCACTGAAGGCTGCGACAGGCCAACCTCCCGCGCAAGCTCCGCCTGGGTCGCGCGGGCGTCCTCTTGTAAGCGTTCTAGGATGCGGGTGTCGATTACGTCCATCGCGCCGATTATAGCGGGCCTCGGACGGCATGTCTAGCTATGAATTATAGGCAGGAGAGGCTCGACAGCCTGTGTGGCAGCGGTGGGGGGCGGGATTGGGCGGATCAGCGGTTTTGGCGCTAGACGTTGCCAGAAGCTTGTATAGCAACCCCTTAACCTATTGTTCTATAGTCGCTATTTCGGCTGAGTGGCAAAAACGGTCACGGCGCTTGGATTCGCCCAGGCGCGCCGTTGTCGCCGGCCTTGGTGTGGCAGGTGTTGCAGTCGCCAGAAACCTGTGGGCCCAGCATGTTGCGTGACTTGCCGCCCGACTTGACGACCGCTGTATAAGGCGTGGCGACGGAACCCTTGAAGTAGAAGTTGCCGGAAAGATTCGTACTTGCGCTGACGACCTGACCGTCCGCGCCCGTCAGTTCAACGGTCACGCCGTTGGTGCCACTGCAGTCGTCGACGGTGTGCTTGCCGGAATAGACGGTGCCAGCCGCAAAGAAGCTCGGCCCCTTCTTGGCATGGCACGCCATGCATGCTAGGCCAGGGTGCATGAACGCGGTGCCGATGTTGCCAAGAATCCAATAGATTCCCGATGGGCACGCCGCCTCGGGCGGGTCAACGACGTCCACGGGCGGCGGAACGTCGTCGGCCACGGGCACGTCCGGCGCTACGATGTCGGGGGGCGGCACGTCCGGTACCTGTGTGTCGACGGTCCCCAGGTCCTCCGGCCCAAGATCCACTGGCGAAACAATGTCTTCAGGCGGAGGCGTCGAGCCAGAATCGACCGGCCCAAAGTCAACTTCAGCATCGCGGTCAATGACGGAAGCTGCGTCATCCGCGGCCGAATCGACCAAGGGCCCATCTGTGGTAGCGACATCCTTGACGCCAGCACCTACGTCAGCGAGCGAATCAACTGCAAAAACAGAGGAATCTGCCCCTTGCGCGTCGGCAGTCGCTGTCACGCCCGTCGCGTCGGTCCCGGAACAGGCAGCCAGTGCCCAGAGCAAAGTTGTAGGCAGCAGGACGGAACGCGCCGCCAAGGAATTGGGCAGGTGAAGCGGGAACATTGGACCTCGCGTTTGGTGATTCTGCTTATGTATTAAGGGACTATCGATTCGCGAGAACTCTTTGAAATCATTGCGAATAGCTGACGACGAAAGAAATGTGTTATATCTCGGTAACTTAGCCCCTTGATATACAAGCCAAAATTGAGCTCGTTGCAACGCGCTACAACGTCTTGATCGTCACCTTGCCCACGCCGCTATTGGCACCCGTGGTCCAGGACGGATTCGCCCCGCCGTTGAACGATCCGCCGCCACCGCCTGCGCCGTTGCAGTTGTTGCCGCCACCGCCGCCGCCGGAGTAGCCGCCGCCGCCACCGCCGCCGTGTGGGGAGCTACCGCAACCATAGATAAAGACGTTGGAACCCGCGCCGCCGCCGTAACCGCCCGTCGAGTCTCCGCCAGCCGCGCCGTTGACAAAGCCGAGGCCGCCATTGGCCGCACCGGACCCGCCGCCGTTGCTCAGCAATCCGCCGCCACCGCCGGCATTGGGGACGCTGTTCGCGAAGCCTTCGGCGCCGCCCTGGCCGTTCTGGCCACCAACGCCAGCGCCACCGTACTCGCCGCTTCCAGCCCCGTTGCCGGCCTTGCCACCAATGTCTGACCAGCCCCCGTTGCTCTGATTGTGGCCGGTGCCGCCGCCGCCGCCAGCGATGATCAGTGGCGAATTGTCCGACTTGGTGACAAAGGATCCGCCACCGCCGCCATTGCCCACGGGGTTAGCCGCAGGTGCATTGCCGCCCATCTGCCCGACGACAATGCGTAAAGTGGTTCCAGCTACGAGGTTGAAATCACCGGCTGCCGAAGCTCCCGCGCCGCCGCCGCCGCCGCCCTGGGCACCAAACGCCTCGATATGGTACGTGGCTGTTCCCGGCACCTTCCACTCTTGGATGCCCCCGACAATATTGACGGATTGGCTGGGGTCGCTGTAGGTGCCGTTGCATTGATTCTGCGTCGGCCCGATGGGACCGCTGGCTCCGCAGGTCGAAAACGTGAGGTTGATGTTAGTGGCGGTGCAATTGCCGCTCTTGCAAACGCTTGAGCCGCCGCACGCCGTGTTGTCAGCGACGTTGGCATGCGCGCAGCCCTTGCCGATGTCGCAACTGTCCGTCGTGCACGCGTTCGAGTCGTCGCAACTCACTGGCGCTCCAATGCATTTTCCGCCAGTGCACGAATCGGCCTGGGTGCACTTGTTGCCGTCATCGCAGTTGCCGCCGATGTTGGCATTGACGCAACCCTTTGTCGGGTCGCAGGAATCCAACGTGCACACGGAGCCGTCGTTGCAGGCATTGACGGGCCCAGGCGCGCAACCGCCACCCTGGCAGGTGTCGCCCACGGTGCATTGGTTGCCATCATCGCAATTTCCAGCAGTTGGCTTGATTTGGCAACCGGAAGCCGGATCACAGGTGTCTTGTGTGCATGGATTCTGGTCATTGCAGACTTTGACCGGGCCTGGCGAGCAGAACCCCGCTGCGCAAGTGTCGCCAACCGTGCAGGCTGAGCCATCTTCACAATTCAGCTTATTATCAACAAAGACGCAGCCTTTGACGGCATCGCAGGAATCGCTGGTGCACGTGTTGTCGTCGTTGCAGTTCTTGTAGTCGCCGGGCAAGCAGAATCCGCCCGAGCAGGAGTCAAACAGCGTGCAAACATTGCCATCTGTGCAGATTGAGCTGTTGGGCATGTGCAAGCAGCCCTTGGCCGCGTCGCAACCGTCATCGGTGCACAAGTTCCCATCATCACAGCCGATTGGCTTGCCAGTCTGGCAATCAGCGCCGAGGCACACGTCACCGATGGTGCAGACGCTACCGTCGTCACAGGGAACGGTGTTGTTGACGGCAGTGCAACCGAGGTCCGGATCGCAAAGGTCGGTTGTACACAGGTTTTTGTCATCGCAGATCAAGGGCTTGCCTGGCTTGCACTTGCCTGCGGTGCACTGGTCACCGCTGGTGCAGACGTTGCCGTCGTCGCAAGCAGCGGCATTGGCAACCGAGGTGCAGCCCTTGATTGGGTCACAACTGTCTGTCGTGCAAGGATTTCCGTCGTCGCACACTTTGAGGGCAGCGCCGATGCAGCTTCCGCCCTTGCATTGGTCAACATCGGTACACGCGTTATTATCATTGCAAGTCGCGTTATTAGGCGTCGCTTTGCACCCCGTCTTGGCGTTGCACAGATCGGTGGTGCAGTCGTTGCCGTCGTCGCAGACCACGGGGTCGCCGCCAATGCAATTGCCGTTGTCGCATGCGTCGTTGCTGGTGCAAGCGCTGCCGTCTTCGCACGGTGCCCCGGGCTTGGCCGTACTGACGCAGCCCTTGGTCTTGTCGCACACATCCATGGTGCAGGGATTGTTGTCGTCGCAAACCACTGGAGATCCGATGCAATTGCCATTGTCGCAAACGTCGCCGGCGGTACAAGCGCTTATGTCGTCACAGGGGCCGGTCTTGGGCGGGTGCTGGCACTGGCCGGCGATGCAATTGTCGTACGTACACTGGAGGTTATCGTCGCACATGCCGGTCGATGGTTCGTCCGTTTGGCCATCGCAGTCGTCGTCGATCAGGTTGCACTGTTCGGTCTGGGCCTGCAGGGCGTTGCAAGCACCGAGGCCGTTGTCGCCGCAACTCCGCTTTCCAGAACAAGTTCCTGCAGCATTGGCGTTGGTGCAAACCGTAGCTAGTTGCAATTTGGCGGCGCGTACGTCGCACGCACAGACGAGGTCCTTCTTGACACACTGGTTGGCGGTCACTCCACCCAAACTCGTTGTATTTTTGCAGGAATAGCCATCCGGGCAGTCGGTGCCGCTGGAACAGGCCGAGCCGCAGAAGGCGCCCAACGTCGCCCCGCTGTCGTCCTTGTACGGCACGCAGCGGTTTTCACTGCCACCGAGGACGTTGTTGCAATCACTCTCGGCTTGGCAAGGCTCGCAAATTCTTGGGAAAGCTGGCACACAGACGTTGACGATGTCACCGCCCATGCCGGCGAGTTGCGCACATTTGAAACCCGTATCGCACCCGTTGCCGCACAGCTTGCCGCACTGTTTGCCGCCGTCGACTTCGACGCAAAAACCGCTGTCGCACTGGGCATTTTCGCTGCACGGGCAGGCCGCTTCGGTACAACCCGCGTCTTGACTCGGGACGTCTAGGCCTGCCGCGTCGGAACTGGCATCGGCGGCATCGTCGGGGAGTAGGGCCGTGTCGCTCGCGGCATCGGCCTGTTCGACGTCTGCCGGGGCAGTGCCGTCGGATGGCTCGACCTCCCCTAAATTCCCAGATATTTCAGAATCTTGGACCGTTGTACTACCATCGCCCGCGGCGCCTGATGTGCTGTTGCTGCAACCGGTAGCCCCTGCCCAAGCGCAGGCGACCAGACAGAACCAGGTCGTGATTCGAAGGGTTTTCACGGACGCTCCTTGCTGCAACGCGGTGCAGTCTGCTGGCAAGCCGGCGGCGCACGCCCTAGAACGCGCTGCCCCAGGTTGCACGTTGCACGAGCCCAAGACATTTGGCAAGCTGACGGGCGAGAATGGCGTAGGAATGAGCATTTAGCCCAATCTTCTCCTTGCGGCTGCAACGGCGGACCAGTTCGAGTAGCCTGCACAGGGCAGCACAGGCCACCCGTGGTCTTGCGGCCCATTCCGTGATCTGGGCCGAAATCTCTTATTATCAAAGGACAAATGGACGCCACAGAGCTCATGCTGCCTGCTCAAGACCAGCGCCTGACGTCGCGCGTGCGCACGCACGGCTTGTGGCTCGCCCCCGCCCTGGGCATTGCTGCGTGGTGGCTCGCCCCGAGCAACATGAATCCGTTGGCTGCACGCCTGTTTGCACTGCTCATCTCCGTCCTGATGCTGTGGCTGACCGCGGCCTTGCCTGTGGCGGTGACTGCGCTGCTGGCACCGGCGCTGCTCGCTGTGCTTGGCATTGTGCCCACTGAGCGGGCTTTCCTCGCATTTGGTCACCCGGTGTTGATCATGGTGCTGGCGGCCCAACTCCTGGCCATGGCTGCAGAACGAAGCCGATTGGACCGCGCGCTTGCCGTACGACTACTGCCTCGTCGGGGCCAAAATGCCGAACTTTCTCTGCTTTCCACAACGATCGCGACCATGCTGATGGCCGGTTGGCTGGCACGCACGGCAACAACCGCGATGATGGTCCCCGTCGTGCGCGCGACCGTTGACCGCCTGGGCCCCCGCGCTCAAGCAGCTGGACTTATGGGTATTTCGTTCGCCACTGCCCTCGGCGCGATGCTGACACCAATCGGCTCTGCTGCCAACTTGTTGGCCATCGCGATCCTTGCCAGCCACGGCCACCGCGACCTGCCCTTGCTGCTGTGGACGCTGCTTGCGCTGCCCCTGGTCTTTGTAGTACTAGCCCTTTGGACATTGATCTGTATGGCAATTTTGCGAAAGGAACGCAAGTTTCAACCAGCTTCGGTGTTTCTCACCCGCGGTTTGACGCCACCGCCGACGGCGCTCAACCTCGCCGACCTCGAAACGCCAGCAGCGCTAGACCGAGGCCAATGGGGCACGTTGGGCATTTTGGCAGTGGCAGCAATCGGTTGGATGCTGCCAGGTGCTTTGGACCTGCTGATTGGACCGCAGGCCAGACTCACGCTCACTGTGCATCGACACGGCGGTGCCGCAGTGACCGCGGCCTTGGCAATGGCAGGGCTGTTCATGCTACCGACAGCCCGCGCGTAGGATCTGCAAACGCCATCCGCCACCATCCGCCCCGCCAGTCCGTGCCATTTTCCGCCCAAATCCGCCGCCGACCGTCGGCTGCAGACCAATCCTGCACCCGGCTCAAGCCCGAGTCAAGCGAGATCTGGC
>CAIMEY010000084.1 GCA_903840165.1 uncultured Myxococcales bacterium | reverse complement strand
TCTCCTTGCGGGGTAGGGGTTTATCTTGCGCAGGCTGTTTGGGCCAGATTTCGCTTGACGCGGGCTTGAGCTGGGTGCAACATCGGCTTGCAGCCGACGGTCGGCGGCGGTTTTGGGCGAAAAATGACACGGGCTGGCGGGCCGGATGGACGGCCGATGGCGTTTGCAGATCCTACGCGCCCGACCGCGATGTTTTGCCCATGGCGGCGGGCGAGTTCGGTCCTGGTCAGCCCACTGCTGGCGACTCGTTTGCGCAGAAGTTCGGCGAAATATAAGTAGTTTTGCGTCATTATGAAACTTAACATTTCTTAACACACCAACCCTTGACAGCCGCGCTGACCAAGGCCACGCTTTTTCCAGACCGCCATGGCCAGACCGCCATGGCC
Source organism: uncultured Myxococcales bacterium (assembly GCA_903840165.1). Classification (GTDB taxonomy): domain Bacteria; phylum Myxococcota_A; class UBA9042; order UBA9042; family UBA9042; genus CAIMEY01. Next base: position 7,396 of record CAIMEY010000084.1, on the reverse strand, counting down.
AGACCGCCATGGCCAGACCGCCATGGCCAGACCGCCATGGCCAGACCGCTTGCCGGGAGTTTGCCATGGCGATCACAGTTGTTGGATATCTAAATATCGGTTCTATGTCAGTAGGTACGCTCGATCTGCCGGTTGTTGCCGACCAAGTCCTGAGCCAATCTGGCTCGACGGGTTTGATCGCACCCTGGTCGATGAATATCCCTGCGGCGTTTCTCGGTCTGGGTGGCACGACGGGTTATGGTCGCATGAATTCGCCGACTTTGGCGCAGTTGATCGCGCCTTTGATCCGGCCTGCAGCTGGCACCATCGCGCCTACCTCGAACCCGGCGTTGCAGTTTCTCGGCGGCGGCGCTCTTCGTTTTCCCGCAGGCGAATCGCTGCGTGTCCAGGTTACGGTTGAATCATCAACGCTTACAGGGGCATTTGCCCTGATCTTCCTGCAAGATCGCTTTGAGCCGATCCCTCAAGGCCCGATCTACACGATCATGTTCAAATCCCCAGGGTCTGGGGCGACGACGCCCGCCAACGGCCTGTGGACACCTTCGCTGGTCGAGTGGAGCGACCAACTCCCAGCTGGTAAATACGCTATTATTGCGATGGAGTACGTGCCGGATTCGGCGAGTTCCCCCAACTTTGGTTTGGCTGCCCGGCTGATTCTGTCCGGCCAGACGTTGCGCCCAGGCACGCTCGGAATCACGGGGCTCGATGGGCAGAACTCGCGCTACATGTACGATCACCGGTTTGGAGTCCTCGGAACTTTTGACAGTTTCGCGATGCCCAGCGTGGAAGTGCTGTGGACTGGCTCATCTCCCGCGACCGGCTTCCATGGTTTCCTACAGTTGGTCAAGATCGCCGATGCCAATGGCAAATCGTGCGCCTGCAACGGAGGCCGCTGATGAAAAAGCTCAGCAGTTTCGCGGTAGTGGGCGTTGCCACAACGGCCAAGCAGGTGATAGGGCCCAATCCGCGGCGTACGGCTTTGCTGCTCTCCGCCCCCGCGACGGCCACGGCAGTTTCCTATGCGCCCAAGACACTTGCGTCGCTGGCCGAGGGCATTTCGCTAGGCAAAGGTGCCAGCCCTCTGGACTTGACGCTTGCCCAACACGGTTCGATCGTTCAGGATGCTTGGTGGGCAATCGCCCAAGCCCAGGACAAGATTTCGGTCATCGAAGTCGGGACGGAGGCGTAACATGGCAACCGTGCAAAACGCCAGCGCTTATCCAATGGGTCAGCCACGCACGACGCGGATCGTCGGCCAGTTGATTTCTCGTGAGAATCACCTGCCATGTCCGGGGCTTGTGATTCAAGCCAAGCTGCGCGGCTGGGGCGGTGTGCGCGATTTGGGCCAAGGCCGGGCGGATAGCCACGGTCGCTTTAAGCTGCAAGTGCAGACCCCGCCGCCGAATTTTGGCGAGGCGCACACCTTGTTTCTGGATGTGGTTGATTCTCAAGGGCAAATCGCTGGTCGTTCCGAGGGCATGGTGCCTCAGGATGGCACGACGCCGGTGCAGCAGATCGTGGTGCAATGCCATGATGTGGTTGGCGTGTCGGTTCAGAATCCGCAGCGAACAGTTCCAGTTATGCAGCAACCAACTCGACCGCAAGCAGGGCAACCGCAGCCCGCGACGCATGGTCCCTCGACCTCGCCCGTCAATCCATGGCCGATCGACGACGCGCGGCACAACTTGCTGCTGCTTGGGCAGGAATTGACGTTGCTTGAAGGGCACTTGGGCGATGAGACGCGGTCGTGTCCTTCGTGCATCACCAAGCATGCGTTGGCGGCGAGTGCGCTGGCGCAGGAAGGCAGTAAGCTCGCGCAAGGACAGCAGTTTCGCGGACTTTGGCAGGCGACTGGGCAGGTGGTGGGGCAAACGCTTCGCGGGCCGAATCTGGAGCAGGTGCGGCAGCTTAGGCAGATGGTGGTACAGGGGATTGTTGGCGCTCAGAGCGGCGGTTCAGGCCCATTGGCGATCCGCGCAACAGGCGTCAATTCCCGGCAAGGTTCGGTTGGTCTGGCAGGGCAATTCGCGGCCCAGATAAAGCAACTAGCGGAATCTCCGGCGATTGTGGCTGCTGCCGCGCGAGCGGCTGAGAAGCGTCTGCGGGAGATCGGGCATCCGCATCCGATGAGCCCTGGCGGAGCCCCGCCGACACCGCGATGCACCCACGCATCGGATATCGCACCTGGAACCAACTGCACTTGCGAACAAGTGGCTGCGGCCACGGTGATTGCCGTCCTTCAAGCCATGCTTGAGGTGGCATCTGGCGTGACCGATTCCTACGGCGTGCCTCTTGGGTTTATCGACTTGTTTACGATGGATTTCACGCAGCTGCTGGCGAGCTGCTCTTCGATGTCAGTGAGCGGGACAGGGGACGGTGGCAGCGGCGGCAGCGGCGGCACCGGACCGGGCCCAAATGACCCGGGCGGGTCTTGCGTGCCCCAAGGCAAAGGCAACCCGTCACCTTGCAAGGGTGGCCTTGATTGCGTACTTTCATCAGGCGGTGGTGCCTGTTGCGGCGGGTGCCCTTGTCCGAAAGATGGGGGCGCCTGCGACAAAGGCACGGCGTGCGATCCGGCTACAAAACAATGCAAGTGTGTACCGCCACCGGGAATGGACGGATGTGGTCCCTGCGAGGCATGTCCCGAAGGGAAGCAATGTCAGTTGAAGTGCTACCATCAGTTGAGTTCACTGGAGGTTACGTGGGATAAGGATGGAAACATTAGCAAGAATTGGGTCGCTGGCGAACCCAAGCCCGTATTTTCCAATGGCGGCAACTGCACCTGGGAGGAATATGAGCAACTAAAGGCTAATCTTTTCCAAGCTAACATTGAGAATGAAGGCAAGTTCATCGATCTTCCTTGGGTATTCCATGTCTGCGAATGACTTGCTGATTCTGATCCACCGTATTGCTGCCCAAACATTCGCTACCGGCCGCGTAGTTACACTTCCGAATTTGGGCCTAGTGTGCGCGTTGGTCACGTGCACCGCTGCAAACACGCCAAAATCGACTACCGTCGCGGGCAAACCATCACTGTTCGCTGAAGTCGGCACGGTCTGCATGGTGGCAACAACACGTCAAATTTATTGCGCATCTGGTAGCGCCACCTTTCGCTTTGCGCGCAATGATTTCGTGGCCGTCGGCGACTCGGGTAGTCCCATTTGCGGGCTGACCAGCCAGGGCGATGTCTTGTGCACCGACGAGACTCCGAAGTCGTCACGAACGCAGCCCAATGAGACGCTCGCCGTGATCGAGGACATCAACTTACTGAAAGTAGATGGATTGCCGCTAGTAGACGACCTCCAGTGTGATGGCAGCGCCTGTTGCGCCCTTGCCAAAGGCGATGCAAGCGTTTGGTGTTTCACCCGCTGGTGCCCGGATGCAAGCGACTGCACCGTGGTTAGGGTCCCCGATGTGCCCCCAGCTGTGCAGGTCGGTTTCAAAGGCTCTCGGGCCTGCTTGCTAGACAAGGCTGGACAGATTTGGTGCTGGTACGTCGGTTTCGGCGGCGTCCCCAAGCCCGCAAGTCCCATTTTCAATGTGCATCAAATGACACTTTTCGGCTTGACCGACTTGGTTTTACCGTTGGACAACCTGACAACCTGCATGGTCAAAAACTCGATTCTAACCTGCAAAAGTATTGATAATTATCCAAATCCATCCACGCACGACCCCGCCCCAATCGAATTACCCAAAGGCTGGAAACACATTGCAATCGGCGCCAATGCTGGCGTAGTTTGCGTCCTACTGGACTCTGGCGTCGTGACCTGCCGGGGCGAAAACGACTACCAGCAACTCGGGCAGTTGGGCAAGGACAAGAGCTTTGTCAGCAATGACTTCATGACCGTGACCGATGTTGACGCCGTCGCGTTGACTGCTAACGTCATTGGTTTCTGCGCGCTACTTCGCGACGGCACGGTTCGGTGCTGGGGGCAGATTCCCGTTCCACTTCAGGGCGCTTTCGGCAAGAAATCCCCCGACGGCCGTTTCACCGACTGGAAACCTTAAGCCCTTGGCAAGGCACGCGCAGCACGAAACGGCCCGAGGCCAAAAACCAATTCTTCAACGTGCAAAGCTAGATCGGTTGCGTTGGCACGTCCTAACGCAATTCCTGCAACGTCGGGTGATGACGGGATCCCGCAGGTTCGAGCCGTCCACGGCGCGGCGTTGGCAAAGAGCCTGCGTCAACAATGGCGATGCCCCAAACCGGCAGGATCGTGAATGTTCATGGGGTTTGCCGGGGCACAGTCAGTCCCGCAGGGACATCTAGAATTTTAGCCCAGGAATTTTATTCCAGGGCGCCAGGGCGACGTAAATTCACCCATCTACCCCAAAACCCTCGCCATCCCCGGCACTTTCCGCAATCACCCCAGCCACCTCCCCGCCTCCACCACCACATCCGCTGGCCGTGGCAACCGTGCTAGCCGATGGCAAAGACACGGCCAAGGGCATTGTCGGTGCAATGGCGGCAATGTTTCCTTGCGCCGCGCATTGAACCGGAATCCCGTTAGCCGTCAAAGCATGATTGCCGAAAAGTAGGATAACCCCGGCGATCAGGATCTTCAAAACATTATAAACGTGTGTCATATTCATTATTTTCCTTTGGTTCCCTTGAGAATTCCAACGTCGATTTTCAACCCGTCAATGTCTTCCGCCATACGCTCAAGCCTACTTTCGATCCTACCCAACACCGCGGAAGGTTTATCGGAATCGCTTTGTGCAAGGGCTTTATAGCCACCGGCTAGACCACCGAATCAACTTTATGGACGTCTATAAAGTGAAAAGTTCGATTTCTCCCCTTTGAACAATCAACCACAAAGAGGCGCAGGCCATGACTGAACTACAGATTCCCAATGAGTTTTCTGCGGCGCTGCAACAGCTGGACAAGCTGTCGCGCAACCATTTGCTGTATTTTCGCTTGGAAGTCGGCAAGTTGCTGCTGACGGAGTCTTACGACGGCGCCGTCGCTGCGTATCACAGCCAAGATCCGGCCAAACCGCATAAATTTAATCAATTTATCAGCACCAGCGCCCAAGACCTGCAGGAGATTGGCTTGGCCGGGCAGGTGCTGCGCCAGCGCATCGTCGCGCACATTGTGGTCAAAGCGCTGCCGCCGCCGACGTGGGCCAAACTGCAGTTTTCGCAGGTGGTTGAGTTGACGCGGGTGGCGGATCCAGTGCAAGTGGGGCGGTTGGTGACGCGGTTTGAGAAAATGGCCAAGCAAGCTGCGGAGTTGGTGGCGGCTTGGAAGTTGGTGGAGGGCAAGGCGACCGATAAGCAGCGGCGGGAGCAGGGGAAGGCGGTGGTGGCGTTCCTCGCGGCCTGCGGCGGTCAAAAGTGACATTTACGGCTGTCCCTCAACGAGGGCACTGAGGTAATGCCAATAGATTTCAAGCGCCTTGGACTTACCAAGGAGACTGATGATGTTCTCGAACCTCGAAAGATTTTCGCGAGCATTGGCAACGAGGCGAACGAGCAGGTCGAGCAAGGCGCGGGCCTCGATGGTGTCGGTCTTGGGGTGCTGTTTCGTTCGACGAGGATGCAGGCAGGGTCGATGACAATACAGGAGAAACCGCGGTCCTGGAGCCACCTTGCGAACCACAAGCCGTCGCGACGGGCCTCGTACAGGGTGTTGACCTGCGCGTCCTGAGGGAGGTCGAAATGCGCTTTTGATTTCACGACTTCGGCGAGCAGATCGGATTTGCCGGAGTTCAGCTCGGCACGGACGACCTGGACGGCACACCGGGCCTTGCCGCCATCCGCACCTATCGCCAACTGCCAGGAATCACGGCCCATGTCGATGGCTATGTACAAGGAACGGTCCGGTCGGTTAGAATCGGCGCAGGGGGTATTGAGGACCATGGTAAACTGCTTAGAAATAGCTAGTTACGCCGCAATCACGGACCCCGCGTCCGCGCGTCTGCACCAGATTGGCCCGGACGCCGCTGTATTATCAAGCTTAGCCGCGCCGTCGGTACCCTTGGCCGCGAAGGCAGCGATTTCCCTCTCACCCCCGCGGATTTCAAAGGCCGGCGAGGCCTCTGGCGCTGCGGCCGCGTAGACCGCTCGCTGGTGGGCGGGTCGGGCATCGTATCTACGCGCTGACTTTGCTGACTTCTGGAATCAGGATTGACGCAAAGGAGTTCCCCGTGCTTGTTGTCAGCGTTTCCTGGCTTCCCTTGGTCGTCGTCGCTCTGGTCAACTTTTTCCTCAGTTGGCTCTACTATTCTCCTGCTGCTCCCTGGTTCAAGATCTGGCAAAAGGGCGTAGGAATGGACCCGAACAAAAAGGAAATGACCGAACAGGACAAGAAAGACATGCCCCGTCTGATGGGGGGAGCCCTCGTGGCTACTTTCCTGTTCCCCTATGGAATTCAAGTGCTGGTGACCAGCCTCAAGGCCCCCAACTTTCTCAGCGGAACCGCCATCGGATTGCTAGCGTGGCTGGCCTTTTCGGTGAGCCATAGCCTCAATACCCAGTTTGAGGGCCGCAAGCCTTCGGTCCTGGTGATCAACAACGTGCTGTACCTGATCACCTACGCCGTCTACGGCGGAATCTTCGCGGTATGGCGCTGATGTGCCGCAACATCAGGTCTCTATTCAATTTTGACCCACCACCGGCCAACCAGGAAGAGATTTGGGCCGCTGCCCGCCCGTTTGTCCGGCAGACCTGCCCTGCGTGCGGTCATGCGGTCGCTGCAGGGTAATGCGGTCGCTGCAGGCCCAGCATGTCAAACAGGCGAGGCCCTAAGGCGGGAAAACCCCCGAATTACCCAGGGATTTCCGCCGATTCACGCAGCTCCCGCGCGGCACGGCTAAATGTGCATTTTCACGTTCATTGTCGCGATGGTACCGTCTGCCAGACCGTGACGCCCATGGATGTCCAGTAGCGTTCGGCACTGCGCACCTGCGTTCGTCCTCGTCTCTTGGCGCGGTAGGCAAAGACTTTGTGTCTCAACAACTTGAACGTAAACCCTTTGACGGCGCCAGGCGGCTAAGGTTAGGTTGGCACGGCCATGGCGCAGGCCGGAGGACAAACATTGCCTGAGTTTCCTGACAAAACCCGAAGTTACTCCATGCTCTACGGCCAGACGCACCATCCGAATGCGCCAGCGCGGTGTCCTGAGCCGGAGGTGCCGCAATCGATATCTGGGCGATTCGTGCTCGGCCCGGAGCTCGGTGTTGGCGGCATGGGGCGGGTCTATCGGGCTTTTGACACCGAACTGGACGAGGACGTCGCGCTCAAGTTGCTGCACGCGGATGGAAGTGCTTTGCCGCAGCTGTGCCGCCCCAGCGCAAACCGTACAGACGGAGTCCGCAGGATACTGACTCCAGTCGATGAGCGCAATGGCCTACGCGGCCGGCGCCAGGGACTCTTTGTCCCTGGACCCCAGCGG
>CAIMEY010000083.1 GCA_903840165.1 uncultured Myxococcales bacterium | reverse complement strand
CGGTCCTCAGCGGTCGCGGGCGGCGCCCAGCATCGGGCAGCGGCGTGTCTTGGCGTCCGCGTAGCCCAACGATCATAGTTATTGTTATTACGTCCTTTTCGCCGATATTGACCGGAGAAGCGAGGACGCCAAAGGAGCTCCGATGCGCGCTGCGGACCAACTGCCGGAAATCTTCAATGCGGCCGAGTGGTTTGTCGGCCGGCACCGCTTGCAAGGGCGCGGCGAAAAACCGGCGTTGCTGGGAGATGAAGGGACGCTGACCTTTGCGCAACTAGATGATGCCGTTCGCCAATTCGCCCAGGGCCTGATCAATGCCGGCGTGCACGCAGGGGACCGGGTCGCCCTCATCCTGCCCGATAGCCAACTGTTATCCATCGGTTTTTGGGGCAGCATCGCCATGGGCGCGGTGGCGGTGCCAGTCAACACCCTGCTCAAGCCCGCTGATCACCTTACAATCATTGACAATTGCGGCGCGCACGTGGTGATTGCCGATCCAAGCTTGACCGATTTGGACCTGCTGGGCTCGGCCGCTGCGGGCAGTCCTATCGTATGGAATCCCGCACAAGCACTGGCAATTTGGCAGGCTTGCCCAAGGCTCGCGCAGTACAAGCCGACCCACCGCGATGACATGGCATTCTTTCTCTATTCCAGCGGTACGACCGGAGAACCCAAAGGTGTCGTACACTTGCAGCACGACATGTGGGCTTCGGCCCATACCTATGGTCAAGCTGTGCTGCAGGTAAAGGCGGAGGACCGGTGCCTAAGTGTGGCCAAGCTGTTCTTCGCCTATGGCCTTGGTAATGCACAGTATTTGCCATTTCACGTTGGCGCAGCAGCGATTCTGTACGGTGGAAGGCCGACGCCCGAGGCCGTCTTTGCCCAGGTGCAGGCCCACCAGCCGACCTTGTTCTTTGGCGTGCCGACCGCCTATGCCAACCTCCTGGCGCAGAAAGACGTTGATTTGCGGACGATTTTTTCCTCGGTGCATCGCTGCGTTAGCGCGGGCGAATCGCTGCCGGGGCCCTTGCTACAGCGTTGGCAGGAGCAGACGGGGCTCGAGATCCTCGATGGCATTGGATCGACTGAAATTGTTCATATTTTCATCTCCAATCGCATTGGCAAGACCCGAGCAGGCTCAACGGGGGTTGCGGTTCCGGGCTATGACCTGCGCATCGTCGATGACACCGGAGCCGACGCATCTCGCGGAGAATTAGGCGAATTGCTGGTCCGCGGCGACTCGACGATGGCGATGTACTGGCGCAAGCACGAGGCGACCAAGGCCACCCTGCGCGGCGAGTGGATTCGCACCGGCGACCGCTATTACCAGGACGAGGACGGCTACTATTACCACGGCGGCCGCAGCGATGACATGCTGAAAGTAGGCGGGATTTGGGTCTCCCCGGTCGAAGTTGAAGGGGTGATTATCGCCCACCCGGCCGTGCTTGAATGTGCCGTGGTTGGCGAGCAGGACACCGACGGACTGACCAAGGTGCGCGCCTACGTTACGCTGAGGCCGGAACAGCAGGACGGGGATTGGCCTAGTGAAATCAAGATGTTTACCAAGGAGCGCCTAGCGGCTTACAAATGCCCGCGCTGGGTCACCATCGTCGCCGAACTGCCCAAGACGGCAACAGGTAAGATTCAGCGTTACATTTTACGCCAACAATCAGGGAGTTAGGTCGGTGTTGCGAATTCCCGACGGTCAAGGAAGCATGGATCGCAATTGGTTGAAAAGCTTGCAGGTTCTCGGCGCTTTGCTGGTCCTTTTTGCGGCCCTACCGGTCGATGCGCGAACCAGGCGCGCCGTCTTTGATCCTGAAGACCTGGAAATGCAGAAGCCTGGTGTTTTGTTTATAGAAACAACCGGCGGGCTGCTGCGCGACGGTCAGGGTCGCCATGAGGTCATGCCCGACTTGTCCTTGGACTTGGGTCTGACCAAGTCGACCGAGCTCAATATCGACGGCACCTTTGCCCGCATCAGCCAGGGGCCCAATACCTGGGGCGGCATGAGCAATGCGCCCGATAATATCTGGTTATCGCTCAAGAATCCCCTGTGGACCAACCGCGTTCGTCATAGTGAATCCGCGCAGACCATCGGCGTGCAGTACGGGCTGAAGTTGCCGGTGGCTAGGCAAAGCCATGGCTTAGGCGCGCAAGCTCTTGGGATGTTTGGCCTATCGGCGACGCAACGGCGTTTGGTGTTGAATATTGGCTACTTTGTCGATCCAACCACGGCCAATGTGCAGGCTTGGGGCGCACTTAGCGGCGTCGACTACGAGTTCGACCTGGACCCGGAGGGCGTCTGGCAGATCACGGGCGACTTGTCCGGCGCCTGGTATGGCCAGGATCATACAAAGGAATTGGCATTGACGGGCGGCGTGACCTACGTGTGGCAGGAAAAGATTGAATTGTCCCTACTCGGCCTAGGTGGCTGGCTGGCGGGCGGTCCGGCAGTAGGAGGATTTATCAATGTTTCTCCACGGATTACGCTGTGGCATTGACGCCGCGCGCCTTGATGCTGGAACCTGTGCGCGGGGCCCAACGCCCACGCTGAGCAACGGTAGATGACGCCAGACACCGAGACACCCTCGCCCCATGCCAGTCAACTGCCGATTCCTCCTGGCAAACCTGAGGAGCCGGTGCCCACCTTGGTCGGCCGCTGGATGCTGCTGGGCTGCGCTGCTACGGCCGCGGTGCTGCTTGTGGCGTTCATGGCCATGGGCGCAGTGGTGATTTGGGGTGTTTCTAAATAGAAATAGGGATTTAACTCGAAGGGCCCCTGATGCCCTGCGGTTCATGGTCCCCAGCCGCTCTGGCCAACATGGCCCTACTTTTCCAACAATTTTGCGCTATTAGGCCAGGAGGAGCGAAGCGGCACGGTCAAACTCGGGCGCGAAATGTTGCAAGCGTTCGTTAGATCGCAACGAAGGCTCCTGCGTCGGATACTGTGGGGCAAATCCTTTGCCATGAGGTTTCCGATGCACAGCCAGCTCGCCGCCGATGTCTCACGTAAAATCATACGGTTAAGCTCAAGGGCTCCACGCCTGCGGCCCCTGCTGGCCCGAGCGCTCTTGCTCAGCGCCCTCTTGACCCTGGGCCTCTCATGCCGGCGCCAGATCGAAGGCGACGACGAGCCGGTGACGCCCGGACGCCCGGTGGCGGTGCAGGGCCAAGCCGCGACACAACCTAGCAATATCGCGCTGTTCAATGAGCCTACACCGTCTGTTGCCGTGGCCGCCTGCGAAGGCGAAGCGCCGATGCAGCTCACGGGAAGTGACGGCAGCGGACTGCAACTCGCTGTTCTGGATGCTAAATCCGTACTTGATGGTCCTTTGGCCCTGACCGAGCTGCGCCTGACCTTCCACAATCCGCAACCCCGCCAACGGGAAGGGCGTTTCCAGATTACGCTGCCCACCGGTGCTGCCATCAGCCGGTTTGCGATGCGCAGCGGCAATCAGTGGCAAGAAGGTGAAATTGTCGAGAAAAAACAGGCAGAACGCATCTACGAGGACTACCTGCATCGCCGCCAAGACCCAGCGATTCTGCAGCAGGAGGCCGGCAACGTGTTTCAGGCCCGGGTGTTCCCCATCGAGGCGTCGGCCGACAAGGAACTTATCGTCAGTTATTCCCAAGAGTTGCCTGATCCGACCCAGGCCTATGTGCTGCCCTTGCGCGGTCTGCCCCAGCTGGGCGCCTTGCACGTGCGCGCGTATATCCATGGCGCTACAGGGGATTCCCAGGCGCCTGTGGCGAACCTAGATGGGCAGGTCGGCGCAGTGACCACCCTGCAAATCGACAAGACGGGGTACCAGCCAACGACCGACTTGACGATTAACCCCGGGTATTTCCAGAGCCATTTTGACGGCCTGCGCAGCGGTTCGGTGGCGATGGCGCGGGTGCAGGTTCAGAGTACCGCCGCTGAGGATCCGCTGGGGCGGTTGGTCGTGCTGATGGATACCTCGGCCTCCGAGTCCTTGGATTTTCCCAAGCGAATTGAGTTGTTGCAGGAGTTTCTGCGCTTTGCGGCTGCCCACGGCTGCGAGCGGGTGGTGGTCTTGGCCTTTGACCAGACGCGCCAGGAGATTTTTGCAGGAAACCCGAAAGATTTTGGGGAGAAGGAGCGCAGTATCCTGTTGGCGCGACAGGCCTTGGGCGCTTCGGATCTTGGGGCGGCAATCGACCAAGCTGGCGTTCTCGCACGGGATTTGCAGGGGCAGGTGCGCGTGGTGCTGCTGAGCAACGGCATGGCGACGGCAGGGCTAGTCGAAGCTGGTGAATTAGCCAAGAAAACAAAGGCTTTAACGGAGTCTGGCGTGCGCCGCCTCGATGTGCTGACCCAGGCCGCCGCGCGCGATGACCAGGTGACCCATGCCGTGGCGACGGCGCTGCCTCGGGGTGGCGTTGTCCTGGATCTGGGTACAGACAAAGCGGATTTTGCGCCGCTGGTGCGTACGACCTTCGCGCCCATTCACGTGACGGTGCCCGGCGCTGCTTGGGCTTGGCCGGATACGGTGACGGGGCTTCAACCAGGCAAAACAATATTGATTTACGCCGATTTGCCGGCAGACAAGCCCTTTGTCGTGCAACTCAGCGGCGGGGCCCAGGGCGAAGTGACGCTGACCACCCGGCCGGCCTCCCTGCCCCTGCTGGAACGCGCCTGGATTGCGGCGCGCATTCGTTTGTTAGATGGCCAGGTTAGCACGGGCAATCCCGACCTGGCGCAGGCGCTGCGGACGCAGATTGTGCAGTTGTCGACACGCTATCGGGTGCTATCGCCTTACACGGCGCTGCTGGTGCTCGAAAGTCCTAGTGAATACGCGCGGTATGGCATTGAGCAGACCGCCCTCTCTGACATCCTGACCGTGACACTGCAAGGGGCGGCAGTGCTGCAAAAGCGCAATCAGTGGGCGGTCATTCAAGAGGCAGCCGACCCTGATGGCGCGTTGCACGGCGACCAAGCGGGCCAACGGCGCCTTGACCCGCCGTCGGTGTCGGAATTGGGTGGGCTCGGTGCCCCAGGAGGCCCGCGTGGCCAAAGGCCTCAAGCACCGATTCAGGCTGAGGATACTGGCGCGGTGAAGGGGTTCGGCCAAGCTTCGGCGGCGATGCCTGCGGCACCAGCCATGGCAAAGGCGGTGGAGAAGGCGGAGAAGAAGGCAGAAGATCGGCGCGAAGTGCGGGTCAATTCAAACACGATTGCAGGGGCTTTTGGCGGTTCCAAGGCCAGCAGTCGCCTATTTGCCGTGGAGGACGAGGTCACTCTGCATGACGACGAGGCCTTGCTGTTCAATCGGGACGGCGACGCGCCGGTGGGGCGTAATGCCGGCGCGGCAACCGGTGGTGCGGGCAAACGAAAGCGTGCCGCCGACGCTGTTGCCCGACCGCGCCCGGCTGAGGGGGGCGCTGGTGCTGCGCCAACGATGCTTCGGCCCGACGACCAGGTTGCGCTGCCGCCGCCGCCGCCGCCACCGCCACCGCCGCCACCGCATCGGGACCCAAGCGAGGTCGCTGGCGAGCACTATGACGCCATTGTGGCGCTGCTCGGCCAAGGCCAAGCCGCACAGGCGCTTGCCGATGCCCAGGCTTGGCACCAACAGGCACCGACCGAACTCCTGGCGCTGGTGGCCCTCGGGCGGGCGCTACAGGCCTCGGGACAGGTGACGCAGGCGGCGCGGGCGTTTGGCTCTCTGCTCGACCTGTATCCGGGACGCGCGGAGATCCGCCGCTACGTCGGTAATCTTCTTGAATCCTTGGGTGATTCTGCGGCAAGCCTAGCCATCGACACCTACCGCAAAGCATTGGCGCAACGGCCGGACCATCCCTCGGTGTACCCAAGCCTAGCCATGGCCCTGGCCCGGCAAGGGAATTTCGCCGGAGCGCTTGACGTCCTAGACAAGGCAAAGACCGCGCAACTGCGGCCTTACGCCTTCCCGGGATTTGAGCAAATCACCAGAGAACATGCGGGCCTGATAGCCGCGGCCTGGGCCGTCAAGGAGCCGGTCAAGCAGGCGCAACTGGCAGAGAAGTACGGGCCTTTGCCCAGCGAACCCAGCCTGCGCTTTGTCCTTTCCTGGGAAACCGATAGCAATGACGTCGATTTTCACATCCGCGACGGCTCAGGCGCCGAGGCCTACTACGCCAGCCGCTCCCTTGAATCGGGCGGCAGTCTGTTTGCCGACGTCACCCAGGGCTATGGCCCTGAATGCTTTGCGGTTACTCGACCCGCAGCCTATCCGTACAGCATGTGGGCCCACTACTTCCGCCGTGGTCCCATGGGCTTTGGCATGGGGCGCGTGCAAATCATCCGCTGGGACGGACAGCGCTTGGCCACCGAAGAGCGCCCCTTTGTCATCACGCGCGATGGCGCTGACGTACAATTGGGCGAAATTACTGACAACACAGCGCGTTAGCCTCCTGCTCTGCGGGTCCCAGGGGAGGTCTCTTGCCGCAGAGGCGTGAGAACCGTACCCTGGGGCACCACCGGCCGTGCCCGCCGGGGACGGACCAAGATTTGATGCTGAGTCCTAGAAATACGTTGCTCTTTCGCGCTGTGCTGGCGCTGGTTTTGCTGGTCGCGCTTTGCGGCCAAGCGCTGGCAAGTCAAGCACTTACGGCAGCTAACGCCACCCTCGATCGCTGCGCTGGCGAGTTGGCTCGCCTCGTCCTGAACTACGAGGCAGCGGCCGGCGATGAACCCGCGCGCAAGCAAATCCGCGCCAGAGCTGCGGAAGTGATTGCGGAAACGGGGGAAGACAAGTTCGTGGTGGTGACCGACCCCGGGGAGAAAACAGCCTTACTGAATCATCGGTTGGAGGTGTGGACCCCCGTTGTGCGCAAGTGGTCCCAAGCCTCTGCGGCGACCGCTCCCGCTGCGGCCACGGGACCTGGTGCACCAGGAGCCCCGGGGACGCCGGCAGCCGGTACTGGCGACCCGAAGGCCAAGGGCAGCGCGACGCCCCGTAGTAGCACGCGGCAACATGGCGTAGATTCAGGCTATTCCGGCGCAGGTGCGCGACATTTGCCGCGACAAAGTCCAGCGGATCGCCCTGCCCCACCGGCGCGTGAGCAGGCGCGCCAGCGACCTGAGCAGGACGAATTGCGGACGCCGCCGCCTCGGGTAGAACGCCAACAGCGCGCCCGGCCTGCGGTTCTCAGCCTTGGGGGCAAGGGCGGTTGGACCCAAACCGTGGGGCCAAGCGGAGGCGGCCTGAAACTTCACTGCCCACGCGATTCGGAACCTATTGTTTTAGCTACAGAAGCCTACTGCACCACGGTCGACCATCAAAAGGTCGGCCCCTGGATCTTCTGGTACAGCGACGGCCGCCCCAAGGCGGAAACAACCTGGCGCAACGGGCAAAAGGAGGGCCTGCGCCGTGCTTGGGGCCCAGACGGTAAACTCCGCGAAGAAGAACACTTTTCTGCCGGCCTACTCGATGGCCCATCGCGCAAATGGAATGAGCGGGGCACCAAGGTCGAGGAAATCACCTACCGCGCCGACAAACGCCATGGCCTGTGCCAATGGTGGTACGACACCGGCAAACCCAAGGCAAAGGAACGCTATTTGAACGGCTCGCGCTTTGGCATCACGCAAAGTTGGTACGAGGACGGGCAGGCCAAGGAACGCGTCAGCTACTCCCAGGGCAAGCACGACGGCCTGGCCGAATTCTGGTACGCCAGCGGCATCAAATCCGAGGAAACCCGCTATCGCGACGGGCAGATGAACGGCGCCCGCAGCCGCTGGGCCACGGGAGGGCAACTGACCAGCGCCGCCTGCTACGTCGCCGACAAAGAGGTCTGGCGCACCGAGGATCCTGAGAAAGTACGCGAAAGGCCTTGCAAATAGGTCATGGTTGCCGCAAGCGTCGGCGCGAGCTAAAACACCTGAGGATTCAGCTACTTTCCCGGCTCTGCCCCCTGTCGCCGACCTGCCTGGAGCTGCGCCATGAGTCCTTTGTCCACCATCGTCGACGGCCAAAGCGTCACCTGGCGCGACCGCAGGCGTTGGCTGTGGCTGCTGGGCCTAGTCGTGCCACTTTTGCCCGTGGTGGGCGGCGCCATGGCCCTGGGCCTGGGCATCCGCGCGGGCTGGTGGATGGGGCCCCTGTTTGTGGTTGCCATTGCGCCGATGCTCGACCTACTTGCCGGAAACAATGAGGAAAATCCACCCGACTGGGCCCAGGTTCCGCTCGAAGCCGACCGCTACTACCGCTGGTGCACCTTCGTCTTTGTCCCCGTTCAATACGCCAGCTTTATCGCCGGCTGCTGGGTCGCCGTGCGCCAACCGGGGCTGCTGGCCGTTGACCGCGTCGGCCTGTGCTTCAAAAACCACCAAAACCACCCACCTAATCGCCGTCAAAACTGCCCCACCCCGCAAGAGCCGACAGGCGATTTGCGCTCCCGCAAAACCGCCGCGCGCGCCGGTCGCGCCCAAGCGCGGTGGCCCCCGGAGTGCAGGCCGGGCGAGCCTCAGCGAGCCCGGCCGAAACGCAGGGGGCCACCGCGGCGCCCGTTTCGCAGCGTCGTGACTGTATGATGTTGTTAGGTTAGTCGCTCGGCTTCAGGCGCCGGGCGTGCGCAGCGACGGGCCGGCGATGCGAATGGTCGTGCATCGGTGGCGCAGGCGGCTCAGCAGGGCTTCGGCCATCTTGGCATCGCCGAGTTGGCGGCCCCAGTCGTCAAACTCGACATTGGTCGTAATAATCGTGGCTTTGTGCGCCGTGTATCGTTCATCCATCAGCTTGAAAAACGCGTTGGCCTGCTCTGGTCGCAAATTCAGATAACCCAGCTCATCGATTTGCAAAACATCGATTTTGGCCAGTCGGTTGATCATCTGTTTGGTCGAACGGTCGGCCAGACTGGAGTACATATCGTCAAACAAATCCTGGGCTTTGACAAACACGCACCTGCGACCGGCGCGCAGTGCCTTGAGCAGAATCCCCGTCGCCAAACCGGTTTTACCCGTTCCCGGCTCGCCGATAAACACGATGTTGCTGCCCGTCGCCACAAAATCCAGACTCGCCAGTTGCCGAATCTGCGCCGCGTTGACGCCCGGCTGCTGCTGAAACGGAAACGTCTCAATCTCCCAATGTTCCGGTAGCTTGGCCTGCTCCAGCCGGTATTTCTGACTGCGCTCCTGCCGGTCCAGCCACTCCTCCTGCAGCAGCCGTGTCAGCGTTTCCTCATGGCTACAGCCTACTTGCGCCGCGCGCTCCAGTTCGCGCATCAGTACCTCGCGTATCCGTCGCAGTTTCAGATTCACCAGCAATTGGTCTATGTTATCAGGATTCTTCATTTTTCTTCTTCATTGTCCGCGTCAGGCGCGAACTTCAATTGGAAAAAATCGCCGGCGACATGCTTGAGCGCCATTTTCTCCAGTCGTTTCAAATCATACATTCCGTATGGCTGGGCCTTGCGTACCGCGGCAAGTACTGATTCCTGCGGAAGTTCTTGCCACATCTTCAGCAGCCGTTTGACCGCCTGCGCGCCGCGACCGACGTGGTGTTTTTTCAGTCCGTCGATATAGCCGCCAAACACCGTATCAGCCGCACGCAATTGTATTTCTTCAGCAATCGGTGTGTGCTGGCCTTTGCGCGGTTTGGGCGTCCAGTCCACTTCGTGTTCCGGCAGCCGGTTTTTGTCCCTGGTCCCAAACGTCAGCAGTGGATGCATGGCAATCAGCCGCGGCCCGACGTAGATGCAAACTTTGTCCAGATATTCACGCACTTCTACTTCGGTGCCGATCAATTTGGCAGGCACCGAGTAGCGATTGGTGTACAGCCGCACCCAGCCCTCCAAATCGACCGAGCGCACCTCGGCCGCAAAGATTTCAGGCAGATGCGCGGGCAGCGGTTGCAGATGCAGCCTCTCCTCGGCAAAAAGGTCAATCGGTCGCGCCTGCAGCGACTCTTTGCGCTTGCCGTTCTTCAGATCGCACCAATCCAGAAATTGCCCATTACAATCAGCCAGATCGGTAAATGTCCGACCGGGATAGAAATTGTGTTCGACAAAATGGAAGGGTCGTTCGACTTTGCCCTTGCGATTCGGTTTCTTGAGAGCATGCGCTATGAAAACAAAGCCGAATCGCTCGCCAAACGCCGTCATTTCCGCAGTCATCACCGCGTCTTTGCCCACGCCGTGCAGCAGCACCACGTTGGAATTGTCGACGACGCAGCGCTTGGCCGCACCACCGAAAAACGCAATGGCTGCGCTGAGAAAGCCGCGTGCGGTCAGCCGCGTCCAGCGCTCGTACACCTGGCCGAAAATCATCCGACAATGAGCCAAAACCAGCGTCGCGCACTGCAATTTCCGCACCTTACCCCCAATGACCACCTTGTGCGGCGACGTGTCGTGCTGCATTTCCGCCCCCGGACCGAAATCATAAGTGCCTGCAGGCACTTTGGGCTTTTGACCGATGCCATGGCGCGCGCAGAACCGCCGCAGCGTCGTGTACGACACGCCGGCCACCTCTTCCAGCAGTTTCTCGTGTACCCGCACGAGGTTACCTTTGCATTGATGGAAAAGTTCGACCACCCGCTCCGTCAGCCCGTCCAGCGCCGTCGGCCGCTTCATCGGCGGTATCGCGGCCGCCCCCGATCGAAGCACGGTCTGGACCGTATTGCTCGAAATCCCAAGCATCTTCGCAATCTTGTGCTTGCCATGTCCCTGCGCGTGCAGCGCCAGAATCGCCGCGCGTTTTTCCTCGTCAATCATGTGTCACCAGCCCCTGTAGCCGCGTTTGCAGCGCCGCTACGTCAAAAAATGTCGGTTTCCAATGGGTTGTCAGTGTTTTTCGCAGCTCCATGCTGTCATCGCTGCCCAGCCGCGCATCGACCAAAGCCAGCAGCCGCCGGGACATACCGCCCAGGCGACCCAAACTCTTCAGAAGATCACGCAGTTGTGCATCGCCGTCCGGCATTTCCGGTTGCGTCACCGCCAGCGCTTTGCAGAAATTGCGCGGCTGGGTTTCGATGCGCTGCCTGACTTCCGCGGTGGATTTACGCCAAGTTTCATAGATTTGGCCGATTTCCCGAACCGTCCATCGGCTACCCTTGAGCGACGCACCCAGCCGGTCACACGCGCCGTTTTTGTCCCGGGACAAATGCAGCAGATACTTCATTGCAGCTCCGGCCGGGACTTCGCCGTGACGGACCAAATCCTGCGCACAAACAGGCAGTTCACGCACCAGACCCAGCCGCCGCGAGACCCACGTCACCGACTTGCCAAGCCGCATCGCCAATTCTTGCTGACTTTTGCCATGACTTTCCTGCAGTTCGCGCAAAAGCCAGCCATCCTCCAGCGCGCTGCGCCGCTGTTCGGTCGATGCATGCTGGCGCATAACCAGCGCTTCCGCTTCATCCACGCCCAGTTGCAGCGCATGCACGGTGTCCCGCGACAGCTTTTCCAGCGCCGCCACCCGCCGATAGCCGTCAATCAGCACCGGTCGACCATCGACGGTAGAAGTCACCACAAGCACCGGATTTTGCTGGCCGATTTCCGTCAGCGACGCCACCAATTGGCCCAGTCCGTGTTTGCCCATCACCCGCAAATCTGCGTATTTGCAATCAAGTTGTGCCAGTTCCAGTTCCAAATCTACTCCTCGCCACAAACTCACTGATTTCTTGAACAAATTTACGCATGCTATTCGCCGGCACCTGAAATCTACGCTTTTCACAAGCCCCCTGAAATAGCGTCTGAAGCGGGCAAACCGATTAGTCTTGGAGATCTGCCTGTAATCTCATGGTATTGGAGGCGGACTGAGTCTGAAAGGCGTCGCTCGATTAGTTTTGGAGATCTGCTTATAATTTCATGGTGTTACAAGGCGACTGAGTCTGAAGCGCGAAGGCGGAGTTGTTTTGAGAATTCGCCCATAACTACAGCGGCTTTCAAGCCGACTGAGTCTGCGACCGCCAGCCAACAAATCGCCGTCGGCCAGTGGTCCGGCGGCGGCGCGCGACTTGATGCTTTCTTTGTAGTTTCAAAGTATTTGGTCGTAGCTGAACGAGGAACCGGTTCGACGGCGACCACCGCTGGCCGTCGAAGCCGAGCGACCAGTCGTTCGCAGGCCACCGTTTCGCGTTCGCGCGCATCGTACGCCGCGCAATTGCGCCGATGCCGCTCGCGCTGGCAGGCATCTTTCGCGCAAACCTGCTGACGCTCAACTGCGCGCGCGTCCGGCAGGAACCAACGACGACAGATTCGACACGGACGTT
>CAIMEY010000082.1 GCA_903840165.1 uncultured Myxococcales bacterium | reverse complement strand
GTTCGCATTGTCCTTGCCGGTGCAATTGGCTACCGTGCGCCTGGGCCCGGCGCGGCGTCATCGCGGTAGTCCTAGGACGACAATGGCGCAACCGGTTGTTCAGCAGGAGATCGTATCCATGGGTTCCCCGGACCTTTTTGCCCCTGAACGTGGCGCTGCTGCCCCTCGAGACCGGTCGGCGGTTGCCCTGGCCCTAGCGCCCCTGGCTGAGCGCATGCGGCCCCGGACTCTGGAGGAGGTCGTAGGGCAAGATAAGTGGCTGGGCCCTAACGGATTTGTGAGGTCTGTGCTGGAGGCTGATCGCCTGCCGTCGCTTGTCCTCTGGGGGCCCCCAGGCACCGGCAAGACCACGCTGGCCCGGCTCGTGAGTCGGCACGCAAACGCCCATTTTTCGGCTATGTCTGCGGTGCTCGATGGCGTTGCCCAGTTGCGCGAACTGGTGGCCAAGGCTGGGCAGCGACTGCAAAATGGCGAACGTACAGTGCTTTTCGTCGACGAAATTCATCGCTGGGGCAGGGCCCAACAAGACGCCTTGCTGCCCCATGTCGAGGCCGGGACTGTATCCTTGCTCGGTGCGACCACAGAAAATCCCGGTTTTGCCTTGACCTCTGCGCTATTGAGCCGCTGTGCGGTCGTCGAACTGTCTCCCCTGGGCACGGCCGACCTTGGCTTGCTGATCGATCGCGCGCTCGGGGATCCGCGAGGCTACGGGGGAACAGGCCTGCAACTCAGCGATTCTGCGCGCGATCACCTGTGCCGCAGTGCCGACGGCGATGCCCGGCGGGCCCTCAGTTGGCTGGAAGCAGCGGCCGAATCGGCCCTGGCAGCGGCGGCCAAGGACCCAACGGAGACCGCGCTGGTCGACCTAGACCTCTTGCTACGCGCGCCTTTGCGTCAGGGGCCGCGCTATGACAAGGACGGTGACCAGCACCATCAGGTCATTTCGGCGTTCATCAAGTCGATGCGGGGCTCGGACCCTGATGCAGCGCTGTACTGGCTGGCGCGGATGCTGCAAGCCGGGGAGGACCCGCGCTTCATCTGTCGTCGCTTGGTGATCTTCGCTTGCGAGGATGTCAGCAATGCCGACCCAACTGCACTTTCCCTGGCTGTTGCCGCCGCGCAAACCCATGAAATGGTGGGGCTTCCTGAGTCGCGCATCGCCATGGCCCAAGCGACGACCTACTTGGCCTGCGCCCCCAAGTCCAAGGCGAGCTACCTTGGGCTGGCCGCGGCCAGTCAGGCTGTAGAAGCAACAGGAAGCTTGGCCGTCCCGATTCATTTGAGAAACCCCACAACTTCATTAGCCAAAGAC
Organism: uncultured Myxococcales bacterium; assembly: GCA_903840165.1. Lineage (GTDB taxonomy): Bacteria > Myxococcota_A > UBA9042 > UBA9042 > UBA9042 > CAIMEY01. The sequence goes on along the minus strand of CAIMEY010000082.1, from coordinate 115,919 downwards.
CTAGGATGGGGGGCTCAATATCAGGATCCTCACGCCCAAGGCGGCTGGGTGGCGGAGGCGTATTTACCCAAGGAATTGACGGATGTGCAGTTCTACCAACCCACAGCCAACGGCGCAGAGGCCAAGATTGGTCAACGCCTTGAAACGTGGAGGCAATTGCGCAAGAGGCCCCCAGGCTCACCGCGCTAGCGAGAGTCCACGTGCCGGTTCCCCTGGTCTGCGATGAAAACCCATTGAAATTAAGGTTATGTGAGGCGGTGGCGCGGCAGGGCTCGGTCGCCTGGTTACGATGGCCCACCGAGGGTTCGATTCTTAGCCAGGCTGCATTTGCCGGCGAGATTGTCTTGACCCAGCGGCGGCTTGTCCCTACCCTACCTCGCCCAATGCTGTCCGATGGGCGCGCTCCGTTCGCTGGGGCCCGCCATCCCGAATCTGGCCTGTTGCAGACCGAGGCTTGCATGACCATCAAACTCCGCGTTCCATTTATTTTCAAGGGGTTGTCGCTCGTTGCAGCCCTTGCGCTGGCCCTAGCTGCATGCAACAAGTTCCCGACGACCCAAGGCGCTACGGCCTCCGGAAAGCTCGAGGCACCGGCCGTTGGCAGTGCGTCGCCCAAGGTGGATATCCTGGCGTTTGTCGACTACGAATGCCCATTTTCCCGTTCTACCGCGCAGCCTTTGCTCGATGTGGTCACCAAGCACAAGGACGACGTGCGCTTGCGCTATTTCAACCTGCCGCTGGACGTCCATCCCAACTCCGTGACCGCGGCCAAGGGCGCTGTGGCGGCGGCGAAACAGAACGCATTTGATAAGTATTACAGCAAGTTTATGGCAGATACCGTGCCGACCAAGGATGCCATTATTGCCTGGGCCGTGACCGCCGGTCTGGACGCCAAGCGGTTGGCCGCTGATCTTGATTCGCCTGAGACTGAGCAAATCGTCAAGCGCGACGCAGGGTTGGCGAAGGTTCTTGGCATCAGTGGCACGCCTTCCTATGTGGTGAACGGCGAACTGATGATGGGCAAGCAAGAGCCGGCCATTTGGGAAAAGCGCATCAAGGATGAAATCGGCCGTGCCGACGGGATCTTAGCCGCAGGTGCCCAACGCGAAGGTTTGGTCCTGGCCCTGGCCAAGGCGCGCAACTCCAAGCTAGTGGCGGACTATGAACGCTATGTAATTAAAGGTGAAAATCCGCCACCCGTGGCGATTCCAGTGCCGATTCCGCGCAGTTCGGGTGTGGCCTCGGCGCAAATCCAGGCGGCTGGCGCTGCCGGTGGCGCGGTGCAGGTGGGAGAACCCGTTCAAGTAGGGCAGGAATCAGCGGATACCAAGACCGTTTGGCGGGTTGCGCTGCGTGCCGATGACCCGGCCCAGGGCTCGGCCAAAGCACCCGTGACGGTCGTTGTCTTTGCGGACATGGAATGCCCCTTCTGCGCCAAGCTCGAGCCGACACTGCTGAAATTACGCCAGAAATACGGCGACAACCTGCGCATGGTCTTCAAGCATAACCCGCTGCCCCTGCACAGCCACGCGGCGGCGGCGGCTGAGGCGCTGGAGTCGAGCCGGCAGCAGGGTAAATTCTGGGAAATGCACGACTATCTGCTCGCCCATCAGGACAAGCTGGACACCGATGGCCTGCGCACGGCGGCCAAAGCCATTGGGCTCAAGCTGGACGCGCATGACACCGCGATGGCGGCGCACGCGGGTCGGGACCGGATCGACGCTGATGTCGAACAAGGCGCCGCGCTCGGCATGCGCGGGACCCCAAACCTCTTTGTCAATGGTCGCAAACTTGTTGGTGCCAAAGAGGAATCTGTGATTTCGGCGCTTATCGACGACGAGCTCAAGCATGCCCAGGCGTTGATCAAGGCCGGTACCGCGGCTGATGGCGTCTATGAAGCCATTGTTAGTAAAGGCAAGTTGCTGGATTCTTTGGCCACCGAGGAGCGCAAGTTCGACCTCAGTTCGGCAGCGGTCCGCGGGCCAGCGGGTGCGGTCATCGAAATCGTCGCCTTTGAGGATTTTCAATGTCCGTTTAGCGCTCGCCTCGACCCTCATGTCCAAGAGATCGAAAAGGAATTTGAGGGGCGCGTTCGCGTTGCTTGGCTCGATTTCCCGCTGCGCGACATCCATCCCCAAGCGCAGAACTTCGCCGAAGCTGGGCAAGAAGCGCTCAAGCAAGGGAAATTCTGGCAGTTTCACGCAGCGGTGATGGCCGACAACGCCAATTTGGACGATGCCAAGCTGCACGCCGCGGCCAAGAAGGCGGGCTTGGACGTCAAGGCGCTTGACGCCGCACTCAAGGATCATAAGTGGGCGCAGGCAGTGGATAAACAGCGCAAGTTGGGCGAAGAGGCAGCCGTCAAAGGCACCCCGAGCGTGTTCATCAATGGCCACGCGTTTGTGCCGCAGACGGGCTTTTCGGCGACAACTTTCCGAGCAGCCGTGCGGCGTTTGCTCGGCACGCGCTGATTTGCCATCCTGATTTCGTGATCTCACAACGCCGGGGTGCGCCAGCGCGTGCCCGCAATCGATGGCGAGCCCCATGCATATGCGGATCTGTGCGACCTCTGCGGGCCCGACTGGGCCGGTCAACACCGGTCATCAACGTCATTTTTCGCTTTACAAACAGATGCTTATCGCTCTTGCCTTCAGCCACGTGAGGCTTGGCCGCCGCTTTGCACAGGCCGGTATTCTTGGGGCGCTGCTGCTCTTGGGCTGCCTTAGGTCGCCATTGCTCGCTGCCCAGACGGCAGATGGAGCGGGCGTTGGGGCCAAAACGTCTAGTAATTCAAAGAATTGGGTGACCGTTCGCTTGTTCATCGACCTGGAATGTGCCTTCAGCCGCCAAGCATGGCCAATCTGGCGTGACGCCGTAAGTAGGCAAAGCCAAACGCAATTATTGGTGCAGCATCTGCCTCTAAGTCGGCATAGCCACGCCCGCCATGCCGCACTCGTGGCGCTGGCCGCTCGGCAGCAGGGCAAAGAGTTCGCTTTTATTGACGCGCTGTTGCGTGAGCCCGTGCCGGATCGCGCTGCGGTCGCGCGGGCGGTTGTGGCAGCAGGGCTGGATGCCGACGCGGTGGCGCGCGCGGTCGAAGGGGCAGACGCTCGCAGTTGGCTAGACCGTGAGTTGCAATCGGGCTTGGCGTTTGGGATTTCGGCCACGCCGAGCGCCCTAGTCAATGGCCGCGGGATTGGCGGCGTACCACCGGAGCCAGCGGTGGCCCGTGCGTTGCAGGTCGCCTGGCAGACGGCGCAGCGCGAGCTCAGCAAACAGGGCGGCGCAGAGGACCTCGAGCGGCAGGGAATCCTCCGTAATGCCCCGGAGTTTGTTGACGCCTTTGATGCGCTTGCCCGTGGCCGGGCCCTGCCTCTGCAGCCGTTGCCGGTTCGGGCGCCAGGTGAGCTTGGGCCTTTGTACCGAGTCGCCATTCGCCCCCTGGACCTGCAGGTCGGCGCGCCCGAGGCCCCGGTCACTGTGGTGCTGTTCCTCGACCCAAGCCAGGCTTGGCAGATGGGGCAATTGCGCGATTTTGCGATGCAAACCGCTGATCCTAGTGTGCGCCTAGTCATCAAGCCTTGCCCCCGATTTGACCAGCGAGGGGCGCTCGATCGGCAGGCCCAAGGGCACGCGGTGGCGACCTTGATGCTGGCATTGACGCAGGCAAGTCCTCAAAAAGCAGGGCAGATCGTGCGCGACGCAGCGCGTGCTCAGCCGCTGACGTTGGCAGACCTCGACGCCGCGATCGCGGCAGCTGGCCTCGATCCGCAGGCGCTGCATCGGGCGGCCGAGGCGCCGGCGATGGCCACCGCGTTGTACCAGCAGGCTGAGTTGATGGCGCGCACGGACAGCCGTTCTGGGGCTATTTTTATCAATGGAAAGGTATGGTTGGGGCGTGTGACCGACCCAGGGTGGCAGGTCTCCCTGGGGGCTGAGGCGCTCACCGCCAAACGGACGCCGTATGCGCAGTTGATTGCCCCTGGACTGTACAAGAGCGATGCCGAGCTGGATTTGCAATCTCCTGAAGATATTCACGAAATTGCCGATTTGCCCCTGCTCGGAAGCCTTGGCCCTGAGGTCACACTGCTGCTCGATTTTGCCAGCCCGCACTCCAGGGCCGTTTGGTACATGTTGCGGCGCAGTATTGACGCTCCTATGGCCCCGATTCGATTGCGCCTGGCGTCCCTGGCGTCTATGGCGGAACCCTGCGTTTCCGCTGCCGGAGCTGCATTTGTTGCCGGCGCTGCTTTGGGCAAAGGCCGGGCTGTGGCGGACTGGCTTTTCGAGGCCAAGAGCCCCAACGATTGGACCGCCATCTACGCAGAAGTCAAACGGAATAAGTTGCAGGTTCCGGTGTTCCAGAAGCAGGTCGACGCGCCTGCCACCCGCGCTGTGTCCCTGGCCGTCTGCGCCTTGCGAAAGCGCTTGCAACCGGGGGACGAACCCGTGATTTTTGTCGGCAATCGGTTATACACAGGGCCGCTGGACGAAGCGCGCATCCAGCAAGCCGTGCGCTTTGTCGATCAATTGTCAGCCGGGGCCGGTGGGCCGGCTGGACAGTGACCGCAATAGCCCGTGGCATCGAGCGGAGGTTGGCTTGAGCCTGCAGTGGACCGAAACGTTGCGCGGCAGCTATTTTCTGGTGGATTCGCCGGACAACGTGCGTCCATGCGAAGTGCGCATCCACATCGTGCTGCACCGGCCGCGAGGGCTAGAGCGGCAAATTGATGCGCAAATGACGGGCGACTGTACCTTTGACGGCTTGAGCGAGCAGGCCCCCATAGACGGGTTGCTGCGCGTACAGATCGCTCGGCCGCGGCGCGTCAGTTATTCTTTTGAATTTAAAGATAAAAATGCAGAGGCGTTGCGATTTCAGGGCGCCAAGCACCCCAGTCTCCTGCGGCCGTTGTACAGCGCGACGACGCTGTGGGGCAGTCTATTTCGGGGAGACCGCGCCATTGCCATGGTCGCCTTACACTTTGATTTGCGTCGGGATCTGGTCGCTTTTGTCCAGAGCGTGATCCGCGAGGCCGATGCGGCCGGCTGAACCCGTACCGGGCGCTTTCCCTTGGGAGAGGCTTGTCGCCATCGCTGGCCTGATGCAGTCTGTACAGAGCCGCTCGAGTGGCCGCTAGGGATGCGCAATATGACCTCCTCCGCCCCCGTTTTTGTCGCTTCTGCCCGCGGTCGCGATGCTTTGGCTTCGCCGATCCGTCGCCTGACGCCCTATGCTGACGCGGCCAAGGCCCGGGGCATCTTGGTGCATCACCTCAACATCGGCCAGCCGGATATTGCCACGCCGCGTGTCGTGATTGATGCCTATCGCAATTACGATGATAAAGTCCTGGCTTACGGACCTTCGGAGGGGCTGCCAGCCTATCGCCAAGCGCTGGCGGCTTATTACAATAGCCTTGGCGCAGCGGAGGGTGGACCGGCGCTGACGGCCAAGGATATCCTAATCACCGTTGGTGGTTCGGAGGCCCTGTCCTTTGCGATCGGTGCCACCTGCGATATTGGCGATGAAGTGCTAGTCGCAGAGCCCTATTACCCCAATTACAAAGGATATTCCCATATTCTGGGCGTCCACACGCGGGCCATTACCACCCATGCGGAAGACGGGTTTCGCTTGCACCCAGAACAAGTTGCCGCGGCCATCGGTCCCCGCACGCGCTTGGTGCTGATTTCTAGCCCTGGCAACCCAACCGGTGCTGTGATGTCGGCCGAAGATTTACGAGCCATTGCCCAGATTTGCCACAGTCGCGGCGTTTTCCTGCTGGCCGATGAAGTCTATCGCGACTTTGTCTACGACGGCTCAGCCACCACGGCACCTTCGCTGTTGGCTCAGCCAGGCTTTGCCGAAAATGCACTGATCGTAGACTCTGTTTCTAAACGCTATTCTGCATGTGGTGCCCGCATTGGCTGTCTGGTCACGCGCAACGCGGACGTCTATGCCGCCGCCTTGAAGTTCGCCCAGACGCGCCTGTCGGCCCCGGTGGTCGATCAGTTGGCGGCGATGGCGGCTCTGCAGACGCCTGCTGAAGAACTCCGCTCCGCCATTGCGGATTACAAACGCCGACGCGATGTTCTGTGCGCCGGTTTGAACCAAATCCCGGGCGTTCGGGCTCAGGTGCCGGCCGGTGCTTTCTACTTGGTGGTTGAGTTGCCGGTGGCGGATGCCGATGCCTTCTGTATCTACCTGCTCAAAGACTTTAGTTATCAAGGGGAAACGGTCATGTTGGCGCCGGCAGACGGCTTCTACGCCACGCCGGGTCTAGGCCTGAACCAAGTGCGCGCGGCTTACGTCTTGGAAGTGCCGAAGTTGGAACGCGCTGTGCAAATTCTTTCGCTAGCTTTGGCCAGTTATCCTGGCGAAAAAAGCTGCTGATGCTGCACGCTTGAACTGCGCCTGAGGCAACGGTTAATCGGCTGCGGGTTCAGGCAAAGCTTCGGCCCGTTTTTGCTTGGCGCGGTGCCGTTGCCAGAGCTTGCGCCCGAGCAGCAGCAGCCCCATAGCCAGCAGCACTAACAAGACGCCGCGCTCGCCCTTTTGCGCTTTAGCAACAACAAGGTCGATGGTATCACCCCAATACCAAGCGGACAGAACCAAGGCCGGCACCGACACCAGCGCCGCCAATCCGTCGTAAAACAGGAAGACGCCCAACGGGATGCCCAGGGTGCCGCTGGTGAAGAAGACCACGCTGCGCAGGCCAGGCGTAAAACGAGCCGTGAACAGGACTTTGGGGCCGTGATTAGCCAAGAAATCTCGGGTCTTTTCTAGGCGTCCTCCCCCCAGGATGTGGCGAAAGGGCCACACGCCGAGCAGGCGCTGACCTTGGCGACGCCCCAGCGTGAACATGATGCCGTCGCCGACCAACACGCCCGTTAGCCCAATCAGCGTGGCCAGAGCCGCCTGGTCCCAGGCCAGCCCGACCTTCTTGAATGTCATATAACCGCACAGAATCAGAGTAATATCTTCGGGGATCGGCAGGCCGAAACCGCACAAAAGCAGTACCCCTAGTCCAGCCCCCCAGATGGTTCCGAGGCTCAGGCCTTGGACGTGGGCGATCATCCACTGCAGTACTTGCATCGATAACCTCAGATTCTGGCTTGACTTGTCGGAAACATTGCCCGCCTGCTTGGGTAGCGGCCTAGCGGTCGAACACGGCACGAGCTGCGCCTATTTCATGCACCTTCCTCGGCGGATCTCTTGGGCAATTCGCGGCTAGGGCTTTGCATCACCCAGTGCAGCACTGTGCTACGGAACCTTGTTTAATCGTTTGCGAATCTTCTTGGCGGCATCGCGGGACCAGGCGCGGACAAAGGCAGGCTGGGACAAATTCAGCCAAGATCCCGCTTTCTCAAGCCAAACGATGTCTTCGCGGGTGCCGATTTGGCCCAAGAGGTCCAGGGCGGCGTCGAGCATGTGGGGGGCAGTATAGTCGTGCAGGGAACGCAAATGCGCTAGAATATCAGGGGAATTGCGCTTGCGCAGACTATCGGCCGCATTCATGCGCACGTAGCTATCGGGATCGACCAGGGCTCCGAACAGCGTCTTGTCGACGTCCGCACCGGCAAAAGGCCACAAGGCGCGTGCACCCCGCATGCGGACCGTCCACTGCGGCGCATCCACGGCATCGATCACTTTTTCAAGGGCTTGGGCACTGTCTGGCCAGCCTTCCAGGGCACCGATGGCGGAGGCGCGGACCCGCTCGATGGGGTCCTCCGTCAGGGCCAACACCCTGAGGAACGCCGCATCGCCGTGCCAGGCGCCCAGGGCATCGGTCGCGAGCTCCCGAACAACTTCATCTTCACTTTCAGCGAGTTTCAGTAGGCTTGGCTCCATGTCGGCCAGGGCCGCTTTGCGCTGCTGCCAGTCGGTCGGCCGCTGATCGCTGATCGCATCAGGGGCCAGCTGTTTGGTGAGGCGGCGCAGGCCTTGAGCCAGCCGTTCCGGATCGGAACTCTGGAGATCTCTGCGGATTGCCGAAAAACTCATGGTCGCGGGCCCCCGCGCCGGCCGGGTCAGCGCCCCGTCAGGATCGCCGATGGTCGAACCGGTGTCCAGCCGTCCTTGGGTCGTCGCTGCGCCAAGCCGGGGCCAAGTTCGCGCCAAAGCTCGGGCAGGCTGAGGCGCTTGCGCATGGACTTGCATGGAGAATCAGGCCTGCGGGACGGCTGAGGTCGCAGGCAGGGACTGCGCGCGCCCCTTGCGATCTTGCCCCTGTGAACGGTACCTTGGAGGCTGTGCGGTCTGCGCTAGCGGAGTTTTCATGCGCCCGGTGTTTGGCTCAACCTGTTTCTTTCCTTCCCTGCGCGCCTGGGCGATTGCCCCGTGGTTCAGCGTAGTTTTGGCAGTTTTGATCGTAGGAGCCTGCACGCCGAAAAAGAAGGGGGGTGTGGTCGCAGTTGACGACAACACCGACCAACTGACCGATGAAGATGCCACCGATGCCGACGCCACGGACAGCGATGGGGCCGTGGATGCGGATGCCCATGACTCGGTCGACGCCAAAGATTCAGTGGACGCAGAAGTGGCTGTGGATATTCAGGAAGTTGATGACTCGCAGGACGTCACCGATCAGGATTCGGCCACAGATGAAGATCTGGCCGAGGTCGATGATGCAGCCACCGATGACGCCGACGATACCGCGGTTGCTGATATTGATGACGGAGAAATCGAACAAGATTCAGTAGATGTCGCAGTGGACACCGGCCCCGATAGTGGCCCCGACACGGGCCCCGTCTCCAACGTCGTGTGTACGGTCGATGCCGATTGCAGCCAGCCGATTCCCGTCTGCTATTTTGGCTGGCAATGCGTCTTCATTGCCGGAAAAACCCAATGTGTGGCGCTGGCTTCGCCCGAAGGGGCCTCCTGCAACGACGCCAACAACTGCACAACGGGCGATCATTGCGTCCACGATCAGAGCGGCGCGGTCACGGCGGGCAAATGCGTCGGAAATCCGCTCAATTGCAGCGATGGCCAATCTTGCACGACCGACACGTGTGACCCGGTCAATGGCTGCAAGCATGACGCTAAGCCCATGGAAGGATTGCCGTGCGACGATGGCGATAGCTGCACCGCTGGCGAAACGTGCGCCGGTGGCAAGTGCGACAACAGCAAAGTCGCCAAGAAGTGTGCCTGCGCTCAGGACGCCGATTGCATTCCGTACGACGACGGAAATCCTTGTAACGGTTCGATTTCCTGCGACAAAAATGCCGGCTATTGCGTCAACGGGGCGCCCTACGATTGCAGCACGGCCGCGGTCACAGTGCCTCCGGGCGTCACCGCCGACCCGCAGTGCTACGTGGCCAAGTGCCTCAACATCAACGGTGTTGCCAAATGTTCTGCAAAGTTCACGGTAAAGGGCTCGGCGTGCAATGACAAGTCGGCGTGCACCTCAGGCGATATTTGCCAGGACGGCGGCTGCAGCGGCAAGCCGACCAACTGCGACGACAAGAACCCATGTACCGACGATTCCTGTGATAAAAACTACGGTTGCAAGAACTTGCCCAACGCGGTGCTCTGCGACGACGGCGACAAGTGCACCGTCGGCGATGCCTGCAGCAAGGGCGTCTGCAGTGGTTCGGGCACCCTCAACGGCGTGGCGGTCTGTACCTGCACGGTCGATGCCGATTGCGCCAGTTTGGACGTGGGTAACCTCTGCCAGGGCAAGCACATTTGCTCGGGGAAGATGTGCACGCTGCAGGCTGGATCGGCAGTCAAATGCCCGCCTTCTGCCGTCGCTTGCGCCGACAACGTCTGCGACCCCAGCAGCGGTCAATGCAAGCCCGTGGCCAAGGATGCGAGCACGCCTTGCTCAGATGGCAGCGTCTGCACCGTCGGTGATCATTGCGATAACACGGGCAAATGCGCCACGTACGACGGCGGCAGCAATGGCGTCACGGAACTCGTTTGCGACGACGGCGACCCGTGCACGACCGACAGCTGTGACCAGTACTTGGGCTGCGTCCATTCGCTCAACGCGCAGCCCTGTGATGATGGACAAGTCTGCACCGGCACAAAGGAATCGCCGGACCATTGCCAGAGTGGTACCTGCCAGCCCGGGGCCAACGCCTGTCAGTGCAACTCAGACACGGACTGCGCCGGCCTGGGCAAGGTCGACAAGTGCCTGGTCAAATCGACCTGCGTCAAGGACAGCAACGGAACGTCGCAATGCTTGCAATTACAAGTAGATGTCAAAGACTGCAGCAGCGTAAATCCCTGCGTCCTTGGCGTCTGCAACCCCATGACGGGCAACTGCGATCAGTTCAAACTCGCGGGACCGTCTTGCAGCGATGACAACCTGTGTACCGTGGGAGATCATTGCGATTCTGGATTCTGCATCGGCGCGCTCAACGACTGCGATGACGGCAATGCCTGCTCCATCGATAGCTGCGACAAGGTCTTGGGATGTTTGCACAATCCGGCGACGGACGGTTCCGCATGCAGTGACGGCAACCTGTGCACCGGCCCGGACGCGTGCAGCAGTGGCGCGTGCGTGGGCCCAACCGTCAATTGCGACGACAAGAACAGCTGCACCACAGAACTGGCGTGTTCTCCCAAGGTTGGCTGTCAACACGTCCCTCTGGCCGTGGGCACTTCCTGCGACGACGGCGACGCGTGCACCGGCAATCCCTTCATCAATGACGGCACCGTAGTGCAAGATCACTGTGGCGAAGCACATACTTGCGTGGGGGGCACGCCAAAGAACTGCGACCAAGGCAGCGCCTGCCAGAGCGCCGCTTGCTCGCCGACCTCGCCGGATTCCGTCAAGGTTGGCAAGTACTTGGGGTGCATCTACCCGCCCAACAGCAATCCGTGCAATGACGGAAACCCTTGTACGCAAGGCGAAACTTGCGCCGGCGGGACCTGCAAACTGCCCCTCGATGCCACGCCCGTGGACTGCGACGACAGCAACCCGTGCACCACCGACCTCTGCGTATCGGCCAATCCGCCTGCAGGACAGGTCGTTGGCTGTAATCACCTCAACAACGTCGACGCGTGCGACGACTTCAATATCTGCACAGCCAAGGACACTTGCGGTGCCGGCAAATGCCTGGGCGTGGCCGTCAACTGCGATGATCAAAATACGTGTACCAGCGAAGTCTGCGATCCGGCTTCGCAAAACGTCAATCCAGACGGCACTGCCAATGGCTGCACCTACACCAAAGTCGTCGCTAATGATCCCTGCGGCGGCTTTGCCCAATGTTCCGATGAAGCCATCCCCAAGTGCGTGTTCCCGCCGGGACAACACCTGATGATTAGTGAGATTTATACCGGCATCCTCACCGATCCGGCCGATGATTTCGTGGAAATCTACAATCCCACGGAACTGAGCGTCGATCTTGGTGATTACAGCTTGCAGGCTCGCGCGGTCGAAAGCAGTGACGTCAGCGCCTGGCTGACCCTGGCGAAAATGCCAAAAGGCCTAAAGATTGGAGCCCATGGCTACCTCTTGGTCGGCAATACCGGCACGGCGCCGGGCGGGCAGCTGTACGACGTGGCAGCGGTGACCATGAACTTGGCTGCGGATAGCAAAGCACCGCGTACGGATTGGCAATTGCGGATCTTTGACACGGCGCACCTGCTCGCGCACGACTTTGTCTGCTGGTCGGCCGCGCTCAAGACCTGCAACCAGGGGACCGATGCCGCGCCTTCACCGGTCAATACGCTCACGCCTTGGTGGCTAGCGCCGGGCACGACGGCGAACTCTTTGGAACGCAAAGCATCTGTCACCTCGACTCAGAACACGCTCTACATGCACGGTCAGGAGTGGCTGGCTGGCAATGGCTATGACACCGATGACAACACGCAGGATTTTGTGATTCGCTTAGCGCCTGAACCGCAAAATGCCAAGAAGGGCTACGAGCCGGCGTGCAGCGGCACCTGCCAGCTGGGCAAGATCTGCAATTACACAGCCGGCAACGAGACTTGCATCAATGACGGGTTTTGCGCCATTGGTTGCGGCGCCGACAAATCTTGTGACGGATTGGGCGATTGCGTGCCCTACAAGGCCTGCGTGCTGAGCGAAGTCTTCCCAGGCGAGGATTACGGCCAGTTCATCGAGCTGTTTGGTGCCAACGTCCTTCCCACAGACCTGACCGGCTATATCCTTCAAATCAAGACGGAAGGAAGCACGGCGCCCGCCGATCCCTGGGTGAACGTTCTGCAGTTTCCGGCGGGCATGAGCCTATCACCGGGGCGCTACGTGACCATCGGTTCCCAAGTGTTTGCTCAACAAAACGGCATGTTAGACTATGTCGTTGTCGATCTGCCGATCAAGCCGGCCCAAGGATCAGCGCGCCTGTGGGATCCCCGCACCGACGCGGAGATCGACCTGCTGGGCTGGGGCGGATCGGGCACAGCGAGTTCTAGTAAGCCTGCGCCCGGAATCCCGATTTTGGGTGTTGGCTTGGAGCGAAAGGCGTCGGTCAGTTCGACGCTGGTCACCTTGGGCGAAGGCGGCAGCGAACACTACGCCGGCAACAAGTTCGATACCGACATCGACGATGCAGATTGGGTCATCAACAACGGCCACGGTCCCCAATCGTCTGCGTCGGGCCAATACGAACCGGCCTGCAAGGGCACCTGTCCCGCCGGATTCTTGTGCAATTTCACAGCCGGTGCCGAAAAATGCGTCGATACCGTTTGCGGCGGCCAGTGCTTGCCGGGTCAGGGCTGCAACATCAAGACAGGCGCCTGCGACCTTTACTTGGAAATCGCTGAGTTTGCCACGGAAGGCCCCGCAAGTACGGATCAAACGGGCAAGGCCTTGGCGGCGGCGGACAACGAGTACATCGTCTTGTACAATCCCACCCCGTCCGCCATTTCGCTGGCGGGTATGGCACTTCGTTACTTTAATGGTAGTACTTACGTGTACTTGACGGACAAAGCGTGCGCGCCGACCTCGTCCGACGTCAGCCCGCCGCCCGACCCAAATACCGGCTGGTGCCCACCGCCCAAGTTCGGCGTGCCCAATCACATGCTGGCGGGCTATGTGGAACCGTATAGTTATTATCTCGTTGCCTCGTACAAGTACGATAAGAACCTGCCCAAGCCGGACTTTGTCGGTAGCCTGAACATTGGCAACTGGCTGATGGATGCCACGACGGGCGCCATAGCTTTGCAACGGCTCAACGGCAATTACGCAAACAATTCACCAACTGCGGACAAGGTCGCCTACGGGACGGTCAATCCGATTCAGTCCGAGGGAGGCTGTGACACCATGGCCCAAGAGCCCAGTGGCGCTTCGTTGCCTCCGGGCAAAGGCGTTGGAATTACAGGCGCTACGCGGCGCAAGTCGGACGCCAATGCGACGCAGGCCCAGTTGCAAGACCCGTTGCAAGCTGCCTATTACTTTGGCGCCGGACTGGATACTGCTAGTAATTGCAAAGACTTTACGGCGATCCAGACCGCGACGCCAGCCAGCCAGTTGTGCGTGCGTGCGCCCAAGGGCACCCCGGGGGTTTGCGGAACGTCGACGGTACACGCCAAGCCCTAGGGAAAGCCTTAGCATCAAACGTAAATCTATCGAAAGCGGTCGTCGCACTGACGCGATTGCCCCGTTGTCAGGCCCTTGCCGGCCGCCCATCGCCGCCCGTTCGGCCTGATCCGTCTCAGCCATAGACTTGGGAGTCCCGAGCAAGAAACGCACGTTACGCAAGCCATGCCCATGCCCATGCGCAGGCCCGGTGCGAATCTTCTCTTGGGGTCGTTAGCCATGATTTCTGCACAAGGCATCGCCAAACAGTTTGGTCCTCAAGTCCTTTTTGAAGGGTTGCACTGGCAACTGCAACCGCGGCGTCGCTATGGTCTAGTGGGGCCCAACGGCGCGGGCAAGACGACCTTACTGCGCATTCTTTCTGGAGAATTGCCCCCCGACCAAGGATCCGTGCTGCGGCCCAAGACGGTGCGCATCGGCTATTTGCCTCAGGAAGTCGATAGCTTGGGCGATGGATCCGTGCTGCACGTGGTCCTGACGGGCATGCCCGGTTGGCTGCAAGCCCGCGATACCCTGGATGAACTGCATCAGAAGATGGCCAGCGATCACGATTTTGCCAGCAGTGACGCAGCGTTACGTGCCCTGGAACGGGCGCAGAGCAGTTACGAACGACTGGGTGGCGATGGTCTGGAGGTCGCAGCCAAGGCGGCCCTGGGCGGATTGGGCTTTGATCACAAGGCGATGGCTGGGCCTGCAGACGATCTCTCCGGCGGATGGCGTATGCGGGCGGCGTTGGCCCGGCTGCTGGTGGCTAGGCCCGACGTCTTGTTGCTGGACGAACCGACCAATCACTTGGACTTTGAATCCCTCAGTTGGTTCGAGGACTTCCTGCTGGCCTATGAAGGCGCCGTCATCGCTGTGAGCCACGACCGGTACTTTCTCAACCGTGTGCCGACCCACACCGTGGAGCTGACGCGACAGGGAATTCACGAATATCCGGGTGGTTACGATGCCTTTGTCGAGGGCAGAGCAGCGCGCCTGGAGCAACTTGAAGCCAAGAAGGACCGAATTGACCGGCAGCGCGCGCACTTGCAGAGCTTTGTCGAGCGATTTCGCGCCAAGGCGTCCAAGGCCAAACAGGCGCAGTCTCGCTTGAAAATGCTGGCGAAACTCGAGCATGTTGAAGTCGATAGTGGTCAGCAGACCTTGCAACTGCGCTTGCCTGAACCGGCGCGCACCGGCAAGGAAGTGATTTGCGCGGTCGGTGTGCGTAAGAGCTGGGGAGATAAGCTGATTTACCCCAGTTTAGACCTGACGGTATGGCGGGGCGACAAGGTGGCCCTGGTCGGTGTCAATGGCGCCGGCAAGTCGACACTGCTCAAAGTGCTTGCAGGGATTACGGATATTCAAGGGGGCCAGGTGCGGCTGGGCAGCGGCGTGCGCCTCGACTATTACGCGCAACATCAGCTCGACGTGCTCGATGCCACGAGTACCGTTTACCAGGAAGCGCGGCGGGCGGCGGGCGATGAAACGGTGCCGGTTGTGCGCAAAATCCTTGGATGTCTTGGGTTTTCTGGGCAGTCGGTAGAAAAGAAGATCGCCGTCCTTTCGGGCGGTGAAAAGGCGCGGGTGGCCTTGGCGCGCATGGTGCTCAGGGCGCCCAATGTGCTGTTGCTCGATGAACCGACCAACCACCTGGACCTCACCAGCCGCGAAGTGCTGGAAGATGCTTTGGTGGAATTTCAAGGCACTGTGGTGATCGTCAGCCACGACCGCTACTTCATCAATGCAGTTGCGACCAAGATCTTGGAAGTCACGCCCGGTGGCGAAGTGACGACCTATCTGGGCGATTATGATGCGTATTTGTACCGAAAAGCCGGCGGCGATCCTGAAGTGATCGAACAACTGCTGCGCGGTGAGACGCCGACTGAAAGCAAGACGGCCGCTGCCCTGCCGCCGCGGCTCGACGAAAAGCAGCGCAAGCGCGAGGAGGCTGAAAAACGCAACGAAATCTCACGCCGCGTCAAGCCATTGCGGCAGCGTCTGGTCGAGCTAGAGGCTCAAATTGCCCAACGCGAAGCTAGGTTGCAAGAGATTGCCACTGAGCAGATGAATCCCGCGCTGTACGAAGATGGCGGGCGCGTTCGAGATTTGCAGATCGAAGGCGCTGGGTTGCAGAATCAAGTCAATGAGTTGATGAGCAAGTGGGAGGAGCTGGCGCTGCGTGTTGAAGCCATTGAGGGCGAACTGGCGGTGTGAGCGCGCCTAGGCAACGGCTGGACGGTCGCCCAAGCCCGACGCCGGAGCGACCGCTTTGACCACAGGGCCCTTGGGTCGACGTTTGCCAGTGGGGCGGCGGGGCCCCAATGCGTGACGGTGTGCCAATGGTCACGCTGGGCGTAGAGGCGGGGAACGCCTACAGTAACCCTTGGAGGTTCCTATGCCCGTTGCTGCCCAAGCCCCGACTAACACTGCCCAAGCCCCTCAAGCTGCGACTCCTGCACGTGGCGCAGCGCCACCGGCGGGCGGGGCGGCGCATCCGGCCCAAGGCAAGACTTACCTAGCAGGTCGAGCGGCCGTGCGACCGGGGGCCGCCGCGGATGCACCGAGCGATGGCGGGACCTACAAAGTCAAGCCCGGAGACACGCTGTCAGCAATTGCCGGACAAGTGTTGGGAAATCCGGGACAATGGCGCCAATTATGGCAGGCCAACCTCGATGCGCTGCCCAATCCCAACTTGCTGCGTCCGGGCCAAGAGCTCAAGGTTCCTGCGGCTCCGGCTGCCGCGCCCGCTCCTTCGTCAGGTGCTGGGGCCGGAGGGGCTGGGGCCGGAGGGGCTGGGGCCGGAGGTACCGAGGCCGGAGGTACCGAGGCCGGAGGGGCTGGGGGTGCTGCGCCCGCCGCCGCCGCCCCTGCTGCTGCTGCGCCAGATGCCCCAGCACCGGCAGCGGCTGCCCCTGTGGCCGCGCCAATCGCCGGTGATGGGCCCGTGCCGCTGTACTCCAATGACAAGGCTCCTGAGCCAGCTGCTGCTGCCGCGACGGCACCTGCCACATCGGCAGCGCCTCAGACCTACACGGTCAAGGGGGGAGACACCCTGGTGGCCATTGCTGGTCAGATACTTGGCGATCCGAACTTGTGGACGCGGCTCTGGCAGGCCAATCGCGCAGTTGTCGCAAGTCCTCATGACATTCAACCTGGCATGGTGCTTCAGATTCCGCGGGATGGCGCCACGCTTCCGGCTCGCGCACCGGCACCCGTAGCACCCGCGCGCGGCGGTGGCGCTGATGCGGCGGCAACGGGCCCCAAGGGCACAACACCAGGAACTGATGGCAAGAAGGACGCCCCAGGCTCGACAGCGGCGACCACCAAGGCCGACGACGCAAGCATGAAGCCGGATGGTACCCCAGCCAGCGGTCGCGGGCCTTTGGAAGCGGCGATGGCTAACCTATACAACAGCAAAGGGAAGTTCATCACCAGCGAGGCCGGACGCTTGGGCATTGAGACCGGCGTAGCCGCGGCGTGCCTGATGTGCGAAAGCGGCGGTGCCGGCTTTGTCAACGGCGTGCTGAAAATTCGCTTTGAACCCGGCGTATTCAAAGGGTATACCGGCCAGCGTGTCGCCGACGACCATGCCAGCCAAGCGTCGGAATACGCCGCGTTTGCCCAGGCGCAAACCCTCGATAAAGCCATGGCTTACGAAAGCATCAGCATGGGTGCTGCGCAAATCATGGGCTTTAACGCCACCAACTGCGGCTACGGTGGTGCGGTCGACATGTACGAGGACTTTAAGAAGTCCGAGCGCGCACAAGTGGGCGGATTCTTTAGTTTTGTCGGTGCAAACCGCGTCCTGCTCAACGCCGCCAAGCAGAAGGATTGGGCGACTTTCGCGTTGCATTACAATGGGCCAGGCTACAAGAGCAACGCCTACGACACCAAGCTCGCGCAGTACTACGACGCTTGGCAGGCGGTCACGAGTCGGCTGAAGACCTGATCATTGAACGGCAATCTCCTTGAATTCAGGCTTTGAGGCGGATCACGCGAATCGGTGGTCCGGGCGTCACTTCGACTTCGGACAAGCCCCAGAACAACTCGCCATCGATGACGGGATCGATGCTGCGGCCTTCGCGGGCAACTACGCGCAGGCTCATTGCAGGTCCCTGAAAATAATCTGGAATCTGGAGTGGCTTGCCGCGCGCCATGTAGGGCAGGTTGCGCGCGACATCCAGCGGACCTGGATCGCCCACTTGCACGTGGAGACGGCCTGGCTCGGTCGCGCTGGGGAAAAAGCGAAAAATACCAGCCAGATTGATGTCAATGGCCCCGACGTCGCAATCGCGAAAGGTGCGGCCCGGCAGTTGTTGACCATCCACCCAGACATCCATGGGCATAGGTTCGAAGACGCTGTCGCAATAGTGCCGCATTTCAAGGGGAAAGGGCACGCGGCGCAGCAACGGGCTCTGGGTCGCGGCTGAAAGCAGCGTGGCGACGACGACGCGCACCACGCCCACGGCGCCTTGGTCATCCTGGGCGTAGAACTTATCGAAAATTCGCTGAGATAAGCCTGCCAGCGCCGCCGCAAAGCCGATTCGGTCAAACACGGTCTTGACCTCGCTGTCCGTGTGCGGCTGTCCGACAAAGCGAGCGCTGCCCAGGGTCAAGACCTCGGGCTCCCGACCCTGGCGTACCGTGCGCACCAAGGCGCGGATGAGGGGGACTGAACTGCCGATAACACCCGCTCTTTTCCCGAGAAAATCGATCGTTCCGGCATTGGTCGGCATTAGGGCTGGCATCGGATCGACGTCGCCCCTCTCGCGGCGCACCTGCACCAAGGCGTTGGTAAGCCAGTGGAAAGCGCCGTCGCCGCCATCGGCAACCCAGTAGTCCAGGCCCAGGTCCAAGAATTCGCGAACAACTTCAGCGATGTCAGCGGTGTCGGTGGTGCGGCGCAGCACGCCAATGCCGTAGAGCACGTGACTCATGTCTTCAAATCGCCCGGGATCATGGCGATTCTTGCGCGAGTTCGGATTGGTGATGACGCCAATACGGGGTCGCTGGGACATCTTGCTCGTTCCTCGGGGAGTGAAGAAAACTTATCAGCTCAGGATGTTATACAAGCGGCAACTGGGCCTGGGCGGTTAGGGCCGTCGCGTCGTAGCCAGAACTGCGCAGTTGGCTGCAAAAGACCGGCGCGCCATCGCCGACCGCTACCACGTACTTGGGTTTGCACTGGGCGATCAGGGCGCGCAGTCCTGGACCGTCAGCGACGGAATCCCAAGCCAAAGCAAAGGGATTCTTTGGATCGGCGGCGGCAGTCACGGTCGCGTTTGCCTCTGCTGGCGCCGGGTCAGACCACTGCAAATGGACCGTGGCTTGGCGGCGCGGACTCGCTTGGGGCCAACCCGTCGCTGCGTAGCGGCGGTCCAGCCGGGCAAGGCGCGGGGACACCGTGAAATCTATCTGTTCTTTGAGCAATTCCAGCATCGATAAGGCGATGAGGGGGTCGTCGATGCGCACGGTCACCGGCTCCGTCTGGCTGCCAGCGGTAGACAGGTGATTCAAAAAATCCTTAGTTTCTGTGTCGGTAGCCCAAGTGCGTGCTGCGTGCGTGGCATCGACCAGCAAAATGTCGCAAGAATCGGGGAACTGGATGGGCGCGCAACCAGGCAATGGCGTCACCGTTGCAAAGCGGGCATCGACCAAAGTCCCATGCGGCGTCTGCACTTGCAAGACGGACGAGCCCGGACCCGCCCCCGCCGGCCACAGGCGCAACGCCAACTTGCCGACGCGGATGGGCTTGTACCACGGCAAGGCCAGCGCCCGGCCGCCGATCACCCCGAGCACCGGCACCAAATCCTGACTGCAGAGCAAGTGCTTGCCGCGCAGCAGCCCTGGGGGCAGTTGTCCGACGAAAACCAAGCCACGGCCAGGACTTGGCCCAAGTCGAAGCGGTGCGTCCGTCAGTTGCAGGCCGCCTTGCGAACTCAGACCGTGCGCCTGGGTGACAGACGGGTAGGTCGCGGGATTGTCCATGGCCGTCACCGCGTAATCTTGCGCTCGAGGCACAACCGCGGTGCTGGCGCAAAACCTGCCTTGTGGAAAAATCCAATCAGTTCTAGAGCATTCCAGTCCACTTCGGTACGAATCGTCTCCACATGCAGGGCCCGCAGGTTCATTTCCAGCTGCGTCATCAGGGCCGCGGCGACATGACGGCCGGCGTAATCCGGATGCACGCCAATGGCGTCAAGACTTGCCGATCGCTCGGGATGTCCGTATTCCCCTTGGTAAAACGTGACGGTGACAAAGCCGACGACTTGGTTGTCCAGCTCCGCAGCCAGGGACAGGTGGACGCTCGATTCCGCCTGCGAACGCTCAAGGCGCGCCCGGTAGAAATCCTTTCGCGAATAGCCAGTTGCGGCAGCATCGATACGAAGTACGGCGTCCAAGTCTTGGCGCGTCAGCAGCCGCACGGGCACCGCATCTGTGTCGCGCTGTCCTGGCTCCAAGTCCAAATCATCTGTAGCTGAGAAAGGTTGGCGATCAATAGCCATGGTACGCTCCCTGCGCCAGACGACGGCCCCACCTTGCCGCGTCCACGCGCCACCGGGTGTGCCACGATCCGCGGGCGTTGGCAATGGCCAGAAGGTCGTGCCAAACTGTGCCCCCTGGAGTCGATTTCGCCATGCATCCCTTGCGTCTTGCCCCACTTTTGCCCGCCCACATCATGGCGCCGCTGGCCCTGTCTCTCGATCGCCGGCGAAAAGCCCGTGTTGAACCCTTGTTGGCGGCCAATGGGTCGATGGTGGACGTGGTCCGCCAAGCGCTGACTCGGTGTAAGCAGGGGCCCGATCCGCACTCTGAGCGGCTGATAAAGCAGTATTCCCACATTTTGCTTGAGGAATTGCGCAATTCGGAGCCAGGCGGCGTCGACCATTTTGCCATCGCGTTGGACCAAGCCGTGCGCAGTCGGCGGCCAGAGATCATGGACTGGTCTGGCGTTCCATTAAAATACAAGCAGTTAGAGATGAAGTGGCTGGACCAGTTCAATGTGCGCATGGGGAGCTACGCGTCGTTTGCCGCGCATGTCCGCACGGCTGTGGCGGGGCTTAAGCAGGCGCGAATCTATGATCTGGCTGCGGGATCAGGTGGTTTGATGCGATACATGGCGGCGCATCCTGCCCCTGGTACGGCCTTGGACCTGACCGCGAGCGATTTGCACCCGGCCTACGTAGCCACCGGGCAAGAGCTGGCGACGGCGGCGCAACTGCCCGTGCGATTTGAATGCCGCGATGCGCTTCAACTTCATGATCTAAAAGGACATGTTGAGCTGTTCGTCTGCACGCAATCGGGCCACCACTTGGACAGCGGCGCGCTGGTGGCGATGATCGCGCAGGCCATTGACGTGGCACCGCGAGGGCTGGTTTTCATTGATTTACTGCGTAGTCTTGGCAATGTAGCGGCGGCGGCGCTGGCCACCGGCCTATCTTGTGCGGTTCCGACGATGCAGTGGGACGGCATGCAGTCGGTGCGCAGGAGCTATACACCTGCTGAATTACAGCTGTTAGCTCGCCTCGCTGGGGCCCAGCAGGTGGACGTGCAGGTGCAGAGGCCGGCCTTCGTCGTGCTGAGGGCTTCCCGCTAGCGTTCGCAGTGTATTTCGCTGAATTTGCGGGTCCAGACTCGCCTTGACGGTTCCTAGGTGGCGGTCCTTCAAGGGGCCCATTTGCCGCAGATCACGCAGTTGTCCTTCTTACTGCCAAATCCGCAGCAATTACCAATCATTGCGGGAATCTTGGCGCTGCCGACCCACTTGCCGCAGACCACGCAGTTGTCGCCTTTGCTGCCAAAGCCGTGATCACCGCACAATCGGGCGGGCATCTTGGTATTGCCCATCCATTTCCCGCACTTGGCGCAGTTGTCCTTCTTGCTGCCAAAGCCGCAGTTGTTGCAAAGCTTGGCCGGGAAGTGTTGGGCAAAGGCCATGCGCGCGCTCAGGATTCCGGCAAACGGCAAGGCGGCGGCAAGGCCGAGAAAGCGACGGCGCGAACTGTCGGGGCAATGGTTCGACATGGTCACTCCCTGCCTGAAAATCCCTATTTCTACAGCGAATCCGCTTGGCCCAGCAACGACGTGGTGATCGCGCCGAGATTGCTGACGGTCGTGCTGTCGCTGGGGTCGAGGTCGATGTTGAAGCATTGAACGACCGACACGGAAAAGTCAGCTTTGGTCCAGCTTTCGCAATAAAAACCCCAATCTACGCCGACAAGGTTCCAGAAATCGCCGTTGTCGGCTTGCACCGTGCCAAAGGCTAGGCCCATGGACCAGTCATTGCCGTCGACATCGGTAGCATTTGGATTTTGCACGGTAAAAATCTGGTCGGCACTGGCCTTCTTGATCAGCGCTTTGCCATCGAGGGTGCCTCCGGTGGTCAAACAAGCCAGCAAGCGCGCGAAATCGGGCACTGAGACGTACAGTTCAACGGCCGGAAAGTACGGGACGCCGGTATAATCATCATATTTCGAGGGGTTGCCAGAGCTATCCAAGCCATGGGGCCATGCAGCTGGCTTGGTGCCGATATCCTTCTTGAACCACACGGCAGACGTCATGCCTAAGGGCGCGAAGATCTTGGTCTGGGTGTAGGTTTCGAAAGGCGTTTTGGTCACTTGCTGGACCACATGGGCCGCGAGGGCCATGGCCGTGTAGGCATACGTGTAGGTGGCATTGGGCGCCGCATTGACGAAGTTCGCCGAGGCGTACTCCGCGCCACCCGTGACAAAGTAGCTTTGGTCGAAATCAGCAAGCAATACAGTTGGATCGCCGGGCAGGGCGGTCGTATCGTACAATCCACTGCGGTCGGTGATGCCACTGGTGAGCGACAGCAGTGAACCAAGCGTAATCGTGCCTGAATGCAGCGGATTGGTCACCTTGAACGGCAAATACGTGTTGATGTCAGCCGAAAGCGACAGCGTCCCCGCCTCGACCTGTTGCATCACGGCCAACGCCACGACAGCTTGCGACAAATCACCAACACGAACAAGGTGTTGCGGGGTAAACGCTTCTTGACTGTCGACATCAGCGACGCCATAAGCCTTGCTCCAGGCCACCTTACCGCCCTTGACGATCGCGAGGCTCATGCCAGGCGCGCCCAAGGCCTGCATCGATTGGGTCAGGTCATTGTCCAGTGAATTCAAGACGTCAGTGACGATGCCTGTGTCCGGCTTGGCGACGTCACCGCTGGCGTCGGTTCCCTTGGTGTCCGCGGCGGTCGTGTCGCCGCTGGCCGTGTCGGAGGGCGAGGTGTCTAATGTGCCGTTATCACTGGTCGAACTGCTGTCCTGGCCCGTGCCGGTGCCGGTGCCGCCGCTCGAGGTCGATGAACCACACGCGGCCGTGATGCCCGCGGTCAGAATTGCGAGAAGAAACGAAAACTTGATTCTCATCGTGCACCTACCCAACGTCTGCACAAGCCTAATTGCGCGGCAGCATCGTACGGAATTGTCCGCGAGCCGACCACCAAGATTGGGCCAAGATTTCGTCAAGAAGTGCGTGCAAAACCGCAGCAGAGACCGGGGGAACGGCTACTGCGCTGGCCTTTGCCCAAAGAAGTCCTTGCCCACTTCGGCCAGGCTCGTCTTTTGGTCGACGAGGACGGCAAGGCGACTAGCAACACGCGCGGCAATAGTTCGATATAAGTCCGCTTGATTGCTGGATTTTTCTGCTGCGACAATGGGGCGGCCGGCGTCGGCATTCGGCGAAACCGCCATGTCTAGGGGCAAACGCCCGAGGAGCTCAATGCCGTACTGCGGACATTGGATTGTGGCTGCGGAATTGCCAAAAATTTCATAGTCTTTCTGCGTGTCCGGGGCGCGGAAGTAGGCCATGTTCTCCACCAGACCGACCACGTCCACCTTGAGCATGCTAAACATCTTGACGGCGCGCAAAACGTCTGCAAATGCAACGTCTTGAGGCGTCGACACCACCACAGCGCCTGACAGCGGGATGGCTTGGCAGAGGCTGAGGATGATGTCGCCGGTGCCAGGAGGCAAATCCACAATCAGAAAGTCTAGTTCGCCCCAATCGACGTCCTCGACCAACTGCGTGACCGCTCGGCCGACCATCGGACCGCGCCAAGCGACGGCGGTCTGGGCATCGACCATGAAACCCATTGAAATCGCTTTAATTCCATGGGCTTGGGCTGGCTCGATCTTGCGCTTGGCATTGACGGCCGGCTTGTAGTCGCGCAGGCCGAGCATGATCGGCACGCTGGGGCCGTAGATATCCGCATCGAGCAAGCCGACTTTGGCACCGAGTTGGGCCAGGGTCACAGCCAAGTTGACGGCGACGGTCGATTTGCCTACCCCGCCCTTGCCCGCGCCGACGCCAAGGATGTACTTGATATTAGGCGTTTTTTCTCCACCAGCGGGAGGGTCTGCGGCGAACTGTACCGCGACCGTCCGAGTGCCCGCGATGGGAGCCAAGGCTGCGCGAATGCTTTGTTCCAACGCGACTGCGTGCGGTGAGACCGCGGACGTCAATTTGACCGTCAAAGCAATGGCTTGATCGTCGAGGTGCAACTGGGTGACGAAATCCAAGCTGACTAGATCGCGGCCCAAGTCGGGATCGTTGACTTGAGAAAGAGCTTGCAGAACATGATCTTCAGTAATTTTTGCCATGGCTAGCACTCCGGGGAACTGACGTAGGGCGACCGTCCAAGTAACGAGGCCGCGGTATAGGGACGGCACCCGAGCCTGTCAATGCAACGCCCTCGGACCTCCGCGAGCCTCCGCTGAAAAGCGCCTGACATTACGGCGATATATTTGCCGTGTGAGGGGCTACGGGCATGGCAGTCGCTGGATTCGGGGCAGCGCAAACGGGGCCGCCACGAGGCCTCTCCGGGCCCAAGAAGCTCGCTCTGCCGCCTTGTTTGACGCACAACAACGCAGATTAACGTTTAGATCTAGGTAGTTCTCTGTTGCTGGTGCCGCATCTTCATCCCTGGCGCGTTGACACGCTAGGCGAGGGCGGCTAAACTCTGACCAAGTTGGTCGCACATCGGTAGTGCCGTTGATCGACCGCCCAACCAGGGGCCAAAGCGCCCCGCGACGTCCGGCTGGAGCAGGCCAACCCCATGATGCGAATGTCCAAACGTGCCGATTATGGTCTGGTCGCCCTCAAGGCGCTCGGACAACTGGCTGCGGAAGACTCGCTGTCGGCGCGGGAATTGGCGATTCGCCACAACTTGCCCGCGGACTTGACGCCCAAGGTGCTCGCGCGGCTGGCCCAGGCCGGTCTGGTTGAAGCGACCATGGGCAAGGCGGGGGGCTATCGTCTGGCAAAAGTGCCGGCAGATATTACGGTTTTGGAAGTGATGCAGATCCTCGATGGCGAGACGCACCTCATTGCTTGCAATGACGGCGACGACGTCTGCCATCGTTTCGGTGACTGCGCGATTCGCGACCCACTTGCTGTGTTAAATAAAGAGGTTATGCGAGTGTTGGCGAGGATGACAGTCGCTCAGTTGTAGCAATTGCCGGATGTTGGGGAGACTCGGCGTCACGTCGTCGCCCTCCGCAGAGAGGGCAGGACGCCAAGAAGTTGCGATGAAGCAAGAAGTCTGCAAGGTCTAGAACAGAAAGGGGATTTCATGAGCGTACAATTGCCGATCTACTTGGACAATCATGCCACCACGCGCGTCGATCCTCGGGTCGTTGACGCGATGTTGCCTTATTTTTCCACCCATTACGGCAATGCGGCCTCGCGCACCCATAGCTTTGGGCGCACGGCGGAAGCGGCTGTGGATGTCGGGCGCGGGCAACTGGCACGAGCCATAGGTGCCTCAACGGACAAGGAAATCGTCATCACGTCTGGTGCGACCGAAAGCGACAACCTCGCCATCAAGGGCGTGGCGCACATGCTGCGCAGCAAGGGCGACCACCTGATCACGGCCGTGACCGAGCACAAGGCGGTCCTCGATTCGCACCATGCCCTGGAGCGCGAAGGTTTTCGCGTCACTTGGCTGCCGGTCGACAAGGAAGGCCTTATTGATCTTCAGCAGTTGGCGGATGCAATTACCGATCAGACCCTGCTGGTTTCGATCATGGCTGTCAACAATGAGATTGGCGTGGTCCAGCCGCTGGCCGCGATCGGCGAGCTCTGCCACAAGCGTGGCGTGCTGTTCTTTTGCGACGCAGCACAAGCGGTCGGCAAGATCCCCTTGGATGTCGAGGCGATGCACATCGATCTGCTGGCCTTCACGGCGCACAAGATGTACGGCCCCAAGGGCATTGGCGCGCTCTACGTTCGCCGCAAGAATCCGCGGGTTCGCCTCGAGCCGATGATGCACGGCGGCGGCCACGAACGCGGTTTGCGTTCAGGTACTTTGGCGGTGCCGCTTATCGTCGCCTTTGGTGAAGCGGCGCGGATTGCGACCGAGGAAATGGCCGAAGAATCCAAGCGAATCCTAGCTTTGCGTCATCGCCTCCACCAGGGCCTTAGTGCCCGCGTGCCGCAGATCTTCCTCAATGGCAGCATAAGCGAGCGCACGCCTGGAAACCTCAATCTTTCCTTTGCTTATGTCGAAGGCGAAAGCCTGCTGATGGGCATTAGCGATATCGCGGTGTCGTCGGGGTCGGCGTGTACTTCCTCGTCCCTTGAGCCGAGCTATGTGCTCAAAGCCATGGGCGTTGGTGACGAATTGGCCCACACGTCGATTCGCTTTGGCATCGGCCGGTTCAATACCGAGGCGGAGATCGACTATGCTATCGAGCGGGTCGCCGACGTGGTCACGCGGCTGCGCGAGATGTCGCCGCTCTGGGAAATGGTGCAGGAAGGTATTGATTTGTCATCGGTAAACTGGGCTGGACATTAGGCCGAGGCAAGGACGGGCCCAGGCGCACGGGAACTGCAGCCCAGAGGCGTAGCGAAACGACAACTTTCGGAGAAAAATCATGGCTTACAGCGACAAGGTCCTGGACCACTACAACAACCCGCGCAACGTCGGCGCGCTGCCCAAGAGCGACCCAAGCGTCGGTACAGGCGTGGTCGGTGCGCCAGAGTGCGGCGATGTCATGAAGTTGCAGATCAAAGTTAATGCCGAAGGCGTGATTGAAGATGCGCGCTTCAAGACTTTTGGCTGTGGCTCGGCGATTGCGTCGTCGTCACTCGCGACTGAGTGGGTCAAGGGTAAGACCCTGGAAGAAGCTGCAAAGATTCGCAATACCGACATCGTGCAGGAACTCAATCTGCCGCCGATCAAGATTCACTGTTCGGTGCTGGCCGAAGATGCGATTCGCGCGGCCCTGGCGGACTACAAGTCCAAGCAAAAACAAGACAACGCCTGATCAACCCGACCCTAGGCGCCAAAGAGCAGCGCAATTCACGTGTTTTGTGACGAGGCAGACCATGACCGGATTGACCACCAATTCGTATACCCCATCGGCAGTTAGCGAGGGGGCGCCCTCAGCCAAGACGGAACCACCGGTCGACACCGCTGACAAGAAGGCGCCGGCGGTGCACAACATTGTCGCTATGTCGCCGGCTGCCGTCAGGCGTCTGTCGGATGTCGCCGCGGAGCAGGGCGTGGAACTCGTCGGCGTGCGCGTTGGCGTGAGCGGTGGTGGTTGTTCTGGTCTCTCCTATGTTCTTGATTTTGAAAAAGAACCACGGCTAGGAGATCAAGTGTTCGGCGAGCACCCGAAGATCTTCGTCGATCGAAAAAGCTTCGTCTTTCTGCGCGGCACCACCTTGGACTTTGAAGGCGGCCTCAACGGCAAAGGGTTTGTGTTTCAAAACCCCAACGCGACGTCCAGTTGCGGCTGCGGCTCCTCATTTTCCGCTTGATTGGCAGGATGTTGCACGCCATTCGCCAAGGACTCGTTGCGCGCCCCGCGCGCTGTACCGACCATCGGTAGCGGCGAACGGCTGGCAACACATGGATTAGATGGCTATTGTACACGACAACCTTGCAACGTCCGGGCCACCAGCCGTGGCAGTCCCTCCTTATGTCCTTGATCTGCATGGGCAAATCGACTTGACCAAGAGGCCGCCGGCGGGTCAGATCGGGCCCGATGCCTTCGCTGTGCTGGGATTGCCTCAACGTCTGCTGATCGATGAGACGCGTATTGAACTGCGAGTCCGTGCATTGATTCGTGAATTGCATCCTGACCGCTTCCATGCCCAAGGGCCGGCAGCGGTAGAGGATGCGCAGTGGCATACCGCGCTGGTCAACGACGCTTGGCGCAAACTTCGCAATTTTGAACGAAGAGTCCACGAAGTCGTCGCCCTGAACGCGGTTGCGGCAGAAGCGCCGGCTCGACTCGACGCGGCTTTTCTCCTGCAAATGCTCGACTACAATGAGAACCTCGATGGGTTGCTCGACCTGGATGTGGCTGGCCACCCAGGAGGTGAACTGTCACAACTTGTGGATGAAATTGTGGAATTGCGGAATGCGCTTGGCGGGGAGCTCCGAGAAGCGGCCAGCGCGTGGGATCAGGCGGATGCCGATGCAGCGCCAGCGGAGCGGGCCGAGTCAAGAATTCGTTTGCGCACAATTGCGGCAAAGTTGAGTTATATCGATAGGTTGAGAGCGCGCGTCGACACACATGCCGCCGCCCAAGCGGCAGCGGTGGCGCTGGGCGAATAGCGGCAAAGTGCGGGCCTACCACGCGGGATAAGCTGGAGATCAGATGGCAATTCACATTTCAGGCTTGGCAACGGGGGCGCCGCGGCGCTGGCCGGCCGTCGGTATCGACCTAGGCACAACCAACAGCTTGATCGCAGTGGTCAATTCAGAAGGCAAGCCTGAAATCTTGAGCGGGCCTGACGGGCCTTTAGTGCCCTCCGTCATTGAAATGACAGAGCAAGGTGAGTTCTTGCGCGCGGGTGTCGGTGCCGACACCGACCTGGCCCTGCACCCGGACAGGACCCTGTACAGCGTCAAGCGCATGATGGGGCGTTCGGCTGAAGAAATTCTCCATGAGTTGAAGTTCTTGCCCTATAAGGTTCATGGCAGCCGCGATTCCGCAGCCGTGCGCATTGAAGTGGCGGGTCGCTTGTATACCCCGCCAGAACTCAGCGCTTTTGTGCTCAAGACCCTCAAGCAGCGTGCGGAGGCCGCGCTAGGTCGCGAGGTCAAGCAGGCCGTGATCACCGTGCCGGCGTATTTCAACGACGCGCAACGGCAAGCCACCAAGGATGCCGGGCGGTTAGCTGGCCTCGAAGTGCTGCGCATCGTCAACGAACCTACGGCGGCAGCGCTGGCCTATGGCCTGGACAAGCGCGCCCAAGGCCGCATCGCTGTGTATGATTTTGGCGGCGGCACCCTGGACGTGTCGATCCTGCACATGCACGAGGGAATGACCGAAGTGCTTGCCACGGCTGGGGATACCCACCTGGGCGGCGACGATATCGACGAAGCCATGGTGCGTGCTGTGGCCGGGCCGTTGCTCGACGCGGGTATCGACGTGCGCGGGCAGCCTGAGGTGTTGCAGCGGTTGCGCAAGGCGTGTATCGCCGCAAAGAAGGCGCTGTCGACCGAGGAACATGCTGAAATGGCTTGTGATCTTGCGCCATTATCCCCACAGCCTCTGGCGATGACCTGGACACGCACGCAGTTTGAGGCGTTGATCGCGCCGATCGTGCGCAAGACGTTGGTGCCGTGCCGTCAGGCTTTGGCAGATGCGGGTCTGCAACTGGCGGATTTGGACGACGTGATCCTGGTCGGCGGCTCGACCCGCATTCCGTTGGTTCAGCAGCAAGTTCAAGCCGTTTTTGGCAAAAAGCCCCACGCTGAGCTGGACCCGGACTTGGTCGTTGCCCTGGGCGCGGCGGTGCAGGCCGACATCATGACGACGGGACGGCGGGACCAACTACTGCTCGACGTGACGCCTTTGTCCTTAGGAATTGAGACAGTAGGTGGCGTGGTCTCCAAGATCATTCACCGCAACAGTCCGGTGCCTGCTTCGGCAAGCGAGGAGTTCACCACCAGCGTCGATCAGCAGACCGGCGTGTGGGTGCATGTCCTGCAAGGTGAGCGAGAATTGGTGAAAGATTGTCGGAGCTTGGCGCGCTTCTTGATCCCGATCGAACCGTTGCCTGCCGGCCTGGCGCGCGTCCAGGTGCATTTCCTCATCGACGCCAACGGCATTTTGCACGCGACCGCCCGCGATGTGCGCACGGGGATCGAGAAAACCATTGAAGTTAAGCCTAGTTATGGCCTGACCGACGATGAGGTTGTCGCCATGCTGCAACTCGCCTTCGACCACGCGGAGGATGACCTCGACGAGCGCCTGTTTCTCGACGCGCATACCGAAGCCAAACAAGTGCTTGCGGCAACAAGCAAGGCCTTGGCGGGACCGGCGGCGAACTTGCTAGATGCCGAAGAACTGCAGGATATTCAAGGGGAGATTGCCTCGGTCCAGGCAGCCCTAGCGACGCGACAGGCCGAGCCCGTGCGCCAAGCGTTGGCGCGCCTCAATGAAGCGACGCTTCACCTCGCAGAAATCGCGATGACTGCAGCAATTCAGACAGTTGCGCATTCCGACCGCATTCGCCAAGCCTTGGAACAAGCGCCGCGGGACCCTGCCTCGGCCAAGCCTCACCATGGGCCACGAATTGGCTAATCTTCCTGTGGGGATGCCAGCCGTCTCGGCCTCCTTGGTCCAGAGGGCGCAGCAGGCTTTGCAGCAATGCCAACTCTGCCCCCGCGTCTGCAATGTTGATAGAACTGCGGGAAAGAAAGGCGCATTTTGTCGCCTCGACCATCGCGCTTGGGTCTACCGCGAGTTGCTGTCGGTGGGCGAAGAGCCGGCCATCGGTCCCACGTGGCTGATCGACGTCGGCGGTTGTTCGCTGCGTTGCCTGTTCTGTTCGGAATGGGCAAACATTGTTAATCCCCAAGAATTGCCGGCAGTTGTGTTGCATCCGGCTTGGTTTCTGCAGCGGTTGGCCCTTCGTCGCCAACAGGGCGCGCGCACGCTGAGTTGGGTGGGCGGCGATCCTACCGTCAGCGCTCCAGCAATTCTGCAAACATTGAGCGAGATTCCCGCGGGCCAAGCCTTGCCGGTGGTTTGGAACTGCAATGGCCTATTGACCGACCAGTCGCGTGAACTGCTGGCTCCGGTCGTGACCACCTGGCTCTTGGACCTCAAGTTCGGCAATGCCCTGTGCTCAAAGCAGATCTCCGGCAATCCCGATGCCCATCCGTTGGCGCAAATTGGGCAAACCCTTGATTTTGTGCTGTCTTTGCCGTATCGGGGCGAACAGCAAGAATTTCCGCAGCTTCTTGCGCGCCACCTCATCATGCCGGGGCACTGGCAGTGCTGCACGCTGCCGATACTCACCTGGGTCAAAGAGAACTATCCAACTTTACAAGTAAATTGGCTGAGCATGTATTTACCACCGGACGACAGTCGCCGGTTGCGACGGCACAGCGAGCTCAAAGACATGAACAGTGGCGTCGAGTTGCGTGCCCTACAGTCGGCTTTGCCCCACAGCCTGCTGGACGGTCGTCCGTGGCCCGGATTGTAAAGAAACGCAAAGAGAGAGGGCCGCAACGACCCGATTTCGGATTTCGAGCGAACACAGTCTTTTAGGCGGCGCAATTTCTTGCCGACCTGGAGGTACTGATGCGTTACGTGGTCATTCTTCTAACATTACTGAGTAGTTCTATGGTGATGGGTTGTGTGGCGGCGCAAAACCCGCCGGTCTCGCTGGCTGATGGTGGCGCGACGGCGGACGGGGGTGTTGCTGCGGCGAGCAGTGACGGGGGGAACAGTGCCGACTGCGACGCCGTCGATGGGTTGGTCGAGGCTCTTGAACCTGCTGATCCTGCAGAACAAGTGACGATTTCGATGGCTGCTGTGCCCATGAGTACGCCCAAGAAGCCGCTCCCCAAATGCACCAAGGTGGTGTTTGCCAAGGTAGCGCCGGTGCTCTCGTCCCAGTGCGGAGGATGTCATAGCTTTTCAAGTAGTTGTGCGGCCGCCAAGGCTGAACAGAGCCAGATCAAGAGCAAAGTGAACTCGGGATCCATGCCGCCCAAGAAGAAGCTGACGGCGGCGCAGAAATCCTTGATTCTTCAGTGGATTTCTGATGGCCGCCTGTGCAGCTCGCCAGGCTGTTGATAGGGATCCTTAGAAGTTACAGCGTCGGTCAGGAGTCCAGCGGATCCGCACCGTTGGGCTCCTGCGCCGGCGCGCCCCGTGGGAACTAGAAGCAAACACTGTACCTCTAACCCGCAAGGAAGTTCCGGTTTGAGGTACTAGTCCTCAGAATTACGCAATGTTTCCAGAACGCTGAGGTCCTCAAGCGTGGTCACATCGCCGCTGACGCCGTTGCCGCTGGCCAGCTCGCGCAGCAGGCGCCGCATAATCTTGCCAGAGCGCGTCTTGGGCAGCGCGGCGGCAAAACGGATTTCTGCGGGTCGAGCCAAGCCGCCGATTTCTTTGGCAACGTGGGCGCGCAGGGCTTGAGCCAATGCCGGCGAATTGTCGGTGCCGCCCAGCGTCGTGACAAAGGCGACGATGGCTTGACCGGTGACCGCATCGGGCCGACCAACCACTGCCGCTTCGGCAACCAAAGCGTGCGCCACCAAAGCACTTTCGACTTCCGAAGTGCCGATGCGGTGGCCAGACACGTTCAGCACGTCATCGACGCGGCCCATAATCCAAAAGTGGCCTTTGGCGTCGCGGCGGGCTCCGTCGCCTGTGAAGTAGATGCCTGGAATCTTGCTGAAATAGGCGTCTGCATAGCGGTCGCGGTCTCCCCAAATCGTGCGCGCCATGCCCGGCCACGGGTGACGAATGACCAGCAAGCCGCCGGCGTCAGTGGGTTGGCTCTTGCCGACGTTGTCGACAATATCGGCCACAATTCCAGGGAATGGCTGCGTTGCCGTTCCAGGCACCAGGGTCTCCACGCCCGGCAACGGCGCGATCAAGATGCCGCCCGTCTCGGTTTGCCACCACGTATCGACGATCGGACAGCGCCCCTGACCGATCACTTCGTGGTACCACACCCAGGCCGCGGGGTTGATGGGCTCGCCGACGGTGCCAAGCAGGCGCAAGCTCGACAAATCATGTTTCAAAATAGGCGCTTCACCCCAGGCCATGAAGGTTCGCAGGGCGGTTGGCGCGGTGTAGAAGATGGTGACCTTGTGCCGCTCGATGATGTCCCAAAACCTATCTTTTTCAGGCGATTGGGGCGCACCTTCGTACATCAGTACCGTGGCGCCGTTGCTCAGTGGGCCATAGACGATGTAGCTGTGGCCTGTGACCCAGCCGACGTCGGCCGTGCACCAGTACAGGTCATCGTCGCGAAGGTCAAAAACCCAACGCATTGTTCGGGTTACATGCGCGGCGTACCCGCCTGTCGTGTGCAAGAGGCCCTTGGGCTTGCCGGTAGAGCCGCTGGTGTAGAGGATGAACAGCGGGTGCTCAGCCGGCAATTCCGTAGGCGGACAATGGGGTTGCGCGGCGGCCATCAGGTCATGCCAAGCGTGGTCCCGGCCGGGCTGCCAGGCGATGGGGCAGTGCGCCCGCCTAACCACGACGACGCCCTGCACGCTCGGGCAGACGCCCTCGGCCAGTGCCACGTCGACCACATCCTTAAGGCGAATCAAGCTGCCCCGCCGATAGCTTGCGTCCGCCGTGATGACCAACTTGGCCTCGGTGTCCCGGCAGCGGTCACCCAAGGCGTCAGCGGAAAACCCACCAAAAACAACAGAATGTACGGCACCAATTCGCGCGCACGCCAGCATGGCAATGGCTGCTTCCGGAATCATCGGCAAGTAGATGGCCACGCGATCGCCGCACTGCACGCCTAACAACTTCAGACCGTTGGCAAATCGCATGACGGCGTCGCGCAACTGCTGGTAGGTAAAGGTGCGAATTTCTGGCCCTTGGTCGCCGATCGGCTCGCCTTCCCAGATGAGCGCTGCTTTGTGGCGCCTCCAGGTTTCACAGTGCCGATCCAGGCAGTTGTCGCTCAAGTTGAGCGTGCCGTCGGCAAACCATTTGGCGTGCGGCGCATCGGACCAATCCAGCGTTTGCGTAAAGGGTTTCTGCCAGCGCAGATCCTCCCGAGCGACTTCGCCCCAAAACGCCGCGGGATCGGCTGCCGCCCGGGCGCGCAGCGCTGCCACAGCGACCGCATCGCCCAAGATGGCGCCCGCAGCAAAACCTTTGGGTGGTGGAAAACTTCTTGATTCGGTGAGCAAATTGCTAATTTGGTCATTCATGCTGAACTCCCGGTTGCGGCAACGCGGAGCAGCGTCAACCTGCGGCCCCTGACGGCACCCCACTGCACGGTTCTACCGATACGTGCCCGCGGACGCAAGGTGACTGCACGGCTAAGAACAACACCGGGGCTCAGTGTCCGGGGGCCTACGCTTGCCCGTGGCGGGCAATTCCGCCACCCTTAGGCGCTAAGCCCGCTGCGGGCGCTGGGGTGCTTCGTGAATTCGCCTGAAATCTCCGTGCTTGAGTCCCTGTACCGCCAACACATCGCCGAGTTGGAGCGCCGCTACGCCCCAGTGCTCCAGGCGGCCGGCTACGACGCAGTGCTTATCCATTCAGGATCGCTCAAGAAACGCTCGGACTTTGATGACCAGTACTGGCCCCTGCGCGTGGTGCCGCACTTCCAGCATTGGCTGCCGCTGGCTTTACCGGACTGCGCCGTGTACTTGGAGCCAGGTGGCAAGCGCATCCTGTACTGGCTGCAATCACAGAGCTATTGGGAGAGGCCGGCCGAGCCCGAAACCCAGCACTTTGCCGCGCACTGGCAGGTCGAGCTTGTGACCTCCGCCGAAGCGATCAAGGGCCTGCTTCCCACCGACAAATGCATTGCTTTTATTGGCGAAGACAAGGCTCGCGCGGCAAGCTGGGGCATTCAGGACACCTTACAGAATCCGTACAACTTGATCGGCAAGCTTGATCGATTGCGCGCCGTGAAAACGCCTTATGAAGTGCTGTGTTTGAGCGAGGCCAACCGTCGCGCTGCATTGGGCCACGAGGCGGTTCTGCAGGCCTTCCGTTCTGGTGTGCATTCAGAATTAGAGTTGCATCTTGCATACTTGGGCGCTACGGGCCAGGATGATACAGACACGCCGTACAAGAACATTGTCGCTTTGGGCAAGAATGGCGCCACCTTGCATCACGTGACCTATGAGCGGCGAGCCATTGAAAAGGCTGGGGAATCGCTGCTGGTCGATGCGGGCGCTGTCTATCAAGGCTATTGCAGCGATATTACGCGCACTTGGTACAAGGGGACGGGCGCTTCGATCGACGCGTTCGGCCATTTGGTCCATGAGGTCGAGGGGATGCAGCAGCGCCTATGCGAAGCCGTGCACCTTGGCCTGGGCTATGAAGAACTGCACGAAGAGTCGCACCGGCAGATCACGCAGATCCTTCATACGATTGGACTTTTGCGCTGCTCGGTCGATGAGGCGCTGGCCAAGAAGCTGTCGCGGTCCTTCTATCCCCATGGTCTGGGACACTCGCTGGGACTGCAAACCCATGATGTTGGCTGCGCTTTGGTGAGGCCCAAGCCCGAGAATCCGTACCTGCGCAACACGTCGACCATCCAAGCCGGGCAATGCTTCACAGTGGAACCTGGCGTTTATTTTATTGATTTCCTGATGGCCGAACTGCGGCAAGGCGAACACAGCGGCGTGGTGGACTGGGCCCTGGCCGAGGGACTAGCAGCGCTGGGTGGCGTGCGCATTGAGGACGACTTGGTTGTGACCGACGACGCCTTGAAACACCGTAATTTAACACGGGAATTATTGCCGCGTGGCGGTGGTCTGGCCTAGCCCTAAACGACGCGGGTCCGGGCGTCAGTTTTCGGTCGCACGCTGCACGCGCGCGCTGGCCAAGGTCGACGCGTGCTGGGCAGTTTGGCTCAGTTCTAAATAACAATCATGGAGTTGCTGGTCCGCTAGCCGAGTTTGATCGGCCAGTTCGGCCAGCACTGCGCGCATCTGCAGGGCCAGATCATCGCGGATATGTCGGCAGTTCTGGTCGACGGCCGCGAGCTGCGAGGCGGAGGGCGGTTGCCGTTTCAGAGCGCCCAGACGCCTCTCCAGATCTAGACGCCATTTCACCAAAAGATCAATGTGGTGTGGTGTAAAACCCGGTATGCCGGTCACCGCTTCGCGCTGCACGTCCGCTGCGGTCGTCAAGCCGCGAATCAGAAGCGCGCGCTTTCGATCTGTGGAAATTCCAGGAATCACAACGGATTCTAGACTGATCTCCGCCAACGGGCGCCGGGCTTGCTGGTCGATGACATCGCGTTGCAGTCGGTCCAGCTCTCCCTGCCGCCATCGGCTCAAACCTTCATACTGATTCGCAATTTCGCTGAATTCGCCGCGCATTCGGCGGTCGTCTTGGCGTAGGCGGTAGGCCAAGCCTTTCCAGATATCGGCGCTGCGCTGGATTTCCTCTTGCTTGGTAAGCAGTTGAGCTGCCTGAATGCGCCAACTGCCCAGCTTAAGCCGCTGCCAGAGCCCGCCAGCCACCCAGGCGCTGAGGCCTCCGACGAGCAGCGTGCACCCAAGCCTTGCATCATTGCCAGCTACCGCCGCGCCGGCCAAAGCTGTCAAGCCGCCAAGTACCCGCAAATACCAGGATTTCACATCCGGGGGTGGTTCCGCACGCACGGCCTGTTGCAGCAAGGGCAGGGCCCTTTGCACGGCGTCCGGTTCGTCATACCAGTCAGGTGCCATGGGCGCGTCCGTGGCGTGCAGCGCTGCCGTCAGCGCTTGTAGAACGTCCAACTGGCCGTCCCAATCGGAGGTGTAGGCGACCTCGGATGGCCGGGCAAAATACGCATAGTGCAGTTGCGCTTCCAGATCGCACCACACGCATCGGCCGGCGTCTTGACGGACTTTGTGCAGCGGCTCGTGGGCGCAAGAGACCAATTCGCCTTCAAAATCAGCAAGTGTTACCGCCCACAAGGCCGAACTAGGTCGGGCGTGGTCCGCAGTTCCGCTTTCGGCGAAGGATTCACCAAAGAGTTGACGCAGCTCGCTGGTCACGGCGCTCAGGGGGACCAAGTGGCGCATTCGCGCGCAAAGAGCTTCATAATCATAATGATAGCCGGCAATTGCTGCCGCCAGCTCGCCAGAAGCGCCACCGGAGTACGGATGGCGACCCATGAACAGGAGCTTGAACAGCAACACCGCGAGACCAAAGCGATCGTGGTTCGCCGTGCGTTCAATCCGGCGGAAATCTGCGCCTTGCAACTCCGGCGGTGTGTAGTCAACAACGCCGACACCCGTATGAAACAATCTGTCTTCAAAGCGGATTTGAAAGCTGTCGCAGTCCACCAGCCGCACAGTACCGTCGCGGCAGACCAGCAGGTTTCGCTCGTTGACGTCGCCGATGATCACCCCAAATTGATGAAGCGTCTCAAACGTCTTGGCGCAGTTGGTGGCGACTCTGACCAGAAAGTCCCAGCCAGAACCCGGAAAACTCTGCTTGCGCTGTTCCGGGCTGTACACGTCGTGGACGGGCCGGGCATCGACCACCCGCGGCATGGCAAAGCCGCAGACGTGGCCATCGGCGCCATGCAGGACAGCCTGGGGCCACGCGCACCAATCGGAAAGTTCTGGTGTAGCTGCTTGGAGTTGCACCATGGCGCGCAGTTTTTCACTGCGCTCACTGCCCGGCGGGTGGTTGTAGACCTTGGCCAGCCAATTGTCGTGACCAACCAGGGCGTAGACCACACCCTCGCCGCCACGGCCGACCTCCGCACCGGTTTCCAGCGCGCGTCCTTGTTCGTCATGCAGGCGCAATCCCTACTCCGGCTGAGTCCGCCGACGCGTTCGCAGCGCTAGAACCAGGCCGACATCATCGTCGCTGGCAGCACGCACGCCCGGTCCTGTCAGCAGCGCGCGCAACGGCCCCTCTAGGCTTTGCGCATCGCGGTGCTGCAGTTCTTGCCACATGGGCAGGAAAAAGCCAGAAAACGCTTGCTGGCTGCGGTGCTCAAGGGCCACAGGGGAGAGGCCATCGCTCAGCAGGGCCACGGCATCGGTGACGGCAAAACGCCCAATCTGGCGGGGCGCCGTGCTATCGGTGATAAACGCAGTACTATTGACGTATTGGCCTTGGTGGGGCCAAAACGCGATGCGCGCCAAATCGCCATGGCGCAAAACGGCGTAACTATCGCCAACTTGGGCCACCCAGGTCGCGGTTGGCGAGGCAAGCACCAGCACAAGGGTCGTCGCTAGATCGCGCACCGGCCGCCTCAGCCGCTGGGCACGGTTCTGTAGCGCTGTCCGGATTTGATCAATAATAACAATCAATT
Organism: uncultured Myxococcales bacterium; assembly: GCA_903840165.1. GTDB lineage: Bacteria > Myxococcota_A > UBA9042 > UBA9042 > UBA9042 > CAIMEY01. The sequence continues at coordinate 78,171 of CAIMEY010000082.1, read as the reverse complement.
CATCATAGACACGACCATCCGAACTGGTCAGAATGCCGCGCTGTAGCGCTCGCGCCAGTTGCTGCAGGCCGTGGTGGCACGCTAGCGACGCGCCTAGAGCAGCCAGGGGGGCACTGCCAGCGCCATCGGCCAGCGCGGCTAAAAGCGTTGAGCCTTGAGGGGTTGCCACGACACGGGCGGCGAGTCGATCGTCGCCGTCGGCAAGCGCAACTCTCTTGCTGCCAGGAGCCGAAATTCCAAGAATTGCCCAGTCTTCCGTGCGCTTTCGCCCAGGCCGAACAACCCGCGTGAACCGTGTCCGGCCGGACTGCACGCTCACACCTTGGCCCAGCCACTGGGCACGGCCGGATTGGCCAAGGCGACTTCGTCGGACACGCTCGAGTGTGAAACGGAGCGCAGCGAGGTCGAAAGCCACGAGAACATCTCGGCAAATCGCAATCCATCGAGGGACAACGGTGTGCGAACGGCCAACTGCGCCAAGATGTCCATGTTGGCTTCCGCAACGCCAACAGCAAAGAAAGCAAGGGATTTCTGCTCCTCCGCTAGGCGAATAGCCTTCGCTGCTCCTTGCCAGGCATCGGTCGGCTCGCCATCGGTCAGCAGGAAGACCCATGGGCGATAATACGCAATACCATTCTGGCGATATACGTTCTTACGCGTCCGCACGAGTTCCAGGGCCGTCTGCACGGCCTGACCCAGGGGCGTCAAGCCATCGGCGCGCAGTTGGGGCGGGTCAAAGCACTCCACGGCCGTAAAATCTGAGGCCAGACGCACGCTTCCACCAAAAGAGACGACTGCCAGCTCCACGCGTTTCTTGGCCAGCAAGTCAGCCGCCAGCTCAACTTTGAAGCGCTCAAGACCGGCTTGAAGTTGCGCAATTCGCTCTCCCGCCATCGACGCTGAGGTGTCCAGGACCAGCACGCAGGGACAGCGCGGTTCGGGATTGGCGGCAAATTCCACTGCGCCAAAAGGTAGTTGCTCAACCATTCTCCACTGCCCCGCCGCTTCTCTTGAGCTGGCCGTGCTAATCAGACTAAGGCCCACGGCAGTGACGGTCAAACCGCCAGCTCTTTGCCCAATCTTGACAGTGCCGCGGCCATCGAGCGTGTCCCAAGCGCTTGCATCGATAGCCGTAACCTAGAGAATGCTTGGCCTTGCTTGGCCTTGCTTGGCCTTGCATGGGGCAGCCCTTGCTGCCGTCGTCCATGTAACAACTGATTGATTTCAATAATTTCAGCCAACCCCTCGGTTCACCCGAGTTGCCGGTTTGCCTAGGAGCCTGCAGATGCCTCCCTCCGCGCCGCCCCTTGCTACCACCGATCAGCTCATCGCGCTGTATGACGCCTTTCTGCTGGATGCGTATGGCGTTTTGGTCGAAGGCGCCGGGCCCTGCCTAGGTGCGGCCGCGTTTCTCCAGCGGCTTGACGAGCACGGCAAGCCCTGGAGAATTCTGAGCAATGACGCGTCCAAGACTCCCGAGTCTGCTGCGGCGCGCTACCAAGGCTATGGTTTGCCGGTCCATGCCTCACAAGTTCTCAATGCGGCAGGACTTTTGCCGGACTGGTTCGCTGAGCGAGGCTTGCGCGGTGCCCGCTGCCGCGTCCTCGGGACCGCTGATTCCTGCGCGCTCGTGACGCGGGCCGGCGGTCACGTTGCGCCGCTGCCGGACCCGGATTTTTCCGTCCTCGTCCTGTGCGACGAAGCAGGCTACCCGCTACTAGAAATTCTAGATGATACCCTAACTTGTGTCGTTCGTGCCTTGCAGCTTGGCCGGCCCATGCACCTGGTCCTGCCCAATCCCGACCTGACCTATCCCAAGGCGCGCGAGTCGTGGGGGTTTGCCAGCGGCAGTCTGGCGGCGCTGCTCGAAGGTGGAATAGCGGCGCGCTTCTCAGATTTTCCGTTGCGATTCCAAGCTTTGGGGAAGCCCCATCCGGCGCTGTTCCAGCAAGGGCTGCAGGCGGTGGGGCCCGGGCGCGTGCTGATGATCGGCGATCAGCCGGCTACGGACATGCAGGGGGCTCATGCTGTAGGTATTGATTCTGCCTTGGCTTTATGGGGCGTTACGGCCTGGCCGCCTCAGGCGCCATTGCCTGCCCAGCGCACGCCGACATGGCTCTTGGCGCAGTTCTGATCGCAAAATATTGATATTATGCCAGTTTAGCCGCCTGGGCCGCCAAGACAGCCGGGCGCCAGGTCGTTGTGGCACCAACCGAACTGGCAGGAATCCTTGGTGCACGCCTTGTTGTCGTTGCAATCGCCGTCCTGCTTGCATGGCTTGGCCACACAGCCGGGGATGGGCTGATTGCTGCAAACACCTGAAGGTTGTTGGCAAACATCGCTGGTACACGGGTTCGCATCGTCGCAAGTGATGAGCTTGTGCTGGCAGACGCCGCCCACGCATAGGTCGCCGGTGCAGTTGTTGCCGTCATTGCAGTCGGCGTTGCTCTGACAAACGCCTGCACAATCAGGCGATTGGGTGTGGGTGCAGGCGCCGCTGCTCGGGTCGCAGGCATCGATGGTGCACGGGATGCCGTCATCGCAGGAGCCAGCGCCGCAAACGCTGCAGCCCGGAACGGGAATGTGTACGCAGGGAACGCCGGAACCGCAGAGATCTTGCGTACATGGGTTGCCATCATCGCACTTCTTGGGATCGCAGCCGCCGCAAGAGGGCAGGGCGGTGTGGGTGCAGTTGCCGGCGGCGTCGCAACCGTCGGCCGTGCAGGGATTGCCATCGTCGCAACTGCTTGCATTACAACCGGGATTCTTGCCACAGCCATCGATGGCCGCGTGGGCGCAGGTGCCGGCTGGGCTGGTGCAACTGTCGCTGGTGCACGGGTCGCCGTCGTCGCAGTTGAGCGGCGTGAAAAAGCAGTTGCCGTTTTGGCAGAAGTTGTTGGTGCAGTAGTCGCCGTCCAAGCAATCGTTCATCGTTGTGCAGGGTTTGTACTTGCAACCGGGGATGAGCGTATGCAGGCACTGGCCGTCGGGCCCGTTGCAGGCATCGGTGGTACACGGGTCGTTGTCGTTGCAATCCTTGTCATTTGTATAGCATTTGCCCTGCACGCACTGATTGGCCGTGCATAAGCCCTGGTCGTTGCAGTCCCAGGCCGTGGTGCAGGCGCATCCGGTGAGCGCGTTGTACTTGCAGACGCCGGCTACGCATAAATCCTGAGTACATCCAAGACTGTCATTGCATTGCGCGGCCGTTGTGCACGCCTTGACGGTGCAGTTGGGGATGGCGACGTGGCTGCATTGTCCAGTGACGCCGCACACATCTTTGGTGCAAGGGGCATTGTCGTCGCAATCGGCGTTGGTTTTGCAGTAATTACAGCCAGGTATCGGTGCATGGCTGCAGCCAAAGGGCGTGCAGGTGTCCGTGGTGCAGGCGTTGCCGTCATCGCAGGTGCTCGCACTGCCGCAGCCGCCGGAACTGCAGCCAGCAATCGGCTTATGGAGGCAGCCGCCGCTGCTGGGATCGCAAGCGTCGGTCGTGCAACTATTTGAATCATCGCAGGTATTGGCAATGTAGGCGCAGTTGCCATCGGCCCCGCACAGGTCGGTCGTGCACGGGTTGCCGTCCTGGCAAATTTGGCCATTGGCGCAGCCGCCGCAGTTGGGCACCTTGGTCAATTCGCACTGTCCTGTCTTGGGGTTACAGGACGCTAGCACGCATGGGTCGGGAGGTCCGCCACAAACGACGCTGCCGTGCTGGCACTGTCCGGCTACGCAGGCGTCGCCCGTGCAGAGGTTGGCGTCGTCGCACTCGCTATCGGACTTGCAACCTGCGCACATGACAGCGTAATGCTGGCAGACGCCGTTTGCGCAAACATCGCCTGTGCAGGGGTCGCCGTCATTGCATTGATCGTTACTGCTGCAAGCGGGTACGCAATCAGTCGACTGCGCATGGGAACATTGGCCGCCAAGGCATTGATCGAACGTGCAATTGTTGCCATCGTCACAAGCGGCGTCGTTGGCGCAACCCGTGGTGCAGCCGGCCGCGGCCACATGCGTGCAACTGCTGGCCACGCATAGGTCTTGGGTGCAAGGATTGCCGTCGGTGCAGTCAAAGTCGCTCTTGCAGCCGGTGCCACACCCGGCGATCGCGACGTGGCTGCAGCCCAGGCTGGGATCGCAGCCATCGGTCGTGCATGGGTTGTTGTCGTCGCAACTGATCGTCGAAGCCTGGCAAATCCCTTTGCCGCACGAACCCATGGCGGCACATTTGCCAGCGCCGACCACGCATGGCGCGCCATCGACGGGAAAGGCCACCACTTGGCATTGGCCGCCCACGCATTGTCCCTGGCCACAAGTGCCTGAAAGTATCGAGCAATCGCTGTCTTTGCTGCAACCGGCAGGCACGATGTCGACGCCGCTGACGTCGCTGCTGCCGCCATCTGGGACGCTGCCGTCGATCTGGCCGCCATCCTTGCTGCCGGTGCCGTCGCCGCCGCCAGCGGAAAGCCCAGTCACGGTGGCGTCATTGCTGCAGCCGGTCATGGTCAACACCAAGGCAATGGCTTGACAGTAGGGCAAGATGAGTCGACAAAAAGCTTGCAATTTCATAATGGCTCCGTGCGTAGGCACCGACGCAAGCCACGATGGGCGCGAACCGGTCCGCCTAAGCGCACTGTAGCAACTCCTGCGACGTTCGGACAGGCCGCGAGATGTCCTGAAAATACACCCGATTCGTCGCTGAGCGTCGACCCTTGTCGCTCGGCACTTGGCAGGCGCTCGAGGCACCGTAGGGCGCGATGACTGGCCGAGTCGCCTTTCCCGCAATGCCCGACGGCGCCGCGGTCCCCTGAGATTTCCCTTGTCTTTCGCACGCCCATCTTGCCCGTTGCCGACAAACTGCCTATGGTGCCCCCCGCTTGGTCGCCTCTGGCGCGGACGCAAGGCCCTAGGGATGGACCGTACGAGTTGCACAATTCGCCAAACAGTTCTAACGGATGCAGCCGCGCTGGTGCGTTTTCGTGCCCAAATCGTGCGACAGACGGAGTTCATGCTCAAAGGCGCCGAGGACCCTCAAGGCTCGCTGCTCGAACAGGCGCAATGGGTTGAACGATTTGCCGCCCATCCCACCAGCATGCAATGCTGCGCTGTGACGGCTCACGGTGTTATCGTCGGGCTAGGCTCGATTACAGGTGGAGAATTCCTGCGCAATCGCCATGTGGGCACGCTAAGTGTGGGCGTGCTGCAGAGTCACTGGCGCCGCGGCCTGGGCCAGGCCTTGGTGCAGACCTGCGTCGATTGGGCGCGGGTAAACCGCCTGATGATCAAGCTGAATCTGCAGGTTCACGCCAGCAATGGCTCAGCGCGGCAGCTCTATGCCAAACTCGGGTTTGAAGTTGAGGGAATCCTCAGACGTGAAGCAAAACTTGGCAATAATTACGACGATTTGATTGCCATGGGCCTATGGTTGCGGAGGCGAGACGAATGCGCAGGATCTGCTCCAGGTTGATGCTGTGTGGCTTGGCACTGACTGCCTGTAACAAGGCAGAATCAGAAAGATTGCCCAAGAACAAGGTGGCGCAAGCCGCGGCGGAATCTCCGCAGCCAGAGCCCGCACCCGCCGCCGTGGCCGAGGAGCCGCCCCTGGCCCTGCCTGCCGGCCAGACACCGGGGGACCTGTTCTTGGTCCCGCCCAAGCTGCCCCCACGGTTGACAACGGGCGGCGATGGTGGCCAACCCGCTGTGCCAACAAGCGATTGTGCCGATGCCGGGCCCAGCGGCGCCTTGTTGGTCAAGCACCTCGAGCTGACCCTGCCTGCGGCCAAGCCGGGCGAGGCCCCTCAAGTGGTGCAGGCCTGTCTGTTTCAGAATGCCCTGGAACGCACCGATAGAACTAGCCATTCTGGCAAGCAATTTCACATCGTAGCCGTTTGGCCGGGCGATGTGAACTGGGCCATGGACGTGGCTGAACCCGAGCGCGAGCCGAGCAATCTACCCCCTGAGCGCAGCAAGGCCGGGCACGACGCGACCGCTTGGGGCACGCTGATCGCGACGCGGCTGCCTGAGACGCCGGTACTTGCCGTGATATCTTCGCGTTTTATCGATGGAAATCTCGGCGAAGTTTTGCAATGGCGGCGGCAAGCTCGGTTGCTCCACGTCGGCAAAGGTTGGCTGCCCTTTGAAGGGCGTGAGTTTAGCAGCGTCGACGGCGAACACCTGCGGCAACTGTGCGAAGGCAAGGCAGAATACAGTCCTGCCGACAAGGCGGCTGGTGCCTTGCAGCTGGCTTGCGACCGCTTGAGTCAGTGGCAGCCGACCCATGAAGAGCAGCAGCAAGCGCATTTGACGTTGCGAAATGAGCGGTTACTTGGCAAGGGCAGTGACGCGGTGACGGCGGCCGAAGAGGACCCCCAGTCGGCGTGGCTTCTGGCAGGCAAAAGAGCTTTGGCCAAGGGCGATTGGGCGACAGCGGCGCAAATGGCCTTGCGTGTCGACATGGTCTGCGGCGAGCCGGTGACCGAGGCCCACGCACTGCTGAGTGAAGTGGCTAAAATTGCAGCGTTGCCGCCGATTCGCGTTCAACCCGCCCAAAATCCAGTGGCCATGTGCGAACCGCTGCCAGACAAGATTGCGCCGCGGCGAAAGGTTGCAGAAGTTCCTAAATCTGCGGGCAAAGCTGGAGCCGAATCGGCCGGCAAGCCAGCGCCAACGCCCGCTGCCAAGGTGCCCCACGCCGAACGAGCACCGTGACCCAATTGAGCGTTTGGGCCAGTATCTCGCGGATTATATGTTAAATGCTAAGGCGTTAGCTCTGTGTCGTCGGTCGCCGCTCGCGAACGCGCATTCGCATGGCCCGCAGCGCCACTTCAATCTGCGCTTGCAACTGCGGATGGACGGTGAGGACAAAGGCTTGCGTGTAGAGCCGCTCCGCTTCCTCATCGGCGCCAATTGTGCGCGTCGCCTTGGCAATTCGCAGGTACAGGTGGGCCGCGTCCTCCGGCTGCCCGCCCTGCTTGAGGTGGTGGGCCAGGCGCAGCGCCTCCTCCAGATCCGTGCGGCGCTGTTTGGCGATCCACGTGGCAAAACGTCCATGTAATTCGCGGCGTTCTTGAGGCACCAGCAAGTCGTACGCAACGCGACGGCGTAGACTCGAGGTCAGGTGATACTCGCGATCACCGGCATAGCGAGAAGTTGAGCGGTGCAGCACAAAGCCAACTTCCACCAAAACTTCAAGGGCTTCGTCGACTTGCTCTAGGCCCAGGCTGATCAAGGCACCGCGCCAGAATTCCGTGCCGATCACCACCGCCGCAGAAAATACGCGCTGCACATGGGCCGGCAAAGTCAGCAGCACCGCCCGCACGGCGTTTTCCAGATTCCCCGGGCGCAGATCCGCTTTCACCATGCCGAGATCAACCTGCCACTGACCGTCGTCTTCGTACAGCGCCTCACAACGGGAGAGGTAGTGCACCAACTCGCCCGCTAGGAACGGATTGCCCAACGCATACGCCTGGATCCAGTCCACCAGCGCCGCACTCACGGGCCCAGCAAGCATGTGCCGAACCAGGGCAGCAATGGCGCGATCAGACAAGGATTCCAGGGAGATATGTTCATCGAACGAGAAGGGCGGCTGATGCGGCAGCAAGTGACGCAAGGGGCTGCTATTGACGCGCTCGGCATCGTCGTGCTCGGTCGAACTCGCTAGAACCAAAACAGGATTTCCGCGAACGCGGTGCAGCAACTGGCCTAGCATGCCGCGACTGCTCGGATCCATGTGCTGGGCGTTGCGCAACAACATGAGGACTGGGGTCTCGACAGCAACCGATTGAAAATAAGTCGCTAATGCCTGAACGACCTCTGCAACGCGCTGAGGGCTGAGGCGCTCGCGCATTCCCGTTCGCCCCGGCTCTGCCAAGTCAAACGCAGGCAGACGCGCAATAATATCGGCTACTTTTCCGGCCTGCTCGAGTCTTTCCGCCGTCAGAAGGCGTTGGCCAAGCCGGCTGAATCCTTGGGCAACCATGTGGTGCAGTTTGACCCGCGCTTGCTCCGCCGAGTCCGTCTCAAGAATGCCCGCGCGCAGGCGGATGAGGTCAACGATGGTCGAGTAGGGCAGGTCGCGCCGCAGCCGATCACAGCTGACTTCCATAAGAAAATAGAGCTTTTCCGGGTGATCCTCGACCTGCTGGCGAAACGCGTCGAGCAGCACGTTCTTGCCCAAGCCCGGCGCGCCCGCCAGCATGCAAGTCAGCGGCGTAGCGCGGGATTCCGACTCTTCGAGCATCTGCCAGAGCCGGCGAAGTTCGACCTCGCGGCCCAGTTGCGGCACATCACTGGACCAAGCGAAACAGAGCAGCAAGATATCGCGATTCTTTTCACGAACATAGATGGGGACCGTGGCCTCGCGATGGCCGTGCAACCGCGCGACCAAGACGTAGGGCCCCAGGGGCAACTCCGCATCGACAATGGGCGCCGTGCCGAGTTCATACTGCGGCGAAGGCTGATCAAGATTGCCGCGGATGTCCTCAAAAGGAATGGCATAAACTAGCGCGCCTTGGGGCTGCGTGCGGATATGGACACTGCCAGTCTGTCGCGCCAAGCCAACCGGATGCGCCGCGGTCTGCGTAAGTCCATGAGCCTGCTGGGCAAAGAACAGACGCGTCGCATCGTCGCCCGCCGCCGCGGCCTGGTCGTGGCGAGACCAATACAGTTCAATCAGTCGTGCGCGCGCGGCCTTATGGTTGCCCTGGTCCACCGCCTGCCGAAGCAGTTCCGACGCGGTTGAAAAGGCGTGTCCATGCAAAATAGTCAGCATTTCCAACTGATTGCGCACAGCCCACAGTCGATGCCGGGATTCAGGTCCGTGCCAAGGCCGAACAGCCAACGCCAACGCGCGCTCCTGTTTGCGCAGCGCCTCGCGTTCGGCATTCATCGCCTCGTACTCAGTTAACACCTCGAGACTACGCTGGAAACACTGATCTGCCCGCTGAAGTAGCCTCTCCCGCTCCTGCTCGCCGGCGAGGAAACCGTCGAGCGCCTGCCACACCTCATGCACGGACCCGGGGCGCTTTTCCCGTTTCTTTTCAAGCATGCGCATGCACAAGATTTCGAGGTCCGGGGGCACTCCCCGGTCGCGCGCCACTTGCGAAGGCAGCAAGGGCACCACGTTCTTGGTGGCCTCGAGTTGTTGCTGGCTGTTTTCGCCGCGATAGGGCCGCTGCAACGTCAGCATTTCATAGAGGATAACGCCCAGGGCATAGATATCACTGCGCGCGTCGACTTCGCTATCGCGGCCTGCCGCCTGCTCGGGGCTCATGTAGGCCGGCGTTCCAACGACCAATCCCTCGGCTTCCGGCGCAGTTTCAAGGCGTTTGGCGATGCCCCAATCGGTCACCTGCACTTCACCGTAATCGCCGAGGTGAATGTTCTCGGGCTTGAGGTCGCGGTGCACAACGCCACGTTCATGGGCAAATTCAAGCCCTTGTGTGACCTGCGCAAAGACGCCTATGAGACGCCGCAGGGTGAACTCCGCCGTCGTCGCCGCGTCGCCCAGTTGCAACTTGCCAATCACGTCGCCCAGCGTCCGCCCGCGCATGAGCTTCATGGTGTAGTAGGTCGCGCCATCCTTGCGCAGTCCTAGCTCGTAAACAGGAATAATTGCAGGATGTTCCAGGCCGCCGATGATGCGCGCTTCCCGCCTCAAGGCATTGACGTATTCGGGGCGATCGCGCAGGTCGTCGCGCAGCAATTTCATCGCCACGTCGCGACGCAAGCTGTGGTCGTGGGCGCGCAGGACCTCGCCCATGCCCCCCAGGCCGAGATTGCCAACGATTTCGTAGCGTCCCAGCCTCTCCAGGGGCAGGATGCCCTCTTCCTCCGGATCGAGCACCAGCATCGGCGAACTGGTTAAATTGATGACGGCTTCTGCAGACGTCTCGTGTTCAGAACGGTCCTCGTTCGTCTCCGCGCCCGCCGTCTTGCGCAGCACCGTCGCGTGCCCCTCCTGTTCGGTATCCCCTTGTGATCCAGGGGAAATAGCTGGCGGGGGCAGCGTCACTGGCGGATGGTCGTGATCGCCGGTTTGGGCCGTCTTGCGAAAGCGCTGCACGCGCGTCGCATTGGGATCCTCCCCGGGCAGCAGGGCCTCATCGCGTACTAGCTGCTGTGTATTGCGAAATCGTTGGATGACGGTGCGGTCTTCGTGGCCACCGTCAGTCGTCGGTCGCGGCGGCACCGGCGTCGGTACGCCCTCAGTTGGCTTGGAATCCGGGTCTGACTGTGGCGTCATTGTCCTGCAACCCGTCGCGCATGGCGTCCGTTTGAATTTTGAACGCGCTGCGATCGCAAGCAATCATAGTGCCACGCCCTGTCCCCAACGGCAACGGGGACGTGCGCGGAGAAAACGCTTGTCGCGTCGCATCGTTGCAAAGGTCACTGCGACCATCTTGATTCACCGTCGGACCCGTGATCGCCGACCGATATCTGATAATCCCTTAATATTACCAGAGAATAACGAATGCCGGTTGGGCCGTAGCGTGCAAACACTTGCAATGCGAACCCCGATCACTGAACATCTGTACAGTCCTTCGGCGCACAGCCGGGCAGGCCCTCGCGCGATCGGCACAGCGCTGGTTGCCTACCCTGGACAGCCCATGTACCAAGCTGCCGAACTCGCGAAACCATCTGATTGTATCCAAGGAGTTGACTATGGCCCGCCCGAAGAAGGAACTCGCAGAAGTCACCGCCGGTGACAAGTCCACCGCCGAACGCACCGCCGCCATCAACAGCGCCATTGCCACCATCGAACGGCAGTTCGGCAAAGGTGCCATGGTGCGCCTGGGCGACGCAGGCTCGATGCTCAAAGATGTCGAAGTGATTCCAACAGGTTCAATCGGCCTGGATATCGCGCTCGGCGTCGGCGGATTGCCCAAGGGTCGCATTGTGGAAATCTACGGGCCTGAATCGTCCGGCAAGACCACGCTCATGCTGCACTTGATTGCGGAAGCCCAGAAGATGGGCGGAATCGCTGCCTTTGTCGATGCGGAACACGCCCTCGACGTCAGCTATGCGCGCAAGCTCGGCGTCAAGGTCGATGACCTGCTGGTCAGTCAGCCCGATACCGGTGAGCAGGCCCTGGAAATCGTCGACACATTGGTGCGTTCCAACGCGGTGGACATCATCGTGATCGACTCCGTGGCGGCGCTGGTGCCCAAGGCGGAAATTGAAGGCGCCATGGGCGATTCGCAGGTCGGCAGTCAAGCTCGGCTGATGAGCCAGGCCCTGCGCAAGTTGACCGCTTCGATCAGCAAGAGCAACTGCTGCGTGGCGTTCATCAACCAGTTGCGTATGAAAATCGGCGTGATGTTCGGTAGTCCGGAGACGACGACCGGCGGTCAGGCGCTCAAGTTCTACGCCTCGGTGCGCATGGACGTGCGGCGTATTGGTGCGCTCAAGAATGGCGAGGAGAACATCGGCAATCGCACGCGGGTCAAGGTTGTCAAGAACAAGGTGGCGCCGCCGTTTAAGCAGGCGGAATTCGACATTTTGTACGGTGAAGGGATCTGCTCCACCGGCGACCTCATTGATGTGGCTGCCGAACTGGGCGTGCTGGACAAGATGGGCGCCTGGTACAGCTATGACGGCGAGCGCCTGGGTCAAGGCCGTGAGAAGGTTCGGCAATTGCTCAAGGAGCAGCCGGCCTTGTTCCAACGCATCGACACCCGCGTGCGCGAGATTGCCTTCGCGCCCGATGCGCAGTTGCCGGCGTCGATGACCGCGCAGCCGATTGCGGAAGGGTAGTAGCGGGATAGGGGTGTGATAGGCGTCTGTAACTACTCGGTATTTGTGGCAGCGATGAAGCCGCGCCCGAAAGCGTTAGCGGTCATTGCACCCACCGCGCCTAAACCTCTCGCAATTCAACGCTAATTGGGCAATGGTCTGAGCCCTGAACCTCTGTGTCCACCGTGGCCGCCACCAATCTCGCCTCGGCCACGGGAGATAGCAGGGCTAGGTCAATGCGCCAACCGACATTGCGGGCGCGGACGCCAAAGCGCTGTGACCACCAACTGTAGACATCGCGGGCTTCGGGCTGGCAACGGCGAAAGCTGTCCACCCAGCCTTGACTGACCCAGCGCGCCACTTCCAGCCGTTCTTCGGGCAAAAAGCCACTGGTTTGCTGATTGTCCTTGGGGCGGGCAAGGTCGATGGCCTGGGGTGCCGTGTTCCAATCCCCTGCAATCACAACGGATAAGCCCTGTGCCGCCCACGGGTGCACGCGGTCAAAGAGGGCGCGGTAGAACGCGAGCTTGAAGGGCACGCGATCGTTGCTGCGCTTGCCATTGGGCAATGTGCTGCCGTTGCCATTGGGAAAGTAGATGCTGCCCACCCAGGTCTGGCCAAAACGCGCAAGAATCACCCGCCCTTCCTGATCAAACGCCGGGTCGTCCAGGGACGTCACGACCTCCTGAGGCTGCTGCCGACTCAGCAGGCCGACGCCACTGTACCCCGGCTTCTGCGCCGGCGACCACAGGCAGTACCAGCCCGTCAACTCCAGCTGTGCCAGTGGCAATTGTTCAGGCATCGCGCGGACTTCCTGCAGGCAGACCACATCGGCCCCACAGCAACGCAGCCATTGGGCAAAGCCCTTGTTGGCACACGCACGCAAGCCATTGACATTCCACGAGATTACCTTCATTTCTTCCCTCCCGGCCTCGTCGGCCTATCCCCTTGCCCGGCGCTGGCTATCACATCGGCCCGGGGCCGCGCAAATCGCGTCTTCTGTGGCGTCTTGCCACCGCAGCGTCACAGCCTGGTCTTGGTTGTGTCATCGTATGATTCGTAGGCCAATTGCGGGCTTGTGCTTGCCAACCGCGACTGTTACAGGTCAAAGGGCCGCGCGTCGCTGGCTCCGAGGGAAATGTTCATGACGAATTCGGCCATCGCCGCCTCGCCCAACGCCGGGGCAACTGGGTGCAGCCCTGAGGCAAGGCGCGCGCCCAAGTTCGCCAAAGACGGCGGATTTCGTCGCGATTTGCAGGTCAAGGTCGATGCCTATTTTGCCCAAACCGGCCTGCCGGAACGCGACGTAGGGGCCATGTATCGCAAGACTGTCGTGATCCTGCTGGCTTTCCTGGGCACTTGGCTAGCGATGGTGTTTGGCCATTTGCCAGTCTACGCCCTGATTCTGCTGGCGATTGCCCACGGGCTTAGCGTCGCCGCGATCGGCATGAGCATCATGCACGACGCCAACCACGGCGGCTATTCGGCGCATCCGGCCGTGAACCATGTGCTCGGCTGGACTCTGGACTTTTTAGGTTGTAGTTCATGGGTTTGGAAGACCAAGCACAATACCGTTCACCACACTTGGACCAACATGGTTGGCGTGGACGATGACCTCGAGGCTGGCTTTCTTGCGCGCATGGCACCCGGGCAGCCTCGCCGGCCGTGGCACCGCCTGCAGCACTGGTACGTCTGGTTCTTGTATGCGTTATTGCTGCCCAAGTGGGTTCTGGTCGACGATTGGTACAACCTCTCGCTGCACCGCGTAGGCCTGACGCCTTTGCCGCCACCGCCACTGCGGCAATGGGCGAGCCTGCTGCTGGGAAAGACCTTGTTTATCCTTTGGTCTTTCGTTCTGCCGGCGTACTTGCACGGGTTTTGGCCGGTCCTGGGCCTGTGGCTACTGGCCTCGTCGACCGTGGGCGTGGTCTTAGGCATTACCTTTCAACTGGCACATTGCGTGGACACCGCAACATTTAGTGAGCAATCGCAACCGCTGACCCGAGATTGGGCCGAGCATCAGTTGGCCACGACCGTCGATTTCGCGCCGGGCAATCGCCTGCTCACATGGTACGTCGGCGGATTGAACTATCAGGTTGTGCACCACTTGTTTCCGCGCATCTGTCACGTGCATTATCCGAAGATGGCTGCAATTATTGCGCAAACGGCTCAGGACCATGGCCTGATGTACCGGGCCCAGCCCACGGTTTGGGCGGCCCTGCGCTCGCACGTGCGCTGGCTGCGCAAGATGGGTCTGCCCACTGCAGCGTAGATGCTTGATCGTTTAGGTATTTTCCCGCACCTGTTCGCGCCAGGCACCGACCACCCGCGCCACTTGCGCGCCCACATCCTGAGGGTGCTGAGCCAACATCGCGATTTCACAGCGGGACTGCTGCAGCCTTCGCAGCAGATCTTGGCGCTCCAACAGACAAATCTTGCGCGGCGACCAAGCCAGCGCCACCGACCCGAGCGCCACCAAATTCGCTATCGATGTAAGGGCATAGATGTCTCGTTCGATCCACGGTGCCACCAAGGCCGCGCCGAAGTAGACTGCGGCACCCCAGGCGATCCGCTTGTCCACGGACGAGGCCAGACTTCCTAGGGAAAAAGCGAACAAGAACAGGTCATTGGTTAGGGCCTCATGCACGGGCTGGTGCAAGCCCCACGCGACCAAGCGGTGCCCAAGCATGATGATGGCCGTCACCAAGATGATGCGCACGACCATGCGATTGACGCGATTCTGTAGCAATTCATCGCGGTACATCCACACGCACACGCCGCTCAGCACCGCGAACAGCACCGCCGCACCGATGAACTGCCCGTAACCAATCTGCAACCAGCCCATCCTTTCGCCGGCATAAGCCAGCGCTGGCGCAAACGCCCACACCAGCGTCATCATCCAGGCAAAGGCAGCGCGCACGTCCTGGCCGGCGGACATGTCGAATTCGTGGGCCAGCGACTTGAGGTTGCGCAGTTCGGCATCCGCGGCTTGGAGCCTCTGGGCCAGTGCCTCCAATTCTTGGTGCAAACCCGCTGGTGGATGGGGCATTTCTCCCAGCAACTGCGCCGCCAGGCGATGATCGCCTTGGCCCAGGGCAAAGCGGGTCATGCCGGTCAAAAGCGCCTGCAACGCCTGGCCTGCACGCGGGTTTTCCGGCCACATGCGCAGGGCGTGCTGCAGGCCGAAGTGCGCTTGGCCAAACAGGTGGTGAATGCGGTCATGGGTCTCGCCCCGATCGGCCACTACCCCGCCAAGTTGCGCGGCGTACTCCCATAACAGCTGCAATTCATTGAGACTTTCCAAGGCGTCCGCAGCCGCTTCACTCGAGCCTCGGTGCTGCAGCCAGTTGCCCAGGGCGTCACGGAATACGGCGGCCGACGCGGGACGTTCACCAGGGTCCTGGGCCAACGCCGCGCGGCAAAGGTCGGCGAGTTCCTGGGGAACATCGGCGCCAAAGGTGACGGGCACAGAGGCCCAAGCATGGTATAAAACCGCGTATAATTCGTGGCCTGGATGAGGCGGCGAACCCGTCAGCAGTTGATGCAAACACGCGCCAAGAAGGTAGACGTCGGTGTGCACGCCTAAGGCGCGCGCATCGCCCGCGACCATCTCGGGCGCCATGTAAGCTGGCGTTCCAGCCAAGCCGTTTCCCGCTGATTGATTCAAAAGATCAGTTAGTTGAATGGCGATGCCCCAATCGAGTAGGTACACCTCGCCGTAAGGCCCCAGCATCACATTTTCCGGCTTGACGTCGCGATGCAGGATGCCCTTGGCATGGCTGTAGTGCAGGGCATTGCACACCTGCATCAGGATGCCGACGTGGTGGGGCAAATCCCTTTCTGGCACAGGGCCTTGCAGGTGCGACTGCCATGCCTGCCCTTCCACCCGCTTCATCACCAGCAGAGGCAGGCCG
The DNA here is from genome assembly GCA_903840165.1 of uncultured Myxococcales bacterium. Lineage (GTDB taxonomy): Bacteria > Myxococcota_A > UBA9042 > UBA9042 > UBA9042 > CAIMEY01. The sequence continues at coordinate 62,527 of CAIMEY010000082.1, read as the reverse complement.
TCTTTGTCCTGTCCTAGCGCATAAATTGGAATAATATTTGGGTGTTCCAGCTTGCCGGTCAGGCGGGCTTCGCGCAGCAGTTCGCAGGTCGCGACGTCGCTTTCGCCGGCGTGCCGCAGGGTCTTGACCGCCACGGGTCGATCCAAGGAGATTTGCGTGGCAGCTCGTACCACGCCCATGCCGCCTTTGCCAATGGTTTCGCCAAGTGTCAACTCATTGTCTGGCCCGGCGTTGTCCTCGACCTGCCAGGCCGGCAGGGCATCGCGTTGATGACGCCGCTCATTGGTATCGGGGCCCGGGCGCTGCGGCACCTGGGTCTGCAGCGGCAAGGTGGCCTGTGGATCGAGGTGCAGACTGCGCAGCAACCGCTCAAAACCACTGGGAGGTCGCGGCTGTAGGGCAGCGTCTGGCGCAAGGGCGTCCACGGTCACAGGGTCGGCGGTCACGGTCCCTCCGGAAAATCAGCGGCCCTCAGGCGATCGCCGCGGGCCAAGGTAGGGGCGCCGTCGATCGGCCGCAAGGGGTATCGGACCAACCGCCTAAAATCGCTGATGCAATGAACACTTCGCGGTCCTTGTTGGCATGTCTGCGGGCAATACGGCTGATCACCCTTGGTTTGTCAGTCGCCTCGCCCGGGCTTAGGATCGACGGGTGCGCGGACCACCACGCTGAGGGAACCCATGTCGCCGAAACTGCGATTGCTAACATTGTGCGGGGTCTGCGCGGTGTTGCCGTGCTGCTCCAAGGCCGTGACAGCGGTCACTGCCCAGGATGCCGCAGCGCTGATCGACGTAAGTGCGCCCGCGGATGTCGCCTTTGCCGACACCGATGCCGCCACGCCCGCGGCCGATACCTCAGCAACGTCAGATGCTTCGGACAGTATCGATGCCGCCGACAGCCAAGCCTACGCCAAAGCGCCGCCTCTGCCGCCGACCGTTCTGCCAGCGCCGCGCTTTGTGGTGCCTACCACGGCAAAGGCAGGTAAATACGCAGATGGTCTATGGATTCTCCCCAATGGTCGCTTCCTGACGCCGACCGGGCAGCAAGTCGACCTGCAGAACTACCCGCTGGGTCTGGCTGTGCATCCAAATGGAAATTTCATCTATATCTCAAATGACTTACAGGGCAGCTATAGCGTCGACGTTGTCAACACGGTCACCCTCGAGCGCGTACAAACCGTTTCGCGTCAAGGACTTTATCGCTTCCTCGCCGTCACGGCGGATGGCCATTGGCTCTACGCGTCAGGAGGACCGGCCGAGCCATGCTGGCGTTTTGCCATTGATGCCAATGGGTTGATCAGCCAAGACCGCGAGTATGCGCCGACCAAGGGCTTCTACGGCCTAGCGCCGTCGCCAGATGGAAAGTACCTTTATGGATTAACGAGTTATGCCGACAATTCGCCCCAAGCTGGGGCTCGCTTTGTCACACTAAACGCGGACACGGGGGCCGTCGTCGGTTCGGTCAACACGGCAACGACGCCCTATGACTTGAAAATCACAGCGGATGGTAAGTCCGCCTTTGTCCTGACCTGGGCCCAAGGCAATTTGCAGCGCATCGACCTCGCCAATCCAGCGTCACCAACGGTACAAGGCACTGTTTCTCTGGGATTTTCTGGCCAAGGCCTAGGGGTCTCGGCGGACGGCCAACGGGTTTGGGCCAGCGCCGTGGAATCCGATGAAGTCGTGGAAATCGATGGGGCAACGCTTCAAATTCTCAAGAGAATTCCTCTCAACTTTGCCCCAGTCGACCAGCCACACATGGCGCCCACAGGCCGCGACCCAGGCTGGATGGCGATGTCCCCAGATGGCAAGCGTTTATACGTCGTTTGCGCCATGTCCGACGACCTCGCCGTCATCGACACGCAGTCGGCCAAGCTCCTCGGCAGCGTCCCGGTCGGCTGGTTCCCCTCGGCCGTCGCAGTATCGCCAGATGGGCAAAAGGTTTATGTCGCCAACGCAAAAGGCACGGGATTGCCGCCGTGGGATGGGAATTCATCTGTCGAATCCAAGTACTTAGGCACCATGAGCGTGTTTGCTGCCCCGACGGATGCGCAGCTCCAAGCCGGTGCCAAGGATTTGCTCGACAACCTCATTGGCGTCAGTGGTTTGGGGCGCCTGCAGCCCTCGCCGGAGGCCCACGCGGTTCTGCCAGACGTCGGTGGTTCTCCGCAAATTCAGCATGTTGTCTACATCATGCGCGAGAACAAGACCTTTGACGTCGAGCTCGGCGACCTAGCAGGACAAATCACAGGCGTGGTGGCCGATCCGCAATATGCCCTGTACGGCCAGACATTTACGCCGAATTTGCACGCGCTGGCCCAGCAGTACTGCCTGCTCGACAACTTCTACACCGATGGCGACTACTCGGCCACTGGCCATGGCTATGCGACTGCTGCTAAGCCTTCAGATTACATTGAGAAACACTACGGCATTGCCACCAAAGGTGTCGACGTCGCCTGGAACGTCGGCAATATCTCGCGACCGGGGCAGGGCTTTCTCTTTTCCAATGTCCTGGCTTGGGGGCTCGACACGGCCAGCTTTGGTGAAATCGTTGGAATGGTGGATGATTTCCTGGTCAACAACGTCCTGCAACCCGACTACCCCGGCGTGATCTTCAACCTAGAAATCGACGACGAGGCCAAGGCGGACTACTTTGCGACATGGCTAAAAACCCATCTGTTACCAAGGTTTACGTTTATCTTGCTGCCCAATAACCACACCTGCTGCGGAGCCAGTCCCAACCACGTGTCGCCGCGTTCGATGGTGGCAGATAATGACCTGGGAACTGGCAAAGTCATTGAAGCAATTACGCATTCGCCCTATTGGTCAAGCAGCGCCATCTTCTTGTTTGAGGACGACCCTCAAGACGGCGGCGATTCTGTGGAGTACCACCGTTCGCCACTTCTGGTGATTTCGCCCTGGGTCAAGCCTCATTCGCTGGTGCACGACCACCATGCGACGGGCTCTATCCACGCAACAACAGAAAGGATTCTCGGAACGACGCCCCTGACCGAGCTGGACGCGCTGGCTTCGCCCATCTACGGCTGCTTCACCAATCAGGCGACCTTGACGCCTTACGAGGCCTTGCCGCGGCTTTATCCGCCGACCCTGAACAGTCAGGAGAAGGGCAAGAAGCTGAGTAAAGCCATGAAAAAACAATGGAAAGCCATGGATTTTTCGCGCCCAGATGCGGCGCCAGGACTAGGGCGCCTTCTGTGGCAGATGTACCGGGGCACCAAGCCGCCTTGGCCGGATTATCGCTTTGATCGTCAGGAGATGGACGACGATGATGACGAGGTCACCAGTGCCCCGCCGCCATCGCGGAGGCTGTGACGCAGCATTACCTTGTTTATCTAGCAATTTGTGGGGTTTGCGCCTGTGGTGGTCCACAACGATCGCAGCGCTTGGAGGATACTGACGCAGCTAGCGGCGACAGTTCTGTCGGGGATGAGCCGGAGGCCCTGCCCATCGACGCTGCGCTAGCAGCGGACGTGACGCCGAGCGGCCAAGACGCCAGTGGCGACGGATCGCTGTTTTGCCAACAAGACTGCGATGATGGCGACCCCTGCACCGACGACGTCTGCTACCGGATCGTCGGCTGCAGCCACGTCCCTCGGGCCGGCAGCTGCGACGACGGAAATCCGTGTACAATCAGCGATGTCTGTGGAACCAACGGCTGCGCAGGCAAGGCCAATCCATGTGCCGATAATGACCCGTGCACACTGGATTCATGCGTCTTGCCAACCGGTTGCACGCACACGGCTCAAGGCTGCTAGAACGCCGGCGCGCGGTCACCTGGATTAAAGAAGAATTCTAGAGGTAAATGCACCCGAACCGACCACGACGCTTCGCTATGATTGGCGTTTTTCGCTTCGTAATACCCAAGGTTGCCGTCCAGCTGCCAGCCAAAGCTCAGCAGCAGGTCACGCAGGCCTTGGGTGTCGGCCAGACCATCGTTCTGATCTCCTGCATCTAGCCAAACAGCAAAGGGATTCTTGACGCCCGGGCTCGTGGGCAGCCACGCCGTGATCTGCAAGGCGTCCCACCACCAGGCCCCGCTCATCGCCACAGCCCCTCGCCAGATTTGCGGATGCGCCGCCGCTGCGTAAAGGCTCATCAACGCCCCGAGCGAGGAACCGCCTATCAGGGGAAGGTCAGCGGAGACTCTGTATTTACTTACGATCTTGGGCACCACCTTGGTTTCAATCCATGTCAGGTGCGCCTGTCCCAGCCCACCGCCTTCTTTGGGATCGGGCCAGGGCGTGTATTCGGCAATGCGCTTATCGCCGCCGTGATCCACTCCTACTACAATGAATTCCGTCAGCTTTCCTGCGACCATGCTGGCATCGATCGCCTCGCCCAGCTTCCACGATTGGCCCATGCTCGACTCAGAATCCAGGTACAGGTTCTGGCCATCGAGCATCAGAATCCAAGGGTAATTCGCTGTCGTATTCTCATCATAGCCAGCAGGCAGACGTACGCGCACCATGCGCTGGCTGCCGTCGTCCATGGTCACTGCAAAGTCTTCGCGTCGTGGCATGGCAAGCTTCTTGTCAAAATAGGCATAAATATGGCGCTGTTGTCCGGCCGTGACCACGTAGTTCGGGCCAATGGACCAAGCCCCCGCCAGCAAGGGCTTGACCTGCCACTGCCCGCCCTTTTCAGGCAGGGTGAAGATGCTGACATCCGGCAGGATTTGCACTGGCGCGCTATCGACCTGCCAACTCAAGGGCTCCTTGTCGCCACGCAGCGTGATGGGGCCTTTGCCCGGGTAGTGAATCCAAACGCTTGTAGTACCAATAGGATACGTTACATCCGGGCCCGTTTCTGCATCGACTGCAGACGCGTCTTCGGGCAGGGACGTATCCGCCGCGGTATCAGCGATGTCGGCCAGCACGCCGTCTGGCAGCACGCTGTCAGGTAGGGCGCTGTCGGTTGCTGTCGCGTCCGTCGGGACCGCATCGACCAAGCCAGCGTCGGCAATATCAACTGCAGTATCGAGGGATTGCGTGTCGGCGTTCTGGCCCGTATCGACCTGGGAGACCGCAGCCGTTTGGCCACAGCCCACCAGCAAAACCAGCGCAAGCAGCCAGTGCCATGGGTGCCAAATCTTCACAGAAACTCCTGAATTCAAGCGCATTTGTCGCTCACAGGCCTGCGGCAATTAGAGCGCGTGCACCAGGATCTCGCGGGGCTTGTTCGGGCCGCGAGCCGGGCCAACGATGCCGCGCTTCTCCATTGTGTCGACGATGCGCGCCGAACGACCATAGCCAATGCCTAGTTTTCGCTGGAGAAAGCTCACAGATGCTTGATTGGCTTCCACAGCGATGCGCACGGCGTCGTCGTACAGCGTGTCCATTTCGCCGTCTTCCTCGTGGCCGGATGCTTCGGCCTCGGGGTCGCGGAGAATGTCCATATCGTAACGCGGCGTTCCCTGATCTTTCCAGTGTTTGGCCAGCGCCACGACTTCCTCGTCGGTGACCCAAGTGCCATGGCAGCGGCGCATGTAGGTGTCCTGGCCGCCCTTGAACAGCATGTCACCGCGTCCAAGCAGCGTTTCGGCACCGGGACCGTCGAGCACGACTTTGGAGTCCATCGCCGAGGTCACCTGGAAGCTCACCCGCGTCGGGAAATTCGCTTTGATCATGCCGGTGATGACGTCGACCGAGGGGCGCTGCGTCGCCAGAATCACGTGAATTCCCGCCGCCCGGGCCTTCTGCGCCAAGCGCGCCACGGGAATCTCAACTTCTTTGCCTGATTGCATGATCAGATCGGCAAATTCATCAATCACCACAACGATAAACGGCGGATCTTCGGGCGTGGCAATCTCCTCGTCGCTCGGCATGCCATCGATGTCAAGGCGGGCCGCCAAAGCCTTCTTGCGTTGGGCGACGTTGCGCAACTCGGGCAGTTTTGCTTTGTAAGCTGCAAGGTTGCGCACTTCCGCGTCGGCGAGCAGCTTGTAGCGGCGATCCATTTCCGTGCACGCCCATTTCAAGGCAAGTTCCGCCTTGTGCGGGTCATCGAGCACGGGCAGCAGCAGGTGGGGAATCCCTTCGTAGACAGATAGTTCCAGGATCTTGGGGTCCACCAGGATCAGCTTGACCTGGTCCGGCGTGCAGCGAAACAAGATGGACGCGATAAAGCTGTTGACACCCACGGACTTGCCCGTTCCCGTCGCCCCGGCCACCAGCATGTGCGGCGCCTTGGCCAAGTCGGTAACCAGCGGTCGGCCTTCAATGTCCTTGCCGAGGATGACCGGCAATGGGCTCGGCGATTCGCGGAACATGGCACTGTCTACAATTTCGCGCAGATAGACCATTTGACGGTTCTGGTTCGGCACTTCGATGCCCACCACGTCGCGGCCCGGAATGGGGGCAACGATGCGTACGCGCAGGGCCGAGAGTGCCATCGTCAAATCATTGGTAAGATTAACGATCTTGTTGGTCCGCGTGCCCGGTGCTGGCCGGTATTCGTACGTCGTCACCACGGGTCCAGGGCGAATCTCGGTGACTTCGCCTTGGATATTGAATTCAGCGAGCTTTCGCTCCAATACAGAGGCGTTTTCGCGCAGCACATGGGCATCGCACTCGACCACGCGCTCGGGCGGTTCCTGCAGCAAGCTCGATGGCGGCAAAGTCCAACCCTTTGGATCCATACGCAATTCGCTCTGTCGCGGCTCGGCAGCCAGCAGAGACGGGTTGCGCAGGGCCTCGGTCATGACGATCTGCGGGCCCACCAAGGCGGCTGGCATGGTCGCGCGCAGCCGGTCACCCGGGTCGGTCTGACGCGTTTCGGGCGGCACCGGTGGCGGCAATTCATCTTCCACATCGGCAACTAAGGCAGCAATGTGACTCTGGTCCAGGGGCATGAGCTCCTGTTCGAGGTCGGAAGTCGAGCGCCCTTGCAGATCCGCGAGCGCAATGCCCAATTCGGCCCGACTCATGCGCGAAGTGGTTGTCAGCGGCGGCACGGCCGGCGTGATTTCCAAGTGATGTTCAGGATGAACCACGGCCTGCATCGCCTCTGGGGTTAGCGGCAAACGCACGCGGACGCTCGACGCGTGGCTCAGGGGGCTATCGGCCACTGAAGCCTGAACATCCAAAGTTTGGGGCACTTGCAGCCTAGCGACAGCCGTCGTGTTTGCAGACGCTGCGGGTGACACAAAGGCCGGCAGTTCCTCAAGCTCATCCATGCGCGCCTGACGATCGGCGGCGGGGACTTGAGACTGCCACATTGCTTGTAACTCAGCGACTGTAAACTGGATTTCCTGAGGCGCATTCGGCTGAGTGACGAAATCGCCGTCGTCGAGGTCGCGCAGCTTGGCTTCCGCGGTCGCCACCTCTGCCTGAACCGCCTGGCTGCGCTGAGGCCGCCATGCCAGGGTGCTGGAAAGCCCAGATTTCACAGTCTGCAAGCCACTCATGGCAGCAGTGGCACCGGTGCTAGCCACTTGCTCCACGACCGGAGTCGCCCGCCCGGACAGCCAGGACAGCACCACGCGCATCAGCGAGCGCCCAGACAAGGCGGCCGCGGAAGACAGAAGCATCCAACTGGCCAGCAGGACCGTGCCCGTCGTCGACAGCAGAGACCGGCACAACACCGCGACAGCACCCGGCAAAAGACCGGACGCATCACGCCCAAAGGGTCGCCACGCCGCCGCCTGAGCGCCCAGATGCAGCAGCATCAAGGTCGCCAGCGTCATGCCAAAAAGACCAATAGCTGTGCGGGGCCGCGGGGCCTCGAGCTTGCCCACCAGCGTCCGCAGGGCCAGCAGCAGAACCAAGCCTGCGAGCAAAAAGGACCCGACGCCGAACAGTTGCAGCAAGAGATCAGCAATGCGGGCGCCAACCGGTCCGATCCAGTTGTGCACGCCCTCGGTGGCACTGCGTCCGGTCTGGATCAAGTCCATATCGTGCGGTTTGTAACTGCACAATGCCAAAGCAAAAAGTGCACCCGTCAGCAGCAGCACCATGCCCACCAGCTCAGCCTTGAGGTCTTGGCCGGCAGCCGGGGACTTTGGGGCATTGCGTACCGATTTGCCCGATTTTCCGCCCGGTTCAGAGGAACCGGTAGGGCCGTTGGCATCAGCGGGAGCGAATTGGGCGCCTTCAGTTTGCGATCGGGCCATGGGTCACCTGTGTCGTCAAAGTCGGCCGGTTTGCGCAACATCCCTGAAGCAGGGCAGTCTCTTGCAGCAATCCGTGTCCAAGGTTCAACGCTACCACGGCCCGACCGGCGCGCCAGAAATTCACGTTCTGGTTGGCAAAGTGCTGATATTGCAAGAGTCCCGTCAGGGCGGTCGACAATAGTAGATTTGCAACAACCTCAAAATACTCGATAATACCTGACAACTTATGCGCCGGGCATGGATCGAGCGCGGCCGGGGTTGTCGCTCCAGGATGCGCGTGCATAATTGCGACCATTGTCCGCTAAGGGAGTTGGAATGAAAACGGTTCAAGTGCTTGGGATTCTTGTGATTTTCGCAACAGCCTTGGCCCCTTGCTCGGCTGCCTGGGCGGCAGAGGATCGCACGGCCAAGCGCCATCCCGCCCCAACTGCGACGGCTGCCGCTGAGTCGACCAAGGAAGTTCAGCCCGCCAAGGCTCCAACTGCTGATGCCGTGCCCGATCGCGCAGGGGCAGGCAAGCCGGCTGAGTCTAAAGGTGCGGATGCCAAAGCTGGGGACGCCAAGGGTGCGGACAAGGGCGGGGAGTCCCCCCAGGCCGTCGCGGCCATGATCACTGCCTTTTATGCGAAAACTCCGGGGATTCAGGCCAAATTTGTCCAAGCCGTGAAGAAGAAGGGCCTCGCCACGCCGATCACCCGCACAGGGCAGGCTTGGATCAAGAAGGGCGATGTCAAGACAGGACGTCCCGGCAAACTGCGCTGGGAATACCCGGTGGAAGAGATTGCTTACTTCTGCAATGGCGAAACGCTGTGGTCCTATGAAAAACGTGAGAGAACTGCTACGAAAATCCCCATTAAGAATAGCCAGTTATGGCAGGCGACGGCGTATTTAACCGGGCAGGGCGACCTGACCAAGGACTTCTCGCTGAGCCTGACCCACTGGCCAACAGATGATGCGTGGGCCCTGAAATTGACGCCGCTCAAGGGTACGCAAGTTATGAAATCATTGACACTTCTCGTCGACAAGAAGACCGGCGAGGTGCGTGGCTCTGTTCTGGTCGATCCCCTGGACGACTCCAGCACGCTGCAGTGGCAAGAACCGCGTTACGGCGAAATCGAGGACAAGACCTTCGACTGGACCCCGCCCGCGGGAGTGACGGTAAAGACCTTGTAATTGAAAGAATATCGGCGACAATGGCGCCCGAGCCGCGCGGCCAGCAGACTGAGCCCGTCCTGGCACTGGTGAGCCCAGTTGACGACCGCCTTGCGCTTGGGCAGTCTGCACTTGGACCCGCATAGCCCCGCGGGCTTGGGCGGCCATGGCCTTGGCACGACCTTCGTAGGCCTCCTCACGAACTGGGACCCATGCTTGCCGCATTGCGCCAAATAACAAAAGGTTGTCTGTCCTCGGCCCTGCTCGCACGGCCCCTGGGGCTCGCCTTGGCTATGGCGCTGCTTGCGTCGCCGGGGTGGGCTGCGCAGGCACCGGCCGTCGACGTGCAGACGTGGCAAACGCCGCCTGGCCTCTATGACGGCCTACTGACCCTCAGCTCTGCGCCTCAACCCGAAGGATTCTGGGGCCTTCGCGCCGATCTGTCCTATGGGCGTTCGCCCTTGTCCTTGTCGAGCCATGTGGCGGGTCAGCGGGTGCAAGAGACCTTGATCGGCGATCTGGGGATGCTGCAACTGGGCGGGTCTTTAGGACTTACCCGCGGAATTGCCTTAGGCGCGACCCTGCCGATCGCGGTCATGCTGCGCGGGGGAGGCCCGGACTTGGCTCAGGTGCCGATTCCAGCCGCGCCAGCCTTCGGCGATGCTAGGTTGTACGGCAGATTTGCGATTCATCACGCGCAGTTGAATCCGGGTACCCTGGACATTGGTGTCCACGTCGTCGTCGGGGTGCCCACGGCTGCGGCCAACACCTGGCTGGGCGGCGCGTGGCACCTAGATGCGCTAATTGGCGGCAGTTACGCTCAAGGCGGCTGGCGAGGAGACCTGAATCTTGGCGCGCGGTTACAGGCCAAGCAGACCCTGACGATCGATGCCCTCACGGCGGCGGGTCAGGTGCAGGTAGATGCGCAAGGCAAGGCGATGACGACCGATCTGCTGCAAGGCGGATCGCTGTTCTTAGCGCGCGCAAGCCTAGCGCGGCGCTTACTGGCCGACGCGCTTGCGATCCGTGCGGAATTACAGACGACTATCGGCGCTATCGCCGCGGCTCCAGGGCAGGGTGGCACCGTCGCGGACTTGGCCCTCGGTGCGGATTACGCCGTGGCCGAGGCTTGGCATTTGTACGCGGCCCTTGGCGGAGCCCCAAGCAGTGCCACAGGCTCGACGTCCGTGCGCGCAGCCTTAGGAATACGCTTTGATCCTCAAGAGATTCCGGTCGACAAAGACGGAGACGGCTTGCTCGATAAGGACGACCGCTGCCCCCTAGAGGCCGAAGACAAAGACGGATTTGACGACGATGATGGCTGCCCCGATCCGGACAACGATGACGATGGGTTGCTCGATGGCGTCGACAAATGCCCGATGGCCCCTGAAGACAAAGATGGTTTTGAGGACGACGACGGCTGCCCCGACCCCGACAACGACGCCGACGGCATCGCCGATAGTAGCGACAAATGTCCCAATCAGGCCGAGGACTTAGACGGCTTTGACGATGACGACGGCTGTCCTGAGGGCGACAACGACGGCGACGGGATTCCGGACATTCACGATCTGTGCCCGCTTCAGCCCGAAAATCGCAATGGTTTTGAAGATGAAGACGGGTGTCCCGACACCCTGCCCGCCGCCGGGACTGTCCCAACAAAGGGGCCCAGCGCTGCAGGCCCTGTCGTTCCCGAGGCCGCCAAACCGGCGGCGACGTCGGCTCCGACGCCGACGGCACCTCTGCCAGCAGCAGTTGCCAAACCACCGATTGCCCCTGAGAAACCGCCGGTTGCAACGGACAAGAACGGCGCGACCGCACAACGACCGGGACCGCCGCCCGCTGCCGACAGGGGCGTAGTCAAACCGCCTGAAAAGCCAGCTGAATCCAAAGTCCCCGTTGTCGACCCCGGACGCGATACGAGTATGGACAAGATCGGCATCTCTACCAAGCCATCGGATCGCAAGGCAGAAAAGCCTGTACGTCGCCCTGGCAGCGCCGACGACCCAGACGGCAAGCCGCGCGTCAAGGTCAAGCCGATCGAGTAGAGCTGCTGTGGCGCGTCAGCAACCCTTTAGCGCGCCAACGGCACACGGACCTGCACCAGAATCTCCGGACGAACCTTAAGCGCACCCATCACCGCGGAATAGGGCCGAATTCCCCAGATTCGCTGATCGAGATGCGCTTCAGCCAGCCAATGTTCCCCCGATTGGCTCAGGGCCACGTCCAACTCGTGAATCTGACCGTGCAGGGTGAGAGAACCCCGCACATGCGTTGGGGAAAGTCGGCAACCTTCAAAGCGAAGTTCAGAAAACCGCGCCGGATGCAGCACTTCCATGGACACGTGGTTGTCGATCTCGCGCAAGTCATGGACGGACAAGGCTTCCGGCTCATCGGCACCGTCGCGGCGGGCACAGACCACGCGCAGCGACTCGGGGGCGAACTCGGCGCGGACCGCGGAGGTTTCGTTGTCAAAATCAATTGTAAAGTCATGAACTTTTAGCTTCAAGTCGTGGGCCATGCCCGATAGCAGGCCCTCTTTGAAGGTGAACACCAGGACTTCCGCCTCCGCAGCTGTGCAGCGCATGGGTGGGTCTCCTCGCTCAGCGGACGGCCCAAGGGCTGTCCATGTGGATGCAATCGCTATTCTACAAAGGAATATTGCCGTGTTTCTTGGGCGGATTGCTGTCACGCTTGCCCGCCAGCATGTGCAGGGCGGCTGCAATGCGCGGCCGGGTGTCTTCGGGGTGAATAATCTCATCAATAAAGCCAAGTTCCGCAGCCTTGAACGGGTTGGCAAAAGTGTCGCGGTACTTCTCGACATAGGCGGCTTTGGCAGCAATGGGATCGCTCGTCTTTTCAAGCTCTTGGCGGTAGACGATGTTGACGGCACCGTCGGGGCCCATCACGGCGATTTCCGCGGTCGGCCAGGCGAAGTTCATGTCGCCGCGGATGTGCTTGGAACTCATGACGTCGTAGGCGCCACCATAGGCTTTGCGCGTAATCACAGTGATCTTGGGCACAGTCGCTTCTGCGTAGGCGTAGAGCAGCTTGGCACCATGGCGAATGATTCCGCCGTATTCTTGTGCAGTTCCAGGCAAGAATCCCGGCACGTCGACAAAGGTCAGCAGCGGGATGTGGAAGCAATCGCAAAACCGCACAAATCTCGCTGCTTTGACACTGGCGTCAATGTCCAAGCAGCCGGCAAGTATCGCAGGCTGATTACCAACAATACCAATGGATTGCCCGCCAATTCGTCCAAAACCACAGAGGATATTGCGGGCAAATTCGGCGTGAATTTCGAAGAACCACCCATCATCGACCAGTGCCGCAATGACCTCTTTCATATCATACGGTTTCATGGGGTCGTCGGGCACCAACTCGCCCAGGCGGGGATCGCGGCGGTCCACCGGGTCTGAGCAGGCCTTGCGCGGCGGCGCATCGACATTGTTGGAGGGAATGAAACTCAGCAATTCACGTGTAATCGCAATGGCCTGGGCTTCATCCTCGGCGGCAAAATGCGCTACGCCCGACCGACTGGCGTGCTGCATCGCCCCGCCCAATTCCTCTTGCGTGACCTCTTCATGGGTCACCGCCTTGATCACGTCGGGCCCCGTGATGAACATGAAGCTGGTCTTCTGCGCCATGATCACAAAGTCGGTGATCGCCGGACTATAGACCGCACCACCAGCGCAGGGGCCAAGAATGACAGATAGTTGCGGCACTACGCCTGAGGACAGGACGTTGCGCAGGAAGATATCTGCGTAACCGGCAAGGGATTCGACGCCTTCCTGAATCCGGGCACCACCGCTGTCGTTCAGGCCAATGACAGGGGCTCCCGTCTTGATCGCTAAATCCATGACTTTGCAAATTTTTTCAGCATAGGCTCCAGAAAGGGAGCCGCCAAAGACCGTGAAGTCCTGGGCAAAGACAAAGACGGTTCTGCCATCGACTTGGCCATAGCCGGTGACCACGCCGTCGCCCGGAATCTTCTTGGTTTCCATGGCAAAATCAGTGCATCGATGCGTCACCAAGCGATCGAGTTCCACAAAGGTGCCGGCGTCGAGCAGTTGGTCAATTCGCTCTCGCGCGGTCAACTTCCCTGATTTATGGTGCTTATCGATGCGGTCTTGGCCTCCGCCCAACTCCGCAGCGCGGTTGAGCTGATCGAGGCGGGACAGCACTTTTTCCCGGCGATTGGTCATGGACAACTCCTGTGGCGTCAAGGCGCGGTCGCGTGATAGCAGGCTCGAGGCACCGCTTCAAGGCGCAGACGCGTCGCTGCGCGTCATGACCCCGACGATCATCGGCACTGCCCGCAAAAGCGCAAGCGATTTCAAGAGAATCATACCTACCCGCAGCAAGCGGTCACCGTAGCCATGCGCTGTGTTTGACGCAGTGCGTTGCAGGTCTTGACACGGTTGACGCGGTGCGTTATCTTGGGGCCAATTCAGGGATGGGGCGGTCTTGGCGACCGTTGGACCCAGCACCCGGGAGGGTTGAGACCGTCGCGGTCTTGGCAGGCAGGGAGAAGCGAATCTCACGTAAGTACAAACCATTTGCGACGTCGGTTTCTGTGGCGATGCGGGGTCAAAGGCGACATGCCGGGCCCGCGCCAGGACCTCGATAGCAGGTCCGCACCGAGCCTCACCTAGCCATTCGCGCGCCGACTGCGCACCGGCCCAGAGCCAGAGGAGATCTACAATGACCAGTTCTAATACGACAACGCCTTCGAGCGACCAGCAAGCGACCGATGTGGTCGATGTGGATGCAGTGCGTCACGATGACGGCGCGGAAGCACAGCCCAAGATCAACAAGGCAGCCGCGTTTGCTGAAAAATTCCTGCATTCTTCAGCGCTTGGCGGTAGCGTCTTGACGGCTGTAGCCGAGGCGCGGGCTAGCGTGCGTGATCAGTTCCAACTGCGTCGTAAGGAGGCGCAGGAGCGGCTGCAAGTCATTGAAAAGAAGGCGCAGGAGTTGGTTGATTCGGTGCAGACCTCGGTGCAGACGACGGCCCATGGGGTTGCCCAGCGCGCACGGGAGGAGAAGCAAGAGGCTGTTCAGAAAGTGGAACAAGTCGCCCACGGCGTTGCCGGCAAGTTCGAACCGGGCCTGCAGGCGATTGAATCCTGGCTGCGCTTGCCCGCGGACGTGCGCGAGGATGCCTTGACTTCGCTAGGCGTGGCATCATCCAAGCAAATTGAACACTTGCACGAAGAGCTCGCGGCGCTGGCTGTTGAGATGCGCGGCCACTTTGCAGCACAGACTGAACTCCTGCTGCAGTTGGCTCCGCCGGCCCCGGAAGGGGAGCCGCGCAAGACGCGGGCTAAGAAAACGGAAGCGGCCCAGGGGTAGCGGATCTCGGCTGCCGGTGGGCGCTGTAAGCTGGGGCCCAAGATGGCCACAGGAGCCCCATTGCCGTGTCTCCATGCGCATCCTGTGCTACGCTGCAGCGGTTTCCTGGCGCTGGCGGCGCGGCGGAGTCCGATGCGTTCATCTAAGCATGTTGTTTTGTTAGCGGTTCTGCCGCTTTTCGCGTCGGCTTTCACCGGCCAGACTTCACCTCTGGCAGCCCAGGAACCTCAGCCCTTACCTGCAGCAACGGCCACGACGGGTCTGACCACCGCGCCTGAGGTACCGGCCCCCACGCAACAACCAGAAGTGATTGCGGTTCCTCCGCAGGCAACGCCAGCACAGGCTGCCGAGGATGCCTCGCCAACTGCGCAGGCCGCCGAGCGTTTTGTCGAAGCGCCGGATGAAGAATATGAGGAGATGCCCGCACTTGCCAAGAGAGAGGGCTGGCATGCCTGGGCCTGGGACCGTGTCGCCGCGTCCACCCAGAGCGCCGTCGCTGTCAGCCGCTCCTTTGATGGCAGCAGCGTGGTTGACCCCTCTCGGCAATCTTGGAACCGGGCGCGCTTTGGTATGGGCTTTAACCACTCGGAACATCGTGGCTTTATCCGCGCGGTCGATGCGGCCATCGAAGGGGACCTGGACCGCGGCACCCTAGATGTCGATGCCTCCAGCGCGTCAAGAATCACCTTGCGCAAAGGCTATGTAGAGGCCAAGACCCTGGCCGGCCAGTTTACCATCGGCCGTCAAGCGTCGGGCTGGGGCCTGGGGCTGGTCGCGCAAAGCGGCGTCGAAGACCCTCTGCAGTTCGGACTGCGCCGCGGCGGAACCATCGTCGATCGCTTGCAATATGGCATTTTGCCTGCAGCTTTGTGGTCCAAGGGCGATCCGGCGCACGCGTTCCCGCTAGCCATTGCTGTCGCCTATGATCGTGTCGTGGCCGACGACTTGGTGCGCGGCGTGCAAGCGACCGATGGCGTTTTCGGCGGCCCCGACGATGCCCGCAATAAAATCATCGCTTTGCTGTACCAAGGTCAGTCCCTGCACGCGGGCCTCTACGCGGCGTGGCGGCATCAGACAGACGTCGCCAATCAGACGATGTCGGTGCAAATCACTGACGCATTCCTAGCTTACACGGCTTCGGCCCGGGATTGGCGCTTTGGCGTCTCGGCCGAAGGCGTCATTGCCCACGGCGCCACCACCTGGCTGCGCACCATGGATCACCAGGATAGCTTGGATATTGAGCAGTATGGCGGTGTTGCGCGCATTGACCTGAGCCGACGCAACGTGCACGTGCGGCTCGAGGGCGGCGTCGCCAGTGGCGATGGCCAGCCCCTGGACGGCACCTTGCGCAACTTCAGCTTTGCCTCGGACTATCGGGTAGGGCTAGTGCTCTTCCCGGTGGTGATGGCGGGCGCATCTCGTGTAACCCAGCAAAATTTCAGCGATCCTCGCTTCGCTAGTCAGCCTCCCGTTGGCATCGACCGTTTGCCGACCCACGGTGCGGTATCCCAGGCGATGTACCTGCATCCCGTTGTTAAGATTCATGTTTCGGAGCATTTTTCGCTGATGGGTGGAGCCGTCTTTGCCCGAGCCCCGGCGGACTATGCGGACGCATACCAGACCTTTCTACGGGGAGGCGCACCAACCGGTCCCCGTGGTGCTGCGGCAAGTCGTGATTTAGGCTCTGAATTTGACGGCGCGGTCGAGGTCGTCGAGCCCCTGCCGTGGCACTTCCAAGCGGTCCTGCGCGGTGACGCCGGCTTTGCCCTGCTGGGACACGCGTTTGATGACCCACAGGGCCACGCAGCACCGGCGGTCGGCGTCGTTCAGGGGTCTTTTCAAGTTCGCGGGCAATGGTAGTCCCTGATAAGAAACAGGATACTGGGCGATTCAGCAGCAGCAAGGGTAGGCGGGCTCGCACCGTGCCCAGGGGAGAATGGCAATGCAAAAGAACGTGAAATCTTTGATGATTCTTGCGGTCTTGGTTTCGGCATGTGCCACGGAACCGCCCTTGGGTCTGGGTCCTGCCGCACTGCCCGGCGAGGTGCCCGGACCGACCGCCAACTGGCTACCCCTGCTTCGGCCCCAGCCTGACATTCCATTTCCCAACGATATCATGCTGTCTGTTGGGGCCGATGGAGCGCATCGTTGGAACGTCAGCCGTGAATCGGCGACGCAAAACGAGAAGACGCTACGCACCCATCTGGACGCCATTGAAGGATTTTCTGGACTTACGCCCATTTCGGTCGCCTTCGACGCGCCGATTGACGTCTCGACCGTCACCGATTCGACCGTCTTTGTTGTGAATATTCAAGCGCAAAGCCCAATTTCGCCCGACAAGCCCAACCCGCGCTATGGCGAAGTCGTGCCCTTGGACCTAGGCCGAGGCTGGTTCCCGCACAAGGCTGATCCTCATCAGTATTTGCCGCTGGACCCCTATCAGGCCTATGACAGTTACGTGTTGCCGCCGGACAACAAGGTCGATACCGATGGTGACGGTGTTGCGGATAAATGGCTTTATTTCTACGAAGTTGCTACGCACACCCTCGATATTCGCCCGATCTTGCCGCTGCAGTCTGGCGCGCAATATGCGGTCGTGCTGACACGCGGCATCAAAGGTTGGTCTAAGTCTGGAGACTACGGGCCGATTCGCGCGCCATGGCCCTATGTCAATCACGACAGCCAGACCGACAACCTGCGGCGAGCCCTGCCGTTTCTTGTCAAGCAAGGTGTTGAATTGAAAGACATTGCCCTGGCTTGGACCCTGACCACCGGCGACCTGTCGCGGACCTTTCGCGCCTTGCGTGACGGCCTGTATGGCACCGGCGCCTTCGCTTGGCTGGCCAAGGAATTCCCACCTGTTTTCCATGAGATCGATGACCTGGGTATCACCGCTGACGGCGATGGCTCTTGGCCGGCCTCAGCGCCCAACCCCGTGGTCCCTGGCGACAGCTTGTACACGTTGCAGGGCGCCTTCATGAAGCCAATCATCGGTCTTATCAACAACTTCGCTCCTGATGTCGGCGCCGGTGGGGTCGACCACATTTCCCACTTCGTCTTTGGCACCTATGACACGGTCAATCTTCGCGCAACGCCAGATAACGTTTGGCGAATTGACGTTCGTTCTGGGCAAGTCGATGTCGACCCGGCGCTGTTTCACGAGCGGGTGCCCTTCATGCTGGTCGTCCCCAAGACGACGGCCAACCATAAACCGCCGTTTCCAGTGGATATTCATGCGCACGCTACAGGAACGAGTCGCGTTGAAGCCCTGCTTTTGGCCGACCATCTGGCGGAGGCGGGCATAGCCACTTTCTCTATCGACGCGGTTGGCCACGGTCCGATTTTGCCAGATGCCTTGAAAACAATTGCACAAAAGGGCAGTTCCTACATTCCACTGGTGCGGGCGGCGCTTGGGGCCCTGCTGTTTCCGAACACGGCGGACAAAGAGTTTCCGGAGTCGATGAGCGACACCGATGCCCTTAAGAAGATGATGAAAAACGGCTTTGTCCAAGAACTTGTCGTCAAAGGTCGCGCCACCGATGACAACGGCGACTGCCTCATTGAGGCCGGCGAGGCCTATTACGCCCCCGACGCCTTTCGCTTGCGCGACGCCATGAGGCAGACAACGCTTGATTATATCACGGGAATTCGCGTCTTGCACGCCATGGACGCCAAGACCGTGCCGCCCAAGCCGACCTTTGACCCGCACACGGCCACGCCCGAACAGCTCATGCCCCACCTGCTCGCCGGCGATTTTGACATGGACGGCGTGCTCGATGTCGGTGGCGCTATCGGCCAAGATGGCAAACAACAAAGCTATTTCATGACCGGCGTGTCCTTGGGGGGCATCCACACGGCCTTGACGGCACCGCTTGAGCCCCTCATTGTCGCGGCGACGCCGATTGTACCGGGCGCGGGCCTGGCCGACATTTTCATCCGGACCCGCCTGCACGACAAAGTCACTGGCCTTGTGATTGCCCTTTCGGGTCCAATGCTTGTGGGCTGTCCGGCGGGCCTCGACGCCAAGGGCAATACTCTGGTCGATCTTTCGTGGAACAACGAGTCGGACGGCTGTTCGCAAAAAACCAAGCAAACCTGGAAGGATCCGCAAACCGGCGTTTGCCTTGATGCGCAGGTCACCCAATCGGTGGTCCTCGCGACCCTGACCGTTGCTCCAGGAAGTCAAGTAGTTCTGCACAATCAGGGCAACTCCGGTACTGCGCAGACTGTCGCAGCCGCCGACGGTTCCTTCCGCATCGCCTTGCCGTCTGACAAAGGTGATTTCTTTGATTTGCAAGTTCTTTCGCCCGATGGGCACTTGGTGCACCGCCAGGCGCTGCAGACGCCCTTTCTCGGCTTGGCCAAGCAGCGCAATACCCCGGAGTTTCGCCAGTTTGTCCAACTTGCGGCCAATATTCTCGAAGGGGCTGATGCCATCACCGTCGCGGATCGGATGTTCCTCGACCCATTGCCGGGGCACGCGCGCACGAACTTGCTGGCCATGGTTGCGGTTGGCGACATGACGGTGCCCTTTGCCCAGGGTCTGGCGTTGGCGCGGACTATGGGCCTCTTCGGCCGCGACAACCTGATGAACATGGCTACCGCCGCGATTCCTGCGCCGTACCGATCGTTCATGCAAGCTGCCATTGATTCTGGGCTTTTGACCGGTCAGGACGTGCCTCCCCCTTTGCTCGACCCAAGCAAGCCCGAAGGCGGCGATGGCCTTTGCCACCTGCTGAATACCGACCCAGCGCCTGCCGCTGGGGAAGATCCTGGAATCAGTGGCATTTGCCTGGCCAACGTCCATGGTCACCACGAGTACATTGCCCAGCCCGCCGCCGACGATAGTTTTCCCAAGGACAATGGCTACAAGGGTACATACACGGAAATGCACCGCAATTTGCTGGTCACGTACCTGCACAGCCTGGGACGCCACGTCATACAGGACCCTTGCTGGGGGGACGCGAACTGCGTCAAGGACAAAGACCTCAAGAAAGAATGGGCCTTGCCGATCGGTCAGTCCAAGTAGTCGCATCGAAGGGCTTGGTTGGGCTGCTTGCCGGGCGGGCGACCCCGCGATAGGCTGTGCGCGTCATAAAACGACGCCCAGGTGGGCTTAGCCATAGTAGGTTGTTGCATGTTGACGGTCGCCAAGGGCGTTTCCGGGCAGCGAATCCCATAGGATAGCGAATGGCGATGAATGCTGAGAACTTACCGGACGATTCCCTTCAGACCGCCGCCGGGGATGCCTTGCCCATGGGCGATGTGGGACCAGAGCGACCGTCGACCGGCAAGACGATCGTCACGACGGACGCCGGGCCGGTCGCGACCGATGACCAGACGGCTGCCGTGGCCGTGCCTGCTTCCAAGGGCGCTGCCGGTGCCAATGCGCTTGATCCGACGCCGGATTCGCCTGGTGGTCAGGGCCGTTACTGCCCAGCCTGTGGCGTGCGTACAGCCAACGAGTTCTGCGCTGCCGATGGCACCGCGACGGTTTCTCGCAAGATTCTCGACGTCGATGCCACAACCGTGCGTGAAGGCGACGTCATCGAAGGCCGCTACCGGGTGACCGGTGTTCTTGGCCGCGGCGGATTTGGCGCGGTATACTCGGCGGAACATACTGGAACGCAACAGAAAGTTGCCCTCAAGATGCTGCTGCCCAGTGCCGACGGCGCCGACGAAGCCGAAGTTCGTCGCTTCTATCGCGAGGCCCAGGTTACGGCCAAGCTCAAACACCCCAATACGGTGCGTGTTTTTGATGTTGGCCAAACGCCCTCTGGGGCCCTCTACATCGCGATGGAGCAGCTGCACGGTCCGACCCTAGAGGGGCACCTGCGTGACCGAGCCCGCGACGGTGCGGTGCTGGACGAAGGTGAGGCAATTCATATTGCAATCAGTGTGTTGCGTAGCCTGCACGAAGCCCATGGCCAGGGCCTTGTTCACCGCGATCTCAAGCCGGCCAATATCATGTTGGCCGATAGCGGCGATGACGACGCCATCGTCAAGGTGCTCGATTTTGGCATTGCAAGGGCCAAGGATTCTTCGCTGACTGGCGCTGGAACCGCTTTGGGTACGCCGGCTTATATGAGCCCAGAGCAGTGCCAAGGGCTAGAGCTGGACGGCCGTTCCGACGTCTATTCGCTGGGCGTGATTCTCTATCGCTGCGTGGCGGGTGCCCCGCCCTTTGCCGATCGCAATCCTTTGACCTTGATGTTCAATCATGCCCACACGCCGCCGCCGGATTTGCGAGAAACAGCGCGGACGCCGGTCTCCGATGCCTTTGTCCGCGTCGTGCAAAAATCCTTGGAAAAATCGCGAGATGATCGCTACGCCAACGCCAAGGACATGCGCCAAGCCCTAGAGGCCGCCGCGGGCAAATCGGCGTCAGAGCTCAGCCAAGGTAGGTTGCGATCCCAGCAACTCATTGTTGCTCAAGGGGATTCAGAGGACGTCAATAGCGATACTGCCACGCACGCGCCGACGCCGTCCAGCCAGCCCATCACGCGGGCCCAATCGCCCGCCGCCACGGCCAGGACCGGGTCGACGCACTTGCTTCCCGTGGCCATGGATGCGTCCCAGGGCGGTGCGGTCACGGCCTCCACGGCACTCGGGCAACTCAATGAGGCTAAGAAAGGCCGGAATTTAAAAATGATTTCCGGTATTACCGTCGCCGTGGCCCTGGCTGTTGGCGTCACGCTGGTCGTCACGCGGTCGCCGTCGCCCGCACCGGTTGTGGCCCCTGCGCCCTCAGCGCCTGCGCCCGCCGCGCCTGTGATTGCTGCTGCTCAACCGGTGGCACCAATTCCGGCTGCCGATCCAGCAAAGGTCAAAGAAGTCGTGCGCACGCGCGTAGTTGCCCTCAACGCGCAAGTTGAGCAGTGCTTCAAGGAAGCCCTGGCCGCAGCGCCCGAATTGCGCGGCAAACGCAACACCGTGTCACTGCATTTTCGCCTGGGCCCTGGCGGCGCTCTGTCCGATGTCACCCAGACCGGTGCAACAGCTCAATTTGCCACGTGTATTACCGACCGATTCCTCGTTGCCCGCGGCTTTCCTGACGTTTCCGAACCGCTTGACTACAATCAGTCTTACGTCTTTGATACTTCTGCTGAAGTGCCGGTGGCGCCCGCCGTGGCCGCGCCCGTAGCCGCACCCGCACCGGCCGTTGCCGCCCATCCCAGCAAACCCGGTCTTGCGCACAAGGCGGCCGCATCTGGTAAGTCCGACAAGCCCAAGTCGGGCCATGCTGATGATTTTATTCCAGATTAGTCGGACTCCTGCCGGCCCCAGACGGTGCGTCCCTCCGCCGCGTGGCAGTCTCCTTGCCCGGTTGGATAACGCTCACGGTGGCATTGGGCCTGTGCGCAGGACCTACGGCAGATGGTGGCGCTCTTTGCCCGCATGACTCTGCTTTCTTTAGAAAAATGCCGACTTGTCGGGACTCTGCTCACCGTTCATGCACCCAGGGCAAGCCTTGCCCAACCCCAATGACCCTGCTACCTTTGTTATCGCGTGCGCGCAGATGTATTGCCGGGGGCTTGAACTCGGCCGGCTTGCGCGCCAAAGGGACCCGTATCCTTGGTAGACCGCGAAATCATTGCGCGTTTTGCTGGGCCGCCGCATAACCGATGCGGCGAAGTGGGGCAGGATGCCGGCGATTGCGTCCGACCTGTCACGGGTGACGCCAGTTGGCGCGCAATGGGCGCGGGTTGACGGTTTGCTGTGATTCAGTGGTTCAATTCGCTGTTCTCCAACGATATTGCCATTGATCTCGGCACGGCGTCGACGCTCATCTACATCAAGGGTCGAGGCATCGTCAGCAGGGAACCCTCTGTGGTTGCTGTGCAATATGATGCGCGAGGCGAACGGCGCGTCCTGGCGGTGGGCAAAGACGCCAAGGAAATGCTCGGACGGACGCCCAAAGGCATTGAGGCCATCCGGCCCATGCGCGACGGGGTTATCGCCGAAGTGCAAGAAACCGAAGCGATGCTGCGGTATTTCATCCAAAAAGCACAAAATCAACGCACCCTTGTGCGTCCCCGCGTCATCGTCTGCGTGCCGGTGGGCATCAGCGAACTCGAGCGGCGGGCCGTGCGCGAAAGTGCCGAATCCACTGGCGCGCGCGAGGTTTACCTCATTGAGGAGCCGATGGCGGCTGCGATCGGTGCCGGCCTCCCCATCACCGAGCCAGCTGGCAACATGATCGTCGATATTGGCGGCGGCACCACTGAAATTGCCGTAATTTCGCTGGCCGGCATTGTCTACAGTCAGTCGCTCAAGGTTGGCGGCGATCGCATGGACATGGCGATTACGCAGCACCTGCGCCGCAAGTACAACCTGCTCATTGGCGAAAGAACCGCGGAATCTATCAAGATTGGCATCGGCAATGCCTGGCCGCGTGGTGAAGCGCAGACCATGGAGGTTCGCGGTCGCGACGCCGCCGCGGGTGTGCCAAAGGTCGTGTACATCGGCAGCGATGAGATTCGCGAGGCGCTCAGCGAACCGTTGAGTGAAATCGTCAAGGCCGTCCGCGCGGCGCTCGAAAAGACCCCGCCCGAACTGAGCGCAGACATCGTTGACAAGGGCGTAGTTCTCGCGGGCGGCGGTGCCTTATTGCGCGGTATTGACTTGCTTTTGCGGGACCAGACAGGCCTGCCCGTCCTCATCTGCGACGATCCGATCAGCGCCGTTGTACTTGGAGCCGGCGCAGCGCTTGATGACGCTAACTTGCTGCGTCACGTGACGATTCGCTAGAACAGTCGCCCATCTAGCCCGCTTGTCGGGCTGCTGGCGAACCGTGGTGCTGCGGCTGGAAGACACGCCTAAAATCGACGGGTCCGCAGGACAAGCTAGCCCATCGCACCAAAGAGTGCGCGGACTTACAGTAGGTTGGGGCTGAGAATGGTCAGCGCTTGGGGGAAAGCGCCCACCCGAGATTGTCTACGATCAAGAATCCGGCGCAGATCACGACCCAGCACCAATCACGGCCCAGCACCAATCACGCCCGAGCGCCGAACACGACGTCGCTGCGTGGTGCGCGCCATTGCCGGATTGACCGGTGAGCGACTATCCGCGGACGAAATCGTCGTTGGTGTCGAACAGTTCGCGGTGCGTGCGCAGGCGAGCGTCCATGGTCAGCACGGCACTCGGCGCTTCGGCACCCAGCTGATCGAGGTGCTTGGCCAGCGCGCGGGCTGCAAGCTCATGGTGGCGCGGCGTTTCCGTCCGTCCATCACCCCGATTGGCCAGGAACAAGTCAAAGCGGCTGCTGCTCGCTACCGCCGGGCGCGACGAGCCTCGACGGCACGCCTCGACCACCAGCTGCTCGCCAGTCACCTGGTGCACCAGCGTCACTGGAACCGCACCATGGCGAACAGCACCGACGGCCTGCACGGTCCACGCATCGGCCTGTCCAGCCTGAATCGTTTGCGAAGATTGGGCCTTAACCCACTTTTGGCCCGCAGCGACCACTGCGACGCCCGCAATGGTAGTGCCAACCAAACCTAGAAAATCACGACGAGAAACGGACATAAAATCACCCCCGGAGAAGTCCCAACCTCACAGTGTAGAAAGGCACCGCCGGCATGTCAAACCCATTTTGCGCCGGGCTGCTGGCTCGCGGTCGCCGACGTGTCAAGCTATGATCAGCGGGTCGGCCTCGCTCCACGAATGCGAACGTCGCAACCTAGCCAACCCTTTAAATGCAGAGGCAACTGCTCCATGGACCTGCAACCCGCTCTGACTTGCGCCGTCGTTGCGCCGTTGCCACTGGCCCTTTGGCCGGGGCAGCTCCAGCGTCTGCGTAAAGCGCGAATTCGTGTGGTAGCAAGCCATGTTGCGGCAGAGGATTTTGACCCGTGGCTGGCCCTAGTGCGTCAGGCGGGGCTGCTGCCGGGCGCGCTGTGTTCGCTGGTCACCTGTGATCTGCCATGGCTGGTAGCGCGGCAGGGCAAGGGGCCCATGATCGTTGTGCTTGAGCCCCTGGAGACGGACACGCGCGACAACTGGCAAGCATTCGTCAATCTAATCGCCGGACTTATCGATCCCCACATGCGTTTTGCCGCGCTGCCGGGGCCCCTGTGCTTGCGCGGCGATTGGCGGCCTGACGTTCATCTGGACCTGCCGCTGATCAGGCATTTCCCTTGTGATCCATGCACATTGTCTGGCTCTTGCCCCGGACCACTGGCACCGACGCAGGGGCTCAGACCGCGGCCACAGCCCGTGAGCAATCAGTTTGACCTCGTTGAGGCAGCCACCGGGCAGATTGAACTGGTGGATGGCCGGCAATATCACTGCGATTCTGAGCAATGGGGGATGCCTGAAGTGCAGACCGCCGTGGGCCGCGGCCAGCTGTACTTGGATCAGTCCACCAAGGCGCGACTCGATGATTTTGCTGAAGATCTGCGACTTATCGAGCGCACTCCGTCCGGGCAATGGCAGCCCAGTGCCACCCCGCCCTTCGCCGCCGAGGAAGCCGAGTTGAGGTCGATTCTCTGTGAACTGCTTGGAATTGTTGTGGATATCGGTGTCGGCCCTTTGCGCTACCTGGACATGCTGGCGCCCATGATCGCCACCGGGGCGATCCGTTACCTCGGGATCGAACCGGACTTGCGCCATTTGCTGGCCATTGCGCCGCATTTGCCCGGCGCAGTTTGGGCCCAGGGCTACGGTGAGGCATTGCCCCTGCCCGACGCCTGTGCCGACGCCGTACTGATGCTGCGATCTGTCAATCATTTGCATGATCTAGACGCCGGATTGGCCCAGGCAGCGCGCGTGCTAAGGCCCGGCGGGCAACTGCTGCTGGTGGACAATGTCACCTTTGGCCTTTTGCGCACGACCGATCAGCGGGCGCGCGCCCACGCAATTCCGGTTTCGGTCACGCCCTTTGAGCATTTCCGCAATGATGACGCGAGCGAGGTGCTTGCGCGGCTGCCCCAGGACTGGCCGGTGCTGCGGCAGCGCTCGGTGCAACCAGGCGGTTCGAATCAATGGCTGTTGCTGTTGCGCAAGCCGGGCCCGGTCCCCCTTGGCGGGCAAAGCGGTGTGGGATAGTTGCCGCACCGGTCGCCAAACGATACCCTAGGACCAGCGGGATGGCCCCAATTGCGGTGGATTTGAACGCGCCGATGCATACCGGCGGGTGGAACGGCGCAAAAAGTTTTGGGTTTCCGCCCCGTGCGGTCAGGTGCCGCGTCCGGAGAATTGGTGTTTCCAAGGCTGCTATCGCTTGAGAGTTGGCGTCGCGCCCGGTCGATTTCTTCGACGACCGTTGGCGTTTCCCTGGCTGTGCTGGGGGCTCTCGGGCTAACTGGCTGCCTGGACACAACCTTTTATCCAAATGGCGTGCCGAGCGATGTCGTCGCCGCCGACGTCCAGACTGACCTCGGTACGCTGGAGGTGGACGGTACGGTCCTGCCCGACGCAGCAAGCCCCGACACCGTTGCGGACACGGCTGGTGTTGAAGTCCTCGACAGCGGTCCTGATGACCTTGTGGTCGCGGATCTCCCTGAAACTTCAACAGAGCCTGACGCGATCGCCGACGCCCCGGCCGATGCCCCGGAGCAAGATTCCGCCCTAGACACCGGCCCTGATGTTGTGCAACCCATGTTGCCCGTTGGTCATACGTGTACGCAGGACGAGGATTGCGTCTCCACCCTTTGCGTCACGACGGCCAAGGGCATCAAAACATGCACGATTCAATGCGACGGTGACTGCCCCGATGGCACGCGGTGTGGCATCGCGCCGATCTCAGGCTCGACAACGGTTCATTACTGCTTGCCTTTGCCGGTCGACCTCTGCAAACCCTGCACCGAGGACACCGACTGTGGCGGCGGCGGCGTCTGCCTGAATTTACCGAGTACCGGCGAGAAGTTATGCGGCATGCCCTGCGGTGCCGATACCGACGGTCTGTGTCCGGCGGGATTCCTCTGCCAATCCTTCCTCAAGGGCCTGCAATGTGCCCCAGTTCTAGACACTTGCAAGTGTAGCGACGCCATCTTGGGCGGCAATTGGCCCTGTGCGCTCGAAACCCCCTTGGGCAAGTGCAGCGGCACGCAGCAATGCGGCGGCGGCGGCTGGAGCAAGTGCAGCGCCGCTCTGCCCACGGCGGAACTTTGCGACGGCATCGACAATGACTGCAACGGCGCAACAGACGAGATCTTTACATCTTTGGGCACCGGCTGTGGCTCGGGCATTTGCGCGGGTGGCAAACGCATTTGCGCCGCCAACAAGACGACCTACGCCTGCTCGACCGATGCCAAGAAGCTAAAAAAAGACTTGTGCGGCAATGGGTTGGATGACAATTGCGATGGTCAGACCGATGAGAACTGCCCGCCCAAGGACACCGACGGCGACGGCACGCCCGACCTCAAGGACTGCGGCCCATACCTGCCAGAAGTCCATCCCGGCGCTAAGGAATTGTGTTGCAAGGCCCTTGCGGAGGTAGCGATTCCGGCCTCGATCGTCGTCACCGCCCAGTCCCAGGCTTGCGACGCCAATTGCGATGGCCTTGTCACGCCTTGCAGTAGCGCCGATCTGGACAAAGACGGGTCTTTACAACCGGATGACTGCGACGACAACGACCCGACTCGCTATCCAGGAGCGCCCGAAAAATGCAATGACGGCATCGACCAGGACTGCGACGGGCAGGATCTCCAATGCGACCCTAGCCTTGATGCCGACAATGACGGCTACATGTTGCCCTACGATTGCAACGACAACAACAACAAGATCTTCCCCGGAGCGCCAGAAGTCTGCAATTTTAAAGATGATGATTGCGACAAGATCGTCGACAACGGCAATCCCGGCGGCGGCGCTCAATGCGGTGCAACCCTTGGCAATTGCAAACCAGGCACCTTGGTCTGCAATCACCCCGTTGGTGCGCCTGCAGCCGTGACCTGCGTTGACGCCCAAGGTGGCGAGCCGGAAACCTGCAATTACAAAGACGATAACTGCGACGGCAAGACAGATGAGGACTTTGCCGACCTAGGCAAACCCTGCGATTCCGACGACGCGGACTCTTGCGCATTGGGCAAGTACACGTGCAGCGCTGACGGCCTAGGCGTTACGTGCGGCGAAGAAACGCAGTACGACTTGCAAGAACTCTGTAAAGTCAATGGTGTAGGCAACAACATCGACGATAACTGCAATAGCCAAACCGATGAGATCTGCTACGGCGATGACCCAGATGGCGACGGGTATGCGACGGACGATTGCGAGCCGAACGACTCGGCCTACCACCCTGGTGCCGACGAACCGTGTTGTCCGCCGGCCGTGGGCACGTCTAGCAACGTCAAGCAATGCGACAAGAATTGCGACGGCCAAATCACAAACTGCGCGCCAACCGATCTCGACTTTGACGGTAAGACCGGCGAGGACGACTGCAACGAGAACGATCCGCACGTCTATGTCGGCGCGCCAGAACGGTGCGGCGATGGCACGGATCAGAACTGCGACACGGTCGATCCGAACTGCGCCACAGACCCGCTGTACGTCGAGCAAGATGGCGACGGCGATGGCTTTGCAGCCAACGACGACTGCAACGACAGCGACATCAATATCAACCCCTTTGCCAAAGAGTTGTGCAATAACAAGGACGACAACTGCAACAAGATCGTCGACGAAGGCAATCCGGAAGCCCAGTCGGGCGCTTGCGGTAGCGTCGAAGGCATCTGCCAGCCTGGCAAGCAAGTCTGCGTCCATGTCCAGTTTAAGCCTTTGTTATACAAGGCTTATGTCGAGTGCGTGCCCCAGCAAGGGCCTGAGCCCGAGATCTGCAACTACAAGGACGACAACTGCAACGGCAAGACGGACGAATACTTCCCGAAACTTGGGCAGTTATGCGACGGGCCTGACACGGACCAGTGCGCCAACGGCACCTACACCTGCGCCCCGGATGGCAAGGGGCCAGACGGCAAGGGCGTGGTGTGCGTCAATGAAACCGTGCAAAATCTTGCGGAATTATGCGATGGCGTTGACAACGACTGTAATGGCCAAACCGATGAAGGCCTGAACTACTACGGCAAGAAGCTTGGAGAAACCTGCAAAGGGCAGGGCGCGTGCGGTACGGGCGTGGTCGTGTGCTCGCCCGAGCTCCTGGTGGCGGTCTGTTCCACCGATGGTTTTGGTACCGATTCGCAGGCAACTACTGAAGTTTGCGACGGGATTGACAATGACTGCGATGGCAGCACCGACGAGGGCATGCTCTACGCCGGCGCCGCCATTGGCCAAAAGTGCTTTGGCAACGGCCTCTGCGGCAAGGTGCCTGGCGTGGTCGAATGCAGCTCTGATGGTTCAAAACTGGCGATTTGCTCCACAATGTTCGGTGGTTCAGCCTACAAGGGCAAACCCGAGGTCTGCAATGGCCTGGACGACAACTGCGACGGCCACATCGACGAGGGCCTGACCGTGGCTGATTCCAGTTGCAAGCAGACGGGCCTATGCAGTGTTGAAAACGTCCAGGCCGCGTGCAAGAGCGGTAAATGGCAGTGCAATTACAGTGCCGTCATTGGCTACCAGGGCGAAAAAGAGTACCTGTGCGACAACTTGGACAACGACTGCGACGGCAGCACCGACGAAGATTTCTTGGTCGGCCAAGCCTGCGACGGTCCCGACACCGACCAATGCAAGAACGGCACATGGGCCTGCACCGTCGACCACTTGGACAAGGTCTGCGGCACTGAAACGATCACCGATATTGTTGAAACCTGTAATGGTTTGGACGACGACTGCGACGGCCAGACGGATGAGGACTTTGCCATCGGCCAGGCCTGCGACGGCCCCGACTCGGACAGTTGCGCCAACGGTACATGGACTTGCGCCAAGGATGGCTCTGACCACATCTGCGTCAACGAAACCAAGATCAACTTGGTCGAACTCTGCAACGGCGAAGACGACGACTGCAACGGTTTGACGGATGAAACTTGGCCCAAGCTGACCGAACCGTGCGATGGCCCCGACACGGACTTCTGCGCCAATGGCACCACCGTTTGCAGCGGCGACGGCAAGGGCACCATTTGCAGCACTGAAACCATTCAAGATATTGCAGAGGTGTGCGACGGCATTGACAACAACTGCGACGGGGTCATTGACGAAGGCCAGTTCTACAACGGTAAGCCCCTGGGCGCCGTCTGCAAAGGCGTCGGGGCCTGCGGCGAAGGCACCGTGGTTTGCGGTCCGAACACCAAAGCGGCGACTTGCTCGACCAATCCGGACGCGTTCCTGATCTTTGATGGCAAGGAACTTTGTGACGGTTTGGATAATGATTGCAATGGCTTGACCGACGATAACTTGTCATGGAAGGGTATTGCCAAGGGCCAGGCTTGTGACGCCGGCGGCATCTGTGGCGTTGGCACGGTCGAGTGCGCAAAGGACAAGCAGGTGACCTGTTCCACCCTGGCCAATGGCTCGCAAGCTAAGGCAAAGGCAGAGGTTTGCGATGGCCTGGACAACGATTGCAACGGCCAGACCGATGACAACCTGGGTCTCAAAGATAGTTCCTGCAAGAAGTTGGGCGTCTGCGCGGCCGGCCAGACCAAGGCCAGTTGCGACAACGCTGCTTGGAGTTGCGACTACAGCAACGTCGCGAATTATGAGGTGAAAGAGATTTCCTGCGACGGCCTCGACAACGATTGCAATGGCCTGACCGACGAAGGATTCGCCGTTGGCGTCGCCTGCGATGGCCCAGACAGCGATCAGTGCAAGACCGGCACCTGGAGTTGCAAGCCCGACGGCAGCGATCACGAGTGCATCAACGAGTCGCTGACCAACATTGCCGAGGTCTGCGATGGGCAGGATAACGACTGTAATGGTTTGACCGATGAGAATTTCACCTATGGCTTGGAGCAGTTGCCTCTGGGTGCCGCCTGCGACGGCATCGGCGAGTGCGGCGCTGGTAAGGTCGTTTGCAGCAAGCTCACGCAGTTGGCGACTTGCTCGACCGATCCGGACGGCCCTAGCAGCCAAGCCAAGGCTGAAGTCTGCGATATGAAAGACAATGATTGCAATGGCAAGACCGATGATACGCTGCTGTATAGCGGCCTGCCGGTCGGTGCGCCGTGCTCCGGCATCGGCGAATGTGGTTTAGGAACGGTGGTTTGTGCGGCACTTAAGCCCGTGTGCTCCGTCAATCCCGACGGCCCGGCCAGCAACGCCAAGCTAGAAAGCTGCGATGCCAAGGACAACGATTGCAACGGCGTGACCGATGACGGCCTGCTTGCCAAGAATTCATCGTGTAATCAGACAGGTGTGTGCGCCCTCGCCATGTCCGGCACCTGCGTTGCGGGCAAGTGGCAGTGCGCGTACGCCGGCTTTGGCTACGAAGCCAAAGAAGTGACCTGTGACGACAAAGACAATGATTGCAATGGTATCGTAGACGATCCGTACCCGACCAAGGGCAAGGCGTGTGACGGTCCGGACCCTGACCAATGCAAGAACGGCACCAATATCTGCGATGGTGGTGGTAAGTCGGTGATTTGCAATGAGTTACCTGGATCTGGTGGGCCAACCGCCGAGGTTTGCGATGGAAAAGATAATGATTGCAATGGCCTGACCGATGAAAACTGGCCAGACCTCGGTCAAGCCTGCGACGGCCCGGACACGGACCAGTGCGCCAATGGTTCCTGGACCTGCGCCAAGAGCGGGTTGACGGTGGAGTGCACCAACGAATTCATTACCAATATTGTCGAGATCTGCAACGGCAAAGACGATGACTGTAACGGCATTACCGATGACGGTTTGGGTCTTGGCGACGCCTGCGACGGTCCCGACAGCGATCTGTGCAAGAACGGCGTCAAGGTCTGCGACAACAACGGCAAGGTCATCTGTGGCACCGAGACCAAGCAGGGAATTATTGAACTTTGCAACGATTTTGACGATGACTGCGATGGCGTGATCGACAACGGCTTTGAACAGAAGAACCAGAAGTGCGACGGCCCGGACGCGGACACCTGCCCGACTGGCGTCTACAAGTGCGCGGCCAACGGGACCATGCCCTGCAGTGGCGATGCAGTTTGTATTTCTGGAACAAAGTGCACCAGTTCCGGCTCGCTCATGGTTTCAGACACCTGCGCTTGTGGCCTTCAGGGGTGCAACTCCAACCAAGGCGACAAGTGCCAGTCTAACTTCTGCACTTGTGGATCCGGCGCGGCGTGCGCAGCGGGCAAAGCGTGTACGGCGGGCATTTGCAAGTAGGGGCACGGGCTCCGTCGCTCGCCGCGAGTTCGATCAAGATTTCTGTAATATTAAGGGTTTTCTAAGTGTTGCCCTGCACTAGGCCGCGCAGATAGAACTCGCCGGCGCGGTAGCTGGAGCGGACCAAAGCCCCTGAAGCACAATACGAAAAGCCGATTTCCAGCGCATACGCTTCCCAGCGGGTGAAGGCCTCAGGCTCGACGAACTGGACGACTTCCTGGTGCCAGGGGGAAGGTCGCAGATACTGGCCCAGGGTCACGGCATCGACGCCATGGGCGCGCAAATCCAGTAAAGTTTGGCGGACTTGATCGTCCGTTTCGCCGAGCCCCAGCATGATGGAACTTTTGGTCACGGTCTTGGGGCGCCTGCGCTTAGCGAATTGCAGAACAGCGAGGCTTTGCGCATAGTTGGCCCGCCGATCGCGCACCAGCCGCTGCAGTTCCGCCACGGTCTCGACGTTGTGGGCGAACACATCGGGCCCCGCATCGACCACGGTGGCGATGTCAGGCTCTTTCCCTTGAAAATCAGGCGTCAGGACCTCTACCAGCGTGTGCGGGCTTTGGCGCTTGACCTCGGTGATGGCGGCCGCGAAGTGGCTTGCGCCCCCATCGGGCAGGTCGTCGCGGTTGACGCTGGTCATCACAACGTAATCCAAAGCCATCAGCGCCACTTGCTCGCCGGCCTTGCGCGGTTCATCGGCGTCTAAAGGCGGTGGCGTCGGCGCGTTCTTGACGGCGCAGAACCGACACGTGCGCGTGCAGCTGTCGCCCATGAGCATCAACGTCGCCGTGCCCTGGTTCCAGCATTCGCCGATGTTGGGGCACTGCGCCGCCTGGCATACGGTGTGTAAGCTCTTGTCGTCAAGGCGATTTTTGATGGCGGCGTAACGCTCCCCGCCCGGCAGCGGCGCCTTGAGCCAGGGCGGCAAACGGCGCACGGGCTTGCCGTCCTGCCGATCGCGCTCGCGCAAAAGGGAGGTCTTTTCTGGGGATATGCGCATGGGCTGCCTCGGCACCTGCGAACATGGGGCGCGGCGATGGATGGGGATCAAAGTTCAGGGGCTTGTTGAGGCGGACCTGGCCCTTAGGGCGTGCAAATGCCAATGGCCAGCGGGGCGATCGACAGCAACCGGCCGGCTGGGTCCAGAACGAGGCCAGAATCACCGGCGACTACGCTATGTTGTCCACCCGCTAGCAGTTCGGCACCGGGCAGAGGCAGGCCAATGACGCCAAACTGTGGGGCCGCAAAGGTACCGCTGTCCAAGACCGTTAGCGGCACTTGGGCACCAGAAACGTCGGTCGGTGGCGCCAGAACGACCCAACTATCCAAAATGCATTCCGGTTTACCATCGCAGACGCCAGTGACGCCCTGCAAGGCGAGCAGACCGCCGGCCACTAGCACCTCGCCCGTCGGCAGGACCGTGGCTAGGGTGCCGAGGCCACCACGCAGGACACCCTGAGACAACTGAATCTTCTTGATTTGCGCGGTCTTATCCTTGAGCGAAACCACCACAACGTAGCTTGGCACATCCTGGGCCTTGTGCGGCGTGGACAGCGGAACACCGCCCACAACCAGGAGAACCGCCGAATCGGCCGTTGAAGACAGCAGGGCGACGGCCGCCCCCGCCGTAGCGAGCTTGGTGTCGGCCAGAAGGTCAGAATCACCTGTGACAGTCAGGGCTTCGCTGCTGGCAATGTCCGCTGCAATCCACTCTCCCGCATCGGTGGCCAAGCCGGTGGCCTGCCCGCCCCACACCAAGGTGTCTGCGCCGAGGCGGACCAGCGCCGGCTGGACCCGGGCCACCTTGAGCGTGAAATCCGACGCGCTGCCGGGGCCGCCATTGGCAATGCCTAGCAAGTCCTTGAGTCTTGTGGCCTGGTTGCTCGGTTTGCCATCAGGACCGACGCCACCTGCGTAGACGATGTCCTGGGACTGGCGCAGGGCACTGGAAAAGGGTAGGTTGCCAGCGCCGACTTTAGCTGCTGTTTCAACACCTTTGCCGGAGCTGTCCAGGGTGCTGTCGAGGACTTCCGCCTTGCTCACCACCAGCACGCCCGGCTCCTGGTCTGGGGCCATCAAGGAAACCGGCCACGCGGCTGAGGAATTGCCACGAACACTGCCAATACCGCCCGCCACCAGGAACTTGCCGTTTGCTAACTCATTGACATGGGGCAGAATTCTAGGGGCCAGCAACTGCGGGCCGGGCCGGAAGGTTCCCTGCTGGTAGTCGAACACCTCGGTGGAAGGTCCGCCAGCGCCCAATTGCTTGCTGTTGTCCCAGGTTCTGACCCCGCCCACGACAAGGGCATTGCCCCCCGTGATCGCGGCACCGCCGGCTAGGGCCGTCCCCGACTGCAGGCTACCTCCGGTCAACTTGCCCGCGGTCATGCGCCCGGCGCACGCGAGCTTGCCCGATGGGGTCAGAAAGACAAACGCCTTTGTTTCTTTTTGGTTCTCAACCTTGAGTCCGTCCGAGTGCCCATGCCACAGGACCACGTCGCCTGCGGCATTGCACAGGTCGATATCCACAGAAAGATTATCCATCACGGGCAGTTTCACCTGCCAGTAGCTTTGGGTCAGGGAAGATCGCTTGGCGCGAACGACGCCGGTCTTTGGAGGCGTGTCTGCGCTCTGCCAACGCAGCACGAAGCTATCGACCCCGTCGAGGACGCTGGCCGCCGCAGCTGCCGGAGCGCCGAGGCCGTTTGCTGTCGTCAGGCAATCACCGCTTTGTGCCGCAAGAATCACAGAAACAGGCGCAGTTGCGTCGCTCGTCGGCGATTCGGGCGTGGCTGCGCAAGCACTCAGTAGGACGACCGAAAGGCCGAGTCCGTGCCAGCGTGACGGCGATTGGCGCGTGGGAATTCGGTGGTTGTGGCTCATCGGGCTCCTAGAACGGGCGCATGAATTGAGGCGCTGTCCTTGCTTCATACCGCGCAACGGCTTTGGCTGCAAACCAAGCATCCTGCCCTCGTCGGCCGAGCGAGGTGTAACCACTCGCCCTCCCTAAGGTTTGCGCGTAGCCGTGCACCGACGCAACCGTCCAATATCCAGTGCCTCGGCCGGCTGTTCTGCATGTAGAATCCCGAACTCCGCTGCGCGCCGGTAGTTGTGTCGGGTCTGGCCCTGCGGACCAATCGGCTCAATCCTCCGGTGTAACGGCCTAGCACTGCCGGAATCAGTCTGCGATTGTCAGCTGTTACCGTGCGATTGACCCAGCTTGCGGCGTTCAAGGTGCGCGCGCTGGCATTTGCGCTATACTGCGACGCGGCTTGAGACCCGGGCATGGCAGGTCACGGGAAATCGTTTCGTCGGTCTGCGCTTGGTGTAGGTTGCCAAACCCGGCACCCATTGCGGCGGCCTTGCGCGGGCCATCGAGTCGGGCAGCGGGACAAGGGCGCGAGGATCGCCTCCGCGTGCACGGGGCTGCGACCACGCCGGTTGTCCCCCATTGCCATCGCCGCTTTTTTCTGTTCTTTCAAGCTGTTTTCCGACCTTTCTCTGACCGCCCCAACCGCCGGAGCCGGCATGTTCCTCTTGTATTTCGTGCTGCTCATCGTCGTGCTGGTGCTGGTGCACGAGTTGGGGCATTTCCTTGTCGCACGCTGGATGGGCGTGCAAGTCCTGTCTTTTTCAATTGGTTTTGGCCCGACGGTCCTGCAATGGCAGCGCGGAGCGACCCAGTATGCCATTCGCGCGCTGCCCCTCGGCGGCTTTGTGCGGATGCTTGGCGACGACCCTCAGGCGCCGCTTGATCCAGAAATCGCCTCTCATCCCATGGCGTTTCAGAACAAAGCCGTTTGGCGTCGCGCCTTGATCGTGGCTGCCGGGCCCTTTGCCAACCTGGTCTTGCCCGTCGTCATCTTGCTGACCAGCGGCCTGTTCTTTGAAAGCGAAGTTGTTTCAACACGTCTTGGCACGGTCATGCCCGAGGGCCCCGCGGCCCAGGCCGGCTTGAGGGCAGGCGATCGCGTCCTTGAGGTGGCCGGTCAAGCGATTTCCACGTTCGACGACCTGCGCCACCTGATCGCGGCCCGGCCCGGGCAAGCGACGCCTGTGACCGTCGAGCGCCAAGGCCAACGCAAGCAGTTCGTGGTGACCCCGGCGGCACATCGTCAGGTGCGGATTGCGGAATTGGGCCTTGTGGACACTGTTGGGCTGATTGAAGTGCGGCCCGATGCCCAAAGTGCGGTCCTTGCCGTTCGGCCGGCCAGTGCCGCTTGGTTGGCGGGGCTGCGATCAGGAGACCGCGTAACGGCGATCGGTGCCAAAAAGACGTTGCGTTACTATGAGTTTGAGGAAGAATTCCTGGCCGCGCTTGCCAAAGGCCAAGACGTCAGTCTGACTGTGCAGTCGCTCAGCCTACCGCCGCGTACTACGCGGGCCAATCTCCAGCAAGCCATTGATAATCAGCATAAAAGCCAGTCACGAGTCCTGGTGCTGCCCGTACATGGCAGCCGCGACTTGGCCGGCTTGGGGCTGGATGCAGCGCAGCGGGTGGTTGGACCGGTACTGGCCGATTCGCCCGCAGACCGCCAAGCGGGGCTGTTCCCAGGCGATGAGATCCTTGCGCTGGACGGACAGCCGGCGCGAAGCTTTATGCATCTGCTTGAAGTATTAGGGAAACCTGCCGACGATGTGCGCACCGATCCGCGCAATCGTGGCCTAAGTGGGCCCGAGATGGCTGCCGCTTTGCAGAAGGCGTTGAGCCAGCCCTATCACATGCAAGTTCGCCATATTCTGACTGAATCGGAGAAGCAGCAAGGCCCTGGATGGCTGGCGCAGCCACAGACCGCCACGACGCCAGTGGCCAAGGCCCTGGCCAATTCCCCAGATCCTCAACAGATTCTTCGCGATGGCTGGATAGATCGCGTGGCTGACCTCAAGGTTGAAGTGACCGTGGGCAAAGACGACCGGGCCCAGCTCGACGTCGGCATGCTGCCCGTGCAGGCGTATGAACAGCCTGAAATGGTTCCAAATCCGGACGTTATCGGCCACGCGTTGCTTGAAACGCGGGAACGGATGGGCGAGGCCCTGCAGGTTACCGCGTTGACGGTCGTGGGGCTGTTTCGCCGCCATGTGCCGGTCAAGGAAGTTGGAGGCGTCATCTTCATGGCGCAACTGGCTTCGCGCACGGCGGATTTGGGCTGGGGCTACTTCTTTGACATGATGGTTTGGCTCAGCGTTAACCTGTGTATTCTCAACCTTTTGCCCATTCCGTTGGTCGACGGTGGTCACCTGCTGTTTTTGGCCATTGAAGCCGTCAAGCGCGAGCCCGTCAGCCTGCGAATCCGCCAAATTTCCGCGTATATTGGCATGAGCCTGCTTGGACTGCTGTTCATAGTAGTGATGAAGAATGACATCCAACGCGTTCTGCCAGACGTTCTTGCCTGGTTCAACCGGCTGTTTCACTGAGTCCGCCAGACCGCCGACCAGCAGAATCTAAGGAAATGCTTGAAGATAGTTGCCGTAACCACGTCGACGTCCGTTCACCAAGTCGCGCTTGCCGTAGGCGAGAGGCGCTGGCTCTTGACGCAGCAAGCCACCCGGGGCGCGAGCCGTGAACTGAGCCAAATGATTTGGCAGTTGCTGCAGGAGGCGGGCATCGAACTGCGCGACATCGATCGCTGGGCGGTCGACGTTGGGCCGGGTTCCTTCACGGGCTTGCGTCTGGGCCTGGCAACGGTTCGCGCCCTGGCTTGGTCTCAGAACAAGCCGGTTATTTCAATAAGTTCAATCGGTGCCTTGATCGCCCAAGGGCGCGACTGTTCTCCCCAGGGTCCCATCCTGGTCGTCCTGCCCGCGCGTCAAGGCGTTGTCTATACAGGATTTTCCCTGGATGGCGTCCTGTCCCAAGACCGAGTTCTGGCCGTGCCCGAGATTCCCCAGTGGCTCGAAGTCCACACCGCGCCGGGTGAATGGACCGTAGTAGGGCCTGCAGAAGTCGTCGAAACATTTGAAATTGCGTTGAATAATAGAGGTATTCGCTGGCGACGACCGCCGATGCCGGCTACCCCTCAGGCTCACTGGTTGATCCACCTAGCGGCCGCTGCGGTCGATCCAATGCCGGATGCGTTGGCCGCTGTGCCACACTACCTGATGGCCAGCGAGGCCGAGGTACACCAGGGAGTCATTGTTATTGCAGAGGCTTTGCCCGCCGATCGTCGCTGATGCCCTTGAGGACCTAGCGGCGCTCGGCGCAGCCCACCTTGGCCGATAGTGGGCGGATCTTCGACCGGTTTTGGCTGTCTAGTCAGTCGTGGTGGTTGGCCGCGCCGGCGCCGCAACCAATGCTTCCTAGGGGGGCGTCCGCGGGTGTCGAGCTGGCCTCCGCCAACGCGTCTCACCCTCTAGTCATGCCAAAATCCACTTATATGTTGAGGCTTTAGATCGTCTCGCGCAATGCTCAAGCGACAGCGCCCCCTTGCCGGCACCTTGTCACCGTCCTAGCCTTTGGGCACACTTGGCAATTGTCGCACGATTTTCCGCCCAGCGGATGTGCCGCCGAGCAGGCGACTTTGTTGCGACATAGGTCTTTGACCAAACAACGTGTTTTGCTGAGTGCGCTGGCAAAAGGGGCCGCTGCAACGTACGATTAGGCTGTCAAAACCCTCTGGCGGGTTTGCGGCAACTCACAATCAGGTATGGGCCCCAGGGCGATGGCCCCAGGCGGCCACGGTGCCCATCACGGGCGTGCTGATGCATCCCCTGAGGGGCATGCGCAACGGGCGGACGATGCCGGACCTTGTCTACAGCTGGAATCCCCAGGTGTCCTACCGCGTGGTGGGTGGCGAAGTCTTTATTATTACGGTTGATCGTGCCTTTCACCGCGTTCAAGTGCCTAGCGCCGTGGACATTGTCCTGGCCCTGAGTCAAGCGCCCAAGGTTCTCAGCGAGCTTGTGATCTTGGTCACGACCAAGTATCGCGTGGAGAAGGCGCAGGCGACCGCAGATCTGGAGGCGTTTCTCCAACTGCTAGTAGCCCAGCAAATCGTCGTCGCGGATTGAATGTGCGGTAGGTGCGGCCGTAGGCAGAAGGTTGGATAGGAGTCATCATGAAGCAATGGAATCGCAACGGGTTAGCTCTTCTGGTCGGTCTGGTCGCTTGGTCGACCGCGTGTTCTGAAGACACCCCCGTTCCTGCACCATGCGTGGGTGACGCTTGTCACGTGGACGTCAGCGGCGACGTTGATGGCTTGAGCGGCGAGGACGGCGACGCCGATGGCACGGCCGATAGCGCCGACACCGTCAGCGTGCCAACGCTCAATTTCGCCCTGGATATCAAGACTGGGCTGGTGATGACGGGCACGACTGACAACGTCGTCCTGACCCTGGGCGACGACGACAAGTACCCGGCCATCAAGGGTACGCAAGTGGACGTGGTTATCACGGCCACCGGTTTAGCCGACGGAACCACGGTCGAGGTCGATCTCGACGGAAATGCCCAAGGTACTGCGATCTTGCAAGGCGGGACGGCCACAGTTTCGCAGGTGACCATTCCGTGCGCAGCCGTCAAGAAGACGCTAACCGTTCGCGTGACGAATGCGTCTCTCGGCGTCCAGCCGGTCAACAAATACGAGCAGATGGACTGCACCAACGGCTGCAAAGCCACGATTTCGCCCCCAGCCCCTTGCAACCACGATGACCTCGATTCCGGGACGCCAGGATTCCAGTACGGCGTCAAAGTGACCACGTCAACACAGGATTGCGACCAAGCTTGGGTCGAAGTCACCGACGCCAGTGGCAACAAGTCCGACACGCACTTGGTGCCCGTCACGCTGACGGATCAGGAAGCGACCGTTATTATTACTGTTTCAAGCAAGACCGAGAACCTGATTGCGGCCCAGGCCGTCGTTATCGCCCACGTGATCGACTCGACTCAGCCCGACCGGCCCGAAGGGATTTCGCCGCCCACGACTGTGACGGTCACCACTGCCATCCCAGACATCAAGATCAATCAGCCAGTTGGCCCGAATTTGACCTTGGCGGACGACCTGGACAAGAACCCGGCCAACGGCATTGGCGTGAAGATTTCAGGTACCGCATCGACACTGACTACGGCCGATCAGGGGCAGATCGTCCTGAAGATCAACGGTGCCGTCGTCGCCAACACCACACTGCAAGTCGATGATACTTTTGTCTTTGACTACTCGTTCTCGCAGTCCGGCGTGTACACAGTGGAAGTCTCAGCAACCAATGCCTGCGGTCTGCTTGGCGCGATTTCCAAGCCTCTCAATGTCGTGGCGACCACGGCTTCGCTGACGCTGAAGTCGCCTCAGGCCGGACAACTGCTTCTAGCCAAAGGCGATCTGGATCCGCTGACGACTGGCGTCTATGACACTCAGTTCCTGATCGACATTTCTGGCGGTTCTATCGGCAGTTCTGCGTCGATTTACTGCAAAAAGGCCGGCCCGACTTCGGTCTATAGCAATCCGCCCGTCGGCGTCGCCTTGGTGACCGATGTGACGGCCACCAACTTGCCCGTCAACGTGACGCTGGACACCGATTTGTATGGCACAGACGTCGTCTGCATGGTCAAGGATGACGCACTGAATCCAGCCTCTTCCGGTGAGACGGCCTTTGTCATCGCCTTGCCTGCGCCTTGCCTGAACTGGGTGGAGCCGGCCGCCGACGTCACGGTCACGAACTCACAGGTTTCAGTGGCCTTTGTTGCCAAAAACCTCAATGGAAAGGAGGTATTCGCGACAGTGACTGCCGCTGACGGCTCCTCCGCGCCGCCTATCGACTTGGGTGCCGTGACCGCCGACGGCTTGCAGGGGATTCTGAGCCTGCCCCCGGTCGATGGTGTCTATGCGATTGCCCTGGAGTCGACCGATATTTGGGGTAATTTGGCTTCCCAGTCCCAGTGCAGCAAGGTTCTTCGCACCATCACGCGCGATACCCAGGGGCCCGTGATGCAGATCACCCTGCCGAGCAAGCCGACCCTGACCACGCTGGACGATCCGGATGTGGCACCCGATCAGCCCGGTTTTCAGACCGATGTCGTCGTAACTTTTACAGATGCCGCCAAGATTTGCTTGACCGTTGACGGTGCGGCCCTGGGCTGCCAAGTGCCTCTGGCCGGCGCGACTACGGCGACATTTGCCGCTGTGACCTTGCAACCCGGCAATAATACGTTCGTTGTGTCTGGTAATGACGCGCCCGGCAATGTCGTGACCAACGATCCCGTGTCGGTTCAGTTGGTTTCGGACAAGCCGTCGGTGGTCTTTGTCTCGCCGAGCGCGTCCCTGACGACGGCGGCGGACAGCCAAAGCTTCGTCGCTAAGGTCTTGGATTCCTCAGGCAATCCGGTGACTGGGGCTGTGACGGAGGTTCTCATCAACGGCGGACAGCCCTTGGTGCCGGTGCCGGTGACGGACAATGGCGATGGAACCTATTCCTTTGTGGTCACGAACTTGTCTCAGTCTGCGAGTACTTCTGTGCAGTTTGGCGCGGCAGCTGTGGGTTCGGCGGACAAGAAGGGGTACTCGGCGCCGCTGGTCTTGACCTTTAAGTCGACCAAGCCGCAAATCATTGTAACCTCGCCCCAAGATGGCAGTGAAATCAATTTGAATACAGCAGCTTGCTTGGTCGGCAAGGAAGATTGCTCCCTGGCGGTGACGGCCGATGCGCCCAATGTCGAAGACGGCATCAGCGCCAAGCTGACCGTTAACTGCGGTCAGGGTCCGACCACCTACACGGCGACCGTGGCAGGGCAAAAGGTGAAGTTTGATGCGGTCTTGCTGGCGGACCAGTCCACTTGCACGCTTGCTGGCGACGTCATCGACCTAGCCGGTCAGGAGGCAACGTCCACCGTTGTTACTGTCCAAGTAGACCGAATTGCTCCGGTCTTTGGAGCCTTCATCATCCCCATCAAGCCAGAGCCCATTGTGCTACTGGCCTCCGATGATTTGTTGCCGGCTGTCGATGGCATGCAGGTGCTCTTCCAGGTGCAAGTCAGCGGCGAACCGGTTGGCGCCAAAGTTCAGTGCGATGCCTATGATGACAATGGCAAGAAAACTGGGATGTTCCAGGCCAAGTCCGTTGCCTCGACCAAGGATGGCGTCTTTGGTGAAGCCGACTTTGGCGTCATCGCCCTGCCTGATGGCTTCAAGGTGAAATTAACGTGCACTACGGCGGACTTGGCCGGCAACATCGGCGCCAAGACCTTTGTCATGGAAGTGCTCAGCGCGGTGCCGGACGTGCGCATTGTCCAGCCCTCGCCATTGCTTGTACAAGCCTGCGTGACAACAGCGGATTGTGGTGGGGCAGGAATTTGCCACCTAGGCAAGTGCTTCGCACCCTGGAACAAGTTGTCCAATAAATCAATTAGTTTGGCGACCTTTGGTCTGCCCAATGGTTCACTCGTTCGCATCTGTTCGGACGGTCCGACGGTGAGCGGGCCTGCCTGCGCCACCGCCGGCTACAAGCAGATAGGGCCAACTGCTGATGCGGGCACCGGAACCGTCAGTGCTAACGCCGCGACGATTTCACTTGATGGCGTGCCCGATGGCGCTTATCACATCATTGCGGAAGGTAGCTATCTGCCTAAGATCGCTTGGACTTCTTCATTGGCATCGGTGATTGCCACTGCCCAAGACCGCAACGTCTATATCGACACCGTAGCCCCATCGGTTGCCAACGTGGTCTCCCCTACAGCGGCGGTCGCTAAGGCTGGATGCCTGTCTGACAAGACTCAAGATCTTCCAGATTTAGGTGCCCCCGGTGGACAGTTCACCTTCACTGCAACGCTGTCCGAAGATGGCCAAGTCGTGATGAAGAACAACCTGGTCAAGATCGCGACGGTGGGCACCACCAACAATATCGCCAAAGTTCCGCTCGGCTTCGCTGTGGAAGGAGCGATTGCGCTGACGGCTGTGCCCGTCGACGTGGTCGGCAACTTGGGGCCCGAATTTGTGCTTGCCCCGCTCACCGTTAACACCGTTTCGCCCTCCGGCAAGTTCATTCAGCCGTCCAAGCCCAAGCTGCTGGTTGGCGACTCCTTGGACGTCAAGATCACCTGCGGAGACGCGGATGTGGAGAATCAACCTGTGGTGCTGCAAGACACCGGTACACCCTTGAATGCCACCCAACCCTTTGTGGCCGGGACGGTGACCTTTGCCCAGGCCGACACGTCCGCTTTGAGCGACGGCACCCACGCCCTAACGGCCGCCCTGGTGGACGAGTGCGGCAATGGTGCGACGATCGGCACCAAGCCCGCTTCGATTTTGGTGGATACCAAGGCCCCCGTGCTGGCCTTTGTCACCCCCGCCACTCCGGCCCAGGGTGTCACGTTGACCGATGCCCAGGACGCTTCGGCGGACGGCGGCTACCAAGTCACGGCGATGTTCACCACCAGTGACGCCGCCAGCTACCTGCTCGACCTCGGCTACGAATGTGACGATAACTTTGCCAATTGCGGCAGTTACCAGTCGATCAAATCTGGCCCTGTCGCCGTGCCCGGCGGGCAAGAGCCGGCAGTCCTGGTGACCATTCCCTTCGGCACCTCGACCGCCTACAGCTTGCGCTTGACGGCCACCGACGCCAACGGCAATACCAGCGTTATTTCCCGCGGTTTCCGAGTCGTCCTTTCCGACTGCACCGTTCAGCTCAAGGGCCTGCCAGGTGCCACCCTCAATACGCAGAGCTGCGCCGTCAAAGGTCAGAACTGCGCCAGCGTCGATGTTCAGATTTCAGCTTTCTTCATCGGGCCTTGCGGCGCCATCGACGAGGTTCAGTTCTTCAAGGCGGGTGCCAAGATCGCCTCTGCGGCACCGGTCAATGGCTCCTCCTCGCAGACCTATACCGTCAAGGA
Source organism: uncultured Myxococcales bacterium (assembly GCA_903840165.1). Taxonomy (GTDB): domain Bacteria; phylum Myxococcota_A; class UBA9042; order UBA9042; family UBA9042; genus CAIMEY01. Next base: position 18,891 of record CAIMEY010000082.1, on the reverse strand, counting down.
TGGTGAAAGTTATACCATTGAATCTGCGGTGTTTATTGGCGGCTTGGCCAAGAAGTCGTCGGGCGTGCAGTCGGTCAAGGCCGACCTAAGCAATCCCGTCGTCCAGTTTGTGGCTGGAACCGTGCTGGGCCAACCGACCTATGCAAGCGACACGCCGATCTTGCTGGGCAAGCCTAAGGATTTGGACAAGAATTCGCCCGATCACCAGTACCACGCGCAGTTGCTTGTCAGCGATGCGGGGCTCCCTGGCGGTTCGATCAGCAAACTGCAGAGGACCGTTGGCGCTGCCGTCAGCGACCTGAGTGTTGTTTCGCCTAAGATTCCGTTGGCTTTGGCGACGACTTCGACCACTGTGGACCTGCAGTTCGCCACCTTGGCCGCCGATGCAACCAATGTCGTGTCGGTAACCGTGGCTGACGCCGCTGGCAACACCGCGTCAGCGTCGCAGACCATCGTCGTCGATTGGACTGCACCTTCTGCCTTGGTGATCAGCGACTTCACGCCGGCCGACCTCAAGGCGCGGCGTCCCTCGGCCAAGCTGAACTTTGCGGCGACCGGCGACAACAACGGCGTGGGCCAAGCTACTGCGTATGACGTGCGCTACAGCAAGAAAGCCATTGTTACAGATGCTGATTTTGACGCTGCGTGCACAGTGACCGACCTCGCTGCCACCACCGTGGGCAAGCCGCTCGCGGCAGGGCAGGCGGATGCCGTAACCGTAACTGGCCCAGACATTCGAGACCCGAATAATCCTTGCAAGTTCATGCCGTTGACGGACAATGGCCTGAGCAAGTACTACTTTGCCGTCAAGGTCAGCGACGCCGCGGGCAATGTCAGCGCCTTGTCCAATGTCGTTTCGACCGCCCAACTCCGCCTCAACTACGCCAAGATCATCCCCAGTGGCGCCTATGATTTCCTAGAGTTGCGCGTGCGTGTCTTCCCGCTTGGCGATCTCAACGGCGATGGCCTCCAAGACATCGGCATCGGCGGCAACGGTGTGATTCCGTTCTGCGTTGTCTATGGTCGACCCGGCGACGCCAACGGCAACGTGACGGACATGGCGATCAATGCGGCGTCGAGCAGCGCCCACATTTGCCTCACCAATTCGGGTGGTTTGGGCGCGACCGTTGCCAATGCCAATGATGTCAACGGTGACGGCATTACCGACTTGGTCATCGGCGCAGGCACCGGGGCAGGCGTCACGCGGGAAGTGCGCGTTTACTTGGGCGTTAAGGGCGGGCTGATTTCAACCACCCCTGCCGCCAAGATCACCGGCATTGACAGCATCACGGCGACCGGGCCGCGCAAGGTGCGCACCTTGACCAACTTCAACGGCGACACCAGCGCTGCAGGCTTGCCGGTGGGCGACATCGTGTTCACCGTGGCCAAGGGAGCCGTCGTCACCTACGAGCGCGTCATGGTCGTCCCGGGCAACACCAACTGGAAGACGTCAAGCCCGGTGACCATCGACATCACCAGCGCCACGGACCGTGCCAACAACAACATCGCGACAATTCACTTGATTGACCAGGTTGGCACCCCGGGCTTTGGCTTCAACTTGGAAGATGGCGGCCAGGTCCTTCTGGAAAACGGCGGTGTTGGCACGCAGTACGGCGAACTGCTGATCGCGCAGACAGTTAGCCCGCAATCTGTCGTGGTGCTCCACGGTCGTGCCATCAGCGGCGACACCGACATTCCCCTGACGAGTCAGACCACTGGCGTAGCTAGCGGCGATGCCACCGCGGTCCGTTTGTACCAAGCTTCGGGCGTAACAGGCCCCAACAGCTTTGGCACCAGCTTGAGCACGGCCGAATTCGACGGAAAGGCCGGAAATGACTTGGCGATTGGTCACCAGACCTTGGTGAGTCAAGGCGGCCTGTACTGGGTGCGCGCTTCGAGCCTCGCAGGCCAGGAAGGCAAGATGCTCTACGTTTCGCCCGGAGCCGCTGTGGCCAACCAGGCCAACGTCAATACCTTGGGCGTCTATGGCTACGAGGCGCCCGTTTGGGCCTCGACCAGCATCTCGGCAGGCAACTTCTTTGCAGGAAATGGCAGTCCACACACGGACTTGGTGCTGAATCGCCCCTACTACGCGCCAGGCGGTGCTACCTACCTGACGGTGCGCGGCGCCTTCACCCAGACCACCCTGGCTGGAGAAATCGGCTTTGTTTGGGATGACCTGCAGATTGCCGATCCTTTCGTGCCGGGCAATGCGCTCTTTGGCTCAGCGACGATCTTCACCAGCGCCGCCATCCCAGTCGGGGACTTCAATGGCGACGGCTTACCGGATATCCTGGTAGGGTCGGGCGACACCAACGGTGTCCATGGCAGCACGCTGATCGTCTACTGATTCGCCTTTCGCAGGCATCTTCGAGGAACCATGAGTGAAACCAACGGTTTAAGCCCTCAGCAGGCGACGCAAGGCTCGCCTCCATCCGACGGCGATGGCCGGGCACCTTACGAAGTACCCACCTTGACCAGCGCTGGCCAGGCCTTGACCACCCTCCTTGGCAGCGGCGCCGCGTGTCAGGACCCAAGTGGTAGCCCACCTGACCTGACCTAAGGCGGTTGGCGGGGGGCCCATGCACTTGGATGCTGCTTATGGCATGTGCGCCACTGGGCTACCCTGGCGCTTGCGTTGCGGTCCATTGCGCGTGGCCTTGAACCTGCTCGATGGCGGCCCGCCGGGTCGGCACTGGAATGAGGCTGGCGACGGCCCCGCCGATCTACTAGTAGATCTTGAGTTTACGGCGGATAAGGCGACTGAGGGCCCGCCGCGTGCGACCGGTTTGGCCGGCGTCCAGAGCACGCTCGATGGCCAGCGTTGCACCGGGCACGTCGACTGGAGTCAGGGACGGGCTCACCTGCGTCTGGCTACCCAAGCTGCCGATGGCCCCGAAAGAATTCAAACAGTTGCAGAAGCCGTTACCCTGGTATGCAGTGCCTGGGTCTGGCGGCTGGGCGGAGTTCTGGTTCACGCGGCGGCCTTGGCTTGGCCCGACGGAGCCGTTCTTGTGGCAGGGAACAGCGGTGCCGGCAAGACCACGCTGGCGCGGCGTTTTTCCAATCTTTCCATGGCTCAAGACATGGTCTTTGTCGTGCCCCAAGGTGAGGCTTGGCAACTCTGGCGCAGCAGCGAATATTCCGCCGTTCCAGCAAATGCACCGTTGATTTCCCCGTTGCGGGCTGTCTATGATTTTGGCAGCAGCCGGAGCCAAACGCGCCTCGAACCCCTCGGTCTCGGTGAGGCAGTGGCGGCTCTCTTGCCTCAGGTGGTGATGCCGGAACTGTTTGGAAATAGTGCAGATTTATCCAGGCGTTTGCTCGATGCGCCGTTTGACTTGGTCAGGGCGCTCGGGGCCGGGCGTTTTCACCACAGTCTGGTCGACCCCGACGACCGGGCACTCGCCGTATTGAGGCAAGGTTGGCGATGACGCAGAACGCCGACCCAGCGGAACTGGGCAAATGGGTGGAGGAATTGACCCAGGCATGGGCGCAGGCCGGCAAGCCACTGGTTGCCCACCTGGACCTGACGTTTCGCTGTGATCTCGATTGCCAACACTGCTATTTGGACGAGAAAACGCGCTGGCCGGAGATGAACACGGCCAAATGGCGCGACGTGCTGGACCAGCTAGCGGCGGCGGGCGTCCTGTTTCTCACCTGGAGTGGCGGCGAAGTCACATTGCGTCCCGATTTTCCAGAGTTACTAGGCTATGCGTCGCAGCTAGGCATGTTCAGCCGCGTCAAGACGCATGGGGCGGGCCTGGACGAGGTATGGACCGAAATTTTCGCGGCCAATCGCATCACGCGCGTGGATATCAGCGTCTACTCCTTGCAGGATCGCATTCACGATGCGTTGACGCGCCGGCCGGGTTCCCTGCAACGTACGCTGCGGGCGATCGACTTGTTGAGGGCTGCGAGCCTGCGCGTCAAGATCTCGGTGTTTGTAGGTCCCGATGTCATCGAGGAAATGCCTGATATTGCAAAGTACTTTCTGGATCGCGGCTGCGAACTTTCCTTTGGTGGCGACCTGATGCTCGATCGTCAAGCCAGCGACAGCTTGCGCCACCTTGCCCTGAACCCTGAGGAACGATTGCGCTTTGAGCAGCACAAGGCGACCCTGTTGCCACCTAAGCGTGCCCGCGACTCCCTGCCGGTGCTGTCGTCGGCCACGGTGCCCTGCCAAGCGGGACGGACCCTTGTGTACATCGCCCCAGACGGAGGGGTCACGCCGTGCGTCGCCTGGCCGATGGCGCTGGGCAACCTGCATGAACAATCCTTGGACGAGATCTGGGGTATATCCCCGTTGCGAAAGCAGATTGTCGCGTGGACCAATGTGGATCGCACGACGTGCCTTTCCTGCGCAGGCGGCGGCGTCTGCACCTATTGCGCCGGTGAAGCGTTCAAACGGACAGGCGATTGGCGGGTTGCGCCCGATTCCTTTCACAGCGGCACCCGCGCTAAGCTGCAAGCAGCTGAACTAGCTGGTCAAACCCCGCTAACGCCTGCGCAGTGGGCGACGATCCCCGACGCCGTGCCGATCGCCCCAGCGCAGCGCACCTTTGTTTTTCCGATTCACCGGCCGCGAAGGACCCTTGGAAATCGCAGAGGGAGTGGTGAATGACCAAGGAATTTCAATGGTTTTCAGCAGCCGGTAGATCCATGTGGCCCCTGGCAGCGCCGCTGGAACTCGGCGTGACGGCGGTGCCGAGTTGGCAACTGCAGGTCGGGGACGTGGTTGCTGTGGTCGGACAGAGGCCAGGGACCGCGATTTTCCACAGGATTGTGGCGATCCACGGTGAGCTTCTGCAGACGCGTGGCGACACGCAGCACCGCGCCGACCCTTTGCTCCCTCGGCACGCAGTCATCGGTCGAGTAGAAGCTATCCGTTTGAACAGTAAAGAGATTTCGCTGCCTGTTCACGGGTTGCCCGCGCGATGGACACGACGTCTTGGCCTGGCCTGGGGGCAGATTGCGCCGAACCTGCGCGACCAGTGGCGGCGGGTGCTGCAGGCCCAACGGCGGCCCTAGTACCTCTAACCTGAAGTTCCATCCTGGTTAGAGGTACAGTGTTTGCTTCTAGTTTCAAGGGGGCCCGCGATCTCCACTTTCGCCGTGCCAGACTTGGCACGGCTCATGCGCTGCGCGCACTGCGGAGACCTCTCCACGCCCGCACGGGCGGGCTCACCCCTGCGTTCGGCCGGATCCCCGGCGGCAAAGTCCACAACGCCGCGAGCTTTCCGGTAACCCGCAATGCACTTGGGGTTACGTGTACTAGGCGGTGTGCGGGGTTACAGCGCTGGCGTCGCGCCCGGACCCTGCGTAGCCTTGTGGCAATTGTTGACAACGGTCGGGAAGTCGTTAGCGTCTCAAAGCCTAGGGGCCGGTCTAAGGTGCCTAGGAGGGAGCAATTCTTGGTGGCGACGACTTGGAAAAAGCTGTACCAGACAGCGACGTTATCCTTGCCGCTTGGGCTTTGCCTGGGCTGCACGGGGGGCCAGGTAGAGCACCTTCAGGCCGAGTTGCGCGTGGTCCATGAGGAACTCGACGACCTGAAACGATCGCAGGCCACTTGGCGGGTGCAACATGAGGAATTGCGTAATCGTTTGCTGGTGATGGAAGACAAGGCTGACACAGCCCGGGTCAACCGCGATGCGCGGCGCGATGGTTCGGCCAAGGGTCCGAGTCGCGACGAAGGCACCCGCAACGATCTGGCGCGCGCTGAAGCCGACCGGCCGGCTCCTCGGGATGATACCTGGATCCCCAAACTGCCCACCGTGAAAGTGGAAAAGCGGCCTGAGTCGGCAGCGATGCCGCCCGCACCGAGTGGCCCCGCCGATGACACGCCCCCTCAAGAAGAGGCGCGTCCGCGTGGTGACGATCCGGCCACCCTCTATGAACACGCAAAAAGTCTGTACGATCAAGAGCAACAAGCATCGGCGCGTGGTCTGTTTGAGCAACTGCTCAAGCAATATCCAAAGCACGACCTTGCCGATAACGCGCTGTATTGGTTGGGAGAAAGCTTTCGTCGCCAATCGCTGTGGTCCAAGGCCGCTCAGTATTTCTTGCGCGTGGTGAAGGAATACCCGCGCGCCAACAAAGTGCCGGATGCTTTGCTGCAACTAGGCGTTTGTTATCGAGAACTTGGCGATGATCAGGGTGCAACTGAGGTTTGGCGGCAACTTCAGCGCAAGTTTCCCGCTGAGCCGGCTGCTCGGCTGGCTGCCAAGCGGTTGGCCGATATGGCCACGGTCGCGACGCCGAAGGTGGAACCATGAGCTGCCGCGTCTCTTTCGTTGCTATTTCCGGCCTTTGCGCACCTGCCTTGCTGCTGGGTGCCTTGACGTTGACGGCTGCGCCAGCGCTGGGGCAATGGACCATTCCTGAGCGCGATGCACCAGCAATTACCGTGCAAAGTTCAGCCTCTACGGGCGAACGTACCTACGTCGTCGAGCCCCATGATACCTTATGGCGTATTGCCGAAGGCCTGTACGACGATCCGTGGTACTGGCCGTCCCTTTGGAGCTACAACCCGCAAATCACCAATCCCCACCTGATCTATCCGGGGGACGTGCTCTACCTGAGTCGCCGGGCTCAGCCTGCTGAAACCCATAAATCTATTACGATTACCGGGTCTCGCTACGGCGGCGCGCCCAAGGCGACGATGGAGTTGGCGCGGCGAGTTGGCTACATCAGTTCGCGGGACTATCGCGAGTCGGGAGCCGTCGAGAGTAGTCGGGAAGAGCGCGATATGCTTGGCACTTTGGACGAAGTGTATGTCCGCTTTGCCATGCGCCGCTGCGCCGAAGACAAGGAACTCAAGCCAGGGGACGAACCGTCCGTGGGCCCCTGCGTGCGCGATGGCGATCGCTACGTCATCTACCGCGTCGAGCGCGAAGTCATCCACCCGGTGACCGGCAAACTAGTCGGCTATAAGATTGATTTTCTTGGTGAAGGCAAGGTGCTCGGCTCCAAGAGGCCGCTGACCAGCGTCCAACTCAGTCGGTCCTACTCGGAAATCAGCCGCGGGGATCTGGTGACCAATGTTTTCGAGCCGTTACAGATGGTCAAGCCTGCGCCCAACAAGGTGGAACTGACCGGTGTGATTGTGGATTTCCACCACGAGACCATTGCGGGCGGCCAGTTTGCCTATCTCTACATCGATCGCGGCGCGGACGACGGCGTGGAACGCGGCAATCGGTTCGAGGTCGTGTGGCGCGGCGACGGTCTTAAGCGGGGAGAAGTCAAGAATCTCAAGGACTACCCCGATGAACAGATCGGTATTGCCACGGTTGTAGAGGCCTACGATCGCCACAGCTTGGCGCTGTTGACCTCGGCCGTGCGCGAGATCGAAGTCGGCATGCCCGTAGTGATGGCCAAGGGCTTCTAAGGGCCTGTACTTTCAAGCATATCCTCGTCCTGCGGTCTCACCCTCGCCGTGTTGTCGCTTATCGCCACAGCCGATCGGCCTGCTTGTCGCTGGTTGTCCTACAATTTCAGCTAGATGCAGTGAATGGGCGGATGGCAACGGTATCGGTGTCCCGGCAACGAACTGGGCTCGCCGCCGGGTGGTGGTCAATAGCTGCATCAGTTCAGTTAGTTTCCTCGGCCATGGCCTACCTGGGGGCAGTAAGTCCCACGGCAGAAAATTGCGTCGGTGCGCGTGTTTGCAGCGACCAACCGGCTCTGCTACGCTCATCCATTGTGGCACCTGCGGACGGCAATGCGCCGAACAGCCTTGACGTCAGAGTCTAGCAAGGTATTGAAAAAATTGGGCTTAAGTCAGGACGCTTCCTAACCGCCCAGGGCGGGACGCGCAAGGACGTTAGCCAGATTTTTCCCTGTAACCTTGCACGCTTGGCAAGAACAGGGCCGTGACCGCACCGAACGCCTTGAGGTCCCGATGCACACTGCGCGAAATCAATCCGTCAACGAGATTGCGTCCGATACGGCTTTGAAATGGAACCATTTCATGGCGCACGGATGGCTGCGCGGGTTCACCGTCACGCTGCTTGCCAGCTTGGTTCTCGTCGTTCTTTCAGCTGCTTGCTCGACTCAAGGCACAACGGGACCGGCTTCGTCGGCTCCGGCGTGCTCGTTGCTCAATCCCTGCCCGTCTGGCCAGACCTGCAATGCCAGTCAAGTCTGCGTGCCGAACAATAATGGCGGTGATATCAGCATTGTAGCGGATGTCGTCGACGATTCTCAGGGCACCTTGACCGACGCGACCGCACCGGCGGACGTCGCGGTTGTGGATGGCGCGGCCGACAGTGCGACCGATGGCGACCTAGCTGGCGGCGGCGATACCTCAGGCGTTGGCGCGGACGCAACCGATGCTGATGTGTTTGATCCTACGCAGCAATGCAAGCCAACGGGCAAGGAAGTCTGCAACGGCCTGGACGACAACTGCGACGGCAAGACGGACGAAGGCTTCCCAGACCAAGACGGCGATGGCATTGCCGACTGCGTCGACAGCGACGTCGATGGCGACGGCGTGCCCAACAACCAAGACAACTGCCCCAAGACCTACAACCCGGACCAGCAAGACAAAGATTTCAATAATATCGGTGATGCCTGCGACAAGGATACCGACGGCGACGGCCTCAAGGATTCCCAAGACGACTGCCCGACGGTGATCAACCCGGAACAGCAGGACATGGACGGCGATGGCATCGGCGACGCTTGCGACGACGACATGGACGGCGACGGCATCCCGAACGCGAAAGATAACTGCCCGAAAACGTACAACAAGGATCAGAAAGACACCGACAAGGATGGCATTGGCGACGCCTGCGATGACAAGGACAAGGACGGTCTGCCGTGGAATCAGGATAACTGCCCGACGGTGGCCAATCCGACGCAAAAAGACACGGATAACGACGGCTTGGGCGATGCTTGTGACCCCGACATGGATGACGACGGCATCCCCAACGAGAAGGACAACTGCCCCGGAATTGCCAATCCAAATCAGAAGGATACGGACGGCAATGGCGTGGGTGATGCCTGCCAAGGCGACGCAGACGGCGACGGTTGCCCGGACAAGCTGGACTGCAAACCCTTGGACCCGACTGACGGCTGTGAATATAACGGTAAAGGTCTCAAGGAGTTATGTGACGGCAAGGACAATAACTGCAACGGTCAGGTGGACGAAGGCTTTGGCATCGGCGGCGAGTGCGGTTTGGGCGTCTGCTCGGGCGGCAAGGTCATGTGCGGCTCGCCGAGCAAGTCGATCTGCAACACCGAGATCGGCGGCACCAATCCCAAGCAGAATGTCAAAGAATTGTGCAATGGTTTGGATGACAACTGCGACGGCATCATCCCGCAGGACGAACAGGATGGCGACGGCGACACCTTCCGCGTGTGCGACGGCGACTGCGACGACGACAACCCGGCTGTCTGCCCCTCGAGCAAGCTGTGCCCGGAAGTGTGCGATGGCCTGGACAATGACTGCAACGGCCTAACCGATGACGGCGATGTCTGCAAAGGCCTTGGCGAAATCATGGGTTACATCTATGACGCCTCGCAGCCCGGCACCATCCTCAACAAGGCCAAGGTGGAACTGCGCGATCCGACCTGCGCTGTGGTATTGCTTAGCCAACAGGTTGATGCCAATGGCAAATTCAGCTTCCCGTCCAAGAATGGGCCCAACGGCATCTACTGCCTCAAGGTGACGCTGATAGGCTATGAAGACCAAACCTCGACCGACGTGTCCTTGGGCGACTTCAAACTGGGCGTGAACGGCTATCCTACTGTGCGGCAAGTAGATTTTGGTCTCAAGCCCTTCGGCTATCCGTTTGAATATGCGGGTATCGCCGGCAAGGTGTGGAATGACACGAAGTCGGAAATCAAGGTATCTCAAGTGATTATCAAGGCTTCTGGCAATCAGATTGCAACCGACCAGACGGACTTTTACGCCAACTACACGGCGGTGGCCCTCAGCCCCGAGACGGTGGACGTGACTGTGTTGGCCAATGGCTTTGAAGCGCAGACGAAGACTGTGAATCTCAAGGCGAATACGACGCTCATCGTCGACTTCGTCCTGGCCAAGTCCAAGCCCAAGGTCGCCTGCTTTGCCGACAGTTTCGAATGGCTCGTCAATCCAGGCTGGGTCGTCGAATGTTCGTGCGGCAATCCGGGCGTCGGTAAGTGCCCTGGATTCCACCGGATTGATAACACGCAGGTGATCAAGGACGTCTATGCCAGCTTCCCCAACGGCGGCAATCCGACGCAGCCACTGGTGCAGATTTACGGCGAAAACATGCAAACGCTCAAAGCGCCCGACGGTACCAAGCAGTATTGGTACGGCGCCGACGACGACGGTAGCTTCATCGGCAGCGTCTACTCGCAGGGCGGTTACACTGGCGGTCACGGATCGGCCAGCAATGGCACATTGACCAGTCCAGACATTGACTTGCAAGGCGCCAACAAGTTCGTCATGACGGTGCAGTACTGGTACGAGATTGAAGCTGAAAATCCAAAGAGTTACGACGTGATGCAGGTCCAAGTCAGCGAAACTGGCAAGAATTCGTACACCACGCTCAAGCAGCTCAATCCTGTGTCTGACAACTACAATGCGTCAAAGGCCTATACTTCTGCAGGCTTTGCAACGACGCCGGTTTGGGTCACGGTGTCCGTCGATCTATCGAGCTACAAAGGCAAGAAGATCAACGTCCGTTTCCGCTTCAACTCGGGCGACGGCTTGTTCAATGGCTACCGCGGCTGGGGCATCGACAACATTAAGTTCATCTGCACCTAAGCCAGGTTCGCTGGCCGTGAGCTCCTGAACGGCGTATCCAGAGAGCGTCCATGCAAGCACAGCGCCATGGCCGGCAGATTGCGCCGATACTCCTGGTGCTATGCGGATTTGCGTGTCATTCACGCCCTACAGATCACGCCGATGCCTTGGTCGCGCCGCCCTCCAGGCAGCATCCTCTGCCCGCGGTTGCTGTCCCCCAAGCGATTTCAGCTACAGCTGCGCTACGCCCTGATCCGTTAGAGGATTTGGAACTGCCTGCCGATGATCCTCTGCCTGGGGGCGAGTTTGGCGGTGTGCAGGCGACGCGAAGTCGCAGCCTTGGCTCGGCTCAGGATGGTGCGTTGCAGGATGGCGTGGCGGTGCGGGAGGATTCGGCGCTCCGTCTCTATGCACCGACCAAACAGCGTGGATTTTATTATGGAACAGAGGAATTGGTCGGCCTGCTGCAACGCAGCGCGCAGGCGGTTGCCGATGAGTTTCCCGGCTCTGTGCTCCAAGTTGCGAATCTGTCTAGGCAAGGCGGGGGTGACATCGCGCCCAGCGTGAGCCATAACAGTGGTCGTGATTCAGATGTGATCTTCTATAGTTTTGACCGGTTAAGCGGACAGCCTGCGAGCAACGGTTTTGTCCACTATGACGGTGACGGCATTGCCGATGGGCCGCCGAGTGTGCAGGGACGCGTTGAGTTCGACACGCCGCGCAATTGGACGTTGGTTCGGCATCTGCTGTCAGATCCACGGGTTGTGGTGCAGTGGATCTTCGTGTCCGTGGCCCTTCGCAACCGCCTGCTGGACTACGCGCTGCGCCAAGGGGAGCCCGAATCGCTGCGGCAAAGGGCGATGCGCATTCTAGTGCAACCCCGCAATTCCAGTCCGCATGCGGACCATTTTCATGTGCGGGTGGCCTGTCCTCAAGGGGACCGGCCCGATTGCATTGACGGCTACGAAAATACGGTGGGCGCGCGGGCGGCGCAGGTGGACGCCCTGCTGGAGATGTATGACCATGGCTCGCCTGGGGAGCAAAGGTACGCCCGAGAACTCCTGAGTTTGCCGGAAGATGGACAGCAGGTGGATTTGCCGCCTCTGCAGGGGGATGACTGAGATCCCCACGGGCGGGCTGTCACGGCGATTATGGGCCAGGAGCCGCAGAGCTCCAAAGCAAGTCAGGTTGTGCCGGTCGCGGCCATCCACCATCCGCTTGGAGAGAACGCATGAGGACCGAAAAGCGCCTATCCTGTTGGCTATTTGCCGTATTTGCCCTGGGCAGCACTGCACTCGCCGGCTGCGGTGGTTCGACCGAGACCGCCGCTGACCTTGGCGCTGACCTACAAAGCGGCACTAGCGACGCTGGGGTCGATGTGGCCGACGTGCCGGCTGTGGACGCCCTGGGCGACGCCGGCAGCCCTGTGGATGCCGTTGTCGATGCGGCAGCGGGTCCCGACGCGGTCGCGGACGTTCCCGTGGATGTGGGTCTGCCGGTGCCCGCGACGGTGCCAACCGACCTGCCGCCCGGCGTTGTCGCGATTGGCTTGTGGGCCGGCGACCTCGACAGCAAAGGTGCCTCGCCGCAGGTCAAGACGCAGTTGCCGAAGAACACGGTGGGTGTGGTGGCGACGATTCTCGGAAAACATCCTAATTTTTTTACACTTTCCACGATCGTTGGCCCCGACGGCACGCCTTGGGCCAAAGGACAGTGCAACGCGCTATGCGTGGACTGCGCCAATCGCGTGTCGGCCTCGCCAGCGGTGGGCACGGCGGCGTTGCCTAGTAGTTCGGACGTGTTGGTCGGCGGAGGCCTGTGGCGCTTTGCCGCGTGTGGCTATCACTGGATTCTCAAAGGCGGTTCCTTTGGCCAGCAGCCTCCCGAGGCAGGCCTAGCCGATGTCAGCACCACGTTGCTGGTCAAGACGACCAGTGACGGGCAACTGCCGACCCAAGGGAAGTTGCTGTTGCGCTTGTTCTTTTCAGGGGTTGGCGGCATCACAGCAGCGTCAGGGCCGACCGAACCTAAGATCCTTGGCATGATTGGGGAAGTGCAGGCGCGTTATGCAACGCTGGGAATTCAAGTGCAAGTTGTCGATTGGCGCGACCTCGAAGCTGGGCACACGCTGATCTCGCTGCCAGATGATGTGACTGACTCGGGACAGAGCGATATGGATACGCTTTTTGCCGGAGCCAAGGTGGCTGGGGGCAGTGGCGTCATCGACGTGTTCCTGGTGGACCAGATCCTCGGCGGCGGGCTGGAAGGCAAAGGCGTGACGGCCGGCGTGTCCGGAGCGATCCCGGGCCCTGCGTATTTTCACGGGATTCCGCGTGCGGGCATTGCTATCGCCCTAACCCCGCTGGGGGACGACGCGGTGCTGGCCGGTCGAACCTTGGCCCATGAGATGGGGCATTTCCTTGGACTTTGGCACCCTTGTGAGCGCGATGGCAAGACCTTTGACCCGATTACGGATACGCCCCAGTGCGACATCAGCCACGACAGTAGTGGCGACGGCATTCTCGATCCCGATGAATGTATTGGCTTTGGTCAGGACGAGGTGATGTTCTGGTTTGCCGCACCGGGCGACGCGGTCTTCACGCCCGGCCAAAGGGCCATCATTGCTGCCAATCCACTGGTCCTGCCTTTGGCGGCGACGGCGACAACACCCTGATTGTAAGCGTGAAGTGGTGCCGCAGCGTTACTGCTGCGAGTGCGTGCTTCGAAACCCGCGTGCTCAGCCCGCTGAAGCTGGTGGCTAGCTTTCGGCCAAAACGCGGGCCGGATCCAGCCGAGCGGCGCGGCGAGCAGAACCAAAAGCACCGAGAATACAGCATAAGCTGGCGACGGCCACCGACAGGGGCCACAGCCATGGCGAGAAAACGAAGAAGCCTTCGGGTGGTAACAGTGGAATGTGCTTTAGTAAATGACCGGCCGCGCTATCGACGACATAGGCCGTCGACCAAGCCAGGGAACAGCCGATCAGGCCGCCGGCACCGCCAATGAGCGCAGCTTCACTCAGGACCAGGGCCATCACGTCGACACGTGCAGCGCCAATAGCGCGCAATACTGCGATTTCTCTACGTCTTTGCTGAATCAGCATCGCAAAGGTCTGGGCGATCTGAATGCCGGCCACCACCAGTACGACCAGCGCCAGCAACACAAGCGCCAGGGAAGTCACCAGGACCACGGTGCCAAAGGTTCGCGCGGCACGAGACTTGCGCGATAGAGAAAAGCCAAGTGATTCCGTGCTGCTAACGACTTCTGGCACGGCCTGATTGCTGCCCGTTTCGAGCAAGATGGCGTCGTAGGTCTTGGCCGTCTCCGGACCCTTGAGCCGGGCATTGAAATGCCGCACCACGCCCAGAGGCAGGGCCAGACCGAGCTCAGGCGCTTTGCGGGAAAATCCTACGATTTGAACCTGTTTGTACTGTTGCCGGCCTCGCGGCGAGTCTTGGGTAAAAAAGCTATCGCCAAAGGCCACATGTAGGCGCACGCCATACAGGACAGCCAGGGAGCCGAGCGGTGCGGCGCCCAAGGACCGGGCCATGTCGCTGTTGAAGACTTCGAGCAAAAGCGGATTGATCACAGCGGGTAAGGGGTCTTCGCACCAGCCTTGGACAGCGTCTGGGTTATCCGCGGCGCAGTACTTTCCTGCTGGACAAGCTGCTTCGGTGGCACAAAGGCCGGTGGGGCAGGGTGCAAGCAAGATGCCGGACTCTTTGTCGAAATCCATGTCTCGACCGTTGCCGGCGGCATTGGGCAATTGGCAGCGCTGGCTGACCGCCGCGGGGGCCCGGGCGGACTGACAGCGGTCCTGGACGCAATGCAGGCCGTCGCGACACTCGTTGTCTGCAGAACACGGCAGAAAGACTTCCAAATCTTCGGTAAAGCGATCGGCCCAGACGATGACTTCGCAGCTCCCTTCGCGGCACTGCTGCCCAGGTGGGCAGTCGAGGCTGACGTCGCAGCGAAGGGCCTGGGCCGCCGAATCTACGGTCTGCTTGTGAGAAGATTGTTCAAAATCAACCAGTTCATCATGCACGACATCTGGGGGCATGCCGTCAAAAAAGGCTTCGGTGAACAGGTTGTACCCGAGGAGTTCCTTGCCCCCCCAAAGTCGCGCTGGAAAGACAGATTTTTGTTTGCCAAATGCGCGGGTTACCCCAGGCAAGGCCGCAACTTGGCGGACCCGAGCGTCATCGAGGGGCGTTTGGCCAATGCGCTGCTCAATGCCAAAGAGCTGTACCGCACGTGGTTCAATTTCCAGCTGATTTGCCGGAAAGATGCGGTTGAGTACGCGTTCGCGTAAGCCTTGGCCCAGGGCGAGGAAGAAGGCCAGCAGGCCCGTGCCAACGACGATGCCCACCATGGCCAGAGCCGCGCCAAGCCAACTGGCGCGCAAATTGCTGATCATCAAAGCTAAGATGCGTCGAATTCTCATGGCGCAACCGCCATCGATCCAGGGCCACCGCGGGGCTGTTCTGCCATTTGGCCGGCATCCAGGGTCAGAACGCGGTCGCAGCGCTGGGCAATGCTGGCGTCATGGGTGACAAGGACCAGCGTTGCTTGAGATTGGCCTGATAATTCAAAGAGAACGCTAAGAATCTGTTCAGCCGTATCCGCGTCCAAAGACCCGGTGGGTTCATCGCAGACCAGCAAAGGCGGCCTGAGCAACAGGGCCCGGGCGATGGCGACGCGTTGTCGTTCACCACCTGACATTTGTTGGGTATTTTGCTGAGCGCGATCGGCCAGCCCTAGCGTCGCCAGTAGTTGCACGGCCCGCTGGCGCAACTCGACTTCTGGCATTGGCGAGCCCAACTGTCCGGGTAGCAACACATTTTCTAAAACGTTGAGGTTGGTCAGCAGGTTGAAGGACTGAAACACAAAGCCTATTTGCCGGTTGCGAAACTGCGACAGCTGACGGTCCTTAAGCGCCTGAAGATCCTGACCAAAAACGCGAAGTTGCCCTGTGTAGCCCAAGTCCAACGCGCCGATCAGGTTGAGCAAGGTCGACTTGCCGGCCCCCGAGCGACCAATGACCGCGACGCGTTCGCCGCGGCGAATCTGCATGTGCAAACCGCGCAGTGCCGCCACAGGACCAGCAGCCGTGGCAAACTCCCTGCGTAAATCATTGGCATCAATGGCAAATTCGGCCACGTTCATCGCTTGGCCTCGCGTGGTGCGGTCCCGTGGGGTGACAGGTGCACGTGCAGTTCCAGGGACGAAGCGGTCCAGTCGACCTTGAGTGCAAAAGATTCAATGGAATCGACTAACTGCACAACGTAATCGGGCATTCCCCGCCGGCGGAGCGACCGCACCACCCGCGGCGTCTGCGCGACCACGCCAACCCAAGCCGACTTTCCATCAATAATTTCAGCAACTACGGGATCATGCTTGGCCTGACCGAGAGACGGGAACCTGCCCGAGGCGGTGCGCGTCAGGTCGGCCAGTTCGCCCTCGCCGGAAATGAACGCAAGACGAGGACCGCTTGCCACTAGGCCCCAGGGCGTCGCGGCTTTGGTGAAGAAAAATCCATGCCATTGGCCTAGTTGCGTAGCTTGCGGTTGCTGGGCCACCAGCGTCGTTGCCGCCATGTCGACCACGGCTTGAGCCTGGGCCGCGGTGCGCAAGGAGAGAATCAACGCCAAGCGCAGCGAACTGCGCCAAGGCATGGCGACGGCAAGGCGGGGATCCAAGGGCACCGAGTCGGCAATGCCAAGAATTGCTAGTGCAATTTGGCCATCCCAGGCGCCAAGCACCAAGCTATTGGCGTCCAGTGCACCAAGGTTCGGATCCACGACGCGCAGGGCAGAGGCCGGCAGCCATTGGCCGCGAATCCCTTGCGGAATCATCGACAAGAGTCCTGGATTGATGCGCGCCTGAAGCAGCAGGACGGTCTCGTCCGCCAGCAGATCCCCTACCGTCAAGGCTGGGGAACTGCCAAGGAAATCCTGGTGATACTTTTGCATGTCGGCCAAGGCGTTGTCGGCCGAACGCAGCGACACGCGGAGGTCGGGGCCCTGGGCATTCAAGACCAGTTGGGCGTCCATGCGTTGCAGTTTGTCGACCGCACCGCCGACCAGCAGGTTCGCTGGACCCAGGCCCGCGTGCAGGGCTTGGCGAAGAGCCGGGTCGATCTGCGCCTCAAGATGAATCATTCCAAGGGTATCTGGTGCAATGGCCCTCTTTGTCGCGCCCCGCCAAGCAGCGAGGGCCTGGGCCTGGACTGGACCTTGGCGCACCAGCAAAACGTCATCGATGAGCCAGGCTTGCATGGCCTGCACCTGGGGATTGTTGCGATCGGCGATGTCCCACGAGGTCTCGGTCGTGGGATGGCTGCTAAAGCCGCGATCAGCCAAGACTTTCAGGGCATGGGCGGCCCCGGTCTGTCCGCGCACCGGCAGCACGAGCCAGAAAGCGTCCTGCCAAGTAAATGCTGCAATTCCAGCGTCATCGCGAAAGCCTGCCTCTTGGGTCGCCTCCGCATCGAGCAGGTCGACGCCGGCGGTCCACTGCAGCGCCTCGCCTACGCCAGAGGCACCCGGCAACGCTGTGATGAGTTGCTTGAGCTCAGGCCGAATCTTTCCAAGTGGTTGGGTCCACGCGACGGCTTGGGCTTGAGCCGGAACCCAAGCCTGCCACTGCAAGGGGCTTAGCGGCGGATGCGCCCACCACCAGGCCAAGCTGCCGCCGGCCAGGAGGATGATAAAAACCAATCCAAGTGCGAGCTTACGTCGCAATTGCTACTCCTTAGCCAAGGGTCGTTTCGCGCAATGTGCGGACCGGTTGCATCAGCAGATCGGCGATGCGGTCGGCAGCGTGCCCATCCCATTTCTCTGGAATTGTACCGATTTTGCCTCGGCCAGCCAAGATGCCGGCGACGGCTGGAGCTAGGCGACGCGCATCCGTGCCCAAAAGAACATTGCTGCCTTGGCTAACGGTGATCGGGCGCTCGGTGTTTGCGCGCAACGTGAGGCAGGGAATGGCAAGTGCGGTAGTTTCCTCTTGAATTCCGCCGGAGTCGGTCATGACCAAGCGCGAGTCGGCCAGAAGGCCAAGGAATGCCAAATAGCCCATGGGTTCAACCAGATGTAGACCCGTGGTCGGCGTCCAGCCGGTCTGCGCAATCGCAGCGCGCGTGCGAGGGTGGACAGGAAAAACTACGGGAATCTGCCGGCTTGTAGCCTCAAGGGCGTCGAGAACTGGGCCAAGTTGCTGGGGATCATCGACATTGGAAGGGCGATGCAGGGTGGCGACGGCGTACTGGCCCGGGGTCACGCCCAACTGCGCCGGTGTGTTTTCCGCCCGCGCGCGATCTAAGTGCTTCAAAAGACTATCGATCATACAGTTGCCGACCCAGTGAATTCGCCACGCGGCGACGCCTTCGGCTTGCAGGTTGGCATCGGCATCTGGCGACGGGGTCAGCAAAAGGTCAGCGCAGGCATCGGTGAGGACACGGTTGACCTCCTCGGGCATCGACCAATCGCCCGAACGCAGGCCGGCCTCAATATGACCAACAGAAATGCCTAGTTTGCTTGCGACCAGGGCACAGGCAATGGTGGAATTGACGTCGCCGGCCACGAGCACCAAATCGGGCGCGAAATCGAGGCAGTCCTGCTCGAAGAGTGTCATGATCTTCGCTGTTTGCACAGCATGACTGCCTGAGCCAACGCCGAGAAACGCGTCAGGCTCTGGCATGCCTAGATCGTGAAAGAAAATCGCCGACATCTGCGGGTCATAATGCTGGCCGGTGTGCACCAGGCGGGTCTGCAGGCCTCGCGCTTGCAGCGCCTGCACCACCGGCGCGACCTTCATGAAATTGGGCCGCGCACCGACGACGCAGCAAATGCGCCTCATGATCATGGCGTTCTCCGAGGTCGGCCTCCACCGTTGCCTCGCGGGGGAGCGCCCGAGCGCCCTGGGCCGCCGCGAGTGCCACCTTCGCGCGAGGGTGCAGCACGACCGCCATCTGCGGGCCGCGTTGGCCGACGTGTGGCTCCTGGCGTGCGCGGCAACTCATTGGAATCTTTGCGGGTACTTGGGCGGCCATGGCCTGACGTTCGCGGTGCCGGTGCTGGTCGAGCGCTGCCGGAGCGTCCCGGATTGTCGCGGGGAGCGCCGGGTCGAGCGCCGCCGGAGCGTCCCGGATTGTC
>CAIMEY010000081.1 GCA_903840165.1 uncultured Myxococcales bacterium | reverse complement strand
CTGTGGCGCTGATTAGACGCAATAATTTGATTCTGCTCATGATCCTCGACTCTTGAATCGCCATTGCCCCTCGCCAAGTGACACCAACCTGTCAAAAGATTACCGGTTTGCGCACGGCCAGGCAAGACCAGCAACCGGACCAAGTCAACAACCGTCTCCTGGCGAGTGCATGTGCAGCGCCAACTCAAGGCGATAGCGCCCTTAGGGCCTGAGCCCAACCCCCCACCCTTGCCGAGGGCGCAACACGCTGTTACGGTGCAGGCATCGTCACCGATTGAGGCAGGTGCCTACGTGAAAATAGCCCTGATTTCAGATATACACGGCAATCTCGCCGCCCTCAAGGCTGTTCTGGCGGACGCCGCCCAGTTCAAGGTGGATCGCGTCGCCTGCCTCGGCGATTGTGCAACGCTTGGCCCCAAGCCTTGCGAAGTATTGGCGGTCTTGCGCGAGGTCGCGAGTCCACTAATCCTGGGCAACCACGATGAATTCCTGCTGGATCCCAGCCTGCTGCAAACCTACACGCATGCGCCAGTGATCGTCGCCTCGGTCGCCTGGTGCCGGCGGCAGTTGCATGACACGGACCTGACGTGGTTGGCCAGCATGGTACGCCAGGAGACGATTTCCTTGGGCGACCAGGGAAATCTTCTGTTATTCCATGGTTCTCCAACTTCTCCTATGCAAGATATCCTGGCAAGCCACACCGACGCTGAGGTCGACGCCTTGATCGGCGAGGCGGACGCGACGCTGATGGCCTGTGGTCACACGCACTTACAGATGGTTCGCCAACACCGTGGCCGGCTCATCGTCAATCCTGGCAGCGTTGGCATGCCCTTTGTCGCCTACGTTCAGGGCCGAGAACCGGAACTTATGGCGCACGCCGAATACGGCATTGTTCAAGCAGATTCTGGTGGTGTTTCAGTGACTTTGCGAAGAGTCCCCGTGGATCCCCGGCTGGCTCTTGCGGATCTGATGGACAGCGATCTGCCGCTTGCGCCCACTTTGCGCCATCATTACAGTTCTTTGCTGTAGCCGCTGAAGGCCCGATGATGACCGCGCCCTGCGCACGCCGTGGCACACTGCCATCGCCCGCCGCAGCCAGTGAACGCTCGATCAACCAGTGACCTTTGAAGAGAGGAACTTCCATGAAAGTCGCCAACTTAACACGCGCCCATGGGCTTTGGGGCGTCCTGGCCCTTGGAGCCCTGGCCTGCCAGAGCACGCCGGCGCCAACGGCAACCAAGAAACCTCTTGTAGCTACCGGCGCTTGGACGACTACCTGGGCGGGCAAACCCGTCTCTGTCGATTACACGGGAAAGACAGCCACAGCCGTTGTTGTGCATCGGCTCAACACCACAGGACCCGCCTGCATTACCCAACTGGACATTCGCGTGGCCGAGGCGGACGGCTCCTGCGAGCTCGACCTCCAATGGCGGCCCGGTCAAGGCGCTTTAGCCTTACAGTCTGCGGCCTTTCACGCCGTTGGCACCACAACGCAGGACGGCGTGGTGATCGACACCAAGGTCTGTGCCGGCTGGCCTGAAACCTCCACAAAGACATTAACTTACACAGGATCTAGCCCGGACGCTACCCTGTCCATGAAGCCCCTGGCTCAACCCGAGGCTGGCCAAGCCGCACCGACCCTCAGCGTCAACTGGGCGATGACAGGTTCGGTCACGCTCAAGGCCGGTGGCAAGCAATTCCCCCTTGATTTATCTAAGCTTTCCTTCGCCGGCGACGTGAGCTCCCAAGGACGCACCGATGTCAGCTGCGGTCAGGTTGGACCGGTCAGTGGCGTCGATCAATGCCCCGCCAGCGTCAAATATGGCCCTGGTATCGGCCAGTACCTGCAGCGGGGCACCATCTTGCACGCCTGCGCCGATGACAGCGAGGTCGACCTGGGCGAGCTCTGTGGCCACGCCGCCATCGCCGTCATCGATTGGCGGGAGTGGACCGCCGTGCAAAACGGACAAAATAAGTCCGCCTTTGAAGACTTCGCCCAAATCTATAATCAGTTCAAGGATGCCGATGTGGGCGCGGCCTTTATCGTCGTCGAAGGCACCAAGAAGACGGCCGATGGCGGGCCGCTCAAGAAGGAAAACGCGCCGACAGCTGCAGAATGTCAGCAGATTGTCAGCCGGATGAACCTGCCAGCGAACGTGCTGGTGCTCTATGACAAGAACGCCGACTTGGTGCAGACCGACAAGCAGTTGGCCAGCGTGCCCTATGTGCCGCGCATGGTGGTCGCCAAGGGGACTGGGCAAATTGTGAATGAATTGCCCACGACGACCACGGCGCCGACCGACGCCGACCTGCAGGCTGCGATCCAGGCTGTTCTGGACGCGCCGTAGTACCCCAAACCCGAATTTCCTGGAGGGTTCGTCTACTCGGCCAGCCAGCGCGCCGCTTGACGAGCGTAGTAGGTCAGGATCACGTCTGCGCCCGCGCGCCGAATGGCAAGCAGTGATTCTAAAACCGTTTTCTTCTCATCAAGCCAGCCGTTTTGGGCGGCGGCCTTGAGCATCGCGTACTCGCCCGACACCTGATATGCCACCACCGGCAGGGTCGTCGCCCGGCGCAGTTCCAGGATCACGTCCAGGTAGGGGCCGGCCGGTTTGACCATCACCATGTCGGCGCCTTCGGCCTCGTCCAGCGCAAGTTCCCTCAAGGCTTCCCGACGGTTAGCTGGGTCCATCTGATACGTCTTCTTGTCACCGAACTTGGGGGCCGACGCCAACGCATCGCGAAAGGGACCATAGAAGCCCGAGGCATACTTGGCGCAGTAGCTGACCAGCAAGACGTCGGTAAACCCTTCCAAATCCAAGGCTTTACGAATGGCGCCGATGCGACCGTCCATCATGTCCGAGGGAGCCACGATGTCGGCTCCGGCGCGGGCCTGGGCAACCGCTTGAAGGCACAGGATTTCCACGGTGCGATCGTTGAGGATCTTGCCGTTCTGCACCACGCCGTCGTGCCCGTCGCTGCTGTAAGGATCCAGCGCCACGTCGGTCACCACCACAAGCTCCGGAAAACGGGCCTTGAGCTGGGCGATTGCAACAGGCACTAAGCCATTGGGATTATAGCATTCTTTTCCATCGCTGGTCTTGAGCGCGTCGGCGATGGCCGGGAACAGCACCACCGAGCGAATGCCCTCCTGCCAAGCCCCCTGCACCTCCGCCAGCATCGCCGGCAAGGAGAGGCGGCTGCAACCCGGCATGGACGCAATCGGTTCGACGGTGTCGCCGGCGTGAATGAACAGCGGCAAAATGAAGTGTTGAGGCGCTAGCCACGTTTCGCGGTGAAAATCCCGAATAACCGAGGAGTTGCGATTGCGACGCGGACGACTGGGGAGGTCAAGCATGGCACCCTTGCAAAGCCGGGGCAGGCTCAGCGTCCCGGTGCGCCCTGTTGTAGCAGATCGGGCACGGCGCGGGCAGGGGCTCAGAGGCCAAGGTGGCAATGGCGTGACAGTTCAGCGAAGTGAAGTCAGGGGCGTACACCGGAAAAAGCAGAAGAAACAATGCGTTTTCTAGGGTTCGCGCACAAGGACGAAATAGTGGTCCAGGGACTTCTCTTCTTTGTAGGCGGCGCCAATGGCGACATCGCGACTCACCCTGCGCATGAAATCGCGGGTGTGGAAGTAGACGAAACGCTGAAGACCAACTGTATTTTCAACAACTTTTGGCCATTGCTCGGGCACGGGACCGTCGGGGCAGAGAAAGTAGTCAACTACCCAGGCACCGCGGGCGGCCCACGCGGGATCGTTCGGTTCGGTGGCGGTGGAACGGGCCACAAAGTAGCCGGGACCAATCAGTTTTCCCGAAGGCGCGTCGTTGAAGCCAAAGGCTCGGTCGCTGTTGTCCTCAGGACGCGCGAACACCTTGCTGAAATACTTGTGTTTTCCCGGCAAAGGCAAGGTGTTGCGACCAAAGTGGCGGACTGCTGTCCGTGTTCCCTGATGGGCGGGCACGAAGTGGTATACATCCAAAGGCGCAGAACTAGCGGCTTTTTGCCACAAACGTCGCTGATCCTTGCGCCCGAGGGCGAGCACGGCCGCCTTGCGAATGTCGGGTTCGAGCCCCTCCAAGAATGCAGCAACCTGCTGAATTGTCGCAGATTCATCGGCCAAGAGCGTGCACAAGTCCATCCAAACCTCCGGCGGCTGCGGCTGCAGACGAGTTGCCAAGGTGGCATTGCCAACGGTCCCGGTCAAGTGCAGGGGCTTGGGGCGGGCGATGGGCAAGGCTTCCCCAACGGGGTGCGCTGGCCGATTGCCGCGGCGAAATTGCCCCGCAGGACAAGAGCGCCCAGGATTGCCAATCAGATTCAAGGTGAAGCGGAGCGCAGGGCCCATGCCTAGCGTCCCGGCACGCCATCCAAGCCGACCATGGCCACCACGTCCCAATCAGCGCGGTACAGGCCTGCCGGATCCTGGTGCCACTGCCGGCCCGAAAAAAGTGAAGCATACCAGGGCCCTTGGACGCGAAAGCGCAGTTGCGCCTGCGCCATAGCGCCCTGGCCGAGGTCGTGCCACGCCTGCAAGTGCCTTTGACCAAAGAAGAGTCGTCCCTCAAGCCCCTGCCATGGCGGCAGCACCAGCCAGCCATAGGCACCCCAACCGTCCTGGCCGCGGAAGTCGACCTTGGCGACGTAGCGCACCCCACCGACCGCCCCTTGAAGGCTGCCCAAGGCGCCAAGACGCTCGCCGGTCAAGGCGGATGTAGCCAAAGTCCGGTCAATCACAAGGCTTTGGACGTGACCTTGGGGGTCTAACCAAGCGATCGCAGGACCGATTTGACTGCGTTCGATAGCGTAGAGCGTATCCAAGGCCGCAGGATCATAGGCGCCATGCAGCCACTGCAATTCTAGGCGCAGTTGCACATACGCGTGCGCCCCCGTCCACCGGTAATCCGCCCCGGCGTGCAGGCCCTGGCCACCATGAATCCGTGTATTGCCGTCTACATACAGATCAATTGCCTGGCCATTGCCCTGCCAAATATCGCTGCCGATGTCGAGCCCAAAGAGCCGCAACGGCGCATAGGCCGCGACCTGGTCGAGCGCGGCATTGACCCCGACGGTGAGCGAGCCCAGACGACTGCCATGGCCCCAGAAAGGGCGCCCAAATACACGAAATCCAGCCGGTTTGTGCGAAATCACGTCCGACACGATCGCCTGTCCGCCGACCCAGCCGCCATCACCTGAAGCGTGAACACCGGTCTGGTGATGATCGAAGTCTAAGTCATTGTAATATCTGTCGATCAGAGTGCCGTGACCAAGGGTTACGCCTTGCAACTGTCCGATCTGTAGCGATCCGCGTTCCCCCGGGTCGCGCAAGGTCGCGTGCCTGAGAATGTGCAGAAAATCGCCTAGTTCATCCCAGTCTTGGCGGCGCAGGGCTGGGGCACCCTCCACTGCAAGAGGCGCTCCGTCACTGAGGCGCAGACGCAGCGGCGCATACAGCTTAAGATCTCCGTAGTTTCCTTGGAGGCCGCCGCCAAGCCCGACCGTGGCATAGAGGTCATGGTCAAAGACTTCAATCCCTGTCTCAGCTTGGGTGTGAACGGCGGTCTGTAAATCGGCCGCATGCACCGGTCGCTCGGGCCACGCCACAAGGGCGACGAGCACGCAGAGACACGCGAGGGCCGAGCCCCGAATCGTCAAAAGCTTAAAACCGTTCACGTTTTCGCCGACCGATGCATCACCGAAGCATCAGCCAAGTGGGCTCGCGGATGCGCTCGGTCGTACGTGCGCTGCAATTGGGCAATCGAAGCATGGGTATAACGCTGCGTCGACGACAACCGCGCGTGGCCCAACAACTCCTGGATCTCGCGAATGTCCGAGCCGGCATCGAGCAAGTGCGTCGCAAAGGAATGGCGCAAAGCGTGGGGGTTGACACACCGATGCAAGCCCGCAAGAAGACAGCGCTTCTCTAGCATTCGCGCGACCGATCGGGCTGACAGGCGCGAGCCCCGCCAGTTGAGAAACAAGGCTTTTTCGGCATCCGCGCGTTCATCAGCTGAACACCGATCCAAGAGTTCTTGCCGCGCCGCCCGCCAAGCGACCAAAGCCGTCACAGCCTTGGTGCCAAAGGGCACGATCCGCGTCTTGCGGCCCTTGCCACGCACGCGGACCAGGCGCTCGTCCAGGCGCACGTGGACCCAGTCTAGGCCCGTGCATTCGCTCACACGTAACCCTGCGCCATACAAGAGTTCTAAGATGGCCATGTCGCGGGTGTGCAAAAGAGGGTCGCCGTCCAGGCCATCCAAGGGCTTGCACAGCAAAGCCAACATCTCGTCAATGCTCAGCATTTTTGGCAGAGTCTTGGGCTGCCGCGGGCCGCGCAATCCATCGATCGGATTGGTCTCCAACCGCCCGGTCCTACACAGGTATTTGTAAAATGTCCTCAAGGCCGAAAGACGACGGGCCACCGAGCTTGGCTGCATCTTGTCGTGCAAGGAAGCCGCATACTCGCGAATCAACTCACGATCTGCGGAGATGGGATTGCTGTCCTGCGCGGTCAGAAAATCGCAGAAATGCTCGAGGTCAACGGTGTAGGCACGCAGGGAGTGCGCCGACAGATTCCGTTCAAATTGCAAATGCTTGAGCCAGGCGGCAAGGATGTCCATGGCAACGAGGATGCCAAAGTGCCGGGACCTGTCGAATTTCTCGATCGCCAGGGCAGCGCCCGAGGCCACCTCCAGAAAGAATCAGAAATGATAAGCGATTCTTCCCATTCCCCAGGCGCCGATTTTGAGCGAATCGCCCCAGGCAAGTTGGTTAGCGCCGCCACCGACAAGGCCGCTCAACAGCAGTTTTCCAACGCGATATTGCACGCTTGGCCCAGCCACATGCTCCTGCCGGCCCATGAACTCAACCTTGGTGCCCAGGCCAGCGCGGGATTGTTCTTCGACGCCGACCACCAAGTTGTCATTGACGCGATATCCGTATCCGACATGTCCTTCAATATCACGGTCTTTTCCATCAGGATCGCCGCCGGCCGTGAGATTTAGGCCGAGCTCGTTGCGCCCGACGCGGTAATGACCGATCACGTGAAACTCAACTTCCCCTTCAATTTCCGTAAAACCTTCGGGCCGCAACAAGGCCATCACCGCCAAACCGTAGTTCTTGCCGGCACCGCCGAGCGCCTGCCACTTGACGCCCGCGCCGGGACGAAAGGAATTCCAATCATTGGTGCGCCCGGTCGCAGTCAATTCCAGCGTTAGGCCATAGCCCAGGCCCAAACGCGCCGTTACGCCAGGTGAAAAGGCCGTCACGCCCGGCGAACCCGAGTTGCCGCCCAAACTGACATCGCCCTGCCATTGGCCAAGCGCCTGCGCCCGGCGGACCAAGTTCATGTCCGACTGATTGATCCAGCCAGCTCCGCTATCGGCACGATCTTTTTGGCCAATTGCAGGCAATGGCTCGGCAGCCAGCGGGGCGTCCTCCGCCCAAGCGTCCACCTGTGTCAGCCCGCCGAACGTCAGGGCGACGGCCAGCGAAGTGAACAAAAAGCGCCCTGATACCCTCAGCCCGTGGCGGTCGATCTTCATGAAAAAACCTCAATGCAAATGCGTCTTTAGCTGGCAACTGGTAGCCCGTGCCCAGCCCCACGGGCGCCGTAGCCCGTACAGGGTACACGACACCTTGCCGTAAGACAATGCAAATGTCAGATTGCTGTCACCAATGATGTGTTCGCCAGGCCTTGGGCACCCAGTACACGTAAGTCCTTTCCGGGTGACCGCAAAGGACTCGGGGTAGTGGACTTTGCGGCCGGGGACCCGGCCCAACCCAAGGGTGAGCCCGCGCGTGCGGGCGTGGAGAGGACTCAGCGGCGGGCGCAGCGCATGAGCCGTGCCAAGTCTGGCACGGCGAAAGTGGAGATCGCGGGCCTCCTTGAAACTAGAAGCAAACAATGTACATCCAACCCGCAAGGAACTTCGGGTTGGAGGTACTAGAACGGCAATTTCTCAATCACATCCGCTTTCTTGCGCAGGTCCTGCACAATGCGCCGATCTTCCAAGTAGCGACGGCGCTCAGACAGGGTGCGGATGATTTCATCGCGGACTTCGGGGTACGTCTTCTGCCTCTGCTCACTTTTCTCAATCAGTCGAAGCACATACCAGCCCCAACGCGTCCGTACCGGCTCGGACACTTCGCCGATCTTCAGCGCAAAGGCCACCTTCTCTAACTCTGGTTCCGCGGTCCCTTTGACCAAATGCAACGGCGGCAGGGGCTCAGGCGCATACTTGAGGGCAATCTCTTCGAAATCCGCGCCCTTGCGCAACCCTTGCGACGCCGCTTGCGCCTCAAGACGGGCCTTTTCGACCGCATCGGCCGCCGCGTCGGGCGGCAGCTTAACGACGATCGGTCGCACATCCCGAGCCGCCGCCTCCATCCAAGCCGTCTGATTGGCGTCGTAGAACGTCTTGAGGTCGGTCTCCGACAACTCAATGTGCCCAAGCTTCTCCACGAGTTTGCGCTGCAGTCGTTGATCGCGGATCTGCGCCCGCAGCTGTTCCATGGTCAAGTGCGTGCGTGCCAACTCGTTTTGCAAGGCAACTTCGTCAAAATGCCCCTGCCCATCGACAAATCGGCTGTTGAACTCGCGCCAGGCCTGTTCCCATTCGCCGTCGGTCAGTTCAACGTGCTCCTGGGCAATCGCTTGGGCCCGCAACTCGCTTTCAATGAGTTTTTGCAATACGTTATGCGCAATTCGGTGCAGGCGTTCAGGCGGAATCCGCGCATTGTTGCCCACCAGGTGCTCAAACTCCGCATTGAACTTTTCTGCTGAAATATCATGGCCGTTGACGATGCCAACCGTTCCCTGCACGCGCGGTCCTGCCGCCGTCTCAACGGCTACGGGGGAAACGCCTGTGGCAGT
Organism: uncultured Myxococcales bacterium; assembly: GCA_903840165.1. Classification (GTDB taxonomy): domain Bacteria; phylum Myxococcota_A; class UBA9042; order UBA9042; family UBA9042; genus CAIMEY01. Next base: position 34,914 of record CAIMEY010000081.1, on the reverse strand, counting down.
AGGCGCCCCAGCTGCTTCAACGGCTGCACCGGCGCCCTTGCCTGGGGCAGAGGCCTGATTCGGCACCGAGGCCCCCGGTCGGCTGCAAGCCCCGGCGGCAACAAGCGCAACCGCCGCGGCAACCGCCGACCAAAGCTTGGGATTTTCAAACAAACGTGCACGCAGCATGGCGCCTCAAAGGCCGATCATCGGCCCGGCTGTCGAACCTGGACCCGCAGTGTGCGTGGAGGGGCCGCCTGCGGTCAAACCCGTGACAAGCCAACACCGCACCTGGCCAGAACCTTCCCACCACGCGCCCCGTGACAGTCGCGCGTTGACGCCAAAAGCGCTAGACTTCATCCCGCCAATGCGGCGCAACGATCGCTAAGGAGTCTTCCATGTTCGGCTTTTCCAGACTGACCACGGCTTTGGCCCTGAGCCTTGCCTGTTTGCCAAGTGCGGCATTTGCGTGCGGCGGTTTCTTCTGCAACCTCCAGCAACCCGTTGATCAGGCAGCAGAACGCATCCTATACATTGCGGGCAAGAACCAGATCACCGCGCACATCCAGATCAAGTACGATGGGCCGTCCCAAGCGTTCAGCTGGGTGCTGCCCCTGCAGAAATTGCCTAGCATCGTGCTGAGTTCCGACTCAGTGTTCACCGCTCTCGATCAGGTGACGGCGCCGCGTTTCACGCTGAACATCGATAACAGCGACCCCAATTGCCAAATCGATTCATGCAAGTACGCCATGGCCAACGGTGAAGGCGACACCGGCACCTCAGGGCAAGGCGGCCCAGGGTCCGTGCAAGTCCTTCTGCAGGAAGCCATTGGGCCCTATGACGCCGTGGTGATTCAGGGCGACACGGGCTCGAACGTGGTCCAGTGGCTCAACAAGAACAGCTACGGCCAGCCTCCCGGTGCCGCTAAGCTCCTGGACCTCTATGCCCAGCAGAAATTCGTGTTTCTGGCCTTGAAGTTGCAGCCCAACAAGTCCTCCAAGGACCTGCTGCCCGTGGCTGTGACCTTGGCCGAGCCTTCGCCATGCCTGCCCCTACGGCTGACCGCGATCGCTGCCAAGGCGGACATGCCCGTGGTGGCTTGGGTGCTGGGGGATAGCCGTGCGATTCCCAAGAACTTTTTGCATGTCGAGCTGAACGAAGCGACCATCGATTGGTTCAGCGGCGGCGGCAACTACCAGACCGTGGTTTCCAAGGCAGTCGACCTCGCCAGTGGTCACGCTTTCACCACTGAGTTCGCCGGACCGACGGCAAAATTACCCATTCAATTCGCCGAATCTACCTGGGATGCCACCAAGCTCGCCGGCGACACGGATCCCAGCAAGTTCCTGGCCGACGCCTTCGCGCAAAACCTGCCGCGGACCCGGCAGATGCAGTTTCTGATTCAGACCTACATCCCCAAACCCGATGCTTTTAAAGATAAAACTGACGCCGAGTTCTACAACTGCGTGCAGTCAACCTGCGGCCCCAGCAGCTACGCCTGCGATGCCACATGTGCAGCGATCAAGGCCGCCGTCGCTCAACAACCATTTGATTCCAAGGCATTTTCTGCGGCCATCCAAGCCGGCATCATCGACCCTTTGTTCTTGGTGCAAAAGGCCTACGATAGTTCATCCTACCTAACGCGCCTATACACCCTTGTATCGCCAGAAGAAATGACCAAGGACCCCACCTTTGCCTTCAACCCCGACCTGCCCACCGTCAGCAACAACCACGTGGCGACCCTCAAGCCAGTCTGCGGCGGCAGCAGCGGCGCCAAGACCGTGGCCACCCAAGGCACAATCACCTACGCCGACGGCAGCAAGGTTTCGCTAAGTATTCCCAGTGATTTCAGCTCCTGCGGCGGCCTGTACGTCGGACCTGGGGGCTTTGGCGCTGCCAGTGATGCCACTACCGGCAAGGGAGCCGTTGTTAGCGCTGGTGGCTTGCCTGCCAAACGCGTGCAAGTCATGGAAGAATCGGGCAAACCCATCGACATCGACCTAAGTCACGCCGATCAGGCCGACGCGCTGCTCAACAACGCGCAGGTTGGCAAGACGACCCTCGATGCCGCTGCGATCGCCCGCCTGCAAGCGACGCCGGCCGCTGCTAACACCGGCTTCTGCCAAGCCAATCGCAGCAGTACGCAAAGCTTGCCTGGCCTATTGCTCCTCGCCGCCGCTGGACTGCTGATCGTCCGCCGCCGCCAATCCCAGGTCTAGCGCGCGGGCCACGCTCGCGGCCCTTGTCCAGCCATGAGCGTGAGCCGCCGATTCACGATAACATCCTAGATTTGTGCCCGATTTCGCAGCCGCAGCACACCTGCGTCTTGCCCCAGTATCGTGCCGGTTCGGCGCTGCTGCAGGCTTATCCAGCCGACACAAACGGCTAGTGCGCAGGCGCCCGCAAAGGCTCGTGCAGCTTGCGACAACGGGACCTAAGGCGTGTCAAAGGTAGGCCAAAGCGGAGAAGGCGTGCACCCTTGAAACCTCGAGAAAACACCGGCCGCCTAGACGCGCAAAGCAGAGGCAGGTTCGCGGCATTTCGGGTTTGAGGTACTTCGGCCTTGAGGTACTTCGGCCTTGAGGTACTTCGGGCTTGGCGTTCTAGTTGGGCATGAAGCTGATGGCGTCTTGCAAGCCCTTGACGCGCTTCTGCAATTCCTTGGCCAGCGCGCTCTTCTTTTCAGTCGCGGCCTTCAGAGCGGTCTCGCAGTAGTCCAAAGCCTTCGTCATTTCAGCCTTATTGGCCGTCAAGGTCGCCTGGCCAATCACGCAGCGGTTGTAGTGACCTTCGGGACCGTCGCTCTTGGCCGCCAGTGCATCCAAGGCTGCCAGGGCTTCCTTAGTCTTTTCAGGGTCATCACTCGCGCGCCGCACGGCAACGGGACGAGTCACCTTGGCCCAGTAGTTGTCGGGCTCGCGCTTGAGCACTTCATCAAGCACTTCGACCGTCTTGGCAAAGCCGAGGTTGCGCACCGTGATCGACGCCGCATTGAGCAACGCATCCACGGACTTGCTGTCCACTTGACCCGCTTTGTCAAAGGCCTGAAGGGCCTTCTGCGTCTCACCAAGCTTGCTGTAGGCTAGGCCCATCATGTTCCACAGCACCCCGGAATTCTTCAGCTCTTCGGCGGCGCCCATGCCAGCAACGGCGGCCACAACGGCCTCCCGGTACTGCTCCAAAGCGTAGTGAGCCAGCGCCATCCGCGTCCAGGACTTCGCCAATTCCGGATGCGTTACCTGGGTTTCCGCGCCTTCAACGGCCGCGGTCGGCTGGGCATTGTTCAGGTTGAACAGTTCCAGACGCAGCGCAGCGATGACGGTCTGAGGTTTTTCCGACTCGCCCCACTTGATATCGGTCATTTCAACTGTGAATTCCTTCACATCCGCGCGCTCGGCGAACTTGGTGTCGAGCACTTTGAGGTTGTCCCGGGCCTCGGCCCAATACTTGTCAAAGGCGTAGATGGCTGCCGCGGCGTCCAAGGCGCTACGGTACAATTCCACAGCCTTTTCTTCGTAAGGACGGCCCTTTTCCGCGAGTTGCGTTGCCCATTCTGCCTTGAGTTCCTCACTCTTAGACAAGGCCGGGGGCGCGGGCAAGGTCTTGATTGAAATCGCAATTTCCTGTTGCAGTCTGCCTCGACGCGACGCCGCTGCCGCCGTCCACCGCGGATTCTTGCTGTTTTCGATTTCGCCGTAGAACCCCTCGGCCACCGCTGCGGCTTTGGCCTTTTGCGCTGCCAAGTCCACGGCAGCCTTGAGGTCTTTGGGCTTGCCCTTGATGGCCTGCATCTTGGCGAATTCGATTTCACCGGTCATGAACAAGGCTTCCGCAATCGCGTCACGGCCGATGGGGTCCAGTTCGCCCAACTTGCCCGAATCCGCAATCACTTTGGCTTCTTTGAGGACGTCATCGAACAGTTTGCGGCCGCGGTCACCCAGCTTGAGTACGCTCTGGGCCGAGCCCGTGTTGGTCATGGCCGCTAGGCGCAAATGAACAGGCAAGGCATCGGCACGCTTGAGGAATCGGTCCGAGGCCTTGATAACGGCCTTCCAGTCGCCCTTTTCCTTCTCCGGCGTGGTAATGTCGTACGACACGCGGGCCCGCGCCTCAGGTGTGCACGCATCTTTGGCTTCCTGACTCGTCGCCTTGTTGCAGAGTTCCAAGAACAATTCGCCCGTGTGCACCACTTTGTCCCAACGCGCTAGGCTGCGGTTGATCGCCGTCGCCGTCTTGAGCGCGCGCGGAACCAGGGGATCATTGGGATAACGCTGGACAAACTCTTCATAGGCGACGGTGGCAGCATCGAAATCGCCAGATTGACGGTAGATATCAGCCACTTCAAAGGATGCCTGCGCCGCTCGCTTGTCTTCCGGGTACTTCCGCGACAGTTCCTGGTACATGGTGATCACATCGTCGCGTCGCTTGGCCCGCCGGTAGAATTCCGCAGCGCCCACAACGGCCCGGGCAGCTTGTTCACGGTTGTCCGGGAAATTCACGGCATAGGACTTCAAGCATTCAGCGGCCTTGACCGGATCATCCTTGAGTTCCAGACACTTGTTGTATTCCTCGTTGGACTTGATGGCCACCAGGGTCAAGTTGAGCTTGTCGGCCTCAGGCGAACCCTGGGTAAAGCGAGTGTCATTGATCAGCTTATTGGTCCATGAAATCAGGTTCTTGCCGTCCTGGGCCAGGGCGAACGACGAAAGCATCAACCGCGCTGCCGTGACAGCCAAGGCATGACCCTGGAATCGTTCAACAAACTTGGCCAGCATGTCGCCAGCCTTGTCAAAGTAGTTGTGCTGGTACCAAAGGCGACCGCCGACAAAAAGCGCTTCGGGCACGTCCTCTTGCGCGTTGTTGCGCAAGGCAATATCGACGTAGCGCGTGCACGCCGCTGCGACCCGCTCTTCTTCAGGCTTGAGCGGAATCGGCCGCAGAATGTTGTCCTGGTCCTTGGTGCCCGTTTCCTGACTGACGTTTTGGGTGCGATAGTAGGCGATAAAAGCGCGATGTGCTGCTGATTCCGCGTACTTACCCTTGGCCGACAGGGCAATCACGCGTTCGTACGCTGCGGCCGAATCGTTGTAGCGCTGGTAGCACAGGTCGCGCGATGCTGCGCCCTTCTCAGTGGCTTTACCCTGTTTTTCCGAGTCCTTGCAGGACAGTTCAGCCAACTCAAACAAGGCCAACGCATGGTTGTGCAGCATGTCGTAGCCATGCTCGCCTTGCTCAAAGTGCTCGCCGTAGTTGCGGTAGACCTTTTCGGCGGCCTCAAGGACGCTAACCACCAAGGTTCGTTCATATTCTGCGTGCAAGGTCGAGGCGATTTCCGCCAGCAACACTTCTAGGTTCGCCGCTTTGCGGTCCGGGTTTTGCCGCAGGGCATTGGTCAGCATCTGCGCGGACTTGACCGTCTCAGCCAAGTCGTGAAGCTTGTAGCTGTTCTCCAAGCGCAAGGTAACGTAGCGAACAAAGTTCGCGTGATCTTTGGCATAATCGATCAAATCATCGAGTACGGCATTGGACTTCTCAAACTGCGAGATTTCGACGTAGTACGCCGACAAGTTGTCGAGCAGCAAGATCTCGGTGCCGGGAGCGACGTTCTTGAAAAACGCCAATGCTTCCTTGGGTTTTCCCGTCTCCGCCCAAGAACGCACCAAGTAGCGGCTGGCATCTTCCAGAAACTGCACGCGACCGTGGGCTTCGTTCTTCGAGTAGTCCAAGACGCGAATAAAGCCCTTGATCGCCTGGGCCCATTGCTGCTGGTTGTAGTGCACCCACGCGATGTAGTACAGGCCCCAACCGAAGATGGAAGAGTCAGGGAATTCAGTGACTTTGGTATACCATTTGAGCGCTTCGCCGCCCTGGTTCTTGGCGAAATAATAGTTGCCAATGCCCAGGAACGCGTCCGGCAAGAAGTTGGACTTGGGTCGCTTGCGGACAAGGCGCATGTAGGCGTCCACAGCTTCGCCAGGTCTCTCCATTTCATTGAGGTGATAGCCCAATGAATACAAGACTTCATCGAGTTTGACGAACTGCGGAAAGGCCCGCTCGATGCGCTTGAGGTGATTGACCACGTCGAGCTTGGCAGCACGCCCGAGTTCGAGCAGGTTCTGCTGTTCGACCTTGAGCCGTCGTGCCTCGACCTTCTCTCCGGCCTTTTCCGCTTCCGAAATACCTACTTCAAACTTCTGATCATAGGCCTCGATGTCGTACGCTTCGGCCCGGTCCCACAAGACGTACGACAGTTCGAGCAAGGTATCGGCTTCGGTGTCGGAGCCGCGCTCAATGTCCAAAAGCTCTTTTAGAATCGAAAGCTCATCGTCAATGTCTTCGACGCTTGACCGCTCACGGTTGCGCCGCTGTTCGGGCTTGGCGGGCCCTTTCTTTTCGGCCTTCTTGGCGTCCTTGCCGTCCGGCTTCTTTTCGTCCTTCTTCGGATCCGCCATTTGCCGTTTGATTGTCGTAACTTCAGCTGCGGTATCCTTGCCTTCGCCCTTGGCGGGTGCCTTGGCATCGGTCGCCTTGGCATCGGCCGACCAAAGTACGGGTACATACAGGCATTGACTGAGGAAAACCACAGTCACGGCAAGGCGGCGCACTGGCAAGTAGGGATGGATGTTCACTTGCCCTCCCCGGCGCTAGCGCCCTTGCCGTCGACGGCCGGCTTGAGGTCCTTGGCGTCTTTGTCAGCCGGCTTGGTGCTATTCGCCGGCTTTGCAGCGTTGTCCCCAGATTTGCTGCCTTTGTCATCGGCCTTGGCGTCCTTGGGCGTAGACTTGACCGGACTGTGGCGCATTTGCGCAGCGGTGCACTTGGAGCGGGTGTCATAGGTGTAACCACCTAATTCGTCTTTCCAATACGACCCGTCAAAGGGCCAAACCACGTGCTCAGAATCTTCTTCACGCGGCTCGCTCACGGCCTTGGCGGTTTCTTCCATGTCGATACGCACGCTTTCGGAAATGCTACCGCGGCGCGCCTTCATCGTTTCGTACTTGATGCGCAGACCTTGACGAATGATTTCAGTAAGATCCTCGCGCACGCGCTGCAGACGACGTCGGGCCAGGCCTCCCGCTTCGGAAATCATCACCGCCCGCACGCGGCCCATGTCAGCTTTGAGTTCCTCGGCCGGCTTGGTCGCGGAAGTATTGCGAATCAGCTTGTCGAGGCCGGCCATTTCGTCATTGGCGAGGACCACGGACGCAAAGGCGCGCTGCAAACGCTTGTCCTTGAGGGCAACGTTGAAAATACGCCGCAAAGAGACCGAAAGCGTCTTCTGATTGGCGGACAAGGTGAACAGGTAATCGTAGAACTCAGCATCGGTCCGTTGCCCGGCCAACTGCGCGTCGAGCTCCTTCTTGAGGGGCTTGTAATCGCGAAGAAATCGCTCGACCGAAACCAGGGTTTCTGCAAAGCGGCAGGTGCGGAACAAGATCAGCGACTCGAGCACGCGGGCTTCGGGGTAATAGCGATCTTCAAAGTAAGGGGAGTTCAGCGTGTGCAACTCGCCGAGAACGCGATCAATTCGGCCCATCTGGAAATAGGTCCAGCCAAGCTCAAACAGCGAATCGAGCCACGCGGTCGTATGTTCGGTCACGTGATCGTAGTAGCGGCCCGCCGTCTCATACTGCCGGATCGAATAGAACAACCGGCCTAGGGACATGTTGGCAAGGTCACGGTACTCGGCGTAATAGCTGGGATTTCCCACCTGCTCTTCAAAGCGCAGCACGTCTTTGAAGGCTTCTAACGCCGGTTGCGCTAAGTTCTTCACCACATAGATGACGCCAAGCAGGTGACGCGCCTTGAGGTAGGTCTCCCCGGCGTCCGGTTTGACGGGCTGCAATCGCGCGATCGCCTTGTCCTGATCGCCGATGTTGTAGTAGTACTGCGCCAAAAGAAAGCGAATTTCGTCGACGTCTTCGGCCTTGTGCATCGACTCAGCCGCATCGGAGAGACGTTCGATCGTGGCCAAGTCGCCCGGCACCGCCCGTTGGATCAGCAGGTACTGGTGCAACTTTTCGCGCAGCAGCGGATCGTCCGGCCCGACGGCGACCGCGTCCAAGCCACGCAGTGCGGACTGGTACAAACCTAGTTCATACAAGGTCTTGGCCAGCAAGAACTGGGCTATCGGCTTGCCCGGGTCGTCCGGCGTCAGCGTCGGCACCAGTTCGGCTAGTTTGCCAAAGGCGTCGTAGAACTTCTTCTTGTCGACCAGGGTTTTGGCAGCGATAATCTCTGGATTTGCAAGGACTTTACCGGCATCCGCGCTCGCAGGTGCCGGCAGCGCTAGGCCACCGAACCCAAGGCATAGCAAGCCGACGACGGTAAACGCCTTGGAGATTCGCCAATGGAAACAAACACTCGCGAGCGATGGCAGCACGGACACGACCTCGCACAGATACATCGGGCCGCAGTGTAGCGACAAATCCGCATCTGGCAAAGCGCTTGGCCGTTGATGCGACAACAAGGTGCCTTTCAAGGGAGCCTGACCAGCAGGCGGCGATTGACGCCCGCCACGGGCGCCGCCATGCTTGAGCGCGGACGGGCCGCCTGGGAGAGACCATGACACCTCGTGAATTCTTGCACCAATGCGCTGTGACCGCCGCGATGTTGACGCTGGCGGCCTGCGGCAATTCTACAACGGGGAGCGGCTCAGTTGCGGTGACCGATGCGGCAGCCCATGACTCGAGCTCCGGCGGCGATTCGTTATCCGGAACAGATGGTTCTATAGCCCAGGACGGGGCCGGAGCAGGCGATGTCACGGCTGCCGATCTGAGTGACAGCGGCGGCAGTCAAATCTGCGCCCCCACGGCACCGCTGTGCAGTGATGAGCAGATCAACGATCTGTCTTTGTTCAAGAAAGCGAGCAGCCATCCCATCACCAACACCGCCGATGGCAGTGGCTTTCTCAGCGAGGTCAATAGCTCAGGCGGTGGAATGCAACCCACTGAAAGCTTTGTCTATGCCAAGTTCACCGATCAGGGACTGCAGGTCGTGGCCATTGGCGATCAAGGGGCCTTGGATTCGCAGGATTGGGACATCGCCATGCGCCGGTACGTGATCCGCCTCAACAGCGGGGTCTCCGGACCGTCGTGCGTGCTGGGAACCGCGCTCAAAGGCAGCACTGCGTATGAGGATTGGAGCGCCATCCCCGACACGGCCGTGTGGGCCTCCGAGACCTACTACGACGCTAGCTGCAAGCTGGTGGCCGATGATTCGGGCATCGGCGCGCCCAAGACGGTGCTCGGCACCTTCTGGAAGTATCAGAATTGCGTACAGATGACCGGCAAGGTCTATGGCGTGCTGCTAGCCGATGGCCGCAAGGTCAAGCTGACCGTGACCGGCTATTACCCAACGGCGGCGCAGGCCACCTGCGACAATACCGGCAACGTTCCAGCAGGTACCGCGGGCGGCAGCTTGGCGATGCGCTGGGCGATTTTGCCCTAGCCGCGGGTCGACATCTGGCCTGCACGTGACGTCAGGGGCCTGAGTACGGCGAAGGGCGCGCAATTCTGCAATCTGTTGGGCGATTCAAGTCTGTGGCCAAACGGGCGCGCCCGGGTCCAAGGCCTCATGGCAGGGTCCGTTGTACGGGACAAAGGCGGCAAGACCACGATGCAACGACGTTTTCGCGCCCTAGCAGTGCTCATCTTGGCGACGATGGCGGTGGCTCAGCCAGCTCTGGCCCGACCAGACAGCCCAACACCAGAAGATCTTTGGAAATATGGCGCCAGCGACAAGGTCGAGACCTTGGATTCCCAGGGCGGCAACTTCAAGATTCACTTCGTGCGCAGCGGCGTCAACGCGGTGCCCAGTGCCGATGCGGACGGCGATGGCACCCCGGATCACGTGCAGAATCTTGCGGCGCTCTATGAACAGGTGCTGACGTTCTACGTCGGCTTGGGCTTCAAAAAACCCTTAGATGACAAAGACGTACCGGGCAATAATGGGGGCGACGGTCGCTTTGACGTCTACCTGCTCGACTTTGGCAAACAGGCCGATGGTCATTTCCAGCGCGAAGCGTGCACGGGCGACACTTGCGAAGGCTTCATGGAAGTTGAAAATGATTTCGTAGGGTATGGCTACCCGTCACTGGACTATGCCAATCGGGTACTGGCCAGCCACGAGTTCTTTCACGCCGTGCAGGCAGCCTACGATGCCAATCAAAACAATGTGATCTCCGAGGGTACTGCCGTTTGGGCCACCGAGAAGTTCGACGCGAGCCTTGGAGATTTTGAAGGGTTTATCGATGGTTACCTTAGCCGACCGGACCACAGCCTCGATAAGCCCATGGTCGGGCCGGTGGACGCCTTTAGCTACGGCGCCGCGATCTTCTTTGAGTTTTTGGACGAACGCCTAGGTCCTCAGGTCATTGTCCAGTTATGGCGCGACTGCGAAAATGGTCAGCAAGGAGTGGCCGATCCCCAGTGGTTTCAAGCACTTTCTGCCCTACTGAGCCGTGAACATCAGAGCAGCTTTGCCACTGAATTTGCGGCCTTTGCTTGGTGGAATGTCCTGACTGGCAAATATGCTGACCCTAAGAGGAGTTACGCCAGTGGCAAGGCGTATCCCTACGTCGCGGCGACCAAGCTTGGGCTTGCCGATTTGCCGTATCAGGACACCGAATTGCGGGTATTCTACTCGTCCAATCAGTACCTTCGGGCTCTACCGGGTGCGCGCGACATCATCACAGCCGGCGTGGCGGTGGCAGCGAGCATTGACCCAAGCACGCTACAGCTGCGCCTTCTGACCCGTACGGGAAATACCTTAAGCGATCCAATTAGTTTGCCGCTGGTTGCTACCGGTTCTTGGCTAGGCGTGGATACGACGGCCGCCGATGAGGTCTTTGCCATCTTGACCAATACAGCGCAAACCGGCGAAAGTATTCGTGGAACTCTTTGTCTTGGCTCCCCTGATGAAGTCGCTGCGTGCATGCCCCCACCGGCCGATGCTGGCGCGAACAGCGATGCGGCCGCAGGGGATGACGCGACGGCGGACGCCAAAGGACCAGCTGCTGACGGGATTTCCGCTTCTGAAACAGCCAATTCCGCAGGAGCCAGTTCGTCCAAGGCGGGGTCTAGCTCGGGCTGTACGGCGGGTCCGCGCGCTGCCATACCGGGTGCGGGTTGGCTACTTGTCGCCCTTGGCGCGGTCTTGGTTGTGCGCAAACGAAGGCAGTTTACCCGATGAAGTACTTCCCAAAGATTTCTTGGATCATCGCTAGTTGCGCCATGATCAGCGTGAGCGCCTGCGGCAGCACTACCCCCGCGGACGTCCAAGCCACCGACGGCGCTGGCGACGGCACTGCCAACCCAGACGCAACGGCGGCAGACTCGACCACAGATGCTGGACAAGATTCTGTGATTACGCCTGATTCTGGCATTCACGCTGGCCCACTGGCCCTACAGCCTGGACAGGTCGCTGAGCTGGCCGTGAGCGATGGCGTCAGCGGCATTGAGCTGCAAACCCCTTTGGGCACAGAACAATACGTGGCCATCGTCGCCTCCACCCGCGTAGACAAGCTCACCAAGAGCTACACCTACAGCCTGGACCTGCTGAATGCGCCGGACACCCCAAGTTATCAATTTGTAAGCGGTTGTGCCATTGATGCCGCGGGTTGGGCGACGGCGACGGCCGCTGTGGACCCGGTGCCTCAAGGGGATGTGCCGCCGGTGGGGACCCTGAGGACGTTGCAGATGTCCACGTCTGCTGGAATGGTTGATTTGCCAGTGGAATTGACTGCCGTGGGCAAACGTGGCGCGGTTTGGGTGGATGTGTCCGCGGCGCACCCGGCGAACGTGGATCCTGCTGTAGTTGCTGATTTTCTTAAGGATTTTGACGAGATCATCCTGCCGCGTGAACGGGCCGCCTTTGGCATGGAATCGGACTTGGACAAGGACGGCCATGTGGGCCTGGTCTTCACGTCCCTGACCAAGGACACGGCGGTGGCCTTCTTCAGCGGTTGCGACTTGCAGGCGCTACCCGGGTGTAATGGTGGAAATCAGGGCGAATTTCTGTACCTCAATCCCCCGGCCAACCTGGATCCGCCTTACAACACGCCGGCGGCCATCAAGGAGACATTGGCCCATGAATGCGGACATTTGGTGCACTTCAATCGCAAGGTGCTGCGCAATCAGTTGGCCGACTGGAACGACAGTTCGTACATGATCGAGGGCTTTGGTGCCCTAGCCCAGGACGTGATTGGCTTTCAAGCCGGCAACCTGTACGTCGCCATGGCCGGGCTCGACGGCATCAATGATTTTTCGCTGGCCTACACACTGATGGACAAGACAAGCTATAACATGAGCAAAGACGGGGTCTTGCGCGGCATGTCTTACTGGTTTACCCGCTGGCTGTACGATCGGGCTGGTGGCGACGCCGTGGGGACCGATGGCGCGTTGCAAAACAAGGGCGGGCCTGCCTTTGTCCAATCCTTGCTAGGCGACAAAGCGACGGTTGCAACCGCCATGATCAGCCATGCCCAGGGAAAATCTGATGATATTGCTATGGATTTTTACACGACCTTGGCCGTGAGCAACCGCGAAGACGTCGGCGGTGTGGTGGCCGAAAATCCGTGTTTGCGGATGCTGCCTATTGCTACCGACCCAGTCACGCAAAAGCAGAGAGGGGCTAATGTTTACGCGAAGTTTCACGGCATGGCGATGAAGGGGCCCAAGATCCAGGACGCGGCCAAGGCCGATGGCAAGTTGCTGGCTGGTGGCGTGGAGTACGTGCTGATCAAGGCCGAGGCCGGTCAAGCGGTGCTGGACTGGACCGTGCAGAGCGACCCAACTGCGCAGCTGCGTGTACGAATCGCGCGGATTCAGTAATGTGTCTTCGCCAAGAACGCCTTGCAGCGTAGACCCATTTCGCCGGTTGAGGCGACCACGGAACCGATGGCGCAGTCCCAGGAAAACCCCGTCCAACCAAGGCGTTCCCCGTGGTTGCGCCTCGTGCCGGGCAAGGTGCGTCGGGCTGTGGCGGCCTTTTGCGCCGCCGTCCTTTGCCTTTGCGTTTGGCAAATGCGCCCTTGGCTGCCCATCGCTCGGGCCCAGGTTCAAACACGCGCACCCGCGACATCAGCAGCCAATGACCAGCGGCATGCCGAGGCGGTGCAGGCGCTGCGAACGGCGAAAATCGCGAATCAGGCGCTGGAGTTGCTGCGAACCCAGTATGTGGACCCTGACAAACTGCATCCGCGGGTGATGCTGGAAGAGGCGCTGCAGGCGGCCAGCCACCAAGTGCCCGAAATGCTGGTGGATGCGCCGCAGATAGACGCCCAGGGCGAACCCTTACAACTACGTATTCGCATTGCGGATTCCACATGGACTACCGATGTGCGGCATTTGGACGACCCGCTGCACCTAGGGTGGGTTCTGCTGCAAGCGCTCCGCTTCTGCGCCGATCACCTGCCCGACGATGTGGACCCTTCCAGCCTCGAATTTGCTTCGATTAACGGGATGTTATCGACGCTCGACCAGTTTTCGCGGATGCTCGATCCGGGGCAATGGCGCGACATGCAGTCGAGCACCGGCGGGCAGTTTGGCGGTTTGGGGATTGTCATTCTCGCTCAAGACGGTGTTTTGACAGTTCAATCTGTGCTTAGCGCTTCGCCTGCAGAAAAGACGGGGCTGCTCGCGGGCGATCAGATTCTGCAAATCGACGGCGATGACACGGTGGGCATGTCCGTGGATGAAGCCGTGGAAAGGCTGCGCGGGCAGGTGGGTACGACGGCGAGACTGCAGCTGCGCCGCAAAGGCTGGATGCAACCTCAGGAAGTTGCGGTTGTGCGTGCGGTCATCCACTTGCAGTCGGTGGAGGCGCGTGTCCTGGACAACGGCATCGGTTACGCCAAAATTAAGTCTTTTCAGCGTGGTACAGCGGACGAGCTGGGCGAAGTCATTGACCGGCTCCTGGCCGCCGGAAGCCTCAATGGCCTAGTGCTCGATTTGCGTGACAATCCAGGCGGTTTGCTGGATGAAGCTATCCGCATCGGCGATCTGTTCCTGAGTCAAGGGCCCGTGGTCATCACCGTGACTGGAGGCCGGCGGCAGCGCGACGAACGATTGGTCAGTGGCCAAGGCCGGTTCCAGAAGATGCCCCTGGCGGTGCTGATCAACGGCCACAGCGCAAGTGCGTCCGAAGTCGTTGCGGGTGCTCTGAAATACTCAGGGAGGGCCATAGTTCTGGGCGAGCAGAGCTTTGGCAAAGCCAGCGTCCAAGTGCCTTATGAGTTTGGCGGCGGTGCCCTCAAGCTGACCGTAGCCAAGTACCTGGTTCCTGGCGATGTTGACCTCATGGGCGTTGGCATCACGCCAGACATCGGCGTCCAATTCATCTCGGCAACCCGCGAACAAGTCAGCCTTTTTGGCGGACCTCATTACAGCCGGGCCGTCAAAAAGGTGCGCACGCTGATGGCCGCGCAACCGCCGGCCCGACCGAAGTATAACCTTCGAATCTTACTACCAGATATAGCCTCAGCGAGTGACGGTTCTTTTGGTCCGGTCGAAGTCATGGAGCGCGAGCCTAGGCAAAGGGCGGCTGTCCTGCTGCGGCGAGGCGGCGATGTGCGTGCAGCGGTCACATTAGCCCATGCGCAGAATGACTTACAAGACATGGCTCATGCCGATGACGTCGCCCTGGTGGCCCATCTGAAGAAGCAAGGGATCGAGTGGCAAGCGGCACCCAACCCGGAACAGGCGCCCGATCTCAATGCACCTTTACGCTTACAAATCGCTGACCAAGGCGGTGTGCACGTCACAGCAGGGGACATCTTGCGCATGAGTGTCACGCTGACCAATGTCGGCCATGACCCCTTGTACCGCCTGCACGTGCTGACGCGGTGCGACGATCCGGCCCTTGACGGTCACGAACAGTTGGTCGGCAGGCTGGACCCGGGGCAACAGAGAACTGTGCATTTTTCCGTGCGTATTTCCCTGAGGCACGGCGATCTTCAGGTGCCCTTGCGCGTGGTCGCCGCCCAGGACGGGCAGGTTCTGGTGCCCGCGGATGAGACGATCGTTACAGTGGCGGGGCGCGATCAGCCGGATTTCTCGTTTCGGATGCGCGTGCAGGAAGGGCCCGCGGGAGACGGAATTCTGCACGGACAGGAATCCGCTAAGGTATTGATTGAAGTTAGAAATCGTGGAAAAGGCGTGGCCCAAAATGCGGTCATCACAGCGCGGGGCATGGCGGGCTCGCAGGTCCATGTGCTGGAGGGGCGCGCGCGCCTGGGGGTGCTCGAGCCAGGTGCGCAGACTCAGGCCTCTTTGGCCATCGAGATCCGAAAAGCGGCCGGGATGACTGGGCTTGCGGACCTGCCGGCGCAACTCGAGGTGACGCTGACGGACGAAGCGCTGGGTGTGCAGCGCGCGGAGTTGGTCACCTTGCCCCAGAGTGCGGCTCCCCTTTCACAACTACCTGTGGCTCAACAGAAAGAACTGTTGCTGCAGCGTGATCGACTGGCGTCGCAGTGGGCCGACGCGCCAGAAATCATTGTGCAAAATCTGGGCGATAATGGTCTGGAACCCCTGACAGGTACATGCCATTTGGAATTGCAGGTCCTGGCTCGGTTCGATGGCTTGGCCCCAAGCCGTCGCTTTGTGACCATCAGCGTCGCCGGCGTCAAACAGGCGTATGAGGACGGGCGCGACAAGGCCGAAGTCGGGCTGCGGGCGCCTCTACGCCTCGACAGCGGACTGAGCACCGTTACAATCCAGGCTCAGGCAGGACCGAGCCGCCTTGCCGAACGCCAACTCTTGGTGCACTGCCGGCGCGATGGGGCGGCCCATATCCCTTGAGCCGGCACCACAGTCCCGAGGTCAGGGTTTGCATTTTTGCCTGAGCGTGCCGACAATTGACCCCGTTTCCCCCGCGGCCCTGTCCGCATCCACCGGTGCACCGACCGCCCAGCGGCGGGTGCCGTCCGTCCAGTTCACGAGGAACGCATGAGCGCCCGCATCTTGAAACAATTGATTTTTTATGGTGTTTCCTTCACAAGCCTGCTGGCCAACCCCTTGTGGGCTCAGGTACCACCGGCGGGAGACCGCAGCGAAATCGAAGCCAAAAAGAAGCAGCGCGAAGAAGCCGAAAAACGAAAGGCCGAGGCAGCGGCCAACTTCAAAGAGACGGCTGAACAGCGTGAATCCCGCGAGCGGCAGGAACGTAAAGAAAACAATGCTAAAGAGGCTAAGAAGAAGGCCGTGCAGGCCATCGAAGCGGCGCAGAAACGGCAGAATCAGCGCGGCATGGAGCTCATGAACGCGGCGTGGATGCTCGACCCGTACACCATCGATTACCCTGCCAATACAGGGGAATTTGCCAAAGCCCTCAATGACAATGAGCTGGAGTTTCGCGCCGTCTCAGCCGTCAAGATCCTCGCCACGGGCCTGTTGCCCAAGATGCCGGATTCCCCGCGCAAGAAGGAAGTCGAAGAGGTTCTGCGCAAAGCCAATGAGCGAATGGACTTTTTGCGAACGCGGATGTCGGTCGGCGTGCTCAAGCTGACCTCGGTGCCCAAGACGTGCGAGTTGTTCTTGGAAGGAACCTTTGTTGGCAACGGCAGCGGAGAAATTGAATCGATCACCGGACTTCACAAGGCAAGCGCCCGCTGCGTCGGCTATCAAGACTGGGACATGGACGTCAATGTGCGCGTGGGCGATCCCACCTCAGCGGAGCTAAAACCCAAAGCGATCACTTACTTTGGCAAGTTGATCGTCAAGGTTGAGCCGAGCGAAGGCGTCGACGTCTACCTGGACGACCAACTGGTGCAGGACCGCAAGGCCGACAAGGCGACCCAGGACGGGCGGATCGCGGGCAGTGGCACCCGAGCTGATCCCTACCAGCTTACTGCTCGCAAGTGGGTGATTCGTTTTCATAAAGATGGATATGACCGCTGGCACCGACGCATCGAAGTCCGCCGCGATGAACCGATCATGATCGATGCCAAGCTCGAACCCCTCAATGAGACGGTCGACACGCCCAAGCCCACGCCCACGCCTGCGCCGTCACCGAGCAAACCTGCTGCAGGACAAGGCAAATAGTCGGTGCTTGCTACTGCGCCATCCCCCGCCTCCCTGCAGCCAGACCTTGGCGGGGGCGACGAACCTGAACAGCGGCGGCAACCAAGGCCGACCCGCGGTTCTTGGCTGACCGGACGCCTGCGTCCCGGCCTGGACCTGCTTCGGCTAATTCGCGATACATTGACCCAAGTTGCACGTGGCCGTCGCGAGCCCGGGGCCGTCGTCGAGCAGATGCACGCCATCGGCAATCAATCGGTGTTGTTCATCACTGTAACGATCGGCTTTTTGGGCATGATCTTGGTGTACCAGGTGGCCACGCAAGTTGAGAAGATCTTACCTGATTTCACGATGATCGGCCCGGCATTTCTGCAAATCATGATCAAGGAGTTCGCGCCGACCATTTCGGGCATGATGATTGCGACGCGGGTCGGCTCGGGCATTGCCGCCGAAATTGGCTCCATGGTCGTCACCGAGCAAGTCGACGCCTTGCGCATGTGCAACGCCGATCCCATCAACTATCTGATCGTACCTAGGTTTCTGGCATCCGGCATCATGATGGTGTGCCTGACCATCTACGCCGTGCTCATCGGCGAAATCACCGGCATGCTCACGGGATTGATGGGGTTTGGCATCCACCCGCTCACCTTTCTCAGCATCCAAATGGTCAAGGCGGGCGACTTGGTGTCCGGAATCACCAAAGCATTTGCCTATGGCTGCGCAATTCCATTGATTTCCGGACAGGCAGGCCTCGAAGCGACGGGAGGGTCCGAAGGGGTTGGCTGGGCCACCACGCGCTCTGTGGTCAACGCATCGTTTGCCGTGGTGCTCCTGGACTTCGTGATCTCTGGCGCGATCTTTGCTATTTTCTCCTGACGATCGCACGGGCCCGCTTGTTGTTGTTCCTGGCCCCTGGCAGCCTCGCGCAATGGCTGCTCGTCCCAAGCGTGATCGGGGAGCTGCCGATGCGCCGCCGTCGTGAATTTATTAAGATTTGTCACCGCTTTTCCATTGCTTGTCGCAGTGCAACGACGCTGTTGTTGGTCTTGGCGGCTTGGACATTGTCCTGCTCAAGCAACTCGCCCACGGGCAGTCAAAGCAGCAGCAGCGACGCCGATGCCAATGCGGCCAATTCTGAAATATCCGTCGATTTCGACACTTCCGGGGTCGGCGGGCTCGATTTGGTCAACAACGGCGGCAGCGACCTCACCCTGAGCGATAACAGCGCAACCGACCTAGGTAGCGATGTGCCCAGCATTGCCCCCGGCACTTTTGGCGCAGCGTGTGAAAAGAACGAGGACTGCGACAGCCAACTCTGCGTCCCCTCTGCGAGTGGCCAAGTCTGCACAAAGCAATGCGAAAATGACTGTCCCGTTGGCTTTTCCTGCAAGGCCAAAATAGCGGGCAACGGCGACGTCCTGTACCTATGCTTGCCCGGATTTGGTGAGCTTTGCGATCCCTGCCAGAGCAATGGCGACTGCAATCAGGCCGGCGAAATCGGCAATCTTTGCATTAAGTTCAGCCAGGATGGCAGCTTCTGCGGGGCCGGCTGCGGACCGGGCAAGGCGGCCTGCCCGAACAACTTCACCTGCAATGACGTCGCCGATCCCGACACCGGTGCATCGGCCAAACAGTGCCAGCCCACGGGCGGCGTTTGCAGTTGCAGTCCCTCGGCCATTGCCAAAAGCGCGAGTACCCACTGCGCCAAGAAGAATCTCTATGGAACATGCCAAGGTACGCGACAATGCGCTGCCGGTGGCCTAAGCGACTGCAGTGCCGCCCTACCAGCGCTGGAGGAATGCAACGGCATCGACGACGACTGCAATGGCAAGACCGACGACTTCGATATCACCGCCAAGTGCTTCAACACAAACAGTTTTGGCAAGTGCCCTGGCGTGCTCACGGCCTGCGTCGGCGGGGTACCGATGTGCGACGCGCCAACGCCAACCGTAGAACAATGCAATGGTTTAGACGACGATTGCGACGGCGTCACCGACAACGTCACCAGTTGCGAAGACGGCAATCCCTGCACCCAGGATTCCTGCAACGCGGGAGGCGGCTGCATTCACGCACCGGTCACCGGGCCCGCCTGCGACGACGGCAACAGCTGTACCCAACAGGATAAATGCAGCCAGGGCACCTGCACCGGCGGCAGTCCGCTGGGCTGCGACGACGGCGATCCGTGCACGCTCGACGGCTGCGATGCCCTCGGCGGCTGCATCCACACGCCGCAGGACGGTGGCTGCATCGACGACGGCAATGCGTGCACGCAGGACGTGTGCATGGGCGGAAAGTGCCAGCATCCACCGACGGCCGAGGGCGGAGCCTGCCTCGAGGACGGTGATCCCTGCACGCAGGACGTCTGCCAGACGGGCACCTGCAAGCACTTGCCCGTGATGGACACAACTCCTTGTGCCGACGATGGAAATCCCTGCACATCGGACAGTTGCGCAGGCGGCAAGTGCAAACACCCGCCAGTCGCATTTACCGTGCCATGCGCCGAAGATGGCAATGAATGTACAGCGGATTTATGCGATGGCGGCGGCTGTACCCACCAACCGCTCGGCGCGGACAAGAGCTGCCTCGAAGATGGAGACCCTTGCACGCAGGACGTCTGCCTCATCGGCAAATGCAGCCACCCGGCAGCCGCCAATAATGCGCCATGCCTCGATGACGGCCTGTTTTGCACCAAGGATGTCTGCGTCGGCGGTGCCTGCAAACACTCGCCTCAACAGGGACTTGCCTGTGCAGATGACAACAACCCGTGCACGGCGGACGTATGCGATGTCGACGGAAGCTGCGGCCACCCGCCCAAGGACGGACCGGTCTGCCAAGACGACCTCAATCCGTGTACACAGGACACGTGCCAAGGCGGCTTGTGCAAGCATTTGCAATCGTCGGCCCCGTGCGATGACAAAAATCCCTGCACAACAACGGACTTCTGCAAGGACGGCAGCTGCACGGGCATCAACATGCTCAATTGCGACGACAAGAACGACTGCACCAACGACCAGTGCCAGAACAACGTAGGCTGCGTGCACTCACCGGCCTTAGGGTTCTGCGACGACGGAAATGCCTGCACATCCAATGACGTATGCTCCAACAGCAAGTGCGTCGGCACCGCCAGCAAGAACTGCGATGACGGCAACCCCTGCACCACCGATGGCTGCGACAGCAACTGCACGCACACCAACAACACTGCGCCCTGCGGCGACGACGGCAACGTCTGCACCACCGACGCTTGCGCCAATGGCAGTTGCGCTCACCCTTCCATCGCCAACGGCCAACCCTGTGACAATAAGGACAATAATCCCTGCGCCGACGGCGTATGTCAGTCGGGCAGTTGCAAGTCCGTCAACAACAACAACGTCTGCGATGACGGCAATGCTTGCACGTCCAATGACGCCTGCGTCGCCGGTAGTTGCCAGGGCAAGGCCTTCAAGGACTGCAACGACGGCAATCCTTGTACCCAGGATTCCTGCGACAAGTTCGGCACTTGCACTCATGCCGCCACCAGTGGCAGCAGCTGCGCCGCGGCCTCAGGGGAATGTCCGACCGGCACCTGCAACGGCGGCGTGTGTCTATCGACGCCCGGCGTCACGTGCCAAGCCAGCTACGATGCCGATCTATGCAGTAGTGTTCAGGTTCCAGGCACTTGCTCCGGCAGTGGCAAATGCGTCGCCTCGAGCGCGCCGCCGGGCTACCAGTGCCCTGGATGCAATGGCATCTGCGTGAAATGCTACATCTTTCAGTTCTGTCTATCCTTCTAGCCGGACATATGGCACGTGTTCACCGTCATTGCGCCTGGGTGCGCAGGAGAGTCCTTCCGATGCGAAACTGGCGTAAACCGATCCTAATTATTGGCGTTTTGGCCTTGATTGCCTCCCTGGCCCTGCCCCTGCTGGCGCGCGCGGGTGAGGCGGAAAGAAAGGCGACCATTGAGCTGATGCAGGCGATTATGCCTCAGGAATCCTATGATTTGATGCTTGTGAAGCTGACGCAGGCGATTCGTTCGAGCATCGGTCAAGG
This sequence comes from uncultured Myxococcales bacterium, assembly GCA_903840165.1. Lineage (GTDB taxonomy): Bacteria > Myxococcota_A > UBA9042 > UBA9042 > UBA9042 > CAIMEY01. Next base: position 13,885 of record CAIMEY010000081.1, on the reverse strand, counting down.
CAACGAAAATCTGCCGGCGGACTTCGACAAGCGGATGCATGACGCCATCATCGACATCATGCCGTACAATGAAGTCCTGAACATGACTGCGGACATCTATGGAAAGCGCTTTACCGTCGACGAAATCAAGCAGATTGGCGCCTTCTACCGAACACCGGTCGGCCGCAAGCTAATGAAGGATCTGCCGGATATTTCAGCTGAATCCATGGAGCGCACTTCCAAGTTGCTGCAGACTCGGCTGCCCCAAGCGCTCAAGAAGCACGGCCTGGTGCCCAATGATGATGCCCAAGGCGACGGTGCGCCTGAGTCGCCGGCCACGCCGATCAAGAAGCCGTAATTCTTAAGATTTTTTCCGACCAGCGTCATCGCCAACCTCGCCTAGGGCAAAGGGGCGGTGCACGCGTCGATCGCCCTAGGGACACCGGGGTTGGAGCTGCCGATCGTGCGAAGAACAACTCGAATTCTTTCACGTTTTCTGGGGATGGTCGCGGCCCTCGCCTGCGCCCCTTGGGCCATGGCCAAGCCGATGATGCCTCACACGCCGGAGGCCAAAGGGCCCGCTCTGTCACGGCCTGCACCCGTGGAAAAGAGAGATGGCCTTGCGTTGCCGGAGCCGACACCCGCCCAAGCTGGTCCGAGTGTGCCCCATGTCCGCTACCAACTCCCCAATGGTTTGGACGTGTTGCTGATTGCCGATCGCACCCAACCTTTGGTGGCCGTCAATGTCTGGTATCACGTCGGGTCGGGCGATGAAGTGCCGGGGCGCTCTGGTTTTGCCCACCTTTTTGAACACATGATGTTCCAGGGCAGCAAGCACACGGGAGAAGACAAGCATTTTGAGGTCTTGCGTGAGATCGGTGCCAGCGAAGTCAATGGCACGACCAATACCGACCGCACCAACTACTACGAGCAAGTCCCCGCCAATCAAATGGAAACGGCATTGTGGCTGGAATCGGACCGGATGGGCTGGTTGCTCGACCTGCTAAGCCAAAAATCCCTAGATAATCAACGAGAAGTGGTGCGCAACGAGCGACGCCAACGCTACGATAACGTGCCCTATGGCAAAGAGCGTTTCGCCCTGGCCGCTGCCTTGTACCCTCAAGGTCATCCGTATCGCTATCTGACAATCGGCCGGCATGAGGATCTGGAGGCGGCTAGTCTTGCGGATGTACAGGCTTTCTTCCGTCAATGGTACGTCCCGAGCAATGCGACCTTGTGCCTGGCGGGTGACTTTGATGTGGCCACGGCCAAGGGCTTGATTGACAAGTGGTTTGGTTCGCTGCCGAAGGTAGCTGCCCCAGGGCGATTGACCACGCCGATGCCGGTGATAGCGGCCCCGGTGGTGATGACGGTTCAGGACCCGTTGGCTCGCCTGCCGCGCGTCCACCTAGCTTGGCACACGCCCGCAGATTTTGCTAATGGTGATGCAGAGTTAGACCTGATTGCGCACGTGCTGGGACACCCGGGGACGGGACGGCTCTACAAGCGCTTGGTCCACGACAAACAGTGGGCGCAAACGGTGAGCGTCTACCAGCAACAGCAGCAAAAATCCTCTATTTTTCATGTTGTTGTTGACCTCAAGCCTGGGGTAGACTTGGCCGCCGTGCAAGCGGCCGTGCTCGAGGAAATCGCTCGCGTACGGGCCCAAGAACTGGACACGCGCGAGATTGGTCGCGCCTTGGCGAGCATCGAGTCGTCCTATGTCTGGGAATTGGAAGGGCTTATGGCGCGTGCCGACACCCTGCAAACCTACGTGCATTTGCTGGGCGACCCCGATCGCCTTGCCTGGGATCTGCAACGATATCGCAAGGCTGCAACCAATTTGCAGGCGGTGGCCAAGCAGTGGCTGACCGAGCAGGCCCGCGTCGTAGTGGTCACGGAACCCGCGAACACGATAACGCCCGGCACTGCAGCTCCGAGCCCTGCAGCTCCGAGCAGCGCAGCTCGGGGCACCGCAGCGCCAACTGCTCAGAAATCAAGCGAAAAATCTAAGTAGCGCCACAGGCCGCTGCCAGCCCCGGAGTTCGCGATGCAGTCCCTTCGCCCAACACTGACGAATCAAAAGACTTTCGCCCGTCACAGCCGCGTAATTGCGTGGCTAAGCCTGACCTTGACGCCCGTTCTAGCGGGGATCCCCAGCGCCTGGGCGGCCAAGCCTGCGGCCAAGGCGGCCCCCACCCAACCCATCAAAATGATAGATGAAACGTGGCGGGACAAGCAGCCGGCAGCAGGGCCCGAGACGGTGGTTCAACCGCCGCAGCCCCAGCGTTGGACCCTGCCTGTGGGCCTGGAAGTCGTGCTGCTGACTCGGCCACAACTACCCGTTGTGACACTGAGTTTTGTGTTTCCGGGCGGCAATCGACTGGATCCTCCGGGCTTGCAGGGCCAAACGGCGGCGTGCATCGACCTCGCAACCGATGGCACCAAGGCTTTGGACAAGATCGCTTGGTCTGAGGCGCTGGCAGATATTGCTGCAAGTATAACGAGTTGGACCAGTAGCGAGGAGATGGGCTTTCGCGCCTCGACCCTCCAAGAGCACCTGGACCGGACCCTGGATTTGCTGGCCGACGCCATGACGCAGCCGGGCCTGCGCCAAGACGAGTTTGATCGGCTTATTGCCAAAAGAAAAGCGGCGTTACAGGCGCAACGAGGCAGTCCTGGCGCCGTGGGCAAACGCATCGCGAGCAGCGTCTTTTGGGGTCCTGAGCACGCCTACGGGCAGGTGAGCACCGAGGCGAGCTACGCCAAGCTCAAGGTGGATGCCTGCCAACCCTTGATTAGTAAGCAGATTGTGCCAGGCGGTGCCCGGCTCTACGTTGCTGGTGCCATCGACCGCCAAACGTTGGAACCCAAATTGCTGCGCGCATTTCAGAACTTTTCCACGTGGAAAGGCACGGTAGCCGCAAGCAGCGACGTTGGGGCGGCAAAACCCCGCAAAGGCCAGTTGTTTTTCGTCAATGTGCCGGGCGCTGCGCAAAGCATGGTGCTGGTGGCCCATAGCGGCCCGGCGCGAAAATCGCCTGATTTTGACGCTACTTCGGTCCTATCGAGCGTGCTGGCCTCCGGCTTTGCCTCGCGAATCAACATGAACATTCGCGAAAAGCACGGCTATGCCTATGGGGCCGGCGGTGGCTTTGATTACGAGCGGTTGGCCAGTCTCTTTGTGGTCCAGGCTTCCGTACGTGCGGACGTAACGGCGGCTTCTATCAGCGAAATCCTTTTTGAAATGAAGGATATCCAAACCCGACCAGCGACTTCGGAGGAACTGCAACGGGAAAAAGAGGGCGCCATCCGCGCTCTGCCTGCGCGCTGGGCCAACCTCGCTAGTGCGATTGAATCGTTTAGAATTCTTGATTATTTCGGCCTACCTGCAGACGAATATGCCACTCGACCAGCGCGCCTAGCCAAGATTGATTCGGCCCAAGTTCAAGCCGCGGCGTTGGCGCACATCCGACCGCAGCAGGTGCAGATTGTGGTCGTGGGCGACGCGGCGACGGTGCTACCCCAATTGCAGACCCTCGCCAAACAAGGCCTGCTGCAAGGGGAAATTCAGCAACTCGATACCGACGGCGGGGCGCTGCCAAGCAAGTAGCCCCAGGGGTGAAAAGCCCCTAATCCCGCAGCGAAAACGGCGTGAAATTGGTATCGGTATCGAAGAAGTCTTCTCCTTCCGCGCGCTTACAGAAAGCCACAACGGCGTAGGTCACAGGCGTCATCACCACTTCGACCCCGACCTTGAAGAGCCAGTTGAAGGCGACCACTTCGACCAGGGTCTGCCCCGACCAAAGACCAGCAAAAGCAATGGGATAAAAGAGAGCGCTGTCGACACCTTGGCCAACGACGGTGGATCCGATCGTCCGCGTCCAGAGAAATCGCCCCTTTGTCCAAAGCTTCATCCTGGCCAAGACCCACGAGTTGGCGAAGTCCCCGGCCCAGAAGGCGATCATCGAGGCCACGACAATGCGCCAAGCGTTACCAAACACAGTCTGCAGCGCAGGCTGAATAATGGCGTTGTAGGATTCATTTTTATTAACAGGAAGTTCAATAACAATCACCGACATCAACGTCGCGAAGATCATGGCGGCAAATCCGGCCCAGATCACCTTGCGCGCCCGGGCAAAGCCGTAGACTTCGGTGAGGACATCGCCAAAGATGTAGCTGATTGGAAAGAAGATATTGCCGGCTCCAAAGACCAGCGTCGACCCAGCGAACGGCACCGCGCAGGACTTGCCGGGTCCGATCAGGTTGGAACAGAGCAGCACGGTCACAAAGGCCACCATCAGCAAATCGTAATAGCGGTAGTGGCGGCTGCGAGGCGGGTGCACCGGTAACTCATTGAAGTTCTTTGGTTCAGTCATGGTAACGCTCGCTGCATCATCCTGCGATGGCCAGAAATCATGGCAGGCCCCACGGCAATGCGCGGCAAGACGAAACACAAAGTCCTGTAACTACTAAGCAAATCTAGCGCAATGACGAATTGACGGGCAGGCCTTGACCCCAGCCAGCCGCGACCGCCAAATTGCCGGCCTCCGCACGGCTCAATGCGGAGGCTGGATGGCAAAATGCATGATTTCGCACCGTTTTTGTATGGCCACGTTTACGGCGTGGTGCAGCCCTTTGTCGACCAAGGAGGCGTCACGCATGAACCCGGCGAAGTCTGGCAGTTTTTGCAGGCGACACCCTCGCCTTTGCGCTTGCACGTGGTCGGGCCTGACGCCGTGCGGCGGACCATCGACCTAGCCGCGGACCAGCGGGACAAGCTTGGCCAGTGGCTGGTGCCGGTAGGACGCCTACCCTGGCAGTATAAGCCGACGTGCGCGTGTCAAACTCCTCAACTGCAACAGGTTTTGGGCGATCAGGACCTGGTCGCAGTGGTCTGCGCAGCGTGTCGGTTCACGTTTGCTGCCCAACCGATTCAGGAACAGCAACTGCAGGTGATTGCAGTCGATGAACAAGCGCGAAATCAGCTGTTTACGGCGCTGGAAATGCCAGGCGATGCACAGCTAGCGGAAGTTATCGGCGTGCTGCTGGAGTTGGAAACCCCTGTGGCCATGCGGGCCATCAGTCACAAGTTGGGGGCGCGTCCAGACTTCGGTGGCGAGCTTGGGGAGGCCTTGCGGGCGACGACGACCCAGGAACGCCTGCCGGCCTTGCTGGTCGCCGAAAGACTGGCTGTGCCCCATGTTGGCATTCTATCTGGGATTTTGCACGCGCTGACCGAGCCGCTTGACCCCTCGCCGCTGGCCGATGAACAGGTGCTGGCCCTCAAGGCCGCGCACACGCACGCCGAGGGACTGTTGGCCTATCGAGCCGTGATTGAGAAGGCAAAACAAGCTGTTACCGACATGGCTGGAGCCCGCGCCGCCCTGATCGCCCACCTGTGCGACAACGTCCTGGGCAAGATGACGGCGACCGTGCAACAGGCCGAGCAGGCGTTTCAGAATACGGCCCAAGGTCTAGCCGACCTCGCGATTGCGCAAGGCTTTGCGGCAGCGCAGGCCCAGTTGGAGACGGTGGTGCCCGATGGCGAACTGCTGGACCTGCGGCGCGGGGCCCTGCTTGAAGCCGCGGGCGATTTGATCAAGTCGACGCAGCCGGCGATTGCCGCGCAATTCTGGCAGCTTTCCCTGGTGCACCTGCAACGCCACGTCGCCCAGGCACCCGCCGGCACGCCAGGAACCACAGGAGAGCTGGAGCGGGTGGCTGCCAAGGCCGCGCTGCACTAGAAATCCCTGTTTTTACAGCGATTATTTCCCAACCTCCGGCAAACTCGCGCGCGGCAAGCGGTGGCGCTACCATGGCGCGGCGTTGTTGTGCGAGGCACTGCTGATCGATTTTGCCCAACCATGGATGCTCTTAGGCCTAGTGGCCATGCTGCTGCCGGTGGCCGTGCATTTGCTTGGCCGGCGGCGCGCGCCCATCGTCCATTTCGCGGCGCTTGCGTTTGTGATGGCGACCAATCCCAAGCAAGCCAGGGCCTTAAGGCTGAGCGAGTGGCTGCTGGTGGCCGTGCGAAGCCTGATTGCGGCCTTGGTCGCCCTGGCTTTGGCGCGCCCTCTGGTGCCCGTTCCCGGCGATTGGGCCAGTGGCGTCGACGCCGGGCAGCAAGCGGCTACCGTGGTAATTGTGCTGGATGACAGCCTCTCGACCTTTGCCAAAATGGGCAAAGAATCCGTGTTTGAACATGCGCGGTATGCGGCGCTGGCGCTGATTGAACGATTACCGCCTGGATCCAAAGTGTCGGCAATCGCTTCGGGTTATCCGGCGCGTACCCTTGTGCGCCAGGTCGGCCTGGACCGCGGCGCTGTGCTCGATGCTGTGCGTCGCCTGGAACACAAGGCGCGGCGCGATGATGCGGCGCGGGCCCTGCAATTGGCGGACGCAATGCTCGCCAACACCGACCTCGACGACCGCAGGGTGGTGGTCTTGTCTGACCTGCAGGCGACAGGGTGGCAAGATATCATCCCGCCCTGGCAAGGACGCAAAGAGGTTGGACGTCAGCCGATTACGCTACAAGTTGATAGAATAAGACCTGATTCCGAGGAAAACACCAGCATTATCGACGCAGTAGCGGCACCCGCGGGCGATCGCAGTCAAGGGCAATTGCGCGTCGACGTGGAACTGATGCACCACGGCGTAAAGCCTTGGCATGATTACGTAACCGTGCGCGCTGGCGACAGGGAATGGAAGAGCCTTGTGCAACTGGCCCCGGGCGAATCCACCCACCGCAGTTTCCTGCTGCCGCAGTCGGCGCCGATGGCGGAAATCCTTTTGCCGTCCGATAGCTTGCTCGCCGACAACCGACGCCTGTTGCGTCTGGACAGTGGGGCCGCGGTGCGTGTCGCCCTCATCGACGGCGCGCCAAGACCCGTTCCCCGCGAAGACGAAGTGTTTTTTGCGGCGCGGGCGCTGGAATTGGCCGCGGGTCATGCCGGAGAGCTTGCAGTCGACGTGCTGCAGCTGCCAGGCCTGACCACAGCGTCGCTGCAGGACTACGACGTGCTGGTGTTGGCCAATGTCGGCGAATTACCTTCGGATTTGCTTGAGGGGCTGAGCCAGGCCGCCACTGCCGGCAAGGGGATCTTGATCACCGTCGGCGATAATTTGCCAAGCGATCCATCGACCTATCTGCCGGGGCTGCTGCCGGTGCCCATCCTCGGCGATCGCAACGCGGTGGGGCAGTCCCAAGGACATGGCGGCGAAGCGCTCCGCCTCGACCCCGCGCGCCAGGACACGTTGGTCAGCCCGCTGGTGCAACGCCTGCGCCAGTCCCTGGACGCCGTGGCGCTGGATGAAACTTTGGTGAATCATTACGCGCTAGTGCAGCCATCGCCTCAAGTCTCGGCGGCCCAGGTCCTGCATCTGGCCGGCGGCGCACCCGCGCTGCTGGTGGTGGGCCATGGCCGCGGCCAAGTGGCGCTGTGGACGACGACGTTGGATCGCGACTGGACAGACTTGCCCCTGCAGCCTGGATTCATGCCTCTTATCCATGACCTTTGCGTTCAGCTGGCCGGGGATCGGGGCCTGGAACGCAAGAACGCCGTGGCGATCGGCGACACAGCCATCCTTTCCCGCGACGACCGGGCTGATCAGTTGGAAGTTCGTATTGATGCCCCTGGAAATGCGCCGAAAATCCTCCTAGATGCCAGCAGCCAGCGCGGCCGGGGTTGGCAGGTCAGCGGCTTGCTCGAACCCGGGCGCTACACAGCCACGGAGCTGCGCAGCGGCGCGGCCCTAACAGCCCGGTCCGTGATCGCTGTGCCCCCGAGCGTGGAGTCCGACCTCCGCGGCGTACACCAAGGGCCCCTGCTCAAGGCATGGCGGGACGTGGACAAACGCGCGCGCCGGGCGCCCAAGGTGCCGGCCTGGACGGGCGTGCTGGTCGTGCTCCTGCTGTTGCTAGGGGTGGAAGGGGTGCTGCTGGCGCGAGGCAGCTGGCGGCTGCACCTGCGGACGAGGAGGACCCGCGCCCAGTGATCCGAAAAAAATCAGCTTATTCGATGACTTGCAACTGAATCAGCGAATCGACGGGCTTGAGCCTAGGCGGGCGTCGCGGGCAGCGCCCCAAGGGCATCCTGCAACACCACAGGATCGGGCGTAATTCCCGTCCACCAGCCAAAACTACGCGCCGCTTGAGCCGCCAACATCGCTAGGCCAAAGCCACGCAACACGCCGTTTGCGCGCACAAGCGCAGGCAGCACCCGTGCCTCATGATCCGCCGACGCCAGCAGGCGAGGGTCCACACCAACGCCCTGACGCTCGGCAACCGCCTCAAACCACGTCAATCCATGGCGATTGTACACTAGGTCCGCCAGCACGGCCCCCCGCTTTTGCCAAGCATCCCAAGGTAGTTCCGCAAAGGCGTCTGCGGATGGGGGCTCGGTCTGCCCATGGCCAATCGGCGTCGCCTGCAGCACGACATCCCAGGCGCCCATCGACTTGCTAGCCGACCAGGACAACACTTTCAGTTGATCAGGCGGCAGAACCTCCAGCCACGGCCCAAGAGACGCCTTTGCAGTCAGGGTATTGCGGGCCACCACGCCCAGCTTGACCACGCCCGCCGCTACGAGCTCGCCGATCAACCCCAGCGTCGCGCCACCGCAGCCCAAGATCAGGACGCGGCGCCCAAAGAGGTCTAGGCCGGCCCGCCTTAGGGCATCGACACAACCGCTACCATCTGTATTTGTTCCACAAAGCTGCCCGCGCTGCATCACCCAGGTATTGACCGCCTGCAGACCCGGCGCTTGAGGCCATACGCTGGGCAAGACGCGATCGCACAACTGCGCCGCCAGCCTCTTGTGCGGGACCGTGATGTTGAGACCTTGCCATCGGCCGGCGCGCAGGTCCTGAGCCGCTTGGGCGACGTCGGCAGCGGTTGCATCGGCTATCAAACTGTAATCACCGGACAATCCAGCCCAGTCCAGGGCAGCCCGATGTAGGGTTGGTGACAGGGAATGGCCGATCGGTCCGCCGAGCAATCCCAAATGCCATGTCTGCTCAGGCGCACCAGAGCCTTGCTTTATCACGGCAATTCCTTGAACCACGCGCAGGCCCGGGCGGCGGCGACATCGCGGTGAATCTGATCCTTGAGCGCGCCAAGGTCGGCAAAACGCTGTTCACCGCGTAGCCATTGGTGCAGGGAAACGACCAACTCCGATCCGTAGATATCTTGTTCAAAATCAAGAATATGGGTCTCGATGCGCAAGTCCTGACCGTTAAAGGTGGGCCTCCAGCCGACATTGGTGACCGCCGGTTTCCAGACGCCCGCTACCTTGGCGCGGCTGGCATAGACGCCGACTGCTGGAACAACCTGGCGCTCACAAAGGAGATTCGCGGTCGCAAAACCCAAGGTCCGCCCGCGTTGATCGCCCGTGACCACTTGGCCATGCAGACAAAAGGGGCGAGTCAGCAACTGGGCCGCCAAGGCGACATCGCCTCGGGCAACTGCCGAGCGAACTCTAGAAGAAGACACGGCTTCCCCAGCCACAGCGACGCCCGCGTGAGTCTGCACATCACCGCCAACGTCCGCCAAGATCGCCTTGAGCAGCGTCGAATCACCAGCGCCACCGTGGCCAAAGCGAACGTCGGGGCCACACACCACATGCTGGGCCCCTAGGCATTGCACCAAGATGCGCTGGGCGAAATCAAGGGCAGTTACGGCAGCCAAGGCGCGATCAAACGAAAGAACTACAGCGCGTTGAACACCTGCATCGGCCAGAAGCGCCAAACGGGTCGAGAGTGGGTCAATCGCCCGGGGCGCGCGATCGGGCTGCAGCAGTTGCAGGGGATGGGGCTCAAAGGTGACCACCGTGGTCGGCCCCGGCAGTCCAGCGCCGGCCTGCAAAACCTGAGTCAGCAAGGCGCGATGGCCGAGGTGAACACCATCAAAATTGCCAAACGTCAGCGCGCACGCGGCAGCTTTAGGCGTTGAAGGCAGCGAATAGAGGACGTCCACGACCCTGCTCAAGACCGCCAAGAGACGGCGGCGCAATGGCACCCGATTGCCCCGCGGCCGTCAAGGCAGTGACCACCCCATACGGAAGCCATCGCCCGCAATGTTCTATCGATTTTCCATGCAAATCAATTAATTACGGCAGCACTCTCCGAGGTTCCAAGGCCGGGGCACCGCAAGCGATCAAGTTGCGCCGCTGAAGAACGGGCTCCGCATCACGTCGTGGCGAGTCACTGCACCCGTGCCCCGATCGGGGCGTTGCGGCTCCGGTCGCTTCTGCTACACTTGCGCCGCAGCTGCCAGCCGATGATTCGAAGCTGGCACCTACCCCAGCGCTGAGTTCGGCGCTCGGGTCCTGTGCATCGGCAAGAAGCAAACCAGCCATACGACTGGAATTTCACGCCAGATTCATGCACTGCTTGCTGTTCCACCGCCGCCGCCCGCCCCTTATCGGCGGCCAACCGGCGCTTGAGTTGGACCAGCGCGAATTTCGCAACGACAACTTGGCGATAGGCCAGGTTGTTGTCCTGAAATCAGGACGTTGTTTCCCCTTGCACCCCGCATGGAGTCCGCGTGATACCGGCCCTAATTGACTTGCACGTGCGTCCCAGCCTCAATGAGTTCGGCCAGCCCGATGTGGAACTGCTTGCGGTCCAAGCCCGCGACCAGGGCCTGGACGGCGTGGTGGTGGTGGGCCATGCGACCCCCGTCGTTCTCGGGGAAACTACTGAAATTTCTGCAGCAACTGGGGTTCAGCTCTTTTCTGCTGTCGAACTCAACACGGACGCTGGCGTCCTGCTGTGCTATCCCCGCTGCGTCGATGAATGGTTCACGTCTTCGGCTTGGTTGGCGGCGATCGGCTCATCCAAAGAACGCGGCGATCTGCTTGCGGACGACGTAATTCGCGTGTTTTCAGAACGGGGAGGTGCTGTTGTCGCCGTGCCACGCGCCGATGCCGTGGAAGCAGGCACAGGAATTGCCAGTGGTTTGGCGGTATCTGGCGTCCTGGTGACCCTACCCGAACTCGATGATCGCACGGTGGCCCTGGCTCAGTCCGCGCGTCTAACCTGCGTGGGTGCCTCGGCCGCTGGCCCTGGTCAGGCCCGCTTTGGTGCCGCAGCCACCGTCTTTGCCGCGCCGCCGATGACGCAGGAAGCCTTGGTCGACGGTCTGCGCTCTGGCCGCGTCTGGCCTGCAGAATTCGGTGAAGCCGCACTGGCTCGCTATCAGCAACCGCAGGCTGCGCCACCGCGACCTCGGCAAGAACGTACGGTTAGGGCCCCCCAACCGGTCGTGGAAGCGACGCCGACACCAGCCGATACTGCGCCCCGAGCCGCGCCACAGCCGACCGTAGCCGGGCCAGCCAAGGCTCGGCCGAGCAAGCAAAGAGGCAAGGTGGACCCCTTTGAACGCCCCGGCGACAACCGTGGCAATCGGTTCAATCGCGACGGCCTGCGGCGCAAGTGGTCGGTAAGTTATGAAGAATCTCAGCCGAGCTTTGACCCCGTCGCGGCGATGTACGGCCTCGATGGCCGCAAAGTGCTGCGTTTGGCCAACAAGACCGACGTGGAACTCGATCGCATCAACGGCAACCGCAACAAGGGGCCGGACCCCAACATCATGATGATTCCGTCTTTTGACGAATTGCGTCAGGAGAGGCAGCACATCAATCTGTTGTTCGCCAGCACCGAGGAAGAGGACGACCTGGACGACAGCGTGGCCCTGCGCTTTGCCATGTCGCACTTTGCCGTTTCGAATTCGGCCTCGTCACACGGAGACAATCGCGGCGACGACTATGCAGATGACCGCGATCCGAACGGCGGAGCCAATCGCCGAGGTCGACGCCGACGTCGCTAGGCAATCAGCAGAAGCAAATCCCTGCCGCTCTCTGGTTGCAAAACAGCCCGCAATTACCTATTTCTTTTAGACAAACGCGCCTTCTGCGTGAAGAAAGCTTGACGTGATGCGGTCAATTTCTTCTGTCGCGCTGCCTACTTGACGGGCACAGTACTTGGCGAATTTAGCGCCCCACCGCCCCAGCGCAGAAAGTCCAGCAACATCAACGTATCAAAGATACCGTCACCGCTGTCTGCCACGGCAAAGGTCAAATCCACGGTGTCGCCCGGGAGCACGGGCACGGTCGTCATCATCCACCCCGTGCCACCATTGGTATCAAATCCAGTACCTTGCAGGGATGCTGGCGTCTGCCACGGCATCGTCGCCACGGTCGCGCAGCTCTGCTTGGTGTCGAGGAGCATCCAACCCGCATAGGCCTTGCCGGCGATGGCGGCGTAGACCACATCGACAAATTGCTGTTGATAATACTGGGGATATTCCTGAGACAGCAAGAACCAGTCAAAGCTCAGCGAGGTGGCATTGGTCGGAACCTTGACCTGCAGGTGAAACGCGGTCGGATCGTGCCCCCCGGCCGCACAACCAGCTGGAGTAGCGGGCAAATTGGCCGTGACCTTAAAATCGGTGCCATTGGCTGCAGCTACGTAGCCAGGGTCGCTGGGAATCGCCACCACGCCGGTGGATATCGCGATCAGGTGGGACCCAAGTATCGGCTTGATATTCTTGCCGAAATCTCCGCGAATTGCTCTTGCTTTGGGGCTGCTCAGGATGGCAAAATCGGCCGTAACGGCTGTGCACAAGTCCACGGCTGTCACGTAATCACTGGATTTTGCGCTGTCCAAGGTCCCCGGGGCGTCGCAGGTCGTTGTCTCGTCGGTTAGGCCGTTGCAGTCATCGTCCAGGCCATTGCCAGGGAAGTCCGCGCCGCCTGGGATGAATTGCCCCTTGTGCGCGCAACCGACGCCGCCAACACAAGTATCGACCGTGCAGACAACGCCATCTTCACAGGACACCGGCAGGTCAAAGCCGCCGCCGTCGGCTTTGCATGGAAATACTTGATTATTCTTGCCGCAAATATTGGTCTTGCACACGTCCAGCTGGCAGACCTTGGCGTTGCAGAAGTGATCGGCCTGGCAGTCGTCATCGACCAAGCAGTCCACGCACTGGCTGGCGGCAAGATCGCAAACCTTCTTGCAATCTTTGCTGGTCTTGCACGCGGTGACGCCGACGCAGACGCCACCTTGGCATTGCTGGCCCAGCGCGCAATCGGCCAAGCTGTTGCAGTCAACGCACAGCTTGAGGCCAAGATTGCAAACCTGTTGATTGGCCTTGCATTGAACGTCCGACTGGCATGCAGACGAAGCCTTGCAGACATGGGCTTGGCAGAGCTTGCCCGCTCCGCAATCGCTATTTTGCAGACACGCCGTGCAAGCGTGCGTACTGACGTCACAAACGGCACCGGTACAGTCGCCATTGGTCAGACACGGGGTGCCCACCGAGGAACAGCCGGGTTGCGCCGTCCACACGCAGCCGGTGCCGGGGTTGCAACTGTCGACCGTGCAAGCGATTCCGTCATTGCAGTCCTGAGCCGCCCCCGGTTTGCAAATGCCCGCGCTGCAACTGTCGCCGGTGGTGCAGAAATTACTGTCGTTGCAAGGTGTTCCGTCTAGAGCCTTGTGCACGCAGCCCGAGGCATCGCAGCTATCATTGGTGCAAGCATTTGCATCATCACAGGATTTGGCTGAGACCCCGGCACAGACGCCGCCGGCGCACACGTCGCCGCTGGTGCAGGCATTGCCGTCATCGCAGGGCCCGGTCGCTGTCCCAAGCCATTGGCAACCCTTGACTGGGTCGCAGATATCTGTTGTGCAAGGGTTTTTATCATTGCAATCGACGTTCCCCGCGACCGCGCAGGCCCCGCCCTGGCAAACGTCCGTGGTGCAGGCGTTGCCGTCGTTGCACGCTTTAGGCAGTTCATAGCCACCGCCATTGCTGGAACAGGCCCAAAGCTGCCCGGCCACACAGCTTCCCGTGGTGCAGACATCCGCTGCGCACTGATGGCCACTGGTGCAAAAGGCG
>CAIMEY010000080.1 GCA_903840165.1 uncultured Myxococcales bacterium | reverse complement strand
GGTTGGCGTCCGCGACGATTTGGTGGCGGCCGTGCGGGATCACCTCTGCGCGCTGCTGCCGCGGCTTGAGACGATCCTGACCGACTTGCCAACTGCGCTGATTCACGGCGATTTCGGCTGGCACAATGCGCTGTGGCAGGGTACGGACGTCGTCAGCGTCGTTGACTTTGATTTCGCCCAAGCTGGCGTGAGGATGGAGGATTTGCTATCCGCTATGCTGCGCATGGCCGTGATTTGGCGAGATCTGGCGTTTGACGGTAAGCCCACCGTAAGGCCTGAAATTGCTGCCGAATTCTTACGAGCCTGGTGCGCCGTCGCGGGCCCTCTGCCCTTGGCCCAGGTGGGCGATGTGGACGTGTTGCTGCGTGCGTCGCGCGTCGCCTATCACCTTGATCAAATTGCCAATTTACGCAATACCGCCCAAGACCAAAGCGCCGTCAGCGCCCAGTTGGTCCAGACGCTGATCATGCAACTACGTTGGTTGCAATCGGGCGGATCACAACAGCTTTTGCCCGAAGCGACCCTGCGCTCTTTGTCGTAGCACCGGCGAGGTCCGGTCAACCGCTAGGCGTCCGGCACGACCCGCACGTCCACCGCCAAGCCCACGGCGTAGATGCCGCGCACCATGGCGAGCAGGCGTTGGTCACGTGTTAGGGCCGTTTTCAATGCACGATCAGCGGCTTTGGCCAGAGCTGGGTCTGCTTTCGCTGCAGCCGCAAAGTGGTCTCGACTCTGCGTTGGCGTCCAGGCTAGGCCAACTTTGACCTCTCCGGACGGCTCACAGCCAAGGCCGGTATCCGCGGCAATTTCGCAAGCAATCCCAATAAATACAGCCATATCCGCGGGTGTGCGAATTGCGGCCATGCTCATCATTGCCCGCTGTTCAGTCGGCAACAGCGCGAAAATCGCTTCTGCTTCAGTAAGTTTTAGTGGCATCAGACACCTCCGAACTGTCAGACTCTGCCTGTGCGCCGCCAAAGTCAACCAAGCCAGGGCTTGACGCTGCCAGAGGAACCGCGCGAAATAGTGGACTTGCGGCCGATTGCGTCGCTCAAGGTTTCCATGACTGAGACGGCGCAACCAATCGTTTATTCAGGGGAAAATCCGCAAATGGCCCCTTCGAACCCAGGCCTTGCGACCAGCCAGGCTGCCGCGCTGTTCGTTCCGTGGGCCCGAGCTCTGTTGGCACGCCATGCGGCGCTGTTTGAGCCGGCGGATAGCGGTAATCCCTCTGTTCTTTCAGGAGAATTGCAGCGATGGGTGCACGGAGAGCCCTGGTCCCCAGACCGGGTTGCGCGCGTACAAGCACTGGATATTGAACTGCAAATGGCGCGTCAGGCTTCGCTGCCGGCGGCGAGCGGCCCCCTGGCGAGGCGCTGGCTCAAACTCGTCAGCCTGCTTGCGACCGACGATTTATCCAAAGATCTTCTAGCTTTGCTGCTTGCCAATGCTCTAAGTCCGCGTGTTGCGTCCGCGCTGCGCTTGCTGTCCGGTTGGGGTGACGCCCAGGGTGTCGAGCGCATCTTCACGCAGTCCGTGCTCGATCCCCTTGAAACACAAGTAGAAACTACGGCGAGCCTGCTGCGCGCCAGCCATCCTTTGTTTGCCCGCCGGGTTGTGCTGGGCCTCGATGATAATGGTGGGCAACACCTTCAATTTCTTGAGCTACAGCCGGCCGTCTTGCTCTGGCTGCTTGAGGGGCCCGAGGCGGCCTGCGCCGATCACGCGTGGCTAAACTGGCATGCCGCAAAGCAAACGCCTGCTTCTACCTGGTCCTGGCCCAGCGTCGCCCTGGACGTCGAGCAGGTTCTGCAGGCCGGCGCACAGGGTGAGGCGCGGATTCGCTTGCACACCGCCTTGCCAGAAGACGCTGAAATGATAGCGCAAGCAGCTAGTACGGCTTTGGGCGTCGGCCTCGCCATGGTGCGGGCCCAAGGCGCGACGCGGCGCGGTGGTGGCGAGGGTGCGTCCCTAGACGGATCCGCCTTTGCCGACATGCTGCGTCTAGCGGGACTGCTGGCCGTGCTCGAAGACGGCGTGCTGTACCTGGGCGGCATTGCTGCGGAAGAAGTCAATCGTTCCCTAGACTTACAACCCGTTCTCGCCGCATTGCGCAGTCTGCCTGGACGCTTGTGGGTCGAGGATGCTGCACCGGTAGACACACCCAGTCTGGTTTCGCAGATTAGTAAGGAATTGCAGCTGTTTTCCGTGCAGATGACCTTTCCCGACCGGCCGATGCGCCTTCAAATCTGGCAGGCCGCCTGGCCGGCGACGACCCAAGCGGCGCTGGGGCTGAGCAATTTGTCGCGCTTGTCTGGTTTCCCTTTGACGACCAGCCAGATAGCGCAGACTGCGAGCGAACACGAAGGCAGTGCCCGGGCAGGAGATATCGAGCGAATTGCCGAGTCTTGTCGCACACGTATTGGCCACCGGGTCGGCGACGTCGCTGAGCGCGTGAGCAGCCGGGCCCAGTGGGGCGATGTGGTGCTTCCGCAGCCGCTGATGGCAACAGTTCATGAAATTATTGCATTTTCCCGACACGGTGAACAAGTCCTGCACCAATGGGGTTTTGCGGCGCGCTACCACTATGGCCTGGGCCTAACGAGTCTGTTTTCTGGTCCTCCTGGCACAGGCAAGACGATGTTAGCCGGCATGATTTCTCGAGAATTGGGCCTGGACCTGTTTCGCGTGGACCTGTCGCGGGTGATGTCCAAGTATATCGGCGAAACCGAACAGCGCCTCGGCCGCTTGTTTGAACAGGGGCAGCGCGGTGGCGTCGCCTTGCTGTTTGATGAGGCCGATTCGCTATTTGCACGGCGAACGGAGGTGCGCTCCAGCGTGGACCGCTATGCGAACCTCGAAGTGAACTTCCTTCTACAGAAAATGGAAGAATACTCAGGGGTTGTCTTTCTGACTACCAATTTCGCCGACAGCATTGACGAGGCGTTCAAACGCCGCATTCGCTTTCACGTTCAGTTCCCCATGCCGGGCATGGATGAGCGAGAAAAGCTGTGGGAATCGATGGTTCCGCCGGAAATGCCCTGCGAAGATGACCTGCCCTTTGACTTGCTGGCCCAAGCCTACGAGTTCAGCGGCGGCGAAATCAAGAACACTGTGCTGCGCGCTGCGTTCTATGCCGCGGTAGAAGACTCACCATTGACCTTGGAATTGTTGGATAAAGCTGCGCAGGCCGAGGCCCAAGAGCGCGGCCGCCTTGTGCTGCGAACGGCAGCCAGCCTGCTGTAAAGCCGCCAAGGCGGTATGGAATCGTGACGATGCAACCTGCAGCCCACCAACTGGCAGCGCAACACGGCGATACGGTTGACGTTTGGCGCCAGAGGCTGCAGCAGGCCGGCTTGCCGATAGACCTCCCGATGCCCCTGTTCACGCCGGGACAAAGAGCCGCGCTCAAGCGAATTCTCCAACGCTTGCCTAAAGTTATCGCGCCTCCTACTCCGATCCCGGCCACGACTGCGCCACAACAACCTGTCATTCCAAGCGAATTGCGGCAGTGGGCAAGAATGAGTTTGGCCCAGTACCTGCGTCAATGGCAGCCCTGGCTGATGGCGGGCATCGAGCCATCGGATCACGAAAATCTCAATCATGCTAAGGCATTCCTTGGCAACACCCTCAACTGGCAGGCGCCGCCACCGCCCGTGCCCCTGCCACCCACGGATTCGCTTCTGCAGGCGCTGCGGCAGCAACAGGCCTTCGTCCAACTCGCCTATTCGCAACAGCTTGTATTGTTGCTGCTTTTTGCTGCTAGCCGGCACCCAGACGTCGCTAGCGTTATCGGTGCTTTGGCCCCGCGGACGCGTCGTCATGGTTGGCCCCTGCTTTTGCTGACGCGCATCGCCGCGCCCAACTACGCCGGTTGCGTGCAACTACCTAATATTTGGGTGCAAACCCAGCGCATTGCCGGCCAAGACCTTTGCCGTCTGCTGCCGTGGCGGGGACAGATTGCTGGCCCGAGAGGGGGCCAGTCCCAGCCGGCACCGACTGCTGTGCAAGCCGTTGAACGTTCAGCAAATTTGGCCAGCCGTTTGCCAGCGCTGCCCGCGGACATCTTGCCCTTGCATTTGGGCCCGTACACCGAGGCGTCTTTGCGCGACCTGCGCCTACGCTGGCAGTTTCGCAACAAGCTCGGCACGCAAGCATCTGGCGTTATTGGTCTTTTTTCAGGACCACCCGGTCATGGTCGTCGGACCGCCGCGCGCAAACTGGCAGCCGACCTGGGGCTGGAACTGTTCTTGGTGAGTCCAGCACTGCTGGCTTCCAAGTGGATTGGCGAAACCGAACAGCGCATCAGCCAATTATTCGGTGAAATCAAGCGCTCCGGCGCTGCTCTGATGCTTGAGGACGCCCAAGACCTCTTGACGGCGCGGGTGGCGGTGACGGGGGCCAATGACCGTTATGCCAACCTGTCGGTCAATCACCTGCTGCAGGAAGTCGAGTCTTTTCCGGGGCTTCTGTTACTCGTAGCGCCGAACTTGGCCAGTCTGGACGCGGCCATGCGCCGACGTATCCATGTCACGGTTCGCTTTGACGAGGTGTCGCCAGATCAGCGTGCGGGCATTCTTCGCTGTGCTTATCACTGGTTGCAGGCCAAGATGCCCGCGGCGGGGACTACGCAGGAGGATCCGGACTTTCATGACCTTGCCCAACTGAGCCTGACGCCAGCGGATCTCACGCGGGCCTGCTTCGATGCCGCCCTGCAGTGCAGCGTGCGCGGCGTGCCACTGGACGGCGAGGCGTTGGCTGCGTCCTTGCAGCGGCGGCTCGGAGCGACGGCGGGCCTAGTCCGCCAGGGTGCGGCCCAAAGTCGGTAGTACCGCGTTGTAACCCCTTGTTTCTTCAAGACCGCATCGACCCGCCGAAGAAACTTGCCAAGCCTTCGCCGGCGTTTACGCTGCGGTCTGGGGTCCTGGCGTCAGCATTTCGGCTTGGGATACGGACAGGCAACTAGGCAGGTTGGACGGACAGAGCGGAGGACCTTGCTGTGACGCTACATCACGTGGTTGCTCATGATTTGGGGCTGAGTCGGGCCCGCGCCATCCTCGACGAAGCCTTTGCGCACTACAGCGATAAGTACCCGCGGGCACAGATGAAACGTACATGGCGCAGCGAACGCGAAGCGACGGTGGACCTGCAAGTCGGTGGTTTTCGCCTAACGCCGCGCCTGCACGTGAGCGACACCGAGGTGGTGCTGGACATCGACGTTCCCCTACTGGCGCGGCCATTTGTCCCGAAGATTAAAGACAAATTGGACCGTGAAGTTCGGTTTTGGCTGGCTCGGAGTCGCGAGCCTTAGTTCCGTGCCCTGCCCGACACCAAAGGGCTGCCCCGGGCGCAGGGGCCGCGATTGCTGAGCTGGTTGCAGGAAAAACAGCCCTTGACACGCGTGCTTGGGTTGCGTACACGGCAGCAAGGCTCGCAGTCTGGTGAGCCACCTAGTCCACGTAACCCTACGTCCTTTCCGGGTTGCCGCAAAGGACTCGGCTTTGTGGACTTTCGGACGGGGACCCGGCCGAACGCAGGGTGAGCCCGCACGGGCGGGCGGGGAGAGGACTCCGCGGTGCGCGCAGCGCATGAGCCGTGCCAAGTCTGGCACGGCGAAAGTGGAGAGGACTCCGCGGTGCGCGCAGCGCATGTGGAGATGGCGCGCCCCCTTGAAACGAGAAGCAAACACTGTACCTCCAACCCGCAAGGAACTTCGGGTGAGAGGTACCTAGGGGGCTGCTGTGGAGTGTACGGGGCGCAAAGCAGTGCAGGCAGCAATCGCCAATCACACAAATAAATCAACAACTTGGACACCACCTGCGCGGGCATATTGGTCGGTCGTTGGGCTGATGGCCGCGTGCAGCTTGGCTTTGGGGTGCTCCTCGACCAGCGCCACAGCCGGTGCAGGCGAGGTTGGGCAGCAAACCTCTGTAGATACGGGCGAATTGCCAGGGCTAGGGGACACGACGGCTGCCACGGACGTCGACGATGAATTGAGCAGTGCTGGGGATGCGCTACCCGACGTTTCCGCAAGCGACGCAGCCGAGGTCGACGCTGCACCACCAACAGATTCTGTTGCAGGCGACGCAGGTTGTACTGATCCGGGGTGCCCGTGCTCGGACAACAAGCAATGCGATTCGGGGCAGTGCATCGAGACCGCAGGCGGCCAACAATGCGCCAAACTCTGCACAGATAGCTGTGACTCGGGGTTCAAATGCGCGCAAATCACCGGGGCCGGCGGCGACATCATCAACCTGTGCGTGCCCTCGCACCCCAGACTGTGCGAGCCATGCGCCGCAGATAGCGATTGCAACAACGTTTTGGGCGGCACCGACTCCCGGTGCGTCGGCTACAAGGACGGCAGCGGCAGCTTGGTCGGCAACTTCTGTGGCAACAAATGCAGCAGCGACGGCGACTGCGGCGGCGGCTATTCCTGCAAAGAAACAACGAGTATTGGCGGCGTCAAAGGCAACCAGTGCGTCAAGGCGGACCTGCAATGCCTTTGCGATGCCCGCGCGGCCAGTCTGCAACTGGTCACGTCGTGCAGCAACGCTAACGCGGCTGGAAACTGTGTGGGCAAGCGGACTTGCAGCCCCATCGGCCTTGGAGCCTGCGACGCACCTAGCGCTGAGGTCGAAGCCTGCAACCTCAAGGACGACGACTGCGACGGTCAAACCGACGAGCCAACCTCTGGAATGTGCGACGATCAGCAGGCGTGTAGCTACGACAACTGCATCGCCGGAGAATGCCAACACCCACCCAAGCCGGGCGCCTGCGAGGACGACAGCGCCTGCACCAGCGGCGACACCTGCAACAACGGCCAATGCGTCGGCTCGCCGGTGGTCTGCGACGACAAGAACCCTTGCACGTTCGACACTTGCGACACCGTCAAGGGCTGTACGTCCAGCGCCAATGACGGCGTCTCCTGCAGCGATGGCAGCGTTTGCACCGTCGGCGACAGCTGCAGCGGCGGCCTGTGCTTGCCCGGCACTGTCACCACCTGTGACGACGGAAACCCTTGCACAACAGACAGTTGCGAACCGAAATCGGGCTGCATCTTTGCGCCCAATCTGCTGCCCTGCACCGATGGGGACGCGTGCACGGTCGGCGATTTGTGCAAGAATTCCGCCTGTGTCGGCACGAGTAAACTCCCCTGCGCCGACGGCAACCCCTGCACCGACGACCTCTGCGACACACAAAAAGGCTGTATTTTCAGCAATAACACTGCCAAATGCGACGACTACAACAACTGCACCCAAGGCGACACCTGCAGCGGCGGAACTTGCAAGCCGACTGCGGCCAGCAGCTGCGATGACGGAAACCCTTGCACAACAGAGAATTGCGACCCAATCGGCGGCTGCAAGAGCGCAAACAACAGCGCGCCCTGTGACGACGGCAGCGTCTGCACCACCGCCGACCAGTGCGCCCTAGGCAGCTGCAAGGGCGGCAAACCACTGGCCTGCTCGGACGGCAATGGCTGCAGCGACGACAGCTGCGACCCAAGCAATGGCTGCGTATTTACACCCAATTCTGCGCCTTGCAGCGATGGCAATGTCTGTACGCAAAATGACGTCTGCAAGGGCGGCCAATGCGCATCCGGCAGCGTCCTGACCTGCGATGACAGCAATCCGTGCACGGCCGATTTCTGTGATGCTTCAAGTGGTTGCGCGAGTACCGCCAACAGCCTCGCCTGCGACGACGGCAACCCGTGCACCCAGGGCGACGTGTGCAAAGACAAGGGCTGCACCGGTGGCAACGCCGTAACGTGCAACGACGCCAACCCATGCACCGACGATAGCTGCGATAAATCAAGTGGTTGTGTGTTCTCCACCAATGCCCAGCCTTGCTCGGACGACAATGTGTGCACCGTCCAGGACGTCTGCAAGGGCGGCAGTTGCGCACCCGGCAAGGCCAAGGTGTGCGACGACACAAATCCTTGCACAACCGATAGTTGCGACGCCATCACCGGCTGCAGCAGCCTGGCCAACAGCGGGCCCTGCGATGACGGCAGCGTTTGCACCGTCGGCGATGTCTGCACGGCCGGCAGTTGTGTCCCCGGAAAATCAATCAGTTGCGACGACACCAATCCCTGCACCAACGACAGCTGCGATGGCCTTGCTGGCTGCCAACACGCTGCAAACATTGCGCCTTGCAGCGATAACAACGCCTGCACGGCCGGTGACAGTTGCCAAGGGGGCCAATGCGCCAGCGGACAATACCTCAACTGCGATGATGGCAATGTCTGCACCGATGACGCGTGTTCACCCGCAACTGGCTGTACGCACAACAACAATCAAGCGCAATGCAGCGACGGCAGCGTCTGCACCGGTGGCGACAGCTGCAGCAGCGGCATTTGCATCGCCGGCGCCAAGATCCCGTGCAACGACGGCAATCCTTGCACTACAGATAGTTGCAATGCTGTGAGCGGCTGTGTCTTCACGAGCAACACCGCTCCCTGCGACGACGGCAATGGCTGCACCAGCGGCGAAGCCTGCAGCGCCGGCAAGTGCACGGGCGGTCAATTCTGTGACGCCAACGCCGTTTGCGGCAGCAGCGCCGGCGTCTTGTCGTGCACGTGCAACCCTGGCTACGGCGGCAATGGCTTTGTTTGTTCAGGGGTTTGCGGCGACGGCCTCATCAAGGCCAGCGAAGGGTGTGACGACAAGAATACCGCGGCGGGCGATGGCTGCTCGGCGACATGTCAGGTCGAAACTGGCTGGAATTGCGCAGGAACCCCTAGCTCATGCACGTCCATTTGCGGCGATGGCCTACTCGTCGGCAGTGAAGCCTGCGACGACGGCAACAAGACCGCGGGGGACGGCTGCAGCAACTGCGCGGTCGACCCGAACTACACCTGCACCAAGGCCAGCCCAAGTATCTGTAAATTCCAGTTCCAAG